>SFIY01000083.1 GCA_004555205.1 Clostridiales bacterium
TCGGTAGATTTTGTCCGCCAGAATGCGGCTTGGATAATGCCCTTCCCGCTCCCGGAACCGTTCCGCCATCTCCTGCAGATTTCCAGCTTCATTGTAGGCATCAAAGGAGCAGCATTCCAACCGTGTCCATCCATCTACAACACTGATGTCCAGCTTCGCGCCAAACTCCACCGGCTTTCCTGCTTTTCCCCGTACAATGGGACGGACGAAGGGCTGGCTCACACTGACGATTCGGTCAGGCACGCTGTGGGTGCGGTTATCATACATGTACTTCTGCTGCTCATAGATGGTATCTGGCGTGTGGTCAGAGATTTTCCAAGGGACAGTTTGCCATCTATGGCATTGAGGTCACGTCGGAGATAACCCAACTGTTTCCCAATTGCTTTGCGGGTCATTTTGGCAGTATGCTTGCGGCATCTTGTGTATTTCAGGTAATCCTTCCGAGCACGCTTGCGGTAAGTGCGAGGCTTCTTCCCATTCGATAACGGATATTGGACGGTGCGCAGGTGGCATCCACGATCATAGTGCCGCTGTTTCCGCTGGCTCCTGGGTGGTCATCAGAGTCATCACTGTCATCCTTGGATTCTGTCTCTTTTGCCTGACGCTCCTTTGCGTCCCGCACGATCATCTCATTGATTTCGCCCAGCACTTCCGGCGTCAACCGCTTGCGGAAGTACACCATCAAGGATGGGTCAAAAGGCAGCTTTTCATCATCATAGCCGGGGTACCCACAGAAGTACTGCAGATACGGGTTCTCCTGGATCTGAAGTGCTGTCTCTTCATCTGAGAAGCCATACTCCGCCTGAATAATGCAGGCTCCCAAAGCCAGACGCAGCGGCTTGGCCACATTGCCTTTGCGGTTGGTAAACAGAGTGGCGTACCGCTTCTCAATCTCCAGCCAGGGGATCGTCTGTGCTTTTTTCACCCACCGGTTACTCTCTTTCAGATTCATGCCGACTGGCTGCTTGAAATCCGCCAAGCTGATCTGGCCATTGCTGTAACGATACATAGCTGTCCTCCAAGTGCAAGGTTTTTGCCTGATTCTTGCGCTTTTCCTTGCACCTATTATACCACGGATGGACTTCTATGGCTTGAAACATAAGGCTTTTTCTATTATTCAGGATACATTACATAGTGTTTTCTTGTTCCCCATACAAGAAAGGAGTCCATCTAATATGGTCTTGTCCAATAATAAAATCGTAGCATTTCCTTCACCGGCTTCTCATAAGTTGGAGGCAGGAGGGACCTGCCCTATGGAAATCAAGCACACGCATCCCAAAAGTAAGTCGCCGGACGAACGCGATGCACAGCTGAAGGATATTCGCAACGCCTGCATAGCTCTGATTATGGCGCAGAAGAAGACTGCCGGAAAAGAGAGTGCGTAAGATGAGATACGAGGCCGCTTATGCACGCCAGTCCGTCGAAAAGAAGAACAGCCTTTCCATCAAGGGACAGCTCGATCTATGCACCCGGACCTCCGGCAATTCGTCGCTGCTCATGTACAGCGATCAGGGCTACTCAGGGAAAAACACAGATCGTCCCGACTTTCAGCGGCTGCTCAAGGATATCAAGGCAGACAAAATCAGCAAGCTCTATGTCTATCGGCTCGATCGCTTCTCGCGTTCCATTGCTGACTTCGGTCAGCTTTGGAATGTGCTGCAAGCGCACAATGTCGAGTTTGTCTCCGTAACAGAGAACTTTGACACCTCAACCCCTATGGGACGAGCTATGCTCCATATCATCATGGTTTTCGCCCAACTGGAGCGCGAGACGACGGCGGAGCGCGTGAAAGACAACTATGATAGCCGTGCCGCACTTGGCTCATGGCCCGGGGGACCTGCTCCTTACGGCTATTGCAACGGACGGACAAGCACAGGAAGTCCTACGCTAATCCCGAACAAGGAGCAGTTGGAGATCGTCCACCGCATTTTTGAGAAGTACGCCGAAGAGGGCGCTACCCTCAAAAGCGTTGCCGATATGCTCAATCGAGAGAAAATTCCTTGTGTTCGGCGCAGTACCTGGGATAATGTCAGCGTCGCCCGAGTTCTTCATGCGCCCGTTTATGTTAATGCGGACGCTCAGGTGCGTCTATACTATGCCTCGCTCGGCGTAAAGGTCGTGTCTGTGAAGGAGAACATCACCGACAGCCCGGAAGGAATTATCCTGGAAGGGCTGCTGGAGAGCATGGCGGAATACTACTC
>SFIY01000084.1 GCA_004555205.1 Clostridiales bacterium
GGAGGGTTTTGAGGAGAAAAACGGCGGCGTGGACGTTCTCTTGAAGGATGAGGCCCCCCTCCATGCCGACATGGTGGTGCTGGCCATCGGTGTTTCTCCGGACACCCAGCTCGCTAAGGAAGCAGGACTGGAACTGGGCATCAAAGGCAGTATCGTGGTCAACGACCGGATGGAGACCTCCGTTCCCGATATTTATGCCGTGGGCGACGCGGTGCAGGTGAAGCACTTCGTCACCGGGCAGGATGTCCTGCTCTCTCTGGCTGGCCCCGCCAACAAGCAGGGCCGCATCGCGGCGGACAACATCTGCGGAGGCGACAGCCATTATACGGGCAGCCAGGGCAGCAGCGTCATCAAGGTCTTTGATATGACAGCGGCTTCCACCGGTGTCAACGAAACCAACGCCAGAAAAGCCGGACTGGATGTAGACACCGTCATCCTGTCTCCCATGAGCCACGCGGGCTATTATCCCGGCGGCAAGGTCATGACCATGAAGGTGGTCTTTGAAAAGGAGACCTACCGCCTGCTGGGTGCCCAGATCGTGGGCTATGAGGGCGTGGACAAGCGCATTGACGTGCTGGCTACCGCCATCCGGGCGGGACTGAAGGCCACGGAATTGAAAGACTTGGATCTGGCCTACGCGCCGCCCTATTCCTCCGCCAAGGACCCGGTCAATATGGCGGGCTTCATGGTCGAGAACATTGCAAACGGCGTCCTGAAGCAGTGGCATCTGGCAGACGCTCTTCCCCGGGACGGCAGCGTGACGCTGCTGGATACCCGCACCGTAGGAGAATTTGCCGGTGGACACATCGACAGCTTCCTCAACATCCCGGTGGATGAGCTGCGGGAGCGGCTGGGCGAGCTGGACAAGTCCAAGCCGGTGTACGTCATCTGCCAGAGCGGCCTGCGCAGCTATATCGCCTGCCGCATCCTGGCCGGAAATGGCTTCGAGTGCTACAACTTCTCCGGCGGCTTCCGGTTCTATGACGCGGTGATGAACGACCGCTGCCTCATCGAATCAGCCACCGCCTGTGGAATGGACAACAGGTCATTTGCTGCAGTTTTCCCGCATCCGTGATCTCCACGGTTCCCCGGGCCAGCTTCACCATGCCCTCGCTCTGGAAATACCGCAGCATCCGTGTGACTACCTCACGGGCGGTTCCCAGATGATTGGCGATAGCCTCATGTGTGATTTTGAGGACCGGTGTTTCTTCCAGTGCGCTTTCTTCCAGCAAAAACGCGGCCAGCCGCTTGTCAAAACTCTTCCACATGATCTGCTCCATGAGCCACATGACATCAGAAAAGCGGCCAGCCATGACTTCATTGGTATAGTTTGCTAACGGGGCGGATTGCTCCATGACGCTCTTGAAAACTTCAGGCGGAATCACCCATAGCGTTGCCTCCCGCTCGGCCGTGATCATCACTTCAAACTGGATGGAGCGCATGATACAGGAGGCGGAAAACAGACAGATATCCCGGTCAAGCAATCGGTAAAGCGTAATCTCTCTGCCTTCGTCGGAAAGAATGTATGCCCGGAGCTGCCCGCATTCCACCAGAAGCAGACCGGTACAATCCAGACTGCCGCTGTGAATGACCGTGCCTTTCTGTACGGTTCGTTTCGACGCACCGCTCGCCAGTTGTTCCTGCTGCGCAGGAGTCAGATCTCTCCAGACTGGGATGAATTCTTTTAGTTCCAAGGAAGTCCCTCCTTCCGTGCATTCATTATACGAAAGTTTATGGCATATGTCAATTACATTCTTGACATATGCCATAAATAACTCTATAATTATTGATAATGAGTTAGAATGAACGGGGAGGAAAGTTGATGCCGAGGCCAAAGAAATGTCGGAGGATCTGTGATTATCCGCAAACACCGTCCTTTATCCCGGCAGAAATGCCGGAGCCGATGGATGCTGTCATCCTGACCCTTGAGGAATACGAGACCATACGACTCATCGACAAGGAAGGACTGTCTCAGGAGCAATGTGGTGATTTTATGCAGGTTGCCCGTACCACTGTGCAGCAAATCTATTCCAGCGCCCGAAAAAAGCTGGCGAATGTGCTGGTGGACGGCCTGCCTCTGCGGATCGAAGGCGGAGACTATCAGCTCTGCAACGGGGGCGACCGGGCCTGCGGATGCAGCAATTGCTATAAACATAAATTGAACCAACAGTATGCAAAACCAAAAGGAGAAACCATCATGAGAATTGCAGTTACTTACGAAAACGGAGAGATCTTTCAGCACTTCGGCCACACCGAGCAGTTCAAGGTCTACGATGTGGAAAACAGCAAAATTATTTCCTCTGAAGTGGTGGATACCAATGGCAGCGGCCACGGCGCACTGGCGGGCGTCCTGAGTGCGCTGCATGTGGACGCGCTGATCTGCGGCGGCATTGGCGGCGGCGCTCAGGCGGCGCTGGCAGCGGCGGGCATACAGCTGTATGGCGGCGTGTCCGGTGAAGCGGATGCGGCGGCGGAAGCGCTGGCAGCCGGAACGCTGGCCTATAACCCCAATGTGATGTGCAGCCACCACGGAGAGCACCACCACGAGGGCAACTGCGGCGATCATGGCTGCGGCCATCACTCCTGCGGCTGAAATAGGTGATAAAGTCACGGAATTTGTGCCGTGGTTTGTTAAAATATAACTAAAGGAGGCGGTAAACCCTATGAAGCAATATGTTTGCAGTATTTGCGGCTATATTTATGACGAAGCTGCCGGTGGCAAGTGGGAAGATCTTCCTGTCGATTGGAAGTGTCCCCGTGAGAACACCGAGCAAGCCAAGCCTGCTGTCGCGCTGGACAAACCCCATGTGGAGAAAGAACTGTCTGCCATGGAAATGAGCATCATCTGCTCCAACCTGGCAAGAGGCTGCGAAAAGCAGTATCTGCCCCAGCAGGCGGAAGATTTTCGGAAGCTGGCAGAGTTCTTCCGGTCCAAGGCGGAACCGGTGCAAACTCATTGAGAATGACCTTTCGGTGGGCTATCCCTACGGCAATGCGGTGTCCGCAGAGAAGCCGGACCGGGGCGCCCTGCGGTGCCAGGTCTGGAGCGAAAAAGTCACACGGATGCTCCAATCCCTGCTGACACGCTACGAAACCGAAGGGGACAGGATGCTGGAGAACACAGGCGTCTGGGTCTGCACGGTCTGCGGCTTTGTCTATGTGGGAGATGCGGCCCCGGAGCTTTGTCCGGTATGCAAGGTCCCCAGTTGGAAATTTGAAAAAGCGGAAGGGAGGGCTTGATGATGACTGAAAAATACGCGGTGAGAAATCTGCGCTTATGCACCAAGGACTGCCTGTGCCTCTATGTCTGTCCCACTGGGGCCACGGATACGGAGAACAGCGTCATTGATCCGGAAAAGTGCATCGGATGCGGCGCCTGTGCCGAAGCCTGTCCATCCTCTGCCATTTCTATGGTTCCCAAGACCCTTCCTGTGCAGCAGCCCAAGGAGGACAAAGTAGTGGAAGCCCTGCGTGGCCTGATCCAAAGCAAGGCCCAAGCTGAAAGCATTGCTTCTCAGCTGCCCGATGCTCTGAGCGTGGCCGTGGAAAAGTCCTCACGGCTGATGGCAGAGGATCTGTGCCGTGAAGCGGGCTTCATGCTCCCCCAGAGCGGTAACACTAAGGCGTTCCTGGAAAGTATCAAAGTATATCCCGACATCCCCGCGGATGTGGTGGAATCCCTGTTACATACCATTCAATTCAATGAAAAAACGGAGGAAAAGAAAATGGAAAAGTGGAAATGTACTGTCTGCGGTTACATTCACGAAGGCCCCATGACCCCTGATTTCAAGTGCCCTGTCTGCAAGCAGCCTGCCGACAAGTTTGTGAAGATTGAGGATGCTGCGGCTCCTGCAAAGAACCCCTATGCAGGCACCAAGACCGAGAAGAATCTGTGGGAAGCCTTTGCAGGTGAATCCCAGGCCCGCAACAAGTATACTTATTTTGCCTCTGTAGCCAAGAAGGCCGGTTACGAGCAGATTTCTGCTCTGTTCCTGCATACTGCACAGAACGAGATGGAGCACGCCAAGTTGTGGTTCAAAGCTCTGGGCGAGCTGGGCGATACCGCCGAGAACCTGCTCCACGCCGCCGAGGGCGAGAACGCCGAGTG
>SFIY01000085.1 GCA_004555205.1 Clostridiales bacterium
CCGCGCTCCTGCTCCTGCACCATCCAGTCCATCGTGGCGCTGCCTTCATGGGTCTCGCCCATTTTGTAGTTGACGCCGGTATAGAAGAGAATACGCTCGGTAGTCGTCGTCTTCCCTGCATCGATGTGCGCCATAATGCCGATGTTTCTGGTTTTTTCAAGTGAATAAGATCTGGGCATAAATCTCTACCTTTGCTGAAATTACCAACGATAGTGGGCGAAGGCCTTGTTGGACTCGGCCATCTTGTGCGTATCCTCGCGCTTCTTCACGGAGGCGCCGGTGTTGTTGACAGCGTCCATGATCTCGTTGGCGAGACGCTCCTTCATGGTCTTTTCGCTGCGCTTGCGGGAATAGCCGACCAGCCAGCGGAGACCGAGGGTCTGACGACGCTCCGGACGAACCTCGATAGGCACCTGGTAGGTGGCGCCGCCGACGCGGCGGGCCTTGACTTCCAGAGCCGGCATGATGTTGTTGAGAGCTTCGGTAAACACCTCAAGCGGGTTGCGATCCAGCTTCTTCTGGATCAGGTCAAAGGCGTCGTAAACCACCTTCTGGGCCACGCCTTTTTTGCCGTCCAGCATAACACCGTTGATGAGTTTGGTCACCAGAACGCTGTTGTATACGGGATCCGGCAAGATTTCTCTTTTGGGAACGTTACCTCTTCTGGGCACTTTGCTTCCCTCCTTCATTATGAAATGATCTCAAAGGTACTCGACGGCAGCGCTCTGCCGCCGCTGTGTCCAAAAGGTTATCATATAAATCATATCAATAACCAACAGGACACTGTTGGGGGTTCAGCTTACTTTTTACCCGCCTTGGGTCTCTTCGCGCCGTACTTGGAGCGGGACTGGCAGCGGCCGGACACGCCCTGGGAATCGAGAGTGCCGCGGATGATGTGGTAACGGACACCGGGCAGGTCTTTGACACGGCCGCCGCGAATCATAACGACGGAGTGCTCCTGCAGGTTGTGACCGACACCGGGAATGTAGGCCGTCACTTCGTAACCGTTGGTGAGACGGACACGGGCGATCTTACGCAGAGCGGAGTTCGGCTTCTTGGGAGTCGAAGTACGCACAGCTGTGCAGACGCCGCGCTTCTGGGGAGAAGACTGGTTTGTCTCGCGGTTTTTCAGCGTGTTCAGGCCTTTCTGCATGGCGGGAGAGGTGGACTTATAGGTCACCTGCTCTCTTCCCTTACGGACAAGCTGGTTAAATGTGGGCATGATTTTCCTCCTTTCCTCAAAAAAATGCTCTCGTGCGGGCAACAGCCCACACGTTTTTTGATTTTAACAGAATGCACAAGAATAGTCAAGAAAATTCTGTAATTTTTCCGAGCAAAAAAATTCATAGGGCCGGAGGCCGACAGAGAAATTCCGGGGTGACGGATCACCCCGGAATAATCCTCGGATCAGAGCGCGTTGGTGAGCTTCTTGAGCTCGGAAAGATCGACATAGTCGGCTTCGTCCTCGATGGAGTCGTCCGTCTTCATTTCAAAGTTGCGGTACATATCCAGACCGGAGCCGGCCGGGATAAGCTTACCGATGATGACGTTCTCCTTCAAGCCGATCAGGTGATCGACCTTGCCCTTAATGGCGGCCTCGGTGAGAACCTTGGTCGTCTCCTGGAAGGACGCAGCGGACATCCAGCTGTCGGTGGCAAGCGATGCCTTTGTGATGCCGAGCAGGATCGGCGTGCTGGTGGCAAGAGTGAGACCCTCTTCCCCGGCGGCCATGCGCGCCTTTATCGCGTTGTTCGCGTCCTTGAACTCATTGACGTCCACCGTGGAGCCGGAGAGCAGGTCGGTGCTGCCGGCGTCCTCAATGCGGACCTTGCGCATCATCTGACGGCTGCCGGCGTCCTCAATCCGGACCTTGCGCATCATCTGGCGGACGATGACTTCGATGTGCTTGTTGTTGATATCAACGCCCTGCTGACGGTACACTTTCTGGACTTCCTGCACCAGATAGTTGCGCACGCCGGGACGGCCGAACCTGTCGTCGTTCACGCCGCGGATGCGCAGTACATCGTGCGGGCTGAGCGCGCCGCGGGTCAGTTCCTGACCCTGATCGATGTGGTCGCCGTTCTGCACAATGATGCCGGCGCCGAGGGGGACCTGATACACGCGGGTCTCACCCTCTTCGGCGTTGGTGACAGTAAGCGCCATCATGTTCTTGCGGGCTTCCTCGATCGTAAGCGTGCCGCTGATCTCGCTGAGCACGGCCATCTTCTTGGGTTTGCGTGCCTCGAAAAGCTCTTCGACTCGCGGCAGGCCCTGCGTAATGTCATCGCCGGCGATGCCGCCGCTGTGGAACGTACGCATGGTAAGCTGCGTGCCGGGTTCGCCGATGGACTGCGCAGCGATGACGCCGACGGCTTCGCCGGAGTTCACCGGTTTGCCGGTGGCGAGGTTCATGCCGTAGCAGCGGGCGCATACGCCGCAGCGGGACTC
>SFIY01000086.1 GCA_004555205.1 Clostridiales bacterium
AGAGGAAGCCCTCTCCATGCTGAAAAAGTGGTTCCCGCAGATGGAGAATTTCTCCGGGCAGTTGAAAAAGTACAAGGTCACAATCAATGACCTGCTGGCAGAAAATGAGAAGCTGGAAGCACGAGCCAGAGCCAGCGAGAGCGGCAAAATCAAAGACCGCATGGAGCGGGCAAAGCTGGAAAGCGAACTGCACGATATGCAAAGGCTGGTTGACCGTATCCCGCCGGATATACTGGCGGAACTGAAACGGCAGCAGCGGCAGTATGGAAAGGAAAGGTGATTTTATAAGTAACAATATCAGATACAAAAAGGAAACAGAAGTCGTGACTTTTCAGGGAAAGGAAATCACGCTGGAAAACCTCTCCCCGGTGTTCACGCCGGAGCAGGAAGCGACCAAACGCCGGGAACTGGAGCAGCAGCTTTATGAGGTGTTCCGCAAATATGCCGATAAGCGGCAGAAAGAGGAAGCCGGGGCATAAATCCCGAAGCCATCGTTGATTTGCGGGGCTGCTGGCGGTATAATAGAACTGTCAGCAGCTCCGTTTCTTTTTAAGAAAAGGAGCGACAAAATGAATAACAGGATAGACGCGATCTATGCAAGGCAATCGGTAGACAAAAAGGACAGCATTTCCATTGAAAGCCAGATTGAGTTTTGCAAATACGAATTGAAAGGCGGGAACTGTAAGGAATACACAGACAAAGGGTACAGCGGCAAGAACACAGACCGCCCGAAGTTTCAGGAACTGGTGCGGGATATTAAGCGGGGCTTGATTGCAAAGGTCATTGTTTACAAACTTGACCGTATCAGCCGTTCCATTCTGGACTTTGCCAACATGATGGAACTGTTCCAGCAGTACGATGTGGAGTTTGTGTCCTCTACGGAGAAGTTTGATACCTCCACCCCGATGGGGCGGGCTATGCTGAATATCTGTATCGTGTTCGCCCAGCTTGAACGGGAAACGATACAGAAGCGGGTGACAGACGCTTACTACTCCCGCAGTCAGCGGGGCTTCAAGATGGGCGGGAAAGCCCCTTACGGCTTCCACACCGAGCCTATCAAAATGGACGGTATCAACACAAAGAAGCTGGTGGTAAACCCGGACGAAGCGGCCAATATCCGGCTGATATTTGAGATGTACGCCCAGCCCACAACCTCTTACGGGGACATTACCCGGTACTTTGCCGAACAGGGGATTTTGTTCTACGGCAAGGAACTGATACGCCCCACACTGGCGCAGATGTTACGCAATCCCGTCTATGTGCAGGCGGACTTGGATGTGTACGAATTTTTCAAAAGCCAGGGTACGGTTATCGTCAATGACGCCGCCGACTTTACGGGGACAAACGGCTGTTATCTGTATCAGGGGCGGGATGTGAAGCCCAGCAAGAAAAACGACTTGAAAGACCAAATGCTGGTGCTGGCTCCCCATGAGGGCATTGTTCCGGCGGATATATGGCTGGCTTGCCGCAAGAAGCTGATGAACAACATGAAAATCCAGTCCGCCCGAAAAGCCACCCACACATGGCTGGCGGGGAAAATCAAGTGCGGGAACTGCGGATATGCGCTTATGAGTATCTTCAATCCGTCCGGCAGGCAATATCTCCGCTGTACGAAACGGCTGGACAATAAAAGCTGTCCGGGCTGTGGGAAAATCATCACTTCCGAACTGGAAGCGGTGGTTTACCAGCAGATGGTGAAGAAGCTGGAAAAGCACAAGACGCTGACGGGCAGGAAGAAAGCGGCAAAGGCCAATCCCAAAATCGCCGCCCTGCAAGTAGAGCTTCTCCATGATGTGAAGATAGCGGAACTGGACGGGCGCAAGCAGGAACTTGTGAAGCAGATAGCCGAGCTGACGGTGGAAACCATCAGCCCGGGACAGGTCAACCAGATTTCCGGCTACCTCGACACATGGGACGATGTATCCTTTGACGACAAGCGGCGGGTGGTGGATTTGATGATTACCACCGTTGCCGCCACAAGCGACAGCTTGAACATTACATGGAAAATCTGACGGGCGGTAATCCTCCCGTCAGACCGTTACCCTGTGTAGTCCCTTGTAAACTGTACTTTGAAGATGTATCAGTCTTTTGAGGGCAGCCGGACTGCGGACAACGAGGCTTTTCTGGCCACCTATGACGCTTCCGTAACTGGATTTAACGGACAGGATATTTTGGTT
>SFIY01000087.1 GCA_004555205.1 Clostridiales bacterium
GGGAAAAAGCTCGGAAACCATTGAAAATACTAGGAAAAACAGGGGTAATGCGGTAAAATATCTGCAAAGGGATTCAGAAGTTTGAAAGAAAAAGTTTGCAGGTGATGAAGATGTATCGGCACGAAGATTATGACCAGCTTAAGATGGAGATGCCCTTTGGGGTCACATTGCGTGAGGATAACCGGTGGGTAATCCTCAGCAAGAAGTTCCCTTGGAAAGAGATTGACCGGGAGTATCAGGAACATTTCAAGAGCAGTGAGGGCCAAGTGGCCATTCCATCTCGTCTGGCCTTCGGGGCACTGTATATCCAGGCCGAGGAAGGCTACACAGATGAACAGACCAGACGAAATATCCAGGAGAACCCGTATCTGCAGTACTTCTGCGGATTTGAGTGCTACACCATGGACTCGCCCTTCGACGCATCCATGATGACACATTTCAGGAAGCGTATTTCTCCTGAGATGATTCAACGGATCAACGATCTGGTTTTTGCGCCAGAAGCAGTTGCCAGCATGGATAACCCCGAAGAAGATGATTCCGTAAATCAGGAAGACAGTGAGGACACTCTCTCGGCACAGCCGACAGAAGAATCTGAGAACCGTGGAACGCTGATTCTTGACGCGACCTGCTGTCCGGCAGATATTCATTATCCGACGGATGTCGGGCTGCTGAACCACGCCCGGGAGCTGGTAGAAAAGATGATCGATTTGCTGTATCCTTCCGCCCGTGATCTGTACCCCGAGAAGCCCCGGACCTATCGCCAGCAGGCTCGGGAAAGATATTTGGCATACACCAAGAAGCGCACCCATACTGTACGAGAAACGCGGATGGTTCTCCGCGGGAATTTGCAATATATCCAGAGGGATATCGGCTACATCGAGAAGATGGTGGCCCACGGCGTGTCCTTATCGCTGTTGGGGGATGACCTTTACAGGAAGCTGTTGGTGATCCAGGAACTCTGCCGCCAACAGTGGGACATGTATGTGCGGAAGAGTCATCAGATAGAAGACCGCATCGTCAGCATCGATCAGCCGCACGTTCGCCCTATTGTGCGCGGTAAAGCGGGATGTCCTACTGAGTTTGGTGCCAAAGTCATAGTAGGTCTTGTGGGTGGTTACGCTTTCCTGATGAAGGCTGACTGGAACAACTACTCTGAGAGCAGAAGTCTGCAGCAGGTCGTTGAGGAATATAAGGAGACCTTTGGCTTCTATCCAAAGACGATTCTGGCAGACCGGGCTTATCCCGGCAGAGAAAATCGGCTTTGGTGCACCTCGCTGGGGATCCGTCTTTCAGGTCCCAGGCTGGGACGGAAGTCGGCAGAGGAGAAGCAGGCAGAAAGCAAACAGATCTACCAGGATGGCTGCGACCGCGTCGTGATTGAGGGAACATTTGGTGTCGTCAAGCGCCGATATAGCTTGGACCGGGTCATGACTCGTTTGCCCGACACTTCCATGACCTCAATTGCGATGGGCTTCTTTGCCGCAAATATGGAGCGCAAACTACGTCTCCTTTTTGCGCCTGACTGCGGTTGGGCTCTGGACTACGATTTTGACCTCGGCGAGCTGGTCATTTTTCCGAGATTTCCAAATGTTCCAGCCATTCAGTAGACCCTATTCCAGCCATTCAGTAGACCCTATCTAAGGAACAGATCGCTGCCGCCCGCGAGATGGACCTATTGACCTACCTGCGGCGGTTTGAGCCAGAGGAACTGGTGCATATCGGCGGAGATACCTATGCCACCCGCACCCACGACAGCCTAAAAATCTCCAATGGAAAATGGTGCTGGTGGTCGCGGAATATCGGAGGCACAAATGCGCTGGACTATCTGACCCGCGTGGAGGGACTTTCCTTTCTGGATGCCGTTCAGCGCATCCTCGGAGAATTGCCCCGTGTGCCGACCAAATCAGAGCCAACCGCACCGCTCCCGAAAACTGAATTTACCCTGCCACCCAAACACGCCGACACCCGGCGTGTTTTTGCATATCTGCGGAGCCGGGGCGTTGACGCGGAGATCATCAACCACTGCATCAAGCATGGGCAGCTCTATGAGGACGCCGAGCGTCATAACTGCGTATTTGTGGGTTATGAACATGGAAAGCCTGCCTATGGCGCGTTGCGCGGAACACTTTCGGATACCACCTTTGCCGGTGAAGTCCCCGGCAGCGATAAGCGGTTTTCCTTTGCCGTTCCCCTTTGCGCCGGTGGCAAAACCCTCTGCGTGTTTGAAGCTGCCATTGATGCGCTTTCCTACCTGACCCTGCTGAAGCTGCGGGGGCAGGATTGGCGCGCCGCCAATACGCTGTCCCTCTCCGGCATCTATCAGCCGCGGAAGGATGGCTCGATCCGATTCCCCGCGGCGCTGGAGCAATACCTGAAGGACAACCCTGGCGTGGCGCGGATCGTGCTGTGCCTGGATAACGACGGGCCGGGACGGGCGGCGTCTGCGGCCATTCAAAAGAGACTTTCCGAGTATGAGGTCATCGACAACCCACCCCGCAGCGGAAAGGACTACAACGACCAGCTCCAGATGGTGAAAGGAATCAGCGGCAGGGTAAAGACCCGTGGCGGTGAGGCGCGCTGATTTTCTTTTTCGGCTGGGTCAGGACTGCA
>SFIY01000088.1 GCA_004555205.1 Clostridiales bacterium
TGGGGGCATAGACGTGAAGGGAGGAAAAGAAAAATGAAACTTGGAAAACTGCACGAGGTCGATATAAGAAAAGTCTGGCCGCATGAACAATATGATTTTTCAAAGTGGCTTGCTGCGGAAGAGAACATTCAAGAGCTTGGAAATGTACTTAACTTGTCGCTAACGGATATTGAAACAGAAAGGCTTGTTGGTAGTTATCGTTGCGATATTCTATGCAGAGATGAGATCACAGGGAAAGTCGTGCTCATTGAAAATCAGCTTGAACAGACCAACCATGACCACTTAGGGAAAATATTGACCTATGCATCCGGTCTTGACGCTTCTGTTGTTGTGTGGGTAGTTGCTGCCGCGCGTGATGAACACGCAAGCGCCATCGAGTGGCTCAACAAACACACAGATGATAGCATTTCCTTTTTCTTGATAGAGATCCATGCCTACAAGATAGGCGATTCAGAGCCTGCACCGCAATTTAAGATTATTGAGCAACCCAACGATTTTGCAAAAATTGTGAAACGCATTTCACAGGATAAGGGGATGAACGAGTCTCAGGGCTGCAGATTGGAGTTTTGGACGCAGTTCAACGATATTCTTGAGCAGCGCGGCAAGCCTTTTAACAAGCGTAAAGCGACCACGGATCATTGGTATTCTGTTGCAGTTGGTTCATCGGAATGTCAAATTTCAATCGACTTGGTCAACAAAGAGCATAAGATAAGAGTTGGGCTGTGGATTGCTGACAACAAGGAACGCTTTGACTATATGAAGCAGCACAAGACAGAAATAGAAGCGGCGATGGGAATGGCGCTGTCATGGGAGAGGCTGGACAACAAAAAATCCTCTCTGATTTGCACATATATCAAGGGATTGGATTTCAAAAATCAGGAAAACTATCCGGAGCTTATGAATAAATCCATTGACCTCGTTGTGAAAATGCGAGATGTGCTGAAAGAGTATGTTCTGGCTGAATTGTAAGTGCGAGGTGACCAACTACATAAAGACTATCAGGAGCGTAACACCATGACTTTTATCTGCTACCCCAAATGCACCACCTGCCACATTCCGAGACATCAAAATGGAAAATCCTACTTACAACGAGCTGACCGCATGGCACGAGCGTAGCGGTCTGCCGCTGAAAAGGTTTTTTAACACCAGCGGTCTGCTATACAAATCTATGGGGCTAAAGGACAAGTTGCCCCAAATGAGCGAGGACGAGATGCTGAAGCTCCTTGCGACAGACGGGATGCTGGTCAAGCGCCCGCTGCTGGTGAGTGATGACTTTGTACTCGTGGGCTTCAAAGAAGCCGAGTGGGAGAGCTGCCTGAAAGCCCAATAAATGTCGCCCCACAGGCGACCAAACCCTCCTTCGGATGCGCTACAATGGGAGCGTAATCAAACGAAGGAGGGCTTTTTTATGACGGAATTGGTTTTTGTTTTGGATCGCAGCGGCTCTATGTCTGGGCTGGAATCGGACACCATCGGCGGCTTCAACTCCATGCTTGCCCAGCAGAAGAAGGAGGCGGGCGAGGCGGTGGTCTCCACGGTGCTTTTCGCCAACGACAGCACGGTCATCCATGACCGCCTGCCGCTGAGCGAGGTGCCGCCCCTGACGGAGAAGGAGTACTTCACCTGCGGCTGCACGGCGCTGCTGGACGCCGTGGGCGGCGCCATCCACCACATCGGCAACATTCACAAGTACGCCCGCCGGGAGGACGTGCCGGAAAAGACGATGTTCATCATCACCACCGACGGCTACGAAAACGCCAGCCGCCGCTACGATTACGAGCATGTGCGCCGCATGATCCAGCGGCAGAAGGAGAGATACGGCTGGGAGTTTTTGTTCCTCGGCGCGAACATCGACGCGGCCAAGGAGGCGGCGCGCTTCGGCATCGGTGCGGACCGCTCGGTGAACTACAAGTGCGACAAGGCGGGCACAGCACTCAATTACGAGGTCATCAGCGAGGCGGTGTGCAGCGTTCGAGCGGCCCAACCTCTCAGCGCCGACTGGAAACGCCGCATTGATGAGGATGTGAAGAAAAGGGGTAGATAATTTCAGGCAACTTCAAGCCACCACACCGCCCAATTTCTGCCACGCTATAAGCAAAGAATAGGCGCTGCCCCAGGCCAGTACTTTGGCCGGGGGCAGTGTCTTTTTCACCTTCTTTTCCGCCTCACAGCGCCTTCAGCTTCCGGCAATATTCCGACTCCGCCATCTCTCCTGCCTGAAACGCTGCACGCAGCTCCTCCGCCACGGCGACGATGTGATTCCATTCATCGGTGGAGATGATGCCCCGCTGCTTCCGGCCCTTTAGGCGGTTATAGGTGCGGGCATACTCCTTGGCGGCGGCCTCCCGCAGTTTCCGTTTCGCCGTCTCATGGGCGCCCACGCTGCGGCAGGTCTTGCCGTGCTGGCCGAGGATGGGGCGGTCGCAA
>SFIY01000089.1 GCA_004555205.1 Clostridiales bacterium
GGAAGCCGGTCTTGAAATCCGTCGCTCCTGCCGCAAGCGCCAATGCCGTCAGAATGGATAAAGCCAGCAACACTGCAAAGCCCTTTTTCAAGAACACCGAGGCACTGAGCACCTCGGTGGGAATGCGCTCATGGGTTTCAAAATATTTTTCCTGAATGTCCTTGGGATAATCGTGGATCCACCAAACTGGATTTCTGCACAGCGGGATCATGATCAGGCAGGTAAACAGGATCAGCGCCCCAACACATTCCATCCCATAAATCGTCCAATTCACTGTTTCGTATCTCCTATAGCGCGTTCCAATAAAACACGAAGATCAGAATACATCCCCAAGCGTTTCCGGTGGCTTTTCGGACGATCAACATTCCATAGATCAAAAAGAGAGTACACAGCATCTCCGCCACCGCGTCCGGCGTCACACCCACGACCCCGTGTATCAGAATACACATGGCCGCGCAGACGAAAGCGCCCCAATCCCACAGCCTGTTTTTGGACGGATAGCGCTCGCCGATTTTATCGGAAATCACCACATAATTGAAGCCCTCAAAAAAGCCCCAGAAAAGCGCGGTGAGCAGCATGGCAAGAACGTTCTCCGGGAAACCGCTCTCAATCGCCTCCGCCGTCGTTTGCACAGCGGAAAAGGGAAGCCATGTATGCACATTTCCCGCAAAGAGGTTATACAGGAGATCCGGTACGCAGCACAGTGCGCTCAGCGCAATGGCGCTCAGCAAATGCTTACGGGTAAGGCCGTGATCTGAAAATCGTTCCTTTCTGACAATGGCCACGATGGTGATTCCCAGTCCGGCAATGCCGAACTGAAAGATGCCGCCCATGAACACAACCCGCAGCACAATCGGGATCGCGGTGTCGGCGGCGATGTTGTCGATCTCCCTGCCGAAAACGGTATAGATGACAAGAACCAGAAGGGACACACCGGCGATGATCCACAAATCTGTATCCAGTTGTTTCTTCCGTTCTTTTGTCAGCATGACAGCTTCCTCCCTGATTCGGTTTCTATCTTGTTTGTATTCTCGTGAAGCGTTCCGAAGGAACAGCAGCTAAACTCCCATGCCTGCTGGCGCAGGCACCACCCGCAGCCCCGCTTCTTCAGCCACAGATACAGCACCCCGCAGAGAACAAGGTTCAGCCCGATGAACGCTCCCATGTATCCCGCAAAGCCCAGCTTCCAGCCGGGGAACAGCAGAAAGCCCACGCAGAAGAGGACGGTGTAAGCCCAGCCGCCGAACATGGCGATCATCACTCCCATGCTCTGCTTGATGACCGTGATCTCCTGCGTCCAGTTGAGATTGGGCATTTTCAGCCCCATAAAGAGCCCGAACAGCGCCGAGAGCATTACAAAGGACAGCGTCTGAACTGCCGCAAGCAAAAGATCCAGCGGGGCAAAGGGATAGACCATCGCCAGACACAATAGGCAAAACAGCATGGGGATGCCGGTGAGCAAAAGCTGGAGGGACAGCTTCGCCCGGAGCGCCTGCCAGGGCTTCACGGGCAGGGACTGCATCAGCCACAGGGATTTTCCCTCCAGCGACACGGAGGGGACTGCCATATCGTTCATAGAGGCGATCATGCACCCCATGGCGCACAGCAGCATCGGAACGCTGCCCGGCTTTTCGCCGAACACGCCACCCAGCAGTTCGATGAGTGCTCCGCCCTTCCAGAGAAGCGCCACGCCGCAGACGGGCAGCATCAGGATGCCCAGGCCGCAGTTGAGCATATAGTTGGGGCTGGCGAGAAACCGGGAAAATTCTTTCCCCAGCAGCGCCAGGGAGACGCTTTTCTGCCTGACGGCAGTTTCCTTATAGACCTTCCGTTCCGATTTCCCGGTGGAGGTGGCCAGCTTCAAAAAGCTGTGGGAAATGAGCGCCCACATCAGGGCGAACAGCGCCGCCACAACCAGAGAAATAACCAAACAGGGAATCGGATCGCCCACGCCCACCTGGCCAAACAAATAGATGGGATAGGCAGCACCCTTGACCGCTTCGCCAAAAGCCAGCGCGTTTGACAGAAGCTGGCTGATCAGGGTCTGCGCCTTGAACACCACGAAGTAGTACACGGCAAAGAAGACCAGAGAGACGATGACGGTGATCAGACTCTTGCGCTTCAGCTTCAGGCTGATCTTCGCCACCACAAAGCCCAGGGCGCAGGAAACCGTCATGACAAAGACGGAGATAAGCGCGGTAAGCAGAAGCCCACCCAGCAGGTTGGTCATGGTGAATGCCGCCTGGATCCAGTAGACAAGGATCGCCGGAAGCATCACCACGCCGGAATACAGAAGACCCATGAGGTAAACCGTCACAAGCCGGGAGACCATCAGCACGGAAACCGGAATGGGCAAAGACAGCAGCAGGTCGTTGTCCTTTGGCAGGTACAGCGTGGAGTAGGTGTTGAACACGCTGCCGAAAGCCCCCAGCAAA
>SFIY01000090.1 GCA_004555205.1 Clostridiales bacterium
CGCGAGGACATGCTGCGCGCCGGCGCCGTTTTCGATCATGTCGAGCAGCACGGCATAGCTCTTCTCCGCCATGAATGCGACCTGCTGCGTCACGGTGGACAGCCGCGGCTCATAGTACCGGCAGATGGGCAGACCGTCAAAGCCGATGAGGGAAATATCCTCCGGGATGCGCTTTCCGGCGTCGCGCACGGCGCGGGCCGCGCCGATGGCCATAACGTCCGCCATGGCGAACACCGCCGTGATCTCCGGCACATCGCGCAGAAGCTCTGCCATAGCCGCATAGCCCTCGTCAAAGCAGTAGTGTGCGGTTTTATAATACCGGTCCGCGTCAAACGTCATGCCGCGCTCCGTGAGCGCGCGCAGCACGCCCGCATAGCGCAGACGGCCCGTATCGGAGTATTCACGCTCGCCGCCGATGACGGCGATCTTTTTATGGCCCATGTCCGCCAGATACCCGACGGCCGCCGCGGCAGCGGCGGTATCGTCGGTCGTGACGCTCGAAAGATTCTTGAATTGGAATTCCGCGGCGGAGTTTGTGACAAGAACCGCGGGAATGTGGATCTCGGCAAAGGATTCGATGAAATCCTCGCTGCTGCCGCCGAGGAAGAGGATGCCCTGCGGCTTTACCTCGCGCACGCGCCGATATAGTCCACCACAAGCTGGTACTCCCCGCCCGTTGCCACGGTCTGCAGCCGTTCGACCAGCGCGGCGAACAGCTCGTTGTGCGTGCCGCGGACGATGACGAGGATGTTGTTGCTGTGGGTCTGCTTGAGATTGCGGGCGTTCGTGTTCAGCTCAAAGCCCTGTTCCTTCACGATCGCCATGATCTGCTCGCGCGCCTTTTCGCTGACGTGCGGCTGATTGTTGAGTACACGCGAAACCGTGCCGAGCGAATACCCGGACAGAGCCGCCTTCTGGCAGCAGAGATAGAAGATAATGACCGGAATAATGCTCAAAAGGATCAGCGCCATGATCGCACCCATGTCCTTCTGACCGTAGCTTCCCTGAAGGTACTGAATATGGATGGGGATCGTCATATATTTTGTGCGGTCAAGCACAAGGTACGGCAGAAGATAGTCGTTCCAGACCCACATGATCTCCAGTACGCCCACGGAAATGAGCGTCGGCTTGAGCATCGGCAGTACGACAGAGAAGAAGGTACGCACCGGCCCGCAGCCGTCGATAGCAGCGGCTTCCTCAATTTCCAGCGGGAGAGATTTGACAAAGCCCACAAACATGAACACTGCGAGTCCTGCGCCGAAGCCAAGATATACGACCGGGATCGTCCACGGCGTGTTCAGATGGAGCACATCCGCCGTTTTCGTAAGCGTGAACATGACCATCTGGAACGGAACGACCATGGAAAACACACAGAGATAGTATACAACGCTGCTGAAAAAGCTGCCCACGCGCGCTACATACCACGCCGCCATCGACGTGCAGATCAGAATAAGCGCGGAGGAAACGATCGTAATGAAAAAGCTGTAAAAGACCGACTTGGCAAAGGGATAGTTGCCAAACGTCATTCCCTTGGTAAAGTTTGCCCAGCCCATGAAGGACTCTTCCGTAGGCAGGCGGAACGTTTCGGACGTAACATACGCCGACGCTTTAAAGGAGTTGATAACAACAAGGATGACAGGGAAAACATAGATCAGCGCGATCACGGCAAAGATCGCCGTAAGCGCATTTTTCCGGCGGGTCTCCTGCAGACTGTTCATTGCTGCACCTCCCTTTTCCGTGTTGCGCGAAGCTGAACAAGACTGATGATCGCCACAAGAACGAAGAACACCACGGCTTTTGCCTGACCCGGTCCGCGGTTGGTGGCGTTGGATGTATAGGAATTCACGATGTTGAGCGCGAGCATCTCCGTTGTCTTGATAACGGAGCCGTCCGGGTTCTGTATGAGCGGCAACCCGTTCGTAAGCGCAAGGTTCTGGTCATAGAGCTTAAAGCCATTCGTCAGAGAAAGGAACGTGCAGATCGTAAAGGACGGCATCACGTTCGGGATGGTGCTCCGGCACGGCCTGCAATCCGGCGATGTAAATGATCATCATATACCCGATCTGCTGCCAGCTCAAAAGGATAATAAGACCCCAGAAGCCCGCTTTGGTGTTAAGCGCAAGCGCCGTTCCGAAACGGATCAGCACACCGTCGATCAGCGTGCTCCAGATATACCCAAGCACGATACCGCCGATCAGGTTCGGCATGAAGAAGACCGTGCGGAAAAGATTCGAGCCCTTGATGCCCTGCGTGAGCGCATAGGCGACCATAAACGCAAAAACGTTGATGATCACCAGAGACACGAGTGCGAAAAGCGCCGTATACCAGAAAGCATGGACAAAGCCGCCGTCATTGAAAATGCGCAGATAATTGTCAAAGCCGACCCAAGTCCAGTGGCTGGTCAGCTTAAATTTGCAGAAAGACAAAAACAGTCCCTTGCAGAACGGATACAG
>SFIY01000091.1 GCA_004555205.1 Clostridiales bacterium
CTGAAAAGCAGAAGGAATGCTGCCCTCCCAAAAAGCACAAAGGAGAGATTGAGCTGTGAGCAGAAGTCAGAAATGGCGGCAGGAGTGGTCGTTCTTCATAGGAGACAGCGGACGGAGGAAGTATAACCGCTTCTGCGTCCGCTGCGTCCATAGCTGCAAGCAGAGCTTCCGTGCGGATCTCATCGCCTGTCCGCACTTCTCCCGCAAGGCATCGAGGTGTAGACAGTTAGGGGTCGAAAAAGCCTGTGATTGCAAGCCTCAGAGCGGCGCAAATTGACCAGCCTAAGTGATTGTATTCCCTGCGCAGTTTCTTCTTTAGCGCGGAAACAAGTGTCGATTTCGGCACTTGTTTGAATGCCCGGAAAACGAATCAAGAGCCTCTGTCGATGCCCGTTTTGGGTATCGGCAGAGGCTCTTTTTTTATGACATATTCAAAATAGCGGACAGCAGCTCTTGAACCTGTTGCCGGTATTCCGGCTTTATATCCGAAATACGTCTGGCAAGCGCAAGGGCTTCCGCTTCTGGCTCATCGGTCCCAAAGATAATTCGGTCCGCACTGACGCCCAGCAAACGGCAAAGACGCTGCAAGGCTTCAAGAGAAATACCGGAAGCACCACGCTCAATAGCGCTCAGGTGATTCGGCGTCATGCCAAGCATTTCTGAGAGCGTGTCCTGCGTATAGCCCGCCTGTTCTCTTGCCACTTGAATATTGCCGCCGATTTCAATATTGATGTCCTTCTTCTCTCGCATAGCCTCACCACCTTTGCATTTAGTGTACCTAACGGCGGTGTCATTATCCACGGTACGCCGTCGTTAATTTTACTAACGACAATGCGTTGACTGTCCGTGATGAGGGTGATAGAATGGAGTTACCTACCAAAAGAGTGAAAGAAGGGGTGTCATGTCGCGCATTATTGAGTTTAGAAAGTCTGCTCAAAAAGCTGAAAAGCAATCCGTTCAAGGCAAGACTTGTGCGTTTACCGGTCATAGACCGCAGAGTCTTCCGTTCGGCTTTGATGAATCCGATAAGCGTTGTACTTCTTTGAAATCTGTTATGCGGGATCAGATTGTAGCACTCATCGAGAACGAGGTGCATACGGCGGCGGCCAGCGGCCGCTGGTGCGGAGCAGAACGGCCGCTGTGCGGTCTGAGTAACAGCCGCCACTAACAACTTGATGTAGTCCAGATATTCTCCATAATGGTGGTATCCGCAACAGCGGAAATTCACTATACAAGGATATCATTACAAAACATTGCGCATTGGGGATGACTGGTAGCGCAATTGCCGAAACCCTCGGCGTCAGCAAATCGGGGGTAAATGACTTTCTGCGTGCATTCAAGGCGTGCAAAGATTTGAAGTATCCGCTGCCCAAGGGGATCACCAACTACGGCATTGCTGCGGTCGTCTATCCACGGAAACCTACCACTCATGTTGGACGGGATGTCTCCTATGAACTGCCGGATTACGAGGCGGTTTCAAAAGATATGTCTTCCCGGAAGAACATGACCCTCAAGGTTCTCTGGAATCGGTATGTGAAGAAGTGTCGGGACAGCGGTCTAAAGTTCTACTCGTATCGGCAGTTCTGCGAGAACTATGCCAAGTGGTGCGAGGAAAACAAGGAGACTCTGCATTTCAATGCCGTCATTGGCCAGAAGATGGAAGTGGATTTTGCCGGAAAGACCTTTCGGATGGTAGATCCGCTTACCGGTGAGGTAGTGGAGATCGTTGTCTTCGTAGCAGTTCTTCCGTATTCCCAGTACATTTATGCCGAGGGAATGGTCTCCACCAAGGAGCCTCAGTGGATTGCCGTCAACAACAATGCCCTGGCATACTTCGGCGGCGTTCCGGCGCTGGTCATCTGCGACAACTGCAAGCAAGCCGTTATTGCCAACCGGGACTGGATCGCCCCGGAGTTGAACAAGGATTACGCAGAATGGGCTGAGCACAACCACACGGTTATCCTGCCTGCCAAAGTTAAGAAACCCAAGTACAAGAGTTCCGTGGAGAATGCCGTTGGCATCTTGGAAAAGGGATTCTTTCACGACATGGAGGAGATGGACTACTTCAGTTTGGAGCAGTTCAACCGAGACCTCTGGAAGCATCTGGACAAGCTCAACAGCGCTCCTTTTACCAAGAAACCTCACAGCCGGCGCTATTATTGGGACGAGGAGCGCCGAGAGTTAATGCCGCTGCCTCCTGTACCGTATGAATACATGGAGCGCCGGACGGCCAAGGTGTCCTCGGATTACCATGTTCGCTTCGACAACGCTTATTACAGCGTAGACCGAAGTCCTCATCCGGGCATCTGCTGCCACGGTGAAGATTTTCTCCAAAGAAGGGGCATTTATCTGCGAATGGCCCAGAGCCACCGCCAAGAGTCAGTGGTCTACGGATCCAAATCATCTCCCGGCCAACTACAGGGAACTTTCCGAGTGGAACGGGACCTATTTCATCCGGAAGGCCATGACCGTTGGCCCCAACACCGAAGCGGTGATTAAGCGCATTCTTGCCAGCCGCAAACTGGAGGTACAGACCTACCGGATGTGTCAGGGCGTTCTGAGTTTCACCAGAAAATACAGCAAACAGGCGCTGGAAGAGACTTGTGCTCAGGCTTTGGAACTGGGAAAGGTGAATTACACTTTTATTAAAAATACAATTCCTGTTGTTGCTGAAGATCTTGGTGTTTCCGGCTACAACACCAGGGCAAATGAAGAACGCAACAAGGGTGCTTTCGTTATGGACGCCGAGTCCATGGACATTGACCGGCTTCTCTCCCGCAGCCAGAGCCTGGC
>SFIY01000016.1 GCA_004555205.1 Clostridiales bacterium
AATGCTGTCCTTGCCAGAGGATTGGGACTACACCCTTGCGGGGCTGTCCTTTATCAACCGGGAGAAAATCGACGCTATCCGGGAAGCCGTTAAGGAACTCTTTCTGCGCTTGCAAAACTCTTTGGGACAATTGCAGAAGAAATATTAAGAGAATTAAAGCAATAACATATTTTTATTTCACATTCGGCGTTAGCCGAACATTTCATAATTCAAAAGGATGCTTCCCCATCGCGTCAGCGATATTTCACCGGCTATATGCTTTTGTCGGTTCAAGTCCACATCAGCATTTTGCGTCGGCATCTTTTTGCTGCCTCTTGCCACGTCGCCGCGGACTGCCGATCGCTTGCGATGACGGCCATTTATTCCGCAGAAACAAAAAAACGTCGGAGCAAAGTTCACTTTGCTCCGACTTGTTATTTCGCAACAGTATAGACGCCCTTACTTTCAGGTCTGCATCCAAAGCAAAGCCCGGCGCAGCGGTTGTGATTCGGAAAGGAGGAGCGACGGAACGAGCGAGAGACGGCGTTTGCTTTGAAAAAGAAAACGCCGTCGCGGACGATAGGCAGTCCGCGACGACGTGGTGCCGGTGACCGGACTCGAACCGGTACGCTGTCGCCAGCGGTGGATTTTGAGTCCACTACGTCTACCAATTCCATCACACCGGCATATCGACTTTGGTATTATATCCTATCCCCGCCGCAAATTCAAGTGTTATTTTTGCTTTTTATGCCGCTGCCATCATTTTCCCACTTAAAATTATTTGTTTGGGGTTGACACTTTTGCTGTTTTGCCGTACTATGATGGTGTAATTGCATATTCCGGTAGGTAAGGCTACCGCAGGGATACGGACTGCTGCCGCGAAATGGTGGAGACACCATGAGAGGGTTTGAACAGGCGATATCGAAACCAAGGTATCATCTAATGCAGTTTCATCGCCCCGCGATGCTAAAGCTTGTTACGGTGGTTGGGTCACGCAGCGCGCGTGATCTTTCAGTGCTTTTCCGCAATGGGCCTGCTGTCGGTCTTTTGCGGATTTATTTTTTACAGGGAAGGAGGAACAGGCCATGTTTGATTACGAGAGCAAAATGGACCAATATCTGGAAAAAATCGAGGAGTTGGTACGAAGTAAACGGTACGCCGAGCTGCGTGACCTGTTCCTGCCTATGGAGCCTGCTGACATCGCCCTGCTGCTGGAGGAAGCCGGCGCAGAGCAGATGCCGCTGCTGTATCGCCTGCTGCCCAAGGAGCTGGCCGTGGAGGTGTTCGTAGAGCTGGAGGCCGACAGTCAGGAAATGCTGATTAACGGCTTTTCCAACACCGAGCTGCAGGAAGTGCTGGACGAGCTGTATTTGGACGACGCCGTTGACATCGTGGAGGAAATGCCCGCCAGCGTGGTCATCCGCATTCTGGACAAGGCGACACCGGAGCTGCGTAAATCCATCAACGAAATTCTGAAATATCCGGAGGATTCCGCCGGCTCGATCATGACGGTGGAGTACCTGTCGCTGAAAAAGGACATGACCGTTTCCGACGCGTTCAAGCGTATTCGCCGCATCGGCGGTGAGCTGGAAACCATCAATATCCTGTATGTCACCGATCCCACGCGCCATCTGCTGGGCGTTTTGTCTGTGCGCGATCTGCTGTTGGCGGAGGAGGACGATCTGATCGAGGACATCATGGATCCCAATGTGATCTGGGCCAGAACATTGGACGATAAGGAAGATGTGGCGCAGGCGCTGAGTAAATACGACTTCCTGGCCATGCCCATTGTGGATATGGAGCAGCGTCTGGTGGGTATCGTCACGGTTGACGACGCCATGGACGTCATCGAGGAAGAAACCACGGAGGACTTTGAAAAGATGGCGGCTATGCTGCCCTCGGACAAGCCCTATCTGCGCACCGGTGCATGGGAAACATGGCGGGCCCGCCTGCCGTGGCTGATGATCCTGATGCTCTCTGCCACCTTTACGGGCATGATCCTCAATCACTACGAAAATGCGCTGGCAGGCTGTCTGGTGCTCAACGCGTACATCCCCATGCTCTCCGGCACGGGCGGTAACTCCGGCACGCAGGCCTCCACCGCCGTTATCCGTGCTTTGAGCCTGGATGAGGTGGATTTCTCCGACACGCTGAAGGTCATCTGGAAGGAGCTGCGCGTATCGCTGCTGTGCGGTGTCTGTCTGGCAGCCGCTAACTTCCTCAAAATGCAGTTGGTGGATCGCGTGCTGCTGGGCAACGAGGCCGTCACGCCCATCGTTTGTCTGGTGGTGTGTCTGACCATCCTCTTTGTGGTGGTCTTTGCCAAATGCGTCGGCTGCAGCCTGCCGCTTCTGGCGGAAAAAATCGGTCTTGACCCGGCGGTGATGGCAAGTCCCTTCATTTCCACCATTGTCGACGCCACCAGCCTGCTGATCTACTTCACCTTTGCCTCCCGTCTGCTCCACCTATAAAATTTGAAATTTTTTCTGCGCGCATACTCGTTTCATAACAGGATACACTAAAGTCAGGCATTTATGCCTGACTTTTTATTTACGGGAGGAACCATACCATGACCAAGACTTGTACCAATGACGGCTGCCACTGCACACCGAACGCTGCCATCAAGTGCACCGTCAGCAGCTGCGCCCATCACTGCCAGGATGTGAACTACTGCGGTCTGACCGACATTCAGGTCGGCACCCATGAGCAGCATCCCTCTATGGACCAGTGCACCGACTGCCAGAGCTTCAAGAAGCAGGGCTAACCAAACGACGCGCCTGCGCGGTGCCTTAATGAACGTGACCGTCTGTTTTCGGTGCTTGCGCGGCGCAGGGTATTTTTTGTGACGCGCGGACGCGTTGCAAAAATGATTTCATTTTGTTTTGCCGCAGAAAGCGGCAAAATTCGGTGAAACCTCTTTGTGTCCGGCAATATGTTTACCCCTCACACGGGTAAACATATTGCCGGACGAATAAAATCCCCTACATAGGAGGTGGCGCAATGGACAACAAAGCAAAGCTGCGCATCAGCGGCGCCGTGGCAGGCGGTATCAACGGTCTGTTCGGCGGCGGAGGGGGTATGGCGCTGGTGCCGCTGCTGACAAAATGGTGCGGTGTGGAGGAAAAGAAGGCCTTTGCCAACTGTGTGGCCGTCATTTTCCCCTTTTGCGTGATCTCGGCCGCTGTCTATCTCTTTCGCACACATCTTGATCTGACGGCGGCGCCCCCCTATCTGATCGGCGGTCTCATCGGCGGTTTATTGGGCGGCAGGCTGTTCAAGCGTGTACCGACAGTATGGCTGCGGCGTATTTTTGCGGTATTTTTGCTGTACGGCGGCGTGAGGTATCTGCTGTGATGCATTTTTTGCTGCCGCTGCTGATTGGGTTCGGCACGGGCATCCTGTCCGCGTGGGGTGTAGGCGGCGGCACGCTGCTGCTATTGTGCATGACGCTGTTTCTGGGCGTGGATCAGGCCACTGCGCAGGGTATCAACCTGCTCTACTTCCTGCCCACCGCCGGCATGGGATTGATCTGGCACAGGAAAAACGGTCTGCTGGAAAAAGACGTCCTGCGGCAAGCCATTCCTCTGGGTACGGTCGCCGCCATTGCCGCCGCATGGATTGCCACCTCGGTGGATACCGCCGTTTTCCGCAAGCCGTTTGGCGTCTATCTGCTCCTTACCGGCGTGATGACGCTGTTTCAAACGAAAAAAAGCGACAAATAAAGGGTGCGTTCCCGCAGGAACACACCCTTTGTCTTTTTAGTTGGCGGGGATCATATAGCTGCCGCTTTCCGTGGCTGCCCACACCGTGGGAACCAGGCGCACAGCCGTGTCAAAGTCCTCGGGCAGCATCTGCTGCAGCGCTTCCGTGTCCAGACCGCTGGCGGTATAGACCCGGTCAAACGATGTGTTCAGCAGCTCCGCCGTCAGGCCGTTTTTCGCACCGGGCAGCTCACGCAGCAGTACGGAAATGCGCGTGCCCCGCGGCAATGCCGCACGCAGGTCGGTGATGAACTGGGTCAGCACGGCGGTACGGTCCGCCTCGCCCTCCCACTCGGCGGGATAGCCGAAGTAATCCAGCACGATCTCATCAAAGCCCAAATCCACATACTCCTGACACAGCGCTTTTACATAGCTCAGCGTGCCCTCCTTGGCGGGATCCAGCCAATAGCGGCCGTAATTATCCCACCACAGCGTGCCGTCCTCACGGCAGAGAGCGGCCGCCTCCGTCATGGCGTAGGCATAGGAATTGTCACACAAGCACGCCATACGGGCCACCACACCGTGATCGCTGTCAAGAATGGTGCGAAGGTGCGGCAGCGTCGTTTCGCCGCCCTTGAGTACTTCCTCGGGCGCCGACACCTCGGAGGCATAGGCCAGTGAGCCATCCACGGTTTTCACATTCACCACGACGCTCTCCGGTGCGTCTGTGAGCAGCCATGTGGGGTCGTCGCTCAAGCACCACAGGGGCAGCTCCTTCGCCTGCAGCGGCGCAAGGTCTTTGCCCACGGTGGATACAGGCTCCTTGCGCTCAATCTCCACCTCATCGGGGTCGATGGCGGAGTCCTTGTCCTCACCGTCCTTATGCTGCATAAACGGGAACTCCCAATGCACCTTGCCCGTATCGTCATATACACGGTAATTCTGGATGATCAAAAAGCCTACCGCCGCCAGTAAGATCACCACAAGACCAATCATCAGGATAATTTTCCCCTTATTGCGTCCGCGGTAGCTGTTATATCCTCTCGTAGCCATGGCGTTAAGGCTGGATGCTGTCCACCAGGCCCACGCGGCGCGCGTGGCGGCCGCCCTCGAACTCGGTGTTCAAAAATACCTCTACCATACGCAAAGCCAGATCGGTGCCGGTCAGGCCGGCACCCAGCGCCAGCACATTGGCATTATTGTGACGGCGGGTCATCTCGGCGCTGAAGGGATCGGTGCAGTGCGCGCAGCGAATGCCCTTGATCTTGTTGACAGCCATGGACATACCGATACCGGTGGTGCAAATGACGATGCCCTTATCGCAGGTGCCGCCGGCCACAGCACGGCCCACCTTCTCGCCGTAGATGGGGTAATCCACGCTCTCGCGGCTGAAGCAGCCAAAGTCCTCATAGTCGATGTCGTGCTCTTCCAGCCAGATCAGAATGTCCTGCTTGAGCAGGTATCCGCCGTGGTCGCAGCCAATCGCAATCTTCATGATGTTTTCCTCCTAATCACAGGGGCCGGAATGTCGGCTCACCTTTTGTAAATGTTGTAAAATAGCGAAATCCGCAGTCCCTCAGCAATTGCTGCCGCGCCGCTATGGCGCAGCCGATATGCTCGCTGGCATGGGCGTCGCTGCCCAATGTAATGACCTCGCCGCCCATCTCGCGGTAGCGCCGCAAAATGGTGTCGTACGGCAGCGGCATACCGCCGCGGTTGGTATTGCACTCAATACCGATCCCCTTGGGGATGATGATGCGGAAGATCTCCTCCACCGCGTCCATGTAATCGTCAAAGGTCATGTCGATCCCGAGATGCTCATGCAGATAGCGCAGCGGCAAGGTCATATGCCCCAGCACATGGAACCGTCCCCACCGGGCAAGTGTCACCGTGTCGCGCAGATAGTGCTCGATCAGATCGCGGTAGTAGGGCATATCATGTTCCTTGATAAAGTAGAGATCAAACCAGTCAAATTTCTCCGCCGCCAGATGGACCGAGCCGATGACAAAATCCAAATCCCTGCCACGCTGCATCAGACAGTCGGCCTCGTCGGGATAGCGCACCACGCCGCTGAGCTCCGCGCCCAGCTTGACGGCAATGCGGTCGCCCCAGCGCTCCACCGCCTCCCGGTACTGCGCAAACGCCTTTTCCCAGTCATAGTCGGTGCGCTTTTCACCGCTGTGCCAGTCGTAAGTATCCACATGGTCGGTAATGCAGATCTCCTGCAGACCGCGCGATACCGCTATCCCGGCAATTTCCGCCATGGACAGCTTGCCGTCAGGTGAGCAGGTGGAATGAATATGATAATCCGCTAAATACATATCGTTATTTCTTGAACTTCTTGAAGAAGCTGCGCTGCTTTTCATAGTTCCCCTCACCCAGTGTTTCGCTGAACTTCTTCAGGGCGTCCTTTTGCTCTCTGTTCAGGCCGCGAGGCGTTTCGATGGTCACCGTCACATACTGATCGCCGCGTCCGTGACCGTTCAAAACGGGGATACCCTTACCGCGCAGACGGAACACCGTGCCGGTCTGTGTGCCCTCGGGAATGGTATACTTCACCTTGCCGTCAATGGTGGGAATCTCCATCTCCGCGCCCAAAACGGCCTGCGTAAAGGTAATGGGTGCTTCGCAGAACACGGAAGTGCCCTCACGGCGGAAGATGTCGTGGGGCTTCACCATCACGGTAATCAGCAGATCGCCGTTGGGACCGCCGTTCTTGCCGGCATGGCCCTGACCGCGCAGGGAAATGGTCTGGCCGTTGTCGATGCCGGCAGGGATGTTGACCTTTACGGTCTTGCGCTTGCGTGCGCGTCCGCTGCCGTGACAGTCGGGACAGGGCTGATGGATGATTTTGCCCGTCCCGCGGCACTTGCCGCAGACAGCCTGGGTCTGCATCACGCCAAAGGGCGTGCGCTGCGACTGCGTTACCGCGCCGCTGCCGTGGCAGTCGGGGCAGACCTCCGGCGTTGTGCCGGGCGCACAGCCGTTGCCCTTACAGGTGGGGCACTGCTCGCTGCGCTCAACGGTGACCTCCTTCTCGCAGCCGAAAGCCGCTTCAATAAAGTCCACCGACACGCTCATGCGAATACTCTCGCCCCGCTGCGGGCCGTTGCGCCGACGCTGACCGCCGCCGCCGAAGCCACCGCCGAAGAAGCTGCCGAAAATATCGCCCAGATCGCCGAAATCAAAGCCGCCTGCGCCATATCCGCCGCCTGCCCCGTAATTGGGATCCACGCCGGCAAAGCCGAACTGGTCATAGCGCGCCTTCTTGTCGGGATCGGAGAGCACCTCGTTGGCCTCATTGACCTCCTTGAACTTCTCCTCGGCCTCCTTATCGCCGGGGTTCATGTCCGGATGATACTTGCGGGCCAGCTTTTTATAGGCTCTTTTGATCTCGTCCTCGGATGCGCCTTTGGATACGCCGAGAACCTCATAATAATCTCTTTTTTCCTGTGCCATAGATACTGCTCCTAACACCGCAAACAGGGACAGGAAGCCCTGCCCCTCATTTGCGGATCATACTCACTTATTCTCGTCCTCGTCGACAACCTTGTAATCGGCGTCATAGTACTCGCCGCCGTTATTGCCGCAATCGCCGCCGCAGTTGGGATCGCAGCCCTCAGCGCCGCCCTGAGGCGCCTGCTGCTGGTACAGCTTCTCGCTCATCTTGTAGAATAGCTGGGTCAGCTCCTCGGTGGCCGCCTTGATGGCGTCGGTATCGTCACCCTTCAAGGTCTCCTTCAGCTTGTCAATACCGGCCTGGATGGGAGCCTTCTCGCTCTCAGGCACCTTGTCGCCCACTTCGCTCAGGGTCTTCTCCGCCTGGTAGACCATCTGATCGGCCTGGTTGCGCACCTCGACCTTTTCCTTGATCTTGGCGTCCTCGGCGGCATACTGCTCGGCCTCCTTGACGGCCTTTTCAATGTCCTCCTTGCTCATATTGGAGGAGGAGGTAATGGTGATGTGCTGCTCGGTGCCGGTGCCCAGATCCTTGGCGGACACATTCACGATGCCGTTGGCGTCGATGTCGAAGGTGACCTCGATCTGAGGCACACCGCGGCGTGCCGGTGCAATGCCGTCCAGATGGAAGCGGCCCAGACTCTTGTTGGCAGCGGCCATTTCGCGCTCGCCCTGCAGAACATTGACCTCCACGCTGGTCTGGTTATCCGCGGCGGTGGAGAAAATCTGGCTCTTCTTAACGGGGATGGTGGTGTTGCGCTCGATCAGACGCGTGCAGACACCGCCCATGGTTTCAATACCCAGAGACAGCGGGGTAACATCCAGCAGCAGCAGGCCCTTCACATCGCCGGTCAGCACGCCGGCCTGAAGCGCTGCGCCCATTGCCACGCACTCATCGGGGTTGATGCCCTTGAAGGGCTCGCTGCCGGTGAAGTTCTTCACCGCGTCCACAACAGCGGGGATACGGCTGGAGCCGCCCACCATCAGCACCTTGGCCAGATCGCTGGGTTTCAGGCCTGCATCGGACATCGCCTGACGGACGGGGCCCATGGTGGCGTCCACCAGATGGCCGGTCAGCTCGTTGAACTTGGCGCGGGTCAGCGTCACATCCAGATGCTTGGGGCCGGTAGCGTCAGCGGTGATATAGGGCAGGTTGATGTTGGAGGTGGTCACGCCGGAAAGCTCGATCTTGGCCTTCTCCGCAGCCTCCTTCAGACGCTGCATCGCCACCTTATCGCCGCTCAGGTCAATGCCCTCGGCCTTCTTGAATTCGGCCACCAGATACTTCATGATGCACTGGTCGAAGTCATCGCCGCCCAGACGGTTGTTGCCGGCGGTGGCCAGCACTTCGATCACGCCGTCGTCGATCTCCAGAATGGACACATCGAAAGTGCCGCCGCCCAGGTCGTAGACCATGATCTTCTGTGCCTGTTCTTTATCCACGCCGTAAGCCAGCGCGGCGGCGGTAGGCTCGTTGATAATGCGCTTGACATCCAGACCCGCGATCTTGCCGGCATCCTTGGTGGCCTGACGCTGCGCGTCGGTGAAGTAAGCGGGAACGGTGATAACGGCCTCGGTGACGGGGCTGCCCAGATAGCTCTCGGCGTCTGCCTTCAGCTTCTGCAGGATCATGGCGCTGATCTCCTGCGGGGTGTACTTCTTATCGTCGATGGTGACCTTGTGGTCACTGCCCATCTCACGCTTGATGGAAGAAATGGTGCGGTCGGGGTTGGTGATGGCCTGGCGCTTTGCCACCTGGCCTACCATACGCTCGCCGGTCTTGGAAAATGCCACCACGGACGGGGTGGTGCGATTACCTTCCGCGTTGGCGATGACAACGGCTTCGCCGCCTTCCATCACGGCCACGCAGGAGTTGGTTGTACCCAGATCAATACCGATAACTTTAGACATAATTTTTGCCTCCTAAGAATTTTATATCAATTTATTTTATTTATCTTACTACGAACAGGTGTCGTAAAACACTTCTCTGTCTGTCAATGTGCCCCCGCGGCAGTAAGCCGCTTTCCTCAGTTTGCCACTTTCACCATGGCAAAGCGCAGCACTTTGTCGCCTATCATAAAGCCCTTTTGGAAAACCTCCGCCACAATGTTCTCACCGAAGTTTTCATCATCAATGTGCATCACCGCGTTGTGCTTTTCCGGGTCAAAGGGCTGACCCTCCGCTTCAATTTCGGTGACGCCCAATTTGGTCAGCACATCGAGGAACTGCTTGGCGATCATCTCCATCCCCTGGCGGTGACCGTCGCCCTCCTCAAACTGTGCCACGCCGCGCACCAGATTGTCGTACACCTCCAGAAACGGTTTGACCGTGTCGGCCTTGGCGTCGCCGTAGATGTTTTCCTTCTCGCGGGCGGTGCGCTTGCGGTAATTGTCGTACTCGGCGGCCAGCCGCAGGTATTTGTCGTTACTGTCGGACACCAGCTTGGCAAGCTGCTCCATCTTCTCCATCTGCTCACGGCTGACGGTGAAGGATTCTTCCTCTTTATTTTCAACGGTTTCCCCGGCGGTCTCCTTCGCAGTCTCTTCCGTGGTTTCTTCCACGGTTTCTTTCACGATTTCTTCTGCGGTCTCCTCCGCGGTTTCCTGTGGGTTGTTCTTTTCCATTTCGCTCATGGTTCCTTCTCCTCCTTGGGGGGTAACTGGTTTTTGCCGAACATCCGGCTCAAGCTCTCGGCAAAGTAGCTCAACCGCGCAGCCACCGTGGCATAGTCCATGCGGGTGGGGCCAACCACACCCACAAGGCCGCGCATATTGTCGCCGATGTCATAGCTGGCGATGACCACGCTGCTGTCCTTCAGCGCATCGTTCACATTCTCCGGGCCGATCAGGATCTGCATGGGGCTGTCGCCCGCGGGGACAGGCAGGTCCTCCTTATTATCCACCATAAAGCTCACCAGATCGTGCGCCTTATCAATGTCGCGGTATTCCGGGAACTTCAGCAGTTGGCCGGCACCGTTGGTAAACACCTGCTGGTGATTGGTTTCCTGCAGCAGTAAGCCTGCATATTCAATCACCTGATTGAGCAGCAAGAACCACCGGCCTGTCACCTGCTCGGAAAGGCTCATCAGATGGCCGTTCATCTTCGCCGGATCAATGCCCGTAAAATGGGTGTTGAGCAGATGGCTCATCTCCGGCAGCTTCTCCGTTTCGATCGCCAGCGGCAAACGCATCAACTGGCTCTTGACGCGGCTGTCAGAGAGCATCACCACGGCGATAAAGCTCATCTCGTCCACGCCGATCAGCTCAAAGCGCTGCACCGTGACGGCACTTTTGTGGTCGGCCACCGTGTAGCTGGGATAGCCCACAAAGCTGGACACCATCTTGCCCGCCTTGGCGATCACCTGATCCACCTGCTCCATGGGGCCGGACAGCGTTTCGTTGATCTTTTCCGTCTCCTCGTCGCTCAGCGCCTTGCGCTCCATCAGCTCGTTGACATACAGGCGATAGCCCTTCGGCGACGGAATGCGTCCGGCGGAGGTGTGGGGCTGTTCCAGATACCCCATCTCCGTCAGATCCGCCAACTCATTGCGAATGGTCGCGGAGCTGATCTTGCCGGGCATCTGATCGACAATCGCCTTGGAGCCCATCGGCTCGGCCGTGGCAATGTAGCTGTCCACCACGATTTTCATTATTTGCTTTTTACGAGGCGTTAATTCCATATTGTCACTCCGTTTAGCACTCGCTTTCCCTGAGTGCTAATTCAGTTTACCACCCCATGCCAACAATGTCAATAGGTGCTAATTTTAAATATTTGTGAACGATTCTCCCGTTTTCGCCGCGACGCACAAAGAAAAACCGCCCATGCGGGCGGTTTTGGCAGATGAAAGAGCGGGACGGGCGTATCACCAGCCGATCCGATCATTCGGAAGCTGGCAGGGCAGCTTTCCCAGCTTATGCAGCACCGGCAGCAGGGCCTGAAACAAAAAGCCCAGCATCAGGATCTGCAGCGGCAGATACAGGGCGTTTTTCACGGCGCTGGTGGTCATGTAATATATGTAGCCCTTGCTGTACAGGATAGCGCTCCACAGTGAGCCGAGGAGCACATTCTGTACATTGGTGATGCATTTTGCCAGAATGATCCGCCGCCAGGTGATCTTTGCCCGATAGAAAAACAGCGCATAAATCATGCAGCCCAAAATGGTGGTCAGCATATAGCCCGGAAAATACGGATAGCCGCCGGAGGACAGGAAAAAGCTGAGGGTATCCTCCGCAGCGCCGAACAGGATCACCGCCACCGGGCCGCATACCAGCGCACACAGTGCACGGGCCAAAAAGGTGACGCTGAGCGAGAGATTCTCCCCCAGGGGGATCTTGCAGTGGCTCAGCACGATGCAGGCCGCCACCATCAGCGCCGAAAACACCAGCGTCCGGTAGCTTTTCAGTTCCTTTGCCGCCGTTCGCCAATAGGCGGCCGAAAAGGGCGTCTTAAACAGTTCCATAAAAAACCTCCTCTGTGATATCGGCAGTCCAAAATCGGATCAGCCGCACAGAGGAGCAACGGAATACTGACAAAAACGCCGCCAAACTCATATGCGGCAGCGGGATGCGGAATCTGCACTGCAAGGCAAGCCATTTCGTCCGTCGGACAACTCCCCGTTCCGCCGGCACTGGCATCCTGTTCGGATGCGACACGCAGATTCCTACTCTGCCTTGTTCTTTCCCATTATATACCCGCCGCATAAAATTGCAAGAACCTTTGCGCGGAAAACCGCAGAAAAACGCAGAAAGGAGGAATCGCGTTTTGCGATTCCTCCTTTGCAGCAGAGCAGATTACTCGGTCTTGGCGGCCTCGGCAGCCTTAGCCTCGGCAGCGGCCTTGGCGGCAGCAGCCTTCTTCTCAGCGGCAGCCTTCTGCGCAGCCTTGAACTTTTCCTTCTCCTCAGCGGTGGGAACAGGCTCAATGGCGTTGCGGGGGCAAGCCTTGGCGCACATGGTGCAGCCCTTGCACTTGTCGTAGTCGATGACAGCCACATTGTTGACCACATGGATGGCGTCAAACTTACAGGTACGCTCACACATACCGCAGCCGATGCAGGAAACGGCGCAGACCTTGGTCACAGCGGGGCCCTTGTCCTTGTTGGAGCAGTTGACGAACACCTTCTTGGCGTAGGGAACCTCCACGATCAGCTTGCGGGGGCAAGCCTCACGGCAGGCGCCGCAGTTGGTGCACTTTTCCTTATCGACAACGGCAGCGCCGTTGTCACCGATATGGATTGCGTCAAACTTGCAGGCAGCCACGCAGGAGCCAAAGCCGAAGCAGCCGTACTTACAGCCGAGGGCGTCGCCGCCGCAGACCTTCGTCGCCGCCAGGCAGTCCTTCACACCGCGATACTCAAAGTTCTTGGTGGCGTTGTTGCCGCCGTTGCACAGCACATGCGCGACCATCTTCTCGCCGGAAGGCGCTTCCATACCCATGATGGCAGCGATCTTGGCGGCGTTTTCGGGGCCGGCAGGTGCGCAGGCGGTGACGGGCGCCTTACCGGCCAGAATGGCCTCAGCGCAGCCGCCGCAGCCGGGATAGCCGCAGCCGCCGCAGTTAGCGCCGGCCAGGCAAGCCTGAATCTCAGGCAGGCGGGGATCGACCTTGACCTCAAACACCTTGGAGGCGATGGCCAGAACCAAGCCGAACACGAGGGCCAACACGCCCAGTACCAGCACAGCATAAATGATATTCATAGTTCAATTACCTCCTTACCAGACCTGCAGGCCGCTGAAGCCCATAAAGGCCAGCGCCATCAGACCGGCAGTGATCAGGGCGATGGGGAAGCCATCGAAGGCCTTGGGGGTCTCTGCAAACTCCAGCTGCTCGCGCACGGCGGCGAACAGGAAAATAGCCAGCAGGAAGCCCAGACCGCCGGTGATACCGTATACCACAGACTGGATGAAGTTGTAGTCGCTCTGCACATTCAGCAGGGCCACACCCAGCACGGCGCAGTTGGTGGTAATCAGGGGCAGGTACACGCCCAGAGCGGTGTACAGCGTGGGGATGAACTTCTTCAGGAACATTTCCACAAACTGCACCAGAGAAGCGATGACCAGGATGAAGGCCACCGTCTGCATATAACCCAGACCGGCGCTCACCAGGATCTTGTTGACGCCGAAGCAGACGGCGGAAGCCAGACCCATAACGAAGGTAACGGCAGCGCCCATACCCACAGCGGTGTCGATCTTCTTGGAAACGCCCAGGAAGGGGCAGATGCCCAGGAACTGAGCAAAGATAAAGTTATTTGTCAGAATAGCGCCAAGAGAGATGGCGAGCAAAGTCGTAATATCCATTTACTTCGCCTCCTTTTTCTTTTCAGCTTTTGCCAAAGCCCACTGCATCACGGCGATCAGTGCGCCCAGCGTCAGGAAGCCGCCCACCGGCAGCGTCAGCACCTTGATGCCAAACTCCTCGGGAATGATGGAGATGCCGGGTGCGCTGCCCAATGCGCCGCCGCCCAGCAGACCGCCGCCGAACTTGCCGTTGCCCAGGAACTCACGCACCACGCACATGGCGATCAGCACGACGGTGTAGCCGATGCCCTGGCAGATACCGTCCACAGTGGAGGCACCCACACCGTTCTTGGAGGCGTAGCCCTCGGCACGGCCCAGAATGATGCAGTTAACCACGATCAGAGGAATGAACACACCCAGGGAGGCAGACAGCGCCGGCACAAAGGCCTTGAGCAGCAGGTCCACGCAGGTCACGAAACCGGCGATGACCACGATGTAGCAGGCGATACGCACTTCATTGGGGATGATCTTACGCAGCAGGGAAATAAAGATGTTGGACAGGGTCAGGATGATCAGCACGGACACGCCCATACCCAGACCGTTGAAAAACGAGGTGGTGATGGCCATGGTGGAGCACATACCCAGAAGCTGCACCAGCACGGGGTTCTGTGAAATCAGGCCCTCTTTGAGTTGCTTACCGAAATTCATAATTCAGCTCCTCCTTTCTTAGCCCAACGCGTCCACGGCAGCCAGCGCGGCGTTCGCGCCGGTGGTGATGCCTTTGGTGGACACGGTGGCGCCGGTGATCGGCGTAATGTTGGAGCCAACCACCAGAGAGCCGGCGCCGCTCAGGCCAATGAACTGATCCAGCACGGGTTCGCCGGCGGCGTTGAGGTCATTGCCCACGACCTTGGTACCGATGCCGGAGGTTTCGGCATGGCTGACAACGGAGATGCCGGTGATGGCCTTGTTGGCGTCCACGCCCACCATCATCACAATGCTGCCCTGAGAGCCGGAGGCGGAGATCTTCAGCACATAGCCTGCCTCAGCGCCGCCATTGGTCACGGGATACATCTCCATGAGCTTGCCGCCCTGTGCCGCCGCCGCAGCGACAGCCGTTTCGGTAAGCTCCATCTTATCGCCGAACTCGCTGCCCTCGGGGGCAACGGCGCTCATGGAAATGCGGGTGTTTTCCGCGTCGATCTCGGCGATCTTGTCGGCGGTAATGCTGTTGACAAGGCCCAGCATGGCGGCAACCACCAGAGAGATCACCGTCAGAGTGCCGGCCACCTTCAAAATAAACTTAGGAGAAATTTTCATTACTTAGCCGCCTCCTTCTTTTCTTTCTTGGGAGCGCCATAGATGGTGGGACGGATGTACTTATCCAGCAGCCAAGTGCAGCAGTTCATAATCAGGATGGAGTAGCAAACGCCTTCGGGATAGGAACCGAAACGGCGGATGAACACGGTCAGCAGGCCGCAGCCGATACCGAAAATGATCTGACCGGGCTTGGTCACGGGAGAGGTAGCATAGTCGGTAGCCATGAAGATGGCACCCAGCATCAATCCGCCGCCGAACACGTTGTAAGCCATGTAAGTCACGGCAGAAACGCCCTCAGGGGCGGCAATCAGACAGATCACAGCCACGGTGGCAATGTAGGCCACGGGGATGTGCCAGGAAATGACCTTACGGATCAGCAGGTAGATACCGCCCAGCAGCAGCATCAGCGCGGATACTTCGCCCAGAGAGCCGCCAACATGGCCGATAAACATATCACTGATGGAATATGTATTCATCAGATCGGCAAAAGAGCCTTCCTTCATCATGGCCAGGGGCGTGGCAGCCGTGGTCACATCGGCCACGGAGCCGAAGACGGCGGCGCGGGTGCCGGGAGCCGCCCAAGTGGTCATGGCAGTGGCATAGCTGGCCAACAGAATGGCACGGCCGGCCAGAGCGGGGTTAAGGAAGTTGCAGCCGATGCCGCCGTACAACTGCTTGACCACGACGATGGCGAAGAACGCACCGATAATGATCGTCCAGTAAGGCAGATTGGAGGGGCACACGAAAGCCAGCAGCATACCGGTAACCACAGCAGACAGGTCGCCGATCGCCATGGACTTCTTCATCACAGCGCGATAGCCCCACTCCCAGAACAGGCAGGCTGCCACGGAGACCAGCGTCAGCATCAGGGCGCGGAAGCCGAACACATACACGCTCATGGCCAGAGCGGGCAGCATGGCGATGATCACATCCAGCATGATGGAGCGGGTGTTCTCATTGGAACGGATATGGGGGGAGGAGGACGCGATCAGCTTCAGATTCTTATAATCAGTCATGGTTTACGCCTCCTTCTTCTCTGCGGCGGCCTTCTCGGCATCAGCCTTGGCCTTGGCCGCCATTCTTGCGTTATTGACCTGCTGCTTGCCCAGACGGAAAGCGTGGGTCAGAGGCAGACGGGCGGGGCAGGTGTAGGTGCAGGCACCGCACTCAATGCAGTCCATGCCGTGCAGCTCATCGCGCCAATATTCCCAGTTGCCCTTCATCAGATACTTGTACATGAACACAGGCTCAAGACGGATGGGGCAGACACCCACGCACTTGCCGCAGCGAATGCACTGGGGATCCTCCACATACTGCTCTTCCTTGCCTGCAAAAGCCAGCATGGCGCCGGTGCCCTTGCCGACGGTCACATCGAAGCTGTGCTGCGCCAGACCCATCATCGGGCCGCCCATGATCAGCTTGTAGGTCTCTTCCTTCAGGCCGCCGCAGGCGTCAAACAGGTTGGAGATCGGCGTACCGATGGGGCACTCGATGTTCTTGGGCTCGATCACGCCGGAGCCGGACACGGTGACGAGCTTGTTCACCACGGGCATGCCGGTGTAGACGGCGCGATAGATCGCGCAGGTGGTGTTCAGGTTGAAAATGCAGCAGCCTGCGTCAGCGGGCAGCTTGCCGGAAGGAACCTGACGGCCGGAAACGGCCTGCACCAACTGCTTTTCTGCACCCTGCGGATAGCGGGTATGCAGCACTTCCACCACCACGGGAGCCTTCAGCTCGGCGATGGTCTTGTTCAGAACGTCAGCGGCGTTCTGCTTGTTGGCCTCAATGCCGATGTAGACCTTGTCAACACCGAAGCACTTCGCCAGCAGGGCGCAGCCCTTGACGACCTGCTCGGGACGCTCCAGCATGGTGCGGTGGTCGCCCGTGATATAGGGTTCGCACTCTGCCGCGTTGATGATGACATAGTCCACCTTACCCAAGCCGGAAGAAATCTTCACATGGGTGGGGAAGGTTGCGCCGCCCTGGCCGACGATACCGGCGTTCTTGACGATCTCCACCAGCTGCTCAGGCGTCAGGCTGTCAGGATCCTCAACGGGCTTCACTTCTTCGGAAATGGTGTTCTCGAAGTCATTTTCAATGACCACGGACATCATTGTGCCGCCCATAGAAAAGGGGCGGGGTTCCACAGCCTTAACCGTGCCCGACACGCTGGCGTGGATGGGAGCGGAGACAAATCCGCCGGGTTCACCAATTCTCTGTCCAATTTTAACCTTGTCACCTACCGCAACGATGGGCTTGCAAGGTGCACCGATGTGCATAGACATGGGAATGACCACTTCAGCCGGCGCTGCCAGCTGCTCGATGGCCTTTTCATTGGTCGCGGCCTTCATATCATTGGGATGAACGCCGCCAAAGAAAGCTTGTGCCATTGTCTTTCACCTCATCTTACTTACGGGTGGCTATACCACCGCATACTATTTAAAAGTTTACAACAAAATTCCCCTGTTGTCCAGTACCTTGGGGTGGAAAAGCGCGGACTTTTTGTCGTTTTTATCCATTGTTTAACAATTTCTTGCCGAAATATTAGTTTTTTTCGGCACAATGACAGTTGCGGTATGTCGCTGATACCATCATAGTGAAAAAATATCCGCAATATGACAGCATAAAGAATACAGCCGACGGCTGACGCCGTCGGCTGAGCAGTACATTTATTCGCCAAAAGGTTTTTCCAGCAGAGAAATATCCCGCAGATATTTGCGGAAATCGTTGCAGAAGGCCGCGTACTCGTAGCCGGTGCAGATACGCTCGTCCATGACCACGCCCAACGGCATCATCTTCTTGGTCAGATCGCCCTTGACATAGTTGGGCACCGGCTTGCCCATGCAGATAAACACGCTGGTGGTGCCGAACTCATAGCAATGGTGGTGGATGTAGCTGGTCTTAATCGAGGCCAGGTTGGTGATGAACATACTGGTGTGGAACGGGCTGAGGTCAATGATCTTGCGGGGCAGCAGGCCGTGCTTGTCCAGATGATACGCCAGCCAGACCACAAATCTGGGCAGGCCCGGTATGGAGAACATCATCCTGGCGAACTTGTCGGTGCTGTTGGACTGATGCGTGCCGGCATTGGCGCTGATGGCCTCGTTGATCTTGCGGTTGATGGTGAAAATCGTGTCCGACTTGTCCAGAAAGATCTTCAGCGTGGTTTCATCCGGCGTACCGTCGGCGCGCTTTTTCAAAATCACGAACGACACGCAAAAATGATTGCGCTCGTAGATCTTGCAGTTCATGACGAAGTAATTCAGCTTGGGATTTTCCAGCACCGCCTTATAATAGGCGGCAATAATGACCGCCATATGGTTGATCCGCATGCCTTCACGGCGCTTGGTGCGGATATACTCCTTGATAAGCTCCTCGTCGATATTCTCGGTGATGGTATTCTGCGCATCATAGCGCTTGGGCATGATATAGGGAATCGCCGCCACAATGGGGGGAAGGTCCTTCACTCTCTTTCCGTCAGGGCGCATGGAAGTTTCCTCGTTTCTTTTGTTTAATGGGTTTATTATACGGTATCTGCACCTCAATTGCAACGGTGCATTTTTTATCCTTTACCTTTTGCCGTGGATTTGATATAATAGAGTATTATAGTATATGTAAGTGAAGGGAGGTGACCGCCGGGATGAAGTTTCGGAACTGGAATATAGCGGATGCGCCGCGCCATGCGGTGGAACGATTGATGACGGCGGGCTACCCTTACCTGGTGTCCTGTGTGCTGGCCAGTCGGGGCATCGAGGAGGAAACAGAGGCGGCAGCCTTTTTGGAATGTGAGTCCACACTGGCCCATTCCCCCTTTCTCATGCGCGACATGGCCGCGGCGGCGGAGCGTACCAGCCGGGCACTGGACGCCGGGGAAAAGATCGCCGTTTTCGGCGACTACGATGTGGACGGCATTACCGCCACGGTCATACTGGTGGACTATCTGCGCTCCCGTGGCGCGGATGTGATGCACTACATCCCTCGCCGCATCGAGGACGGCTACGGCTTGAGTGAGGATGCCATACGCAGTCTGCATGACAGGGGCGTGCGTCTGTTGATTACGGTGGACTGCGGCATTACCGGCGTGGACGAGGTGGCCTTTGCCAACTCGCTGGGCATGGATGTGGTCATCACCGACCACCACGAATGTAAGGATGTGCTGCCCGATGCCGTGGCCGTGGTGGACCCTCATCGCAGCGATTGCGATTATCCCTTTAAGCATCTGGCCGGCTGCGGCGTGGCACTGAAGCTGGTGCTGGCTTTGGGCGGCGCCGACCGGGAGGAGGCATTGTTTGCCCGCTACTGTACGCTGGCCGCCATCGGCACGGTGGCGGATGTGATGCAGATGTCCGGCGAAAACCGCACCATCGTCTCCCGGGGTCTGGCTTCCATTGACCGCTCCGATTTCATCGGCCTGCATGCGCTGCTGCGTGAGTCCGGTCTTGGCGACAAGGACATTTCTTCCGTGCAGATCGGCTTCGTGCTGGCACCGCGCATCAATGCCGCCGGCCGCATGGGCGCGGCGGATAAGGCGGCCGACCTGCTGCTGTGCGACGATCCTGTGTTGGCGGAGGAGCTGGCAAAGGAGCTTTGCGCGCTCAACCGTGAGCGGCAGAATGTGGAGCAGTCCATCTACTCCCAGGCGCTGGAGCTGATCGGAAAAATGCCCGAATCCCAGCGCAATGCGCTGGTGCTCTCCTCGTCGGAATGGCACCAGGGCGTGGTGGGCATCGTTGCCTCACGCTTAAGTGAAAAATTCTCCTGTCCCAGCTTTATGATCCATCTGAACGGCGATATCGGGAAAGGCTCATGCCGCAGTTGGGGCGGCTTCAACCTGTTTGCCGCGCTGGATGCCTGTTCCGACCTGCTGCTGGGCTTCGGCGGCCACGAGCTGGCGGCAGGCTTCACCATTCAGGAGGAAAACATCCCCGCTTTCCGTGAGCGGATGAACCGATATGTCCGCACCCATTGCGGCGAGGGCGTTCCCGTCTCTTCGCTGGACATTGATGTGTCCATCGATAAGCCGGCGCGGGTGACGCTGGCCGAGGTGGAGGCCCTCAGCGCACTGGAGCCCTACGGTGCGGGGAATAACCGCCCTGTGTTCTGTCTGCGCGGCGCTACATTGGAGCGGGCGCAGAATGTGGGCCAAAACCGCCATCTCAAGCTGCGTCTGAGCAAGGGCAACGCCCAGTTTGAGGGCATCTTTTTCTCCGCCACGGCGGAGAACTGCGGCTGTGCGGTGGGTTCTCGTGTGGATGCTGCCTTCTACCTGCAGGTCAACGAATTTCGCAGCAATCGCACCGTCCAGATGCAGATGGTGGATATTCGCCCCTCCCTCTCCGCCAGTTTTCGTGAAAGCGGCACCCTTGCGCTGCTGGAAAAGTGCTTGCAAAACCAGCATTTGACCGTGAAGGAGGCCTCGCGCCTGCTGCCCGGCCGTGAACAGTGCGTCCGCGCCTGGCGCGCGTTGGAGCGCTGCACCTCCGGCAAGCCGTTATGCACCGCTTACCTGCCGCTGCTGCGCCAAATCAGCGCTGAGCTCGGCGGTACGGAGCCGTTTTTGCGCGCGGCGCTGTGTCTGGAGATTTTTGCCGAGCGGGGCCTGCTGCAATTGACACATCAGGGCAGCGATATTACGCTGACAATGGACCGTCAGGACAGGAAAGTCAATTTGGCGGATTCTGTCTACATCCGCACTCTGCAGAATATTCTCGATGCGAAAGGAGGCGGCGCGGTGTGACACCGAATGAAATGTATGATCGGCTGGAGCAAACCATTCGCAGCTATAATCCCAGCGCGAATTTTGCGCAGATCCGTGCGGCGTTTGACTATGCCTGCAGCGCCCATAAGGACCAGCGCCGGAAGGACGGCTCGCCCTATGTGACCCACCCGCTGGCGGTGGCGCAGATTCTTGCCGAGGAGCTGCATCTGGACAGCGAGTCCATTGAGGCCGCCCTGCTCCACGATACCATCGAGGACACTGCCGTTACCCATGAAGATGTGGCCCGTCTGTTTTCCCCCACCGTGGCAGATCTGGTGGAGGGCGTCAGCAAGCTGACCCGCGTGAAGTTTACCACCAAGGAAGAGGAGCAGATGGAAAATCTGCGCAAGATGCTGCTTGCCATGAGCAAGGACATCCGCGTCATTCTTATCAAGATCGCCGACCGGCTGCACAATATGCGCACCATGGAGTATCAGACCCCTGCCAAGCAGAAGCAGAAGTCCTTTGAGACCATGGAGATCTATGCCCCTCTTGCCCACCGTTTGGGTATGCAGAAGATGAAGTGGGAGCTGGAGGATCTGAGCCTGAAGTATCTCGACCCCATCGGTTGGCGGGAAATTACGGAGGCTCTGGACGAAAAGGCGGCGGAGTATGACGGCTTTATGGCCACCATCCACCGCCAGATCACGGAGCGTCTGAATGAGGCGGGCATCAAGGCCCGTGTCAGCGGCCGCATGAAGCACCCCTACAGCATCTACCGCAAGATGTATGCGCAAAACAAGGACCTGGACGATGTGTTCGACCTGTTTGCCTTTCGCGTGATCGTGGATACGGTGTTTGACTGCTACAATGTGCTGGGCATCGTGCACGATCTGTATAAGCCCATTCTGGGCCGCTTCAAGGATTATATCGGCACGCCAAAGCCCAATATGTACCAAAGCCTGCACACCACGGTCATGGGCGATAACGCCATCCCCTTCGAGGTGCAGATCCGCACCCAGGAGATGCACGAAATCGCCGAATACGGCATTGCCGCCCACTGGAAGTACAAGCAGAACGGTCAGGGCAGCGGTGACGAGGGCAGCTATGAGTGGGTGCGCCGTCTGCTGGAAAACCAGGAGGGCGCCGACGCCGAGGACTTTATCCACTCGCTGAAGGTGGATATGTTCGCCGACGAGGTGTTCGTCTTTACGCCGCAGGGCGATGTGATCAACCTGCCGGCCGGCGCTACCCCCATCGACTTTGCCTACACCATCCACTCCGCCGTGGGCAATCATATGGTGGCCGCCAAGGTCAACGGCCGCATCGTGCAGTACGATTACCGCCTGCAAAACGGCGACTTTGTGGAGGTCATCACTTCCCAGAGTGCGCACGGCCCCAGCCGCGACTGGATCAAGATCGCCCGCTCCAGCAATGCCCGCAGCAAGATCCGTCAGTGGTTCAAGAGGGAAAAGCGCGATGAAAACATTGTCAACGGCCGCGCCTCCTTCGAGGCGGAGCTGAAGCGCTGCGGCGTGTCGCTGAAGGAACTGACCAATGAAGAAAACCTGCCCGCCGTGCTCAAGCGCCTGGCCTATAATAATCTGGACGATATGTATGCCGCCATCGGCTACGGCGGCGTCACTTCGCTGAAGCTGGTGGGCAGACTGCGCGAGGAGATCCAGCGCATTATCCAGCAGCACCAGGCAGAGCGCCAGGCGGTGGTGCCCGTCAAGGACCAGCCGGAGATCATGCGTCCCGCCGTGCCGAAGCGCAGCAAGGGTGAGCACGGCATCGTGGTGGAGGGGCTGAGCAACTGTCTGGTCAAATTTTCCAAATGCTGCACGCCTGTGCCCGGCGACGACATCGTCGGTTTCATTACCCGCGGCTACGGCGTATCCGTCCACCGCAGCGACTGTCCCAATGCCGATCCTGCCCGGCGCAGTCCCCTTGAAGCGGGCCGCTGGATCAAGGTCAGCTGGGCCGACAAGATCACCGAGACCTACCGCACCACCCTGCAGGTGGTGGCCAAGGACCGCATCAATCTGATCGTGGATATTTCCACCGTCCTCTCCAGCACCAAGACCCATGTGTCCTCGCTCAATGCCCGCAGTACCCCTGACGGCTTTGCGCTGATTTCGCTGGATGTGGATGTGGCAGGCGGCGACCAGTTGCAGACGGTCATCCGCCGCATTGAACAGATTTCCGGCGTGATGCATGTCACCCGTCCTGCCGGCTGAAAAGTCCGTTTTTCGACGCAATATACTGCCGTTTTGACACATTATATTAAATACGATAAAGGAGAGAACACCATGAGAGCAGTGCTTACCCGCGTGAAACACGCATCCGTCACCATTGACGGCCAGGTCAAAGGCCGGATCGGCGAGGGATTCCTTATTCTGCTGGGCGTGACCCACGATGACACCGAGGCGCAGGCTGTGAAGCTGGCCGACAAGCTGACCTCCCTGCGTATTTTCGAGGATGAGGATGGCAAGATGAACCGGGGCCTGGAGGTGGTCAACGGCGAGATCCTGGTGGTGTCCCAGTTTACCCTGTACGGCAACTGCAAGAAGGGACGCCGCCCCGATTTTCTGGCGGCCGCCCGTCCCGAAATTGCCATTCCTCTGTACGAGAAATTCGTCGCCGTGTGCCGCGACAAGGGCTTCCATGTGGAAACCGGTGAGTTCGGCGCCTATATGGAGGTGGAATCCCTCAATGACGGCCCGCTGACGCTGGTCGTTGACACCGATCAACTGTAAGGAGAGCGATATGAAAATTGATACCATGATGGTCGGTCCCATTATGACCAACTGCTATTTGCTGCAGGATGAAAAAGCCGCCGTCTGCGCGCTGATCGACCCGGGCGACGACGCCAAGCAGGTGGAGACGATGGTGGACAACTCCGGTTGTACCCTGCAGTATATCCTGCTGACTCACGGTCATTTCGACCATTGCAGCGCCGTGCGTCCCCTGCTGGAAAAGTACGATGTGCCCGTCTATATCCACCGGGCCGACGCCACCGACCGGCAGGGTCACGACCTGATGTTCCAACGTGTGGACGAGCAGCACCAGCGCTACTATGACGAGGGCGATACACTGACGCTGGGCGAGCTGACTATCCGCGTGATGCACACGCCGGGCCACTCCAAGGGGTCGGTCTGTCTGGTGGTAAACGATGTGATTTTCGCCGGCGACACCCTGTTCCGCGCCTCCTGCGGCCGCACCGACTTCCCCGGCGGCGACTACCGCGAAATGCTGGCCTCTCTGGCGCGGCTGGGTCGGATGGAGGGCAACTTCCATGTTTACTCCGGCCATGAAAGCGACACGGAGCTGGACTATGAGCGCCGTGTGAACCCCTATATGAAGCAGGGAATGTCCTTATGAAGCTGATCTTCCGCGGTCATGATGACCGCTACGCCGTGGAGCAAAGTCTGCTGGCGTTTTTCCCCGACGAGCGTCCCGTCTATGACGGCGAGGACGACAACTGCGCGTGGGTAAACCTGTCCGAAGGCTCCGTCTATACCACCGCCACCACCAAAATCACCTATCGGGGCAAGACCGCACGGGGCGTTTCCCGCGAAGTAATTGACGATTCCATTGACGCATATGAAAAAGAACGGCTGCGCCAGAAGGCCGTGAAGCTGAGCTTTTTCAAGGCGGCCCGGGCGATTACCGGCGTGACGCCCTCCTGGGGTGCGCTGACGGGGATTCGCCCCGGCAAGCTGGCCGCGCGCTTTTTGGAGGAGGGCAAGTCCCCCCGTGCTGTGGACAGGATTCTCAGGGACACCTATTTCGTGTCTCCTGCCCGCCGCCGTCTGGCCATCGAAACGGCACAGGCCGGGCTGGCCGCCAAGGCGGAGCTGCAGCCCAACGATATCTCCCTCTACATCGGCATCCCCTTCTGCCCCACGCGCTGCGCCTACTGCAGCTTTGTATCGGCATCGGTGGAAAAGTCCTTTGGCCTGATGGAGCCGTATCTGGACGCGCTGTGTCAGGAGATCACGGCGGCGGCGCAGATGGTGAGAGAGACCGGACTGCGCATCAAGTCCTTTTACATGGGCGGCGGTACGCCCACCACCCTTTCGGCGCAGCAGATGGACCGTCTGCTGACCCATCTGAACGAACAGTTTGACCTGAGCGGCTGCGCGGAATACTGCATCGAGGCCGGTCGGCCCGATACCATCACCCGCGAAAAGCTGCAGGTGCTGCTGGATCACGGCGCCGACCGCATCAGCGTCAATCCCCAGACGCTGGAGGACCATGTGCTGCGGGCCATCGGGCGCAAGCACACCGCCAAGGATATTGAAGACACCATGGCGCTGGCCTTGTCCATGGGCTTTGCCCATGTGAACATGGATCTGATCGCCGGGCTGCCCGAGGACACCCCGGCGGGCTTTCGCCGGACACTGGACAAGTGCCTTACCTACGGCGCGGACAATATTACCGTTCACACGCTGAGTCTGAAAAAAGGCAGCCGCATTCTGCTGGAGGGACTGACCATCCCCTCCGCCGGGGAGGTGGCGCAGATGCTGGATTATGCCAATCCCACCCTGCGCAGGGCCGGCTTCGCCCCCTACTATCTCTATCGCCAGAAGTATATGTCCGGCAGCTTTGAGAATGTAGGTTGGTGCATATCCGGCGCGGAGGGTTTGTATAATATTTACATCATGGAGGAGCTGCACAGCATCCTTTCACTGGGGGCAGGCGGCTCAACAAAGATGGTGGATCCCGCCGCGGGCCGCATTGAGCGTGTGTTCCACGCCAAATTCCCCAACGAATACATACAGCGCCCGGAAAAGATCGCCGCCAATCTGGCAGCCTTCCGCGCGTTTCATGAAAACAGGAAACCATAACACCCTCGCCCAAAATGCACTCCATTTTGGGCGAAATAACTGACAGGAGGTGACCGGAGTGGGCGGTACGGGTAAACAGAGCTTTATGGGCGGCGCGGCGCTGCTGACGCTTACGATGGTCATTACCAAGCTGATCGGCGCACTGTACAAAATTCCGGTGGCCAATCTGCTGGACAAAGAGGGTATGAGCGCCTTTTACGCCGCCTATAATATCTACAACCTGCTGTTGGTGGTTTCCACCGCCGGACTGCCGCTGGCTCTCTCCCGCCTGATCTCCGAAGCGGAGGCACTGGGACGCGAAAATCAGAAGCGGCGCGTGTTCCGCGTGACAAGCGCGCTGTTTTTGCTTTTGGGCATCGTATGCAGCGCGGTGATGTTCTTCCTGGCCGAGCCTCTGGCCGCCCTGCTGCACAACTCCATGGCCGTGGCGGCCATCCGTGTGCTGTCACCGGCGGTGCTGTTCGTGTGCGTGCTTTCCGCCGTGCGCGGCTACACCCAGGGACAGGGCAATATGCGTCCCACCGCGCTGAGCGAGATTATCGAATCCCTGACCAAGCTGATCGTGGGCATGGTGCTGGTCTGGTGGCTGCTGCAGCAGGGGTATCCTAAGCACATCGGCGCGGCCGGCGCCATTGCCGGCGTGACGGCGGGCACCTTCCTGGGCATGGTCACGCTGCTGGTCTACCTGCTGCGCCGGCGCGGCTACCGCCGCAGCACCGACACCCCGCAGAGCAGACGCACCATTATGCGACGGCTGCTGTCCATCGGCGTGCCCATTACCGTCGGTGCGTGCGGCATGACCCTGCTGAACCTGCTGGATCAATCGCTGGTACAGGGCACGCTGCAAAATTCGCTGGGTTTGAGCGAGAGCGTGGCCACGGCGCTGTACGGCGAATACACCTATGCGGTGAATCTGTTTGCCCTGCCCACCGCGTTTATTTATCCCGTCACCATCAGCCTGATCCCCGCCATTACTGCGGCGCTGACACGACGCGACTACCGCGCGGCGCGGAGCCACACGGCCTCCGCCTTTCGCATGACGGCGCTGCTGGCGATCCCCGCAGGCGTGGGGCTGTCGGTTTTGGCCCGGCCCATTATGGACTTTCTCTACTTCGCCGTGCCCGACACGGCAGCCGCCGCCGCAGAGCACCTGCGCGTGTTGGGGTTTGCCAGTATTCTGGTGTGCTTCATGTCCATGACCAACGCCATCCTGCAGGCCTACGGCAGGGAGCGGATCCCCCTTTGGACGCTGATCGCCGGCGGCGTGATGAAGGTCGTGACCAACTATTTGATGGTCGCCAACCCTGCCATCGGGATTCACGGCGCGCCGGTCAGCACCCTGTACTGCTACGCGCTGATCGTGCTGCTGAACCTGATCGCCATCTGGCGCTGCGTGCCGGAGAAGCCGGATTATTTCCAGGTCTTTTGGCGGCCTGCGGCGGCTGCAGTCGTGATGGGCATTGGGGCGCGGTGTATTTACAATACGCTGTCCCTGGCAATGCCCGGCCGTATTGCCGTGATCATAACGGTCCTTTTGTCCGTGGTGATCTATGCCGTATTGGCCGTGGCACTGGGCGCTGTAAGGCGCGAGGATGTGGCAGGACTGCCAAAAGGTGAGAAAATCGCCCGTTTTCTGCGAAATTGAAGAAGTTTTTGTGCCGCAGGACGAAAAACCCTTGCAATAGGAGAGTAAATATGGTAAATTTTAAGGTGAAATCGCGTTATAATTATAACGATCTGCTTCAGATCATTCAAATCCTGCGTTCGCCGGAGGGCTGTCCGTGGGATCGGGAACAGACCCATGCCTCCCTTCGGCGCGGTATGCTGGAGGAGGCCTATGAGGCTGCCGAGGCCATTGACTGCGATGATAAGACCAAGCTGTGCGAGGAACTGGGCGACGTGCTGATGCAGGTGGTGTTCCATGCGGACATCGAGCGTGAGCGCGGCCGCTTTACCATGGCCGACGTGATCGACGGCGTGGTGAAGAAGCTGGTGTTCCGTCATCCCCATGTGTTCGGCAGCGCCCACGAGGACAGCGCCGAGAGCGTGCTTGTCAGTTGGGAGGCGCTGAAGCGGCAGGAGAAGGGACAGGCCTCCACCGCAGAGGCGCTGGACGGTGTGGCACGCAGCCTGCCGGGTTTGTGGCGCGCGGAAAAGCTGCAGGCAAAAGCGGCCAAAGCCGGCTTCGACTGGGCCGACATCAGCGGTGCGTTGGACAAGCTGGAGGAGGAAGTGGCGGAGCTGCGGCAAGCCGTGGAAGCGCAGAGCCATATCCGCGAGGAGCTGGGCGATGTGCTGTTCGCCGCGGTAAAGGTGGCGCGTTTTTCAGACATTGATCCGGAGGCTGCCATTAACGACACCTGCGAGAAATTTATTCACCGCTTCGCCGCCGTGGAGCAGGGCGCCATGGCCCAGGGACGCACGCTCAGCGAGTTGACGCTGGAGGAGATGACGGCCCTTTGGAACGGCGCAAAACGTTCTTAATACGATAGCATCGTTTTAGGATATAGTTGCACATAAGAAAAATTTTGTAGGAGGAAGTATCATGAATAAGACCGAATTGATCGCTGCTGTGGCGGAGAAGACCGGCATGTCCAAGAAGGATACCGAGGCCGTTGTCAGCGCTACCCTGTGTGCCATTACCGACGCTCTGAAGGCAGAGGGTAAGGTGCAGCTGGTTGGCTTTGGCTCCTTCGAGGTAAAGACCAGAGCGGCACGCACCGGCTTGAACCCCAGAACCAAGGAGCCCGTCGAGATCGCTGCCACCAAGGTGCCCACCTTCAAGGCAGGCAAGGCTCTGAAGGACGCTGTGGCTAAGTAAAAAAACTGAAAATAAAAGCGCCGGCGGCGCTTTTATTTTTTGGAGGAATTTCTATGCGGCTGGACAAATATCTGAAGGTTTCGCGCCTGATTAAGCGGCGCACCGTTGCTAACGAGGCTTGCGACAACGAGCGCGTAGCGGTGAACGGCCGGGTACAGCGCGCCTCCTACGATGTGAAGGTGGGCGACAGGATCGCCATTCGTTTCGGTCAGAAAACGCTGACCGTGGAGGTGCTGAGCGTGGCGGACAATGTGGGCAAAGCCGACGCTGCCGCCATGTATCGGGAGATTGCGGACGAGATATCATAATTTCAGACGACCTCTCATACCATGCAGTAAAGACTGTACGGTATGGGAGGTTTTTCTATGACTTATGAGTTTAAGCCCCAGGGTGAGCTGCATCACCGACTGGAACTGGAGGGCCGCGAGCGCCTGACCGTGTCCGGCGTGGAGGATGTGGAGCGTTTTGACGAGAGCTGCATCGTGATGTCCACCTGCGTGGGTACTCTCATTATCAGCGGCGAGGAGCTGCACATCGGCAAGCTGTCCCTTGACGGCGGCGAGCTGCATGTGGACGGGCATATTGACGCGGTGACCTATGAAGAATCGGCCCAGCAGCGCGGCGCTTCGCTGTTTAGCCGGCTGTTTGGCTGATGGAGATCTACATTTGGCAGCAATTGACCGATCTGGGGGCGGCGATGCTGTTGGGTATCGTCTGCGGCACAGTCTATGACCTGCTGCGGCCGGTGCGCCTGCGGCGTCGGCACAGCAGAGCACTGACCCATTTGGTGGATGCCGTCTTTGTGCTGCTCGCGCTGCTGGGCATATTCTTATTCGCCCTGCGCATCGGACAGGGTGAATTTCGCCTGTTCATGCTTTTCGGCTTTATCGGCGGCGTGGCCGTGTACTATCTGCTGCTGAGCGCTCTGCTGCGGCCGTTGTGGGATTTCTGGGCAGAGGCGGCGGACAGATTTTTGGCATTGCTGTGGAAGCCCCTTGCGATTATCGGCAGCGGCGTAAAAAAAATGACCCGGTTGATAAAAAAATACTTCCATTTTCTCCAAAAATACAGTACAATTAAAAGGTATAAGCGGGATTTTACCCACATACGCAGCGATATTTTGGGAAATGGAGGGCGTTCGGGGCATGAGAAAAGCAAAAAAGGTAAGAAGAAATCGTAACCCTCTGGCATTATTGGTTGTTTTCGTGTTGATCGCCGTGGTGGGCTTTGAGTTGGTCCATGTTTACGGTGAGCTGAAGGTGAAGTGGGCGGAAAAAAACGACGCCGCCGCACAATTGGAGGAATTGCAGCAGGAAAACGCCTCCCTGCAGGCGGATCTGAACCGCGCCGACGACCCTGCCATCTACAAAGAAAAGGCCCGCGAGCAGTTGGGCCTTGCCCAGGAGGGAGAACGCATTTTCTACGATGTGAACAACTGAGCATATCCCCATCACGCGAAGGGAGAACAGACAAAACACTATGGAATTGGCGGTTGGAGCAATTGTGAGCGGCAAGGTGACGGCAATTACTAAATTCGGCGCCTTTGTGGCTCTGGAGTGCGGAAAGTCCGGCCTGGTGCATATTTCAGAGGTGGCCAACAGCTTTGTCAGCGACGTGCATGACTTTTTGCAAGCCGGCCAAGAGGTACAGGTGAAGGTCTTGTCCGTCACACCGGAGGGACGGGTCAATCTGTCCGTCAAGCAGGCGCTGCCACGGCCCAATTGCCATAGCTGCGCCACGCGCACTGCGCCCGCACCGGTGCAAACAGCATCCCCTGACGAGGCGTCCTTTGAGGACAAGCTGAAGCAGTTCCTCTGCGCATCGGACAGCAAGATGTCCGAGCTGAACCGCAATCGGGACGGCAGACGCGGCAATCGAAGAAGGAAATAAATATCCCCCGGCGAAAGCGCGGGGGTATTTCTTTTACGGGCGAAGCCCTATATTACCGGCCACGCCTCATGCGGCGTTGGTACGGTCTGACATTTGCACGTGTATATGCTCCGGGCATACTTCCGCCTTTACGATCGTCACCTTTTTCCATTCGCACAACTGCCGCAGTATTTTCCCTATCTCTCTGCGCTTCTCACCGAAGAATACTTTGCGCCGATATTTCGGCGCAAATGCGATACGGTTCTCAATCACACAGGGCTGTATGAATACCGGCACGGCAGGATGCTGATGCATTTGAGATTTATCTTTGAAGCGTTGAGTGATTTAAGCGCTCCCGGAGAATATATGCGCTACTATCGCCAACTACGCGGGCTTACCACAAGGCAACTTGCAGAGAAGTTAAACATTGTACCGGCTACAGTTCTCGGATATGAACAGGGGCGTTTTCCGATACCGTATGAAATTTCCATAGCTGCTACTGAAATGCTGCAAATACCCGAGTCTCTGCTGTTTGATGATTTCTGCATTTTCATAGGTGCGCCATATACGGAACTATTACATACGGCCAGAAAAAGTTATGGGTTAAGTCAAATTGATTTCGCTGAAAATGCCGGTATTTCTCCGAGTATCTATGCAAAATGGGAGTCGGGCAGCCGCAGGCCATCAAGAAAAATGTATCAGCAACTAAAAGCAACCTATCCCGAATTATAAAATTTTAAGCGTACTCACACAAAAACGGTGGGTACGCTCATTTTCTTATCCGTACATTCGATCTTTGCGGTTACTTGCAGTACAATCATTGCAGAAATTGAAAGGAGAATCGGTGATGAAACAAAAATACTATCTTGCATTAAGCAACCAGGAACATCGGCTTATAATTGAGAGCCTGAACCAATTAAGAAACAAGCTTATTGCTGGCGGCAAGTACACCGATGCGGCGGATGACGTCTTGCTGAAAATCATTGGGGCAAAGCAGAAGAAATTTAAAGTGATTTATAGGGAGGCGTGATTGTGGAAAAGTACATTTTTGACGAAAGAAACGGGCTTTGGTATGAGCTTCAAGGTGACTACTATCTACCGTGTTTAAAGCTGCCGGAGGAAGAACAGCAGCCTGTCGGATTATGGGGCAGCGACATTTGCAGTACATCAAACGACACCGCAGGGTGCTTTACAAAAATCTGCTGACAAGCGGTAAACTGAACGGCTACCTCTCAGATCTTGACAAACAGGCCGAGGATATGTTTTCTCGTCCCGTAAAGCAAATGGCAGAGCGTGAAGGTGTAACAGAACGGCTCAAAGCGGAAAATCAAATGGAGTGGGTTGGTCGGATGAACAATATTCGCAGCAGAGCAGCAGGAATTTATAAGTAATGAATTGATTTTTTCATAAAAGATTAACGGTGCTGTAAACATCAAAAGGATTTACAGCACCGTTTTTGTGTATTCATTTTCTGTTTAGCAGATTATTCAACCTTCATCATTCTGTAGCCAACGCCGATATGCGTTTGGATATATTGCGGCGAATCGGCATCCTTTTCCAGCTTTTTACGGAGCGTCGCCATAAAGACGCGCAGGGAGGCAATGTCGTTATCCCAACTGCTTCCCCAAATGCTCTGCGTAATGAAAGTGTGCGTCAAAACCTTTCCGATATTTCTTGACAGCAGGCACAAAAGTTTATATTCAATAGGCGTAAGGTGCAACTCTTCGTCGCCTAAATAGGCGCATCCTGCGGCATAATCGATACGAAGCTGACCGTTTGTAAAAACGGACGCTTCGGCGGCGGTCTCGTTCTGTATCATATTAAGCCGCCTTTGTGTAACCCTTAACCTTGCCAAAAGCTCTTCCACAGAAAACGGTTTGGTCAGATAATCGTCGGCTCCTGCGTCGAGAGCGTCAATTTTATCGGTATCTTCGCTTCGTGCGCTGATAACGATAATCGGCATATTCGACCAAGTGCGGATTTTTTTGATTACATCAACGCCGTCAATATCAGGAAGTCCTAAATCGAGCAGGACAATATCCGGATTGTGCGATGACGCTTCCAAAATGGCGTCTGCACCGTTTGACGCAGTTAAGTATCTGTAATCGTGCGCTTTCAGGGTTGTTGTAATAAGATTCTTGACCGAATTATCATCTTCAACAACCAATATCAAGGGTTTATTCATGAATTTCTACCTCCCCGGCAGGTAATGTAACGGTGAACACCGCGCCGTGCGGTGTGTTATCCGAAACGGTTATTTTGCCGCCGTGTGCATTTACGATGGAACGGCACAGCGACAATCCCAAGCCTAAGCTGCGGCGGCTGTCGGCTATTTTGTTCGCTCCGCTGTAAAACATATCGAACACACGCTCTTTCATATCATCGGGTATCCCGTCACCGTCATCGGCAATGGTTATAACCGCTTTATCTCCTTGCTTCCAAGTTTTAATCAGAATGTCGGAGCCTTTCGGCGTGTATTTAATGGCGTTATCCACAATATTTATAATAACCTGTACTATTAGCTTTGCATCCATTTTGGCAAAAAGATAATCTTCTTTATGCCGGACGGTGATATGGTGCTCCACGCTTTTTCGGTTCACATGTTGAAGTGCTTCTGTGATGACATCGTCCACTAAATCCTCTGTAATGTGAAGATTCAGCCGTCCCTCTTCGATTCTTGTGACCGAAAGCAGGTTTTCCACCAGATTGATAAGCCACATAGAGTCATCGTAAATATCGGTATAAAGCTGCTTTTTTGTTGCTTCATCAAAGGAATTGCCGTTTGATAAAAGATTGCTTGCATTGCCGGAAATGGAGGTAAGCGGTGTTCGCAGATCGTGCGAAATCGCGCGCAGCAGATTGGCGCGAAGCTGTTCATTTTTGGCAAGGATCGCCGCTTCTTCTTTCTCTCTTGCGTTCTTTTCGTTTTCCAGCGACAGGGCACATTCGCCGAGTATGGACAATAGAATACTTTTTTCAAACGAATCCAGCGGTTCTACACCGATATAAATCCCGACAACACCGTAAACCCGGCGGTTCACTCTTACCGCAAGGTAGAGGCATTTTGCGCTTGAAAGCGTTTCGGTAGTAGCGCCTGCGTGTTTGTTATTTTTCAGCACCCACTCTGCAACCGCCTTTTCATTTATACCGGTTATTTCCTCGTCCGTTTTGTCACCTGAAACGGTAAAAATATGAGGTTCGCCGAGTGTTTCGTCCTCAGTCAGATAAAATACAATATCTTTGCCGAGCAGTTTAATCAATTGATTTGCCGTTGCAGAAACGATTTCGTTCTTGTCCTTTGCCTGCTGTAAAAGCTGGTTTGTGTCAAACAGCACCTTTGTTCTGTAAGCCGCCTTTGCCGACTGTTTTGCGTGATTTTTAAGCTTTACCGCAAGGGTACTTGTCATAAGCGCCGCCAAAAACATAATAATAAAGGTGACGGGATAGCCCTGACCGTATGCATGAAAGGTAAATTGCGGCTCGGTAAAGAGAAAGTTAAAGACCAAAACGCTGACAATAGAGGAAATCAGGCTGTAAAGCCGATGCCTTGTTATAACCGAGGTTGCAAGAACGCCGAGAACATATACCGTAATAATATTGGCTTCCGCAAAGCCCAAGTAACGGAAGATCATTCCTATACAGCTTGCCAAAATCAAAATGGCAGCGCTTTTCAAAAAATCGGATACGGAAAAGGCAATTTTGCTTTTTCTCGCTTTTTTTGCGCGGTATGCGGCGTTTTTGCCGTCGGTATCGGGTATAACATGCACATCCAAATTCGGCGCGTTTGCAATCAGTTTTTCTGTAAGAGTGGGTTTGGAAAAAATGCTCTTTCGGGTTGCGGAGCTTCTTCCTATCACGATTTTTGAGACACCCGAAAGCCTTGCAAATTCGGCAATTTGATAGGAAACATCTTCACCGTACACGGTTTCGATTTTTGCGCCGAGCTGTTCCGCAAGACGCATATTGCTTCGCAGGCGTTTTACATCTTCTTCAGGCATAACCTGATAATCAGGCGTTTCCACAAACAGCGCGGTAAAAGCACCCTTGAACGCATTTGCCATTCGGGCGGCAGTACGGATGATTTTGGGATTGGACGGCGATGACGAAAGGCAGACAAGAATATGCTCGTCCGTATGATAATCGCTGTGGCTCTTCATTCTGACGGCTTCGGTAAGCAGATTTACTCTATCAGCGCAGCGGCGCAAGGCAATTTCACGAAGCGCCGTAAGATTTTCCACGGTAAAGAAATTCTCTGTTGCACGCTCAGCCTGCGTCGGGTTATATACTTTGCCCGCTTGCAGCCGTTCAATCAATTCCTGCGGCTCAATATCCACAAGCTCAACCTGACTTGCGTTGTCAAATACCGAATCGGGGATACGCTCGTGTACCATAATGCCCGTTATAGACGCAACGGTGTCAATAAGGCTTTCGATATGCTGAACATTTACCGTGGTATAAACATCTATTCCCGCATTAAGCAGCTCTTCAATATCCTGATAACGCTTTGTATGTCGGCACACGGGGGCATTGGTATGGGCAAGCTCATCCACAAGAATTACCTGTGGGTGCCTGGCAAGCGCAGCGTCAAGATTAAATTCCGAAAGAGTAATTCCGTTATATTCCGAAACAAGATTCGCGAGACATTCCAATCCGTTTACAAGTGCGGAGGTCTGCGGACGGGCGTGTGGCTCAATGTAGCCGGCAACGACATCAATACCATGCTTCTTTGCCGAATGGGCGGCTTTGAGCATAGCATAGGTTTTGCCGACTCCTGCGGCATAGCCGAAAAAGATTTTCAAATGCCCGCGATTGAGACTTTGCTCTTCCTTTTCAATTTGCTTTAAAATCTGTTCCGGGTTTTGCCTTGCTTCGTCCATTAAAACACCCCCTGTAAGGCTCATATTTCAAGTGAGAATAATTAAAAGAATTTCTTCTTTTTGAAGTAGATGATTTCTCCTATTGCGATAATAAGAGAAACAATAATCACCGACAGATAGCCGTACCGCCACTTTAGTTCAGGCATATAAGCAAAGTTCATTCCATACCATCCCGTAATTAAAGTAAGAGGCAGAAAAAAGGTGGTGACGATTGTGAGAATCCCCATAATCTTATTTTGTCGCGCATCCTGCTTCGATTGATAAAGCTCACGAAGCTGAAGCATATTTTCACGAAGCAGCTGCACATGATTTTGCAATCTCTCGGCACGATGGGTAAATTTATCCCAGTCCTGAATATCGTCTGCAAATGAAGAACACGCATGGGATTGAAACAGCTCTCCGATATCCGTCAGTTGTTCATAGTAAGCGTTTAATTCGGACAGCTTTTGCCTGTGTTTTGTAAGCAAAGAGAAAAAGTCTGCCGAACCGCCGGAGCTGATTTTTTCTTCCATTTTCTCTGTTTCTGACTCTATGTGAGAAAGATAGAGAACATCATCCTCTATCATTTGCTCCAAAAACTGCAAAAGAAGCTGAGCCGGACTGTTCAGCTCCCGGAGCATACCTATCCGTTTGTCTACCCATAATTTCAAATCGCCTGCATCCTCGACAAATAAGAGCGATTGGCCCGTCAAATAAAAGCCGAAAGAAAGCTTTGGTGAACGCTGTTCGCTTTTTTGGGGCAGACGTAAGGTTCCGATGATGCAGTTTTTGAACACTTCTGCCTTACAATAACGAATCGATCCGAGGCAGTGAAGAAGTTCTTTATAATACGGCAGTTGTTCTTTACATTCGTGAAATTCCGCCGTGCTCATAACCGTGAAAAACGGCTTTTTTTCGCCGCAGTTTTGGGTGGCCTGCAGACTCCCGTCTTTTGAATTTATAAAGTATTGCATCATAGATCCTCCTTTCTGCTTTTTATTATATCACAGTATGAAAGTATTTTCTACTTTACATATTCTGCATTGATTGCCGCTTGATTTGACAACAGCAAATCTGAAAAGCTATGTATAAAGGCATTATTTGAAGCCTTTTTCCAGATCACATCGGTCTGAATTTCCGAAGGGTTCAGCGGTTCTATCGTACATCCTGCTTTCTCACAGATAATACGGTTTTGCTTTGTAGAAATGATAAGACAGTTGTAGGTATCGTCATTTGCAGAAGCAGTGTTTTCTATAAAGCCAAAGTCAATGCGATTTTTGTTCAGCTTATCATATATATCCTCTGTATTTCCAAACAGGAAACGAAACTGACAATTCGGGTTTGCTTTTGAAAACTTTTCAAACAGCGGCATCAGCGAATCCAATATCATAGGATTATCAAACGCAACAAAAAGACTGTTTTCTGCAATTTCTGCTTCAATTAAGCGGCGGTTATTTGCTAAAAAAGCGTCAAGCTTTTTCATTATAAAGTAACCGTACACAATGAAGGCAGCCACTGCGCACACTAACAATAATTCTTTCATCCTTCTCGCCTTCGTTCGGAGTTTTATATATGAAAACACTTTTGTATGTTTTTGGTATCACCCAGCACCAAAATGGTGTCGCCCGGTATAAATCTTGTTTCGGGCGCAAAATTCAGATTCATCTTACCGTCGCGTTTAATCGCCATAATATTGATACCGTGCTTTTTACGCACGTCCGCTTCTATAACGGTTTTTCCGATCCATTTTTCGGGTACGGCAATTTCAAAAATAGAGTGGTCATTATCAAGCTCTATGTAATCGAGGATATGGTCGGCGGTATAGCGGATAGCCGTCCAATCGGCAAGCTGCCTTTCGGGATATACGATTTCATCCGCACCGTTTCGCAGAAGGAATTTTGCGTGTACATCCCGTGCCGCACGGGAAACTACCATTTTTGCACCCAATTCCTTTAAAAGAGATGTCGTTTCAAGCGAGCTTTGGAAATCGTCCCCGATTGCGACGATGCAAACATCAAAATTATTGACTCCCAACGACTCCAGAAACTCCTCATTTGTTGCGTCGCCTATTTGCGCGTTCATAACAAAGGGCAATACCGCATTTACTCTTTTTTCGTTTTTGTCAACAGCCATAACCTGATGCCGCATCTCGTTAAGCTTCATAGCAATATGCCTGCCAAACCTGCCAAGCCCTATCAGTAAAACAGACTTCATCTTATTTCTCCTTTAACCAACCATTATTTTTTCCTGCGGATATTTTGCTGGGTTTGCAGCCGTTTTGGTCATTGCCGCAAATATCAATGTCAGTCCTCCGACTCTTCCTAAGAACATTAGTACAATCAGAATGAACTGCGAAACAATCCCCAACTGCGAGGTGATGCCAAGCGAAAGCCCCACCGTTCCGATAGCCGACGCTGTTTCAAACAGTGACGGGAGCAACGGGATATTTTCAAGACGGCTGATGATCATTCCTCCGCCTATAAACAGCCCAATATACAGCAAAAAGATAGTTGCCGCACTTTTCACGGTATCGTCGGATATACACCGTTTGAAAAAGTGTGTATCTTCCTTCTTGTGAAACACGGACAGCGCCGATGAAGCCAAAACGGCGATTGTTGTGGTTTTCATACCGCCTGCCGTTGAACCGGGTGAGCCGCCGATCAGCATCAACAATATAATCAGCATTTGACCCGTCTCACTGAAGGCTGTTAAATCCGTCGTATTAAAGCCGGCTGTTCTCGGCGTAACAGACTGGAAAAGAGAGGTCAGGATTCTTTCTCCCAGCGGAAGGCTCTGATACTCGAAAAAATAATCAGTATTCCCGTCACGGTAAGGATGACCTTGCTTTGCATTCGGTACTTTCTGAAATGAAGCTTGTTGTTTTTTATATCCTCCCAGGTTAAAAAGCCTATGCCGCCGGTAATAATAAGCGCCATAACCGTGAAGTTGAAAAAAGGCTGCGATGAATAAGAGGTTAATGACGAAAACGGCTCTTTAACGCCGATTAAGTCAAAGCCTGCGTTGCAAAATGCCGAAACGGAATGGAACAAGGCGTACCATATACCCTTCATCATGCCGAAATCACGGATAAAAGCCGGCAAAAGCAGGGCTGCTCCAATCAGCTCCATGCACACCGTTATTTTCAGTATAAATTTTGTAAGCCGCACAATGCCGCCGACATGATGTGCACAGACTGCCTCCTGCATAGTGCTTCTCTGCATCAGCCCTATTTTTCTACCCGAAAAAGCCGCAACCGAAACCGCAACCGTGACAATGCCCATACCGCCGATTTGAATTAACAACAGGATCACGCCCTGACCGAACATTGACCAGTATGTAGCGGTATCATGGATCACTAATCCGGTTACGCATACAGCAGAGGTTGCGGTAAACAGTGCGTCCGAAAACACGGCACCTTTACCGTCCCTTGTCGCAACGGGCAGCATTAACAGTATGCTGCCTAAAATGATTACAGACAGAAAACCTAATATAATAATCTGAAACGATGTAATATGCTTATATTTTAAATGCTGCTGCTTCATCATAACGGATACCTACGCAATCCTGATATCATATTTAGACTGTCTTTAGTTTATCTTAATCTGCATTAAATCGGCGTAAGCAAGATAAAGACCATATTAAGATTGCATAAAGGTAAAGGCGGAAAAGCCGAAGCTCTTCCGCCTTAAAACTATTACAGAATTCCGTCCAGCATCAAATTCACTTTAAGAACATTTACTGTTTCTTCTCCGAAGACACCTAAGAACTTAACTTCGGTGCATTTTTTAACAATCTCCCGCACCTCGTCCTCGGCCATATCGTTTGCTTTTGCGATTCTTGCTACCTGATACTCGGCGGCGGCAGGTGAAATATGCGGGTCAAGTCCGCTGCCCGAGCAGGTTACAAGGTCAACGGGGATTGCCGTTTTCTCCGTATCGGGGTTAGCCTCCCGCAGTTTTTCCGCACGCTCCCGAACCAAAGCCTCATATTCTTCGCTTGCAGGGGAAAGGTTAGACGGTGCGGCACACATCAGCGTTTTTCCGCTTTCGTCCTTGTAGAAAGTACGGTGCCAATGAAAAAGGGCAGAAGCAATACACACCGCATATCCGGCAGTGGTATCCGGATCTGGTAGAGCAGCTACGAAAAACAGAGCGCGGGAAAAAGATTTATGCACAGCGCAAAGAGACGATTGAACGGGTTTTTGCGGATGCAAAAGAAAAGCACGCGATGCGATATACACACCACAGAGGTCTGGCCGCAGTCACGAGATGGGTCAGGCTTAAATATGCTGCCATGAATCTGAAAAAGCTGGCAAATCGGCGTTGGAAGAACTCCTGTTTTGCCCAAATCCTGCTCGTTTTTACCCCAAAACGCAACCGAACCCCTGCTTTTGCCTGATAAAAACATGGGTTCTTTGCCAAGCTGAAAAAAACGGAAGGCTTGCGCCTTCCGTTTTTTTATTGCTTTGTCGTGCGGTTGGCCAGGTAGACACATATCAGAATAATCGCCACGCCAAGCACCTGCCAGATGCCAAACGGCTCACGAAGCAGGATCAAACCGGCCAGTACGGACACCACCGTTGTCACATTGCTGAAAATGGACGCTTCGGATACCGATACATGGGCGTTGGTGAAATTCAGCAGCGAATAGGCCACCACCGAGGAGATCACACCGAGAAAGATTACAGCTACCCAAAAGGTGCCGCTATGGACAGCGGGTAAAAACACACCGGCCAAATCTTTTGCATTTTGCACCAACGACACCGGCACAAACACCGCCATGCCCACGGTGAACATCACATAGGTGACCTCCAGCGGGCGGAAACGCTCGCTTGCCTTGTGGCTGAGTGCATAGTAGGCCACATCGCAGGCGACCGTAAGGAGCAGGAACAGCAGTCCCAGAAACGACACCTTAACCTCGCCGCCCAAATCCACCAGCAGCACGCCGACGACACAAAACAGCGCACACAGCACTTGCCGCAGACACACACGCTCACGCAGGATCAACACATCCACCAGAATACACATCACCGGCACCACGGCAATGATCGTGCCCGCTACGGCAGAGGAGGTATAGAGAATGCCGTAGCTTTCAAAAATGAAGTACAGCGTGGGCTGCACAATGCCCAGCAGCAGCAGTTCACCGATGGGTTTGCCCCGCAGGGAAAAGGCAAACAGCGGCTTGCCGCGGACCTTGCCCACCAGCGCGTTTACGCCGATCAGCAGCGTCATCACCGCAAAGGACGCGCTGAAGCGAAACGCCAGCAGCACCGTCGGCGGTGCGACCTCCAGCGCCATTTTGGAAAACATAAAGCTGAAGCCGAAAATGGTCGACGCGGCCAACGCAGCCAGCAATGCCCATGTGTGCGTTCTGTTTTTCATTAAAATCCCCTCGTTTTTTTATTTTACTTACTATACCATTGTTTTTTTCGCGTGACAAGAAGTCCAGGCATTTTTCCGGCTGCACAATCATATACTATCCGGTACGGAAAAAGGAGGGCTTGCGAATGGAACCATGGAAATCAATGGATGTGGATGACCTGATCTATCAGGATGAATGGGTTATCAGTCAAAGATGAGAAATGCGTCCCGTGCTCTTTTCCGACACGGGACGCATTTCTTTGGGGGAGATGGAAATATCACTTTAGTTAAAAGAAGAAAATACTTTACGCTTTCTTAATAAAAGCATAGCACAGAGAAAAACATCTGTAAAACGAATATTTTTCATGGAATATATGAAACTTTGTCTTGGTAAGGTATCGCGTTGCGATACAAAGGTTTACTTTTTGACACGGCTTACAATGGCGGTCACAACAAGGATCGCAGCCGGCACAAGAAGCAGATAATCCAAGATCATAGCCTGCGCTCCTCTCTGTAAAATTTTTGATCCGATCGGGTTATGTTTATCTTAGCACAGTACAATACATTTGTAAAACGCATATTTTTCATCCAAATGATGAAAAATTGTTTGCATAAAATACAGCGATGCGATACAATAGACGCCGAGGTGATTTTATGAGCATCACAAAGTATCAGATCTTTGTCCGCACAGCCATATGCGGCAGCTTTACCAAGGCGGCGGAGCAGCTTGGGTTTACCCAGTCGGGTATCAGCCACGCCATTGCATCGTTGGAGGACGAATTGGGTCTGCAGTTGATGGCACGCGGCCGCGGCGGCGTCAGCCTGACCGCTGACGGGCGGACCTTGCTGCCCTATTTCGAGCAGCTTTGCGCCATGCAGCACCAATTGGAGGAAAAAGCACACGACCTGCAGGGTTTGGAGATCGGTCTGGTGCGCGTGGGTACTTTTACCAGCGTGTCGATACAGTGGATGCCCCACATCCTGAAATCCTTCCACGAGCTGTATCCCCACATTGAATTTGAGTTGATGCAGGGCGATGACAGTGAAATTGAACGCTGGGTCAGTGAGGGCCGCGTGGACTGCGGCTTTATCAGCCTGCCCGGCAACCTGAAGCTGCCTGCGTGGCCGCTGTACCGGGATCAGTGGAAGGTGATCACCGCCTGCGATCATCCTCTGGCCGGCCGCGAGCCGTTCCCCATGCAGGCACTGGCCACACAGCCCTTCATTCAATTAGATGAGGGCAACGACTATGAGGTGCACGCCGTGCTGGACGCATTGGACATCGTGCCCAACACGCAATATACCGTGCGGGAGGATATGACCATCATGGCGATGGTGTCCAGCGGATTGGGGATCAGCGTGATGCCGGAGCTAATGCTGCAAAACGCCAGCTATCCGCTGGCACAGAGTCATATGTCCCAGCTGTTTTACCGTACAATCGGCGTTTGCGTCAAGGATGAAGACGCATGCTCTGCCTCTACCATGCGCTTTATTGAGCATGTGCGTCATTGGGTCGGCAGTCACTATGCCGAGAAAAACAGATAGGGGGCAAGGGTATGTCACTGCGGCAGGATTGCGAGTTTATTGTGCAGGAAGCCATTCGTCATGTGCTGCCGGGCGAAGCCGTCAAGCGCGCCCTGACAGGCAAAAGCTTTTCCTCCGGACGCCTGCTCCTTGTGGCGGCAGGCAAGGCGGCATGGTCCATGGCACACGCGTCTTACGAAGTCCTGGGTGCGAGGATTGACGGGGGCATCGTTATTACCAAGTACGGGCACAGCGGCGGCGCCATCGGCAATCTCACCATTTGCGAGGCGGGCCATCCCGTGCCGGATGAGAACAGCTTCCGCGCCACCGAACGCGCCCTTGCCATGACCGCGCACCTCACCGCGGAGGATACGGTGCTGTTCCTGCTGTCCGGCGGCGGCAGCGCCCTGTTTGAATCGCCTGCCGTGGCGCCGCAGGAATTACAGCACATCACCGCCCAATTGCTCGGCTGCGGTGCGGACATTGTGGAGATCAACACGCTCCGCAAGCGGCTCTCCCGGGTGAAAGGCGGGCGGTTTGCCCGGCACTGTGCCCCTGCCGGAGTTGAGACCATCGTGCTTTCCGATATTGTCGGCGATCCGTTGGATATGATCGCCTCCGGCCCTGCCTGCCCCGACAGCAGCACCTGTGCCGACGCCATGCGCATTGCCGGGAAATATGGGCTGGCGCTGTCGGAGGAGGCGAGAAGCTGCCTGCAGACGGAAACGCCGAAATTCCTCGGCAATGTGAACACCGTTATCACCGGCAGCGTGCGGGAGCTGTGCCGCGGCGCGGCGGCGGCCTGCGCCGCACGGGGATATGAACCGACGCTGCTGACGGACTGCCTCACTTGTCAGGCCCGGGAGGCGGGACGCTTTTTAGCCGCCGTTGCCAAGACCCACCATGGCGGTAAAAAGCGCGCCTTTATTGCCGGCGGTGAAACGGTGGTGCATGTGACAGGCCGTGGCAAAGGCGGACGCAATCAGGAGTTGGCCCTTGCCGCCGCGGAGGGGATCGCGGGACTTGCCGATGTGGCCGTGTTTTCCGTAGGCTCGGACGGCACAGACGGCCCTACCGACGCGGCAGGCGGCTATGTGGATGGCAGCACCGCTGCCGTCCTGGCGGCGCAGAATGTGTCAATCGACGCAGTGCTGCGCAACAACGACGCCTATCACGCGCTGGCGCTTACCGATGGACTGCTTATCACAGGCGCCACCGGTACCAATGTGAACGACGTTTCCGTTGTATTGATCGGATAAGCATAAAAAAGGCCGTCGACTGAAAAGTCGACGGCCTGTTGCTTTTTTAGCCCCACAGGGCGGTGAGCATGGGGATGATCTGCTTTTTACGGGACATGACGCCCGGCAAAAACAGGGTGTTGTCCTTCGGCTCCACATCGAAGGCACGGCGGATGGTATCGTCGTTGCCCACGAACAGAAGCTGCGAGCCTTCCTTCAGCACATCGGTGAACATCAAAATGGTCATGTCGTAACCGTGCTCCTTCTGTGCCCGCTGCATCACCGTGAGAAATTCCTCCTTGCGCTCCAGCATCTTCAGCGAGTCAATGCAGGTGATCTGGCCCACGCCAAGCACCTGACCGGCAATGTGAAATTCCTTAAAATCGCTGCGCAGCAGCTCACCGGCGCTCTTATGCTCGGTCGCGTCGGCAGAGAACAGGTCCCTGCCCAGCTCCTCCAGCGAAATATGGGCAATGTGCGCCAGACGCTCGGCCATGGCAATGTCCCGCGGCGTGCAGGTGGGTGACTTGAACATGACCGTGTCGGCCAGAATGGCCGCCGCCATCAGGCCCGCCATGTTCGGCGACGGCATGACGCCATGCTCCTGAAACATGCCGGTGATAATGGTGGTGGTGCTGCCCACCGGCTCGTTGCGCATGCGCACCGGCTGCGAGGTCTGAATATCCGCCAGACGGTGGTGGTCGATGATCTCCAGAATCTCCGCCTGCTCCAGACCGGACACGGCCTGAGACATCTCGTTATGGTCCACCAGCACCACCCGCTTACGGCGGGGACGCAGCAGGTGATAGCGCGACAGCGTGCCCACCACATGATCGTTTTCATCCAGCACCGGATAGCAGCGGAAACGGCTTTTCAGCACCACTTCCTTCACATCGTCAATATAGTCGTCCAGATGGAAGCAGACCAGATTCTCCGTGTGGCAGGGGCGGGAGATGGGGATGGCCTGATAGATCAGGCGGGATACGCGGCTGGCGTCAAAGGGCGTGGAGATGACGCAGGTATTCCCTGCGCCCTCCAGCCACTGCGGCTCCACCTCGCACTGGCACAGAATCACGGCGCTTACGCCGATATCCAGTGCCCGGCGGATAATATCCGGCTGGCTGCCGCACAGCACGATGGTATCGGGTGAGGAGAACAGCAGATTTTCGCAGCTTTGCGGCAGGGCAATGCTGACATGGCCGGACAGCGTATCGGTCATGTTGCCATCGCTGACGATCCGGCCCTCCAGCACGCTGAGCAGATTGAACAGCGGCACCTCATCCACATGGGGCTCGCTGATGGTCTTCATGCTGTAGGTGGCAATGTCACCGGCGGACAGCGTGCCGTACAGAGAGCCGTCCTCGTTGACCACGGGGATGACAGAGATCCTCTGCTCGCGCATAATGTGCCATGCCCGGTCCATCGTCACACTGGCGTGCAGTGCCGGCGGCGTATCGTAGTCCAGATCCTGCACCTGCGTGCGTACATTCTTCACAAAACGCGGGGCGTCAAAATGAAAACGGTCCAGCATACGGCGCGTTTCATCACTGACCTGCCCCAGACGGGCGGCCGCATACTCGCGGTCTCCCAGTGCGTTGCGCAGTGCCGCATATGCCATGGCAGACACAATGGAATCGGTATCCGGATTGCGGTGGCCAACCACGAAAATCTCGTTCATAAGCTGCTCCTTTTCCCCGCGTATCTGATCAAAAAATCAGCGGTAATTCATCATAAAGTCATTGTATCAGAGCCAACAGGGAAAAACAAGCCGTTTTATTGACAAAGATGTGCTTATCTCAGCTGATATTTTTGGCCCAACTGTTATCCACCAGCCGGTCAAAATCCACCCACTGGCTGCGCGATAGCTCGCCGGCGTGTTCCATGACCTTTTGCAGGTTCACCAGCGACTGCTCCTCCAGCTCCGGCGTCAGCTTCCATGCATCGATCGCCCGGTGGCGCGCCGTGACGGTTTCCAGCACACTGATGTCCGTGTCGGGGAACTGATCGGCGATGGCCTCGGCCACCTCCCGGTCCGTATGCGACGCCACCCACTGCTGTGCCCGGGCTATGGCGTTGGTGAAGCCCTGCATGACCTCCGGATGCTGCGCCATATAGCTCCGGTTGGCAAAATACGCGGTATAGGGCACCTCGCCGGTGGCTTCGCCGATGGAGCAGAGGATATAGCCCTGCCCCGCTTCCACCACTTCGGTGGCGGTGGGCTCGAACAGCGCCACATAGTCGCCGTTGCCGCCGGTGAAGGCACCGGCCATCATATTGAACTGCACGGAGGTATCCACGACCGCGTCAACATGGGGCGTGACGCCGTTGCTGTCCATCACATATTCCAGCGTCATCTCCGGCATACCTCCTGCGCGGCCGCCGATGATGGTTTTGCCCTTCAGATTCTCCCAGCGGAAATCCTCATCGGTGCGGCCCACCAGGAACGAGCCGTCCCGTTTGGTGAGCTGGGCAAACAGCATGGGATAGTCCTCCTTGCCCTGGTTATACACATAGATGCAGGCTTCGGCCCCGGCCAGACCGATGTCCGCCTGACCGGACACCACGGCGGTCATGACCTTGTCGGCGCCGCCGCCGTTGCTCAGCACCACATCCAATCCCTCGTCGGCAAAGAAGCCCTGACTGATGGCCACATACTGCGGCGCATAGAACACCGAATGTGTGACCTCCGACAGGCGCACGGTGACCAGGTCCTTCTCCTTTCCGCAGCCGCACAGCAGCAGCGGCAGAATCAGACACGGCAGCAGCAAACAGACGAATAGTTTTTTCATGGCATTACCCCCAAAAAATGATTGATTATTTTTTCCACCCACAGCACCAGCGCGTACATGACCACCGCGGCAACGGCAAGCAGCAGCACGCTGGTCATGACCAGGTCCATGTTGAACACCTGCGAGCCGTAGACGATCAGATACCCCAAACCGGCGCGTGAGACAAGAAACTCACCCATGATGACACCGACCCACGAAAGGCCCACATTGACCTTCAGCGTGCCGAGCAGTGTGGCGTAATTGGCGGGAAACACCAGCATCCACAAAATCTGATGCCGCGATGCGCCCAGTGTGCGCATCAGACGAATCTTCTCCGTTTCCGTGGACATAAAGCCCTGATACATATTCAAAATCGTCACAATCAGAGAAATGGCAAGTGTCATCACGATAATGGAGCCGATACCCGCCCCCATCCAAACAATAAAAATCGGGCCAAGGGCCGTTTTGGGCAGTGCGTTGAGCACCACCAGATACGGATCCAGAATCCGCGAGAGCGTGTCGGACCACCACATGGCAATGGCAACCGCCGTGCCCAAAAGCGTGCCGAGGATAAAGCCTACCACGGTTTCCAAACACGATGTGCCGATGTGCAGCCACAGATCGCCGCTTTGACAGAGATTGATAAAGGTCGCCGCCATGCGGCTGGGGCTGCTGATGAGGAAACCGTCGGTCAGGCCCACCCGGGTGACCAGCTCCCAAATGCCGAACAGCGCCACAACCAGCGCGATCTGCCAGATACGGATCTTACGCTTGTGCCGCTTCTGCCCGCGCAGATAGGCGCTGCGCTGAGGGGAAGGAGAAAGCTCATTCATGGATATCCAGCTCCTTCCATATAAGATTGAAAAATGTGTGAAATATTTCCGTGTCACGGCGCGCCATGGGATCCAGCAGGCGCAGCGGCCCCATGTCGCAGACGGTTTTTACCACGGCAGGACGTTGGGACAACACCACCACCCGATCGGATACGCTGATGGCCTCGGCAATGTCGTGGGTGACCAGCAGCGCCGTTTTGTTCTCTTGGCGAATGATGCGGTAAATATCTGCCGAAACGGACAGTCGCGTTTGGTAATCCAGTGCGGAAAACGGTTCATCCAGCAGCAAAATGCGCGGCTGGGACGCCAATGTGCGGATCAGCGCACAGCGCTGACGCATACCGCCGGACAACTGGGCGGGCCGCTTTTTGGCAAAGGCCTCCAGACCGTAGCGCTGCAGCAGCTCACGCACATGAGCGAGCCTCTCAGGCGTGGCGCAGTGACGAATGGCAAGGGGCAGCGTCACATTGTCCCAAATGCTTTTCCATTCAAACAACTGATCCCGCTGAGGCATGAAGGCAATGCGGCTTGACGGCTCTGTGACGGCGATGCCGTCCACGGTGACGGTACCGCCGGACAGCGGCTCCAATCCCGCGATGGCGGCAAGCAGTGTGGATTTGCCGCAGCCGGATGGCCCGACGATACTGAGAAATTCGCCTTCCTCCATATCAAAGGATATGTCACGCAGCGCTTCCACCTCGCCGTCCGGTGATTGGTATGTCAAAGCGGCGTTTCGGAGTTGGATCATCATGCCCGTTCCTACCTCCTTTGACGTAATCGTTTTGGAGAATTGCTCTCCGAAGTTATTATATGTGCCGTAGGCTGAGGTGGGAACAAACAAGGACTGCTTGCCGCAGCAAGCAGTCCTTGTACAATAGGTATTTTTTTAATCAAAGACGGAGGAGAGCCAGTTGTATTTCCCCACAGGGGAGGCGCCGTTCCATGTCATGTAGCCGCCGGTATTGCCGGTATCGCGCAATGCGCGGATCTGCGCCGACACCTCCTCCGGGCCGTAGGTATTATACGGCTCCCAAATGGCATCGTATGTCTGAATCCAGGTGCGCACGGCCGCAGGAGAGACGGTCTCCTTTTGCCGCTGCGCCGCTTTGGCACCAAAGGCATACATGGTCTCGTAGGGATGCTCCCACGGCAGATAGCTGCCGGAGGCGGGATAGTGATCGGGGTACGGCATGGCGGAGATGGCATCCACCGCAGCGCTGATGGCAGGCCAGTACTGACCGTAAGCGGTCACATAGTCCTCGGCGCACTCGCCGAACACATCGGCAGAGATATACGCGCCCGCATCATGCAGCCGCGCGGCGGCATACTGCAAAAAGCGCTGCACCGCCTGTGCCTTGCTCTCCCCGTATGTATTGCGGAAGTCGATGGTGCCATCCTCCTCATAGCGCCATGTGCCGTCGGGGAAACGGCAGTAGTCAAACTGGATCTCGTTAAAGCCCATCAGCTCCACGGCCTCCAGCGCCAAATCCACCTTATACTGCCACACGGTGCGGTTATACACGCTGGGCCAGTACATGCCGCTTACCTTCAGCGGGTCACCGTTCGTATCGGCGATCACACATTCGGGATGGTCCACGGCCAGATTGGGGTCATTAAAGGTGGTGATGCGGCCGATCACATAGTAGCCGGCCTCTTTCAGCGTGGCAATGCCCTGCCGGTATTCCTCCGCCGTCAGGTAGGCGCCGTCATAGGCGCTGGGCGAAAACGACTGCATCACCGGCGAGGCGTAGCCGATGGCGCCGCCGTCCATAATGTCCACCACAAAGGCGTTGATGCCGCAGTTATCGGCAATGGCCACATAGCTGGCCGCATCAGCGACGGATTCCACATTCAGATACAGCGCCTTTACCTCGTCGGGCATCACATTGTCCTCAAATTTCGGCTTGTGGCAAGGGAAGTAATCCAGATCCGCCGCGTCACCGCCGCCGTAGCTGTCACCCCGGGAGGTATGCAGCTCCAACAGCTTTTTATCATAGGCGGCCATGGCGGAATCCTTGTCCAAGCACACATTGGACGCGGCAATATAGCCGCCCTCCACCTGATAGCGCGTTACACTGCCGTCTGCCTGCAGGCCGTCATAGCCCACCACCGTCAGCGCCTGTCCTCTTTCCGCCAGCGCGGCAGGGACAATCCCGTCCTTATCCAGCAGGTTCACCGCGCGCTTGACATAGACCTGCGGCGTGGTGACCACCCGGGCAATGTCCTGCACCACATTCTCCCCGGGCAGGTAGCCGAAGCTCTCGTCCTCCCGCAGAATACGGAGGCGTCCGTCCTCGCGCGGCTCCTCCACCACGAATCTGACGGCGCTGCCGCGCACCAGCTCAGCCACCTCGCCGCCGTCCTTGTCGTACAGCACCGCCGTTTCCGTCGGCGAGGCCACAAAGCCGTCTTCAAAGGTGAGAGGCTTCTTATGATGCACGATGATGCCGACCACCAGCGAGATAACGATCACCGCACCGGCGATCATGGGAATGAGCCACCGCGTCTGCTTTTTTGTCCGTTCCTTTACAGCAGGCATAAGCAAAATCCGTCCTTTCCTAATATCCGGCTTTTATTATACGAAATCTTTCGACAAAATGCTACAGGTTTTTTGCATTTTGCTGCCGTCAACAGTTTTTATATTATGTAAACGCATATACACTATGTGGCAGGCGAATCATGGCAATCATACATTTTCTTGTCGTATTTTTGCAAAAATTGTTATTTTTCGGTGGACAGTGCGCCAACGGCTGTGCTATACTGATGATGAATCATTATGTAAATCAACTGCGGTTGGGACGATAGATAAAAGGGGATGTCTTATGAAATCACGCCGTCGCATTTCATCCATTATATTGTGCCTATGTGTGCTTGTGTCACTGGTACCGGGTTTATTGCTCCTGTTTGCTTCGGCCACGGCGGCCGACGACCAGGAGGAGTCCCTGCTGGGCACACTCAGCGCCTCCTACGAGGCTTCCGGCCCGGGTGTGATCTCCAGCGGAGAGGGCGACGCCGGCGGCAAGTCCTACGGTGCGTATCAGTTCGCCAGTGCGTATGATATACCCAAGAAGTTCTTTGAATGGTGCCAGAAATCCGACAACCTGCTCTACCGCTCGTTTGGCGACACGCTCAGCGAGGCGTATTATGACGGCACTCCCGGCTATGGCACCAAGTTTGATGCGGCATGGAAGAAGCTGGCAGCGGATAATCCCAGCGGTTTTGAACAGGCGCAGCGCAACTATGTGCGCCTGAGCTATTATGACCCCATCGTCTCCAAGGCGGAGGCCAATATCCCCGGCTTCAAGGTCAGCAACTACAGCATTGCCCTGCGCAATGTGCTCTGGTCCCGCGCTGTACAGCATAGCTCCGGCGGCGCCCTGGAGGTGCTGCAGGATGCCTTTGCCGCCATCGGCGGCTTCAAAAATCAGCCCGAGAGTGAATTGATCGACGCCATCTACGCCGAATCCGGCAGCTTGACCGATTCGGGGAAAACAAAGATGTCCGGCGCCACAGCCGAGCGCTACGGCGTCAGCGGCAAGAGCATGGCGTGGTACGGCGGCTGCAGTGGCGATGTGCAGTTGGGCGTATATATCCGTCTGCGCATCAACGAGCCTGCGGACGCGCAGGCAATGCTGGCCAACTACGGCTATAAGGATGACAAGGTGGGGCAGGGCACCTACCGTATTCTGGTATCCTCCAACACCAAGCTGGGCGCCGTGGCAGGCAGCACGGGTCTGACGATGAACACGGTAACGGACAGTGATTCTCAGCGTTTTACCCTGACCTACTATGCCAGCGGCTACTACACCATCACCAATGTGTCCTCCGGCAAGCGGCTGACGGCCAACAGCGACGGCACGGTCACGCTGGCTGCGCCTACGGCCAACAACAACCAGATGTGGAAGGCTGCCGCCTCCGGCAGCGGCTTCACGCTGAAAAACCGCAGTACCGGTACATATCTTACCGCGTCTACCTTCTCCGCCGGCAGCACCATCAAAATGGGCAGCACCGCCACCCAGTGGCAGCTGCAGCGCGCAGGCAGCGACTGGTCGCTGGAGGGGCTTAGCTGCCCGTCCTACACCTCCGGTTTGACGGAGGGCAACTCCGGCTATCCCTTCTGCGGTACCCTGCGGTGTTCCTATAATATTCAAAAGGTCACCGTATCTATTATTAATAATAAGGATAACACCAACGCCATTTCTCCGGCCAGTGCATCGGGCATCAACGCCAAGAGCTACGATCTGGGCAGGCTGGACAGCGCTGTGGCCTTCAGCCGTCTGAAAGCCGGCAGTTACACCTGCCGTATCACCGCCACCAGTTCGGCGCCCACCGACAGCACCTTTACCCGGGAGCAGCCGTTCTATGTGGTGGCTGAGCCCAGCACGATCACCTTCAACGCCAACGGCGGCAAGTGCGCCACCACCACACTGAAGGTCAATGTGGGCAGCGTCTACGGCGAACTGCCTGCCGCAACCCGGGACGGCTGCACCTTCCTCGGCTGGTATACGGCGGCCTCCGGCGGCACGAAGATCGAACCGAACACCATTGTGCCTTCCGGTAACCGCACACTCTATGCCCATTACCAAAGCACAACACAGTATACCTTCACCTTCTATGACTATGACGGCAAAACCGTGATCTCCTCCGGCAAGCTGAACGCCGGCAGCACGATCCCCGCACCGGAGGCACCTACCCGTCCCTCTGACGACCGGTATTACTACACCTTTACCGGCTGGAGCGGCTATACCGCGGGCATGAAGATCTCCCAAAATGTCACCTTTACCGCCCGGTATGAGGCGCAGGAGATCTCTGGGGCAAGCGATATTACCACCACGGCTTATACCATCAGCGGCGACTACCTGCGCGCCGTGCCGCTGGGCACGGAGGTCAAAACGATGCAGGGCAAACTGCAGCCCAGCCAGTATGTGACCATCCATAAGGGCAGCTCCGCTGCCTCCGGTCTGGTGGGCACCGGCATGACGGTGGACTTTGCGCCTGCCGGTGAAGTGACCCGGACGCTCACCGTTGTGGTCACGGGCGATCTCAACGGCGACGGCAAGTGCACGCTGACCGACATGGTGCAGCTCCGCTCGCACCTGTTGAAAAAGAGTACATTAAAGGCCGCCGCTTTGCAGGCGGCAGACATCAACGGCGACGGCAAGTGCACGCTGACCGACATGGTGCAGCTCCGAGCGCACCTGTTGGGACGCAGCAGCATCAAGGCCAACTGATCGGAGGAACATATGAAAGCACAGATGAAAGCATGGATCTCCTGTCTCCTTACGGCAGCATTGGTCCTTACCATGGTGCTGGCCGCCGCACCCCGACAGGTTGAGGCGGCAGGCGCCAGTCTCAGCGGCAGCGGCTCGCTGCGCGCCGGCAACTCGGTTACACTCACCTTTTCCGTCAGCGGCAAGGGTATTGTGGCCCTGCAGGGCGCCTTGTCCTACGACAGCGATAAGCTGGAGTTTATCGGCATGGAGCAATTGATCGGCGGCTCGTGGGGCGTGGAAATGAGCGGCAGCACCGTCATGGCAGACGATGCCAAGCTCGCCAATCCTATCAACAGCAGCACCGGTATCTTTTCGGTCACCTTCCGTGTCAAGTCGGGTGTGTCCGCCGGTTCTAAGGTTTCCGCCAGTATTTCAGGCATTTCCGCTTCCGATGGCAGCAGCGACTTTTCCTTGGGCAGCGCTTCCTGGAGCGCCACCATCCTATCGCCCCTTTCCGGCAACGCCAGGCTCTCCTCCCTGAGCTGCTACAATGCCACGCTTTCCCCGGAATTTTCCTCCGGCACGACCTATTACACCGCCACCGTGCCCTACGATGTGACCTCCCTGTCTCTGGATTACGACACCGCAGACAGCGGTGCGGACGTCTATGTGTCCGGCAATGATCTGAGCGTGGGCAGCAATACCGTTACGGTTTCCGTGGAGGCCGAGGACGGCACCATGAAGTACTACACCATCGAAGTGACCCGCCAGCAGGACCCCAACTACAAGGCCGGCACGGACGCTACGCTGGATAAGCTGAAGGTGTCCTCAGGCAGATTGAGCCCGGCCTTTTCCCCCGATGTAACGGATTATGTGGTCTATGTACCCTTTGAAGTGACGGAGTTCACCGTCTCCGGTGAGGCCCATGACAGCAAGGCCATCGGCGTAACGGAGCATACCGTCACATTGACGGAGGGCAGCAACGAGCTGTCCGTGGTCTGCACGGCGGAGGACGGCACCACCACCAAAACCTACACCGTCCATGTCTGCCGTATGCCCGTCTACAAGGGCGTTCTGCCTGAGATCACCGCGCCCGACGCACCGGCTGTTGTCGTTCCTGACGAGGAGCCGGAGAAGACTTTTGAAATCCCTGTCACCCTGACGCTGCCTTATATCGGCCAGGTGCCCACCTACATCGCAGCCGGTGGGGTGCTGTTGGTGCTGCTGGTGCTGTTCTATGTGATCGGCACATTGGTGGGCCGCGCCGCAGGCAGGAAGAAAGCCCTCAAGGCCATGGCTGCGCCGGTGGAAAAGGGCGCTCCCATAGAAGAAGCACCCGCTGTCCGTGAGAAAGCGGCGGCCGAAGCGGCACCGGCGCCTGCAGCGGAGGAAACGCCGGTCGCCGGAGGGCCTGCCGGGGAAACGCCGACCGAAGAACCGGTTATTGAGCCGACAGTCCGGCCGGAGCCTTCTGCAGATATTCTCCATAAAGTAAGCCTTGACGAACTGCTGGAGGACATCCGCAATATGTGATGACCATAAAAGACCACCGATCTTTCGATCGGTGGTCTTTTCGTTACAGCCGAATTTGCTCGATGATACGCAGGAAATCCTCTGTGCCGTAGATCACCGGCACGGGGTAGGTGGGATTGGCCTCCGCTGCGGCCCAGGCGGCCATCTGCGGCATGTCCCCGTCTCGTATGCACGCAAAGCCTTCCGGAATGCCCAGGCGGCGGTTCATGGCAAAGATCCCGTCAATAAACGCCTTCGCTTTCTGTCCGTCGGTGCCTGCCGGACCGACGCCGGTCAGCTCCGCCAGCCGCGCCAGCTTCCTGTGGACTGCCGGGCCGTAATCCCGCAGGATCACCGGCAGCAGCACCGCGTTGGCCAGACCGTGGGGCACATTGTACAACCCGCCCAGTGTATGGGCAAGGGCATGGACATTGCCCACGGCGGCCCGGGTAAACGCCGCGCCGGCCTGATAGGACGCGTCCAGCAATGCCTGCCGTGCCGCTAAGTCGTCACCGTGGCGGCAGGCATGCTCCAAATAGCGGAAGATGGTCACCGTGGCTTGCTCGGCCAGCATATTCGTCTCCCGCGTGGTCATGTGGCAGCTTAAATAGGCCTCCACCGCGTGGGTCAGTGCATCCATGCCGGTCTGCGCCGTTATCGCAGGGCTCAGTGATACGGTCAGCTCCGGGTCCAGCACCGCGTAGCGCGGCACCAGGCACAGATCGCTTATGGCATATTTATGATGGGATTCATCCGTGACTACGGCGGCAATGGTGGTTTCCGAGCCTGTGCCTGCCGTGGTGGGCACGGCGATAAAGGTCGGGATCCTCCGCCGCACTTTCATTAGGCCGCCCAATTGCGACGCGGTGCGGTCAGGCCGCACGATCAAGGCGGCCGCCGCTTTGGCCGCATCCATGGGCGAGCCGCCGCCAACGGCAACAAGGCTGTCGCATCCGTAAGCGCGGTAGCAGCGGGCAATAGCCTCCGCCTCAGCACAGCGCGGATTGGGCGTCACGCCGCAGAACAGCTCATACGAGGTAAGCTGCGCCGTCATGGCGCGAAAAGCGTCCGTTTGGCTCTGCCGACGGCTGGCCACAATCAGCGGCTTTCGTGCATCGCACCCGGCAAGCAGCGACGGCACTTTCTGCAGGCTGCCTGCGCCGCTGATACACTCGGCCTTGCGCCACGGCAGACAGCGGGCGCCGAGGCTAAAGACGCACTGAAAGGCACGGCAGTATAACTTTTTCCATTCCATACGGCAACACCCCCTTTGCCTTATTATGACGCTTTCGGCGGTCAATTGCAACAAAAAGGACGGGGAGCAGCCCCGTCCTTTGAAAATGCAGCTTATTCCTCCGTTTCGATCAGACCGTAGCCGCCGTTATGGCGCGTATATACCACGCAAATAGCGTTGTCGTCCACATTGCGGAACACATAGAACGAATGGCCCAGCAGATTCATCTGCAAAATGGCCTCGTCCGTGCTCATGGGCTTGACGGTGAAGCGCTTGGTGCGCACCACATCAAATTCGGCATCCTCCACCAGATCGAACTCGGCCGGTACATCGGATACCAGCGCGTCGGCACGCAGATTCTTGGCCAGACGCGTCTTGTTCTTGCGAATACGGCGGTCAATAAAGGTCACAGCCTTGTCAATGGCACCGCGCATATCGCCGTCGGCGTCCTCCTCCTGCGCGCGGAACAGCGTTCCGTTGGCGGCACGGATGGTCAACTCAACAACGCAGCGGTTTTTCTTCTCCACGGCGAAGGTCACAAATGCGTCTGCCTCCTCAGGGAAGTAGCGGTCCAGCTTACTGATCTTTTTTTCGGCGTATTCCTTGATGGAGTTGTTCAACGCGATCTTCTTACAGGTAAATGTGAACTTCATAGGTTTGGCTCCTTTCGCTTGCCCCGCAAAGGGACGGAGAATCGGGTCGGGGAGGTGTTTCCCCTTATCCATGTGTTTATTATAACACATTGTTCAACACTTGAAAAGTGGCGCAAGGCAAATTTGTGCAAAGTTTACAAATATTTAAAAATAAGGTGACATTTGACATGATACGACACACCTTGTCAGAAGTCGACAAAACCTCCTATTTACAAAGCGGTACAAACCGTTTACCATAAGAACCGGAAGCTTTCCAATATCCCACCCGCTTGGGCCGCTCTGTTTCAGACAGGGCGGCTCCTTTTTATTCTTGTCAAGTCGGCCAAATATGGTATACTAATAGCAGCAAACTAAGGAGGTTGCCATGAAAAAAATGACGCTTCTCGAGCGGCGCTATCGCCGCGCGCATCTGGACTGCGTGCGCCATATTACGCTCGATCCCAAAGGGCCGGGTGTGGTGCGTATTCATATGATCCCGCCCCGCACCGACGATCCCCGCGACCCGTTTTTGCTGCTGCTCAACGGCGCGCAGTTGGTGCCGCTGAACTTGAGCTGGGCCATCCTGCTGGCCAATTTTATGGATCAGTTGGAGCCGTTCTCCGGCAGGGAAATCGAGGAATCGGACTGGCGGGCCATGGCAAATCGTGCCGTGACCGCGACCCGCAGAACCTATCCCTTTACGCGGCGCGCCGATCTGCTGGCCGATCTGGAGCTGATGCTCACCTCATTGATCGCCGTTGCCCGCGGTGAGGAGCCCGACGCCGAAGTGGCGGCCCTGACGCTGGGCGAATATGCCGATAAGATGTCCGCGCCGCACCGCATGGACCTGATGGTCAGCGCCATGACCCGAAACGGTGTGTGGCACTGCAATCAAAAATGCCTGCACTGCTACGCGGCCGGTCAGCCGGCAGGGGAAACGCAGGAGATGACCACGGCGCAGTGGAAAGAGGCGCTGGCGCGTTTACGCAAGGCGAATATCCCGCAGGTGACCTTCACCGGCGGCGAGCCTACTCTGCGGGAGGATCTGGTGGAGCTGGTGGATGCGGCACAGTGGTTTGTCACACGGCTGAATACCAACGGCCGGGCACTGACCCCGGCCTTGTGCCGACAGCTCTATGAGGCAAGTCTTGACAGCGTACAGGTCACGCTCTATGCCGCCGACGCTGCCGGTCACAACGCGCTGGTAGGTGTGGACGGCTTTGAAGACACCGTGCAGGGTATCCGCAACGCGGTGGAGGCCGGTCTGATCGTATCGGTGAACACGCCGCTTTGCACGCTCAACCGCGACTATGCCGCCACGCTGCGCTTTGCCCACTCTTTAGGCGTGCGCTATGCCACCTGTTCCGGTCTGATTCCCTCCGGCAGCGCCGAGGGTGAGGCCAGCCGCGCCACGGCACTTTCTCCGGAAGAATTGACGGCGGTGCTGCGCGATGCCACGGCCACGGCGCGGGCTCTGGGCATGGAGCTGGATTTCACCAGTCCCGGCTGGCTGGAGGAGGAAACCTTGCGCGGCCTGGGGCTGCATCTGATCCCAAGCTGCGGCGCGTGTCTGTCCAATATGGCGCTGGCCCCCGACGGCAGCGTGGTGCCTTGCCAGAGCTGGCTGGGCGGCGTAACGCTGGGCCATATTTTGCATGATGACTGGCTGTCCGTTTGGGACAGCGAGAAATGCCGCGCCATTCGTGCAGAGAGCGCCAAAACGGAGCATATCTGCCAACTGCGGCAGGGGAATCAGGGAGGGTGCTGAGATGAAAAAACGCTTGCTCTCCGTCTTTGCCTGTCTGGCTTTGTGCCTGTTGCTGCTGCCCCTTACCGCGCAGCGCGCCGAAGCAACGGTATATGACCACATCCGTTACTACGGTATCCAGGTGCAGCCCAACACCGAAGACGGCAGCCTGTATATGAAGGTGACCTTTGAATGGGAGGCTGTGGAGGAGCTGCCCTATGGGCAGGAGCTGAAGATCGGTATTCCCAACGGCTCTATCCGCGACGTCACCGCGCTCACCGGCAACATCGAGTCGCTGGACTTCGACAACAGCTATATGTATGTCTATCTTACCGACCACTACGATGCCGGTGAGGTCTTTACCTTCTCCTATTCGTGGGTGCAGGAATACATGTATGCCCTGAGTGATGACGGCAGCGTGCACTACGACTATACCCCCGGATGGTTCGATGAAATCTCCATCGACCGCATGGAGCTGCAGTGGCTTGACCCTGCCGGAGTCGCGTCGGAACGGTCATTTTCCGGCAGCGGTGACTGGCAGGAGCTTGACGGAACCATTGTCGGCACCGATCTGGCCTATGGCGCACAGCTCAATGTGGCGGCGGTCTATCCCGATTGGCCCACGACCCTTGCGTGGGAGAACAGTTCCGAGAATCTGCCGCAGGAGGAGTATTACGACTGGGGCAACGACGATTGGGAGGTGCATGACACTTTTTCCGACTTTGTTACTCTGGTTGTCCTGGTGATAATCCTCTTTGTCATCATTTCCATCATTGCTGCCGCTAAAGGCAGCTATCGCGGCGGATTCGGTACGCGCTATGTGTTCGTCCACGGCCTGTGGTATCCGGCAGGGCCTAACGGCCAGCCGCGTCCCGGCAGCGTGGGCACCAAGCACAAACCAAGCCCCCCTCGCAGCAACAGCAGCAGCCGCGGCGGCGGGTTCGGCGGCGGCAGCCGGGGCGGTGGATTCGGCGGCGGCGGATTTGGCGGAGGCGGGCATTGCGCCTGCGCCAGCAGTTGTGCCTGCGCCTGTGCCTGCGCCTGTGCAGGCGGCGGCCGCGCCGGCTGCAGTGCCAAGAATCTCTACGGCGCCGTACATTTGAGCGAGCAGCTTACAAAAGAACTCCATCCGTAAAAAAATCGGTCTGACAGTTGTCAGACCGATTTTTTTGACCGTTTTGCTTATTTCAGTAATGTCAGCACAGAATGGCAAATACCGTTGGTGGCCCACACGGAGCCGCCGCGGTATGGGTCAATGGGGCTGCCGTCCAGACGGGTGATTTTTCCACCGGCCTCGGTGAGGATCAGACTGCCGGCGGCATAGTCCCACGGGCTGAGCCGGCACTCGAAAAACACCTCTGCCCGACCGCAGGCCACATAGCATACATCCAATTCCGCCGAGCCGAAGCGGCGGAAATCCAGACCCAAATCGTAGAGCCGGCGCATCAGGGAAAACGAGCGGTCGGTAAAGCGGCGGTCATAGATGGTGGAGCCGCACATGGTAATGGCATGGGACATATCCCGGTCACTGACATGGATGGGATGGCCGTTCAAAAACGCACCGCCGCCGCGCCGGGCCGCAAACATTTCCTCCGTGAACGGATTATATACCACGCCGTACGCCACGCAGCCCTCATGCACCAGCGCCACGGCGATGTTGCTGTGGTGCATATGGCGGACAAAATTGGTGGTGCCGTCAATGGGGTCCACCACAAACACCCACGGCTTGTCAAGGGTTTCGTGTTCCCCCTCCTCGCCGAGAAAACCGGCCTCCGGCACCAGCGCCAGCAGTTCTCTTTGCAGAAAAGTCTGCACCGCCACATCGTATTTCGTCACCAGATCGGCGGCGCCGTTTTTTTCATGGGTGTCTTTTTCAATATCATGGGCATTCCGGATCATGTCTCCTGCCCGTCGCACAACGGCGATCAGTCGGTCTAACATCGTATTCACCTCAATCAATGGCGGCCGCGGGGTCCATCACGGCATTAAGCACGGCGGTATAATAGCGGCTGACAGCCACCAGCTCGTCCAGTTCAATATACTCATCCACGGTATGGGCCAGATTTTCCCGGCCCGGGCCGATGCCGATACAGGGAATGCCTGCCTCGCCGGCATAGTGACTGCCGTTGGTGCAGAAGCTGTAGCCGGTGAGTTGGGGATGATAGCCCATATCGCACACAGCCTTCCGGACGGCCTGCACGAAGTCACTGTCAGCAGGAACGCGCCAGGCGGGGAAGAAGCGGTCGGCGGCAATGACAGCGCCGGTATAGCATTGCTCCTCCCCTGCGGTGAAGGACACCTTGGCCTTCAGCGTGGGATCGTCCTTCCTCATTTCGTCAATGACGGCCTGCAGGGGCGCCAGCACACTCTCACGGGTTTCGCCTACCAGCAGACGGCGGTCAAAGGTCACGCGGCAATAGTGGGGCACCACCGACGCGCCGGGATAAGGCGCGGAGCGGATGTCCGTCAGCTCCAGAATCCCTTTGCCGAACATACCCTCCTGCTCCACAGGCGGCAGGGCACGGAAGCGGTCGATGATACGGCAGGCGGCATACACCGCGTTGACGCCCTTTTCCGGGTTGGCGCTGTGGCAGGGCACGCCGTAGGTCTCCAGACAGATCTCCGCGCGGCCGCGCTGGGAGCACTTGATATTCATTTCCGACGCCTCACCGATGACCACCAGATCAGGTTTCACGGCGGCGCTGATCTTACGGGCGGACACGCCCTCGAAGCACTCCTCATGTACCGTGCCGGACACCCAGATCTCGCCGGCAAAATCGCGGTTTGTCAAACGGGCAAAGCGCTCTGCGGCGAACAGGTACGCCGCCACGGCGCCCTTCATATCCGCGGCGCCGCGCCCGTAAAGGCGGCCGCCCTCCAGTTCGGCGGCAAAGGGATCATGACGCCAGTCAGCGGCATTATCGGCGCGGACGGTATCTATATGGCCGTCAAACAGAATGCGCCTGCCGGGACGCTTACCGCGCAGACAGCCCAGCACATTGCCGTATTCATCGGTATAGGCCATGTCAAAATGCTTGGCACGCATAAAGGCGATCATCAAATCCGCCACGGCCTTTTCCTCGCCGGAATAGCTGCGTGCGGCAAGCAGGTCCTGACAAAGGGCGATCAGCTCGCCCTGCTCCAGCCTGTCCATCATGTTTCCTTCCTCCTGATTACTTGTCCGGCCCTTGCGCCGGTGATTTGACCGTCCTCCAGCGCCACAACGCCGTTTACGATCACATATCGCATACCCTGCGCCAAACGGCAGGGGTCTTCGTAGGTGCCGGGTTCGTTCAGCTCACGGAGCGCAAACACATTGATGTCCGCGTCCATGCCCACCGCCAGACAGCCCTTGCCCTGTATCCGCAGCGCCTGTGCAGGCCCCTGCGTCATCTTATGTACGGCTTCCTCCACGCTCAGCGTGCCCTTTTCCCGCACGAAGCGGGTCAGCAGGTGGGTAAAGGCGCCGTATACGCGGGGATGGAGCTGTCCCTCCGTAGGATAGGTGGCATCGGAGATCAAATTGCTCTTCTCGTCGCGCAAAATGGCGGCAATGTCGTCCTCGGAGGCCATAAAGTCGATCATGGTAATCTCGCAGTGCTCGCTCACCAGCAAATCGCAGCAGGCCTCCAACGGCGCTTTGCCCATCATGCGCCCAATCTCGGCCAGACTCTTGCCCTGATAAATGTGGTTTTCCCTGCGGTGCAGGCTGGTAAGGTAAATGCCGTCCCAGCCGGCAAGACCGGCAATATTGTCAAAGCCCGCGCCGCTTTTGATCCGCTCTGCCAGCGCCTTGCGCACGGCAGGGTCCTTCAGCCGCTCGGTCACCGCGTCCGGACCGCCGGTAAGATAGTCCGGCGGCAGAATATGCAGCAGTTGGGTGGACCCGGCCGTATAGGGATATACATCGCAGCTCACATCCATGCCTTCCCTGCGGGCCTGTGCCAGCATTTGCAGTGCCTGCGGGATCTTTTTGCCCCAGTTGTCCCGGCCCATGGCCTTGAGGTGGCTGATATGCACGGGGATGTCCAATGTCCGGGCCACCGCGAGCATTTCCTCCAGCGCCTCACACACACCGCCGCCCTCCTGGCGCATATGCACGGTAACGGGAATGTTTCGCCCGGCAAGAGGCCGCAGTACCTCTATCAGCTCGGCAGTGGTATAAAAGCACTCCGGCGCGTAGCCAAGACCCAGCGACACGCCCAGCGCGCCGTCCTGCAGGGCACGCTCCATAGAAGCGCGGATCGTCTCGCAGTGCGATTTCTCCAGACGCTCCACCTGGTAGCCGGCCGCATCGGCGCGCAGGACCCCTGCGCCCACCAGCATCCCCACATGGAGGGGCAGGTCATGGAGTCGGCTCAGATAGCCTGCCATACTGTCGGTACGGATGTGGGGCGGCACTTCGCCGGTAATGGGGCTGAGATACGACAGGATTTCCGCCCTGTGTGTATCGCCAAAAGGCGCCGCAGACAGGCCGCAGTTGCCGTTGACGATGGTCGTCAGACCCTGGGACAGCTCCAAGTCGCCGAAATGCGGCCGGAACACTGCCGCGTCGGCATGGCGGTGGATGTCAATAAAGCCGGGCGTCACCAGTCGGCCCGATGCGTCAATGGTGCGCTGTGCGGCGGCGCCAGGCAGCATACCGACGGCGGCAATTTTGCCGCCCTGTACCGCCACATCGGCGCGGCGCGCCGCGCTGCCGGTGCCGTCAATGACCATACCGCCGCGTATCAGCAAATCATATATCATGGGGTTGCGCCTCCGTTCTGCAGGAGAAGTCTTACCGTAAACCGCGTGGAGCGCTCGTCGCTTTCACAGCGGATGATGCCTTTGTGTTCCTGCACAATGCTCTGTGCAATGGCCAGGCCCAGACCGAAGCCCTCGCCGCCGGAGCGGGATTCGTCCGCCCGGTAAAACCGCTCAAAAAGATGAGATAACTTTTCCGGTGGGATCGGCTCGCCGCCGTTTTCCACCGTCAGCACAGCGCGCTTATCCTGCCGCGTAAGCGTGAGATAGATGGGCGTGCCGGCCGGCGCATATTTAATGGCATTGTCCAGCAAAATGCCTGCCAGTTGCCGCAGTGCCTCGTCATTGCCGAGCACGCATAGTTCCTTTTCAATGCGATAGCGCAGCTCATGGCCCGCTTCAAAGGCCACCGGCTCAAACAGCAGCGCCGTGTCGGCCAGCAGTTCCGACCAATCCAGCGGCACAAGCGTCATTTTCCGTCCGTCGTCGGCGCGGGAGAGCGTCAGCATATTCTCCACCAATTTCTTCATGCGCCGCGACTCGGAGCGGATATTGTCCACATACACATTCCCGCCGTTCTCGGCCAGCAGATCTGCCGAGGACAAAATCACCGTCAGCGGCGTTTTCAGCTCGTGGGACGCATCGGACAAAAAACGCCTTTGTGCGCTCCACGCATTTTCCACGGGCCGCGTGACAAAGCCGGAGAGCAAATAGCTGCAGCCAAACAGCACCGCCAGCGCGGCAAGGCCGATCAAGAGCGAAGTGAGTACCAGAGAGCGGAGCGTGGCCTGCTCCAATGAGCTGTCGGTAAAGGCAATGCGGATCGTGGAAAAGCCCGTCTCGCGCAAATAGCGCAGGCGGTACGATGGCAGTACGCCGGCGTCGTCACTTTGCGCCATGCACTCCTGCACCACAGAGCGCAGGGTCGTCTCGTCCAGTTGATAGTATTCACTGCCGGAAATGCGCACCGTGCCGCTGGGAAAAACCTCCGCCACAAAGCACGGCAGGCTGCTATACTGGTACGACATCGCGCCGCTGAGCGCCTGCCGGAGCTGTTCTTCCGTATTTTGGCGCAGACTGGTACGGGCCGAGAGCACCACGCCGGCAAACACCGCCAGCAGCACCGCGGCGGCAAACAGCATATTCAGCCCCACGACCTTCCAGCGCAGTTTTCCGATCATTCCGCCACCTCCAGACAATACCCCACCAGCCGAATGGTCTTGATATGTACCTGAGAGTGCAAATGGCTGAGCTTGCGCCGCAAGAACGACACATAGACCTCCACATTATTATCCTCGGCCTCCGAGTCGTAGCCCCAGACCTTCAGCAGAAGCTGCTCTTTGGTGACGATGATCTTACCGCTGCGCATGAGCAGCTCCATCAAATCGTATTCCCGGCGGCTCAGACGCACCGAGCGCTCGCCGCAGGTGAGCAGAAAGGTGCCCTGCTCCAGACGCAGATCACCGAAGGCAAGCCCGTCGTCACTGCGATGATCGCCGCCCCGGCGCAGCAGGGAGCGGATACAGGCCAGCAATTCCGTCGGCTCAAAGGGCTTGGTCAGATAGTAATCGGCGCCGCAGTCCAGTCCCCGCACCCGGTCAGACACATCGCTGCGTGCCGTCAGCATCAAAACGGGCAGCGCACTGCCGCCATCGCGCAAATGCCGCAGCAGGGAAAACCCGTCCATGCCCGGCAGCATGGCATCCAGCACCAGCAGATCGTAGATGCCGGAAGCGGCGCTGTCCAGCCCGTCAACGCCATTGTGGCAAATATCGGCCGTATAGCCATGGCGGCGGAGCAGAGCCGCCAGCGTGGCCGCCAAACGCACCTCGTCCTCCACAATCAGTATGCGCACGGTCTTTCCCTCCTTTGCCCTAAACTTTGTCCCATTTTATACCTAAACCCCGCCGAAAGCAATAGCCTCAGCGGGGTTTATAAGTCGTTATATGCCGTTACAGACCTTCTTTGGCAAGCGTCTTGAGCGGCTCTGCCAGCTTCGTGGACAGAAGGTAGATTGTGGTATCATCATTGACGGCAGCGTAGTAGCCGCCTCCACTGCGATACCAGCCGATGGACAGCGTAAAGGTTCTGTCCTCACCGTAGCTGACGGTCAATACGGCGGCATCCTTTGTCAGGCCGCAAATGCGCGCCGCGTCGGAAGAAGGACGGTAGTCCACGCAAGAGGCGATCTCCAGTTGGCTCAGCGCCTCCGTCACGGCCGTCATTTTCTCCGTAACATCCTTGCCCTCGCTGTACCACGCACCGTCTTTCACCGTGAAATGCTGCTCCTTTTCACCGTAGGTAACATCCAGCGCCGTCATGGTTTCCATGGTCAGCCGGGGCAGATTGGGCAGCTGCGCCATATCATAGATACTGCGGCTGATCTGCTTCATGAGGGAAGCAGGGGCAAGGTAGACGCCGTTTTCCTCCGTTCCGTCAAACATATAGCATCCGTCGTCCGTCGTCTTGCCCAAATAGATGAAGGACTCATCGCCCGATGGGTTGCGCAGCATGATATACGCCTTAGCTGCCTCCAGACCGTACTCTGAAAGCTCCTTTGCCGGCGTAATGGGCGTCAGCTCGCTTAAGCCCTGCAGCGTATCCAACAGCTCCTGCACATAGCTTTGGTCCAGGGGGAAATCCGTGTCATCGAACCATACCCACCTGTCCCCGTCTTTCTGGAAACGCAGCGTTGTTTTGCCGTTGCTGCACACCAGCATGTCCGGGTCTTCCTGCACCTGGGGCTGCACAACATCCGGTTCTGCTTCCTCCTGTTTTTTCTCGCCGCAGCCGGTCAGCAGTGCCGCCATCATCGCCAGCACCAGCAGGGCTGCTATCCAATATCGTTTCATGGGATATTCTCCTCTTTGCATTTATTTTTACATAGTATACCAATTTTCTTTCCAAAAGGGAAGTAAAAGATGCGGCGAATCCTGTCATACAATTTTATATGAAATTGGGGGTTGACATCAGCGGTGCAGTATGGTATCCTAATTGATGCCGACATCCGCCGGTGTGGTGGAATGGTAGACACAGGAGACTTAAAATCTCCCGGTAGCAATACTGTACCGGTTCGAGTCCGGTCACCGGCACCAATCCGGTACCATTTTATATCGCGGAGTAGAGCAGTTGGTAGCTCGTCGGGCTCATAACCCGGAGGTCGGAGGTTCAAGTCCTCCCTCCGCAACCATGTTGTGCAACCAAAAAAGATATTGCACCGGAAAACCCAGAAACCACAACGGTTTCTGGGCTTTTTCGTACCCCGATTTTCAAGTGCAAACAAAAAGATATTTTTCTTTGTTGAGAGGACTTGAACTACCGACCCCCACTATTTCAGGCGGCTTTCAAGAGGATTTTTCTTCCGAAAGCCGCCTTTTTTTCGTTTTCGCAGAAAATTTTTTCTAAGAGGTCTTCCCCCACATGTTCAGAAAAGAGGTTTGCCCTACATTTTGGGGCAAACCTCACTTAACTTAATAACACCGTAATCTATGGGCTGACTTTGTAGAAGTAATTCTATGAAGTCAGCCCTTTTTTATTTTCTATGAAAGGAATGAGCACCATGATCAAAATCAGAATCAGAAATGACGATCACGAGATCGACCTGCAGTTTCCCATCAGCGAAAACAAACTGTACGCAAAGCTTGCTGAGATCCACGCCATTGAGGGCAAGGATGCCCCGCAGTCAGCATTCGTGACAGAGGTCTATTGGCCGGAGGAACTCTCCATGCTGAAAGACCGCTTCGCCAATCTGGACGAGCTGAACTACCTCGCCAGGAGGATGGAGAGCTTCGACTACCACGAATACGATCAGTTCCTTATCGGCATCACCAAGCTGGAAAACCCCACCGAGAAGGATCTCATCAATCTGACCTTCAACCTCGACCACTTCACGCTGTGCAAGGATGTCAGCAGCTATGGAAAGATCGGCAGAGAGTATGTGATGAATACGGAAGGCGCCGTTCCCGCCCATGACGAGGATGATCCGAAATACGCTGCCATCGGCAAGGCTCTCATCGACCGAGGGCTGGCGCAGATCACCGCAAAAGGTTTGCTCATCTACAATCCCTTCGACGAGCTGACCGAGGTATACGACGGTCAGACCTTCCCCGAATACTACTATGAGAATACCCTTGCCAGCGCAGAGGTCAGCTATAACGGCCGTACCGAGCTGCTCCTGCTCCCCGGTGAAGAACTTGCAATCCAGAAGGCGCTTGCCCGGCTCGGCGCTCCTTCCGACAGCGACTGCGAGATCAGGTTCTGTCTCAGTAAGGGAGAGGATGACGCCTGGGAGGAACGCATCGAAGGCATCATCCGCTCTGAAGGACTGTATGAGGCGAACAAAATGCTTCGCTTTCTGGACACCGGCGATATGGATTGGGGCAAGCTGACTGCCGCCGTCGAGCTCACAGATGCAAAGAGCGCCGCCAACATCGGCACTGTCGCAGAGCATCTTGGCGAGTTTGCTTATATTCCCGACGCAAAGAGCGAATCCGACGTCGGCCATTTCCTCGTGGACAATGTGGAAGAATACGAGATGAACATCGAAATGGAGGAATACTTCGACTTCTCCGGCTTCGGAGAGTATTTCGCCGAGGAACACGACGGACAGTTTGTGAACGGCGGCTTCGTCTATTTTGACAGCGACAGATCCCTCGATGAGTTTCTCGAAGAACTCGAGTCCGAGGACGAGGGCATGGATATGACTTGAAAAAGGCCTCAGAGTCTTTAGCGTCGAAGATATACGCAAGTTCTCCTTCGCCTTCAAAGAGAAACCCTGTCATGCGGTATTTGCATTCGGTATTCCAGCCAAACAGAGAGAACACAGTGTCACTGAACGCGGCTGAAGGAATGTCCCTTGGCTTCGGTCTTCCTCCGCATGTCTTGGAGATGAGAGAGCAGCTCCACAAAGTTCTTCGTTCCGAACTTTTTGATACACTCCGTGCTGAACTTGATCTTACGATCTTGAAATGTCACGGTTGGATAGGTATATCCCCCGAAGAACTCCGTCCTTGTAATCTCAAAGCCGCGAAGATCGAAGTCACCGGCTTCCACCTGAATGGTCATCTCCTCCGGCTCCTGCGACTCGGACGGTACATTGTCGTCCTCGATGTATACGCTTTGCGCCGCATTCATGTAGTCCGCTTCTTTGAATCCGGCCCAGCGAGGATTGATAGTGACAAAACCTTTCAGAACGCCACTGTCGATCACGCGCAGCTCCGGAAGGATTGACTTATTCCCATACTTCGCATTGTCGAGCATCCGCTGAACAGCATTAAAATCATCCCGAGACACAATTGCCGTGTGATGGTTGAAGTACCAGCTCTGCGGCTTCTCTCCGCAGTTCTTCAAAGTGCGATGAGTGCGGTAGTTTTCGGTATAGGTCTTGCGGGTCAGAACATCACCACAGTGACGCTCATTGCGAAGTACTGAAGCGACGCCGCTGGCTGTCCAGCATAGCTTTCCGAAATAGGACAGCCGCTCCTGTGCAATGAGAGTATCCGCAATCTGCTGTGTGGAATAGCCGTACAGATACATATAGAACATGTGTCATCGTTCAGGACAAACGCAGAGAGCCTGCCGGATTCCCGAATGAGATTTCTGAGTTTGTCCAGTGGCTGATTGATGGAGTCAAAGAATGTATCGAGATGCTCAAAGCTGGAACATATAACGGCTTCATCAAAGAAAACCTGCCTCCGGAGCATCGAACTGGCAAGATCCTTCGCAAACATTATTGGGATGTGTGGCCGGAGGCAAGAAAAGAGTTCTTTGAAGATATTTCCGCAGAGGACGTTGCTGAGTTTATTCGAAAGGCGTCTGCCCAGGGAGAAGGCTCCGAATCGCAAATACAACGGCTGCGACAAAACCCCAAAGGAACAGTATTACCTCCATGCGGATGGTCGGGACGATGGGCTGAAGGATCTTAATCCTGACGATCCCGAGGCATTCCATGCCTGGCTCCATGACTACTCCCGCGGAGGCGGGCATCCCTGGGAAGTATGCAGAGGCGGCAACTCAACACATGTTTCTCTGCGGCCGATGGACGACAAAGACGGATATTTCCTCTATTTGGACGGGGACGCATGGAACAGAACCATTGAGACGGTTAAGTTCTATCTTGCCCTGACGAGAGCAGGAATTCCGGTGTATCTCATTGAAGCCCACACTCTGGCAGACAGACTGGCAGAAAAAGAGTGGATCGGGATCGTGCCGGATGGAGTGATGCCTGCATATTGCGAGAGCTGGTTTCCCAACGAGCACATCATCGACTACATGAACCTGCCCTATGATGATCGGGAAAAGTTTCTTCCGTTTTGCGTGTGGTATGATGAGGAGCTGATCAAGCTTGTAACGGAGAAGGAGGCCGAACCGAAATGAGCGGAGGGTGTTGGAATTATATGAACGACTCGGCCGCAAGCGAAATCCTCGGGTATCACATCTACGTCGGTTATGGATTGGACAGCGACAAGCATGAAAAGAACTATAAGCAGGTCGTAAGAGATAACCCGTTAGGAGATCCTGAAATCTCTGCTTTGGTGTATGACGTCTTTTGTTTGCTGCACTCCTATGATTGGGCAGAGTCCGGCGACACAGACATGGACGCCTATCAGAAAGACGTGGAAATCTTCAAAAGCCGATGGTTCAAAAAGGCGAGGAAAGATCGGATCAAAGAGATGATCGATATCAGCACCGAGAAACTCAAAGAGGATCTGTATCAGGCATTCGGATTTGAAACAGAAAGCAGCAGTGAACCATGAGTTCAATGACTTTTCAGCTTCATCCCGATACAATAGTCACAGACAATCAATCTTAATGACGAGGTGAATGTATATGAACTTGAAAGAAGCGTTCCGTTACCAAAACAAGCTCCAGTCCTTCATGGATGAAGCCCAGGGCATTCTGGATCGTGACGCCAATGTCACGAAGGTGGAGAACACCTATCTGCGGCACAAGGTGATGGCAGAAGCCGAGGATGAGACTGTCCTGATCGCCCCCGAAACCGAATACTATGAGCAGATCACCGATATCGCTCAGTTTCTGCTCTATCTGCTGAACGAGAAGGATAAGCTGTTCGCGGCAATCCGCACGGCGAAAGATGCCCTCGACATCGACATGGACAGCGAGGTCAGCCTCAATGCCACTCGACAGAGCATCGCCCGTACCTTCAAGCGGATGAACGATCTGCGCAACTCGGAGCAGACCATCTCTAACGGCGGCACCGGCTACCGTTTCAATGCTGAAGGCAATCAGATCTCCTATCGCTGCGACGTCAAGCGCGTGACTACGATCAACTATGACCGCAATGTCATCCGTGCCGAGCTCGGCAAGCTGAACAGGCTGGCTGACGAGACTTCCACGAAGATCGATCTGTGCCTGGTCACATCCAAGGTGGACTATGAGCCGCCCTTCGATGCGAACTCCAGCTTCGCCGAAACATTCGAGGCATACACGGAAAACGCCAGGGCTTAACGCCCTGGCGCAGACCGACTATTTTGGGTGCGGCAAGATAAGAGAATACGGATACCGGTTCAGGTGCAGATGAACTATAAGGCTGCACACATCCGTAAGGATATTCCGGTTCGGCTCACCCTACGAGCCTTCATGATAGGAGAAAAGAAGCGTTCAGCTTCTCCGTCACCGCCCTACATCCTTACATCAGAACCGTTCGTTCGTCACCACCCTCATTCTTGCTTCCGAACTGACATCTCCATTGTGAGGCATGCAAGCCTAACTCGCTGGTTACGAGATTATTATGATCAAATACTGATCTTTCTTTCTCCGTGAGCTGCGTCGAAAGCGTGACTCGTCATGCCGCCGACAATGCAAACGGGACAAATGGTTGAAGTTGCATCGGACTCTTGCCGTATCCAAAATAGTCGGTCAAAAAATGACTTGAGCAGCAGGACTCAGCCTGCTGCTCACCGACGATATGCAGTTTTACCGCAACGGGAACCAGGATCTGATCCATCGGAACCTCAAAGAGATTCCCAAGTGCGTACAGATTATCTACAGTGAACAGTCAAGCCGCGCTCCATGCGCAGGCGTCGGATGTTGTTTCCCGTGGCGACAAGGTCAATCACGGGATAGGCTTTTATGCCCATGACAATCGCCTCCTTCAAGAGAGTGATATTAAAAGATAGCAGAAAGAAAAGGGAAATGCAAGAGAAAACGCAAAAATGGAGGCAACTTTGAGAGAAAAACTGTACTTAACGATCAGCAAGTTCTCTATCCGCTCACTGTTCTATGACTACTTCATGTTCTTTGATACGACGCCGTATCTGGCCGATCAGTTGTTCATCCGGCACGAGGTCAGAGTATAATGCACCATGCCTTCAAAACATGGTGCATTGTATCCATGAACGGTAGGTATGCCAGATGCGCCGAAAATATCGACGCAAAAAAAATCCCGAAATCTGTGCGGTTTCGGGATTTTTTTATCGGCTTTTTCAGCAACCGGTTCCAAAAGAAGTCACGCCCCGATTTTCAGCATGGGGGAGGATCTGAACGAATACATGACGGTTTTGAAGGCAGCGTTTGTGACATTTCTTCACAAATTCTGACCTTTTTTGTCTTCTCACGGCAAAATGTATATCTTGAGAGGCGGCACATAAAATTATGATACAGAAAAGCATTATTCTATGTTACAATATGATGAACTAATCAGCAAGGAGAATACATATGGAGAAAATCTTAAAAAGCCTAAGCGAGCTGCGCATTAAGAATTTTTTGATACTGCTGCTCGCCGGTGCTATCAACGCCTTTGGCGTAACAGTTTTTTTAGCTCCCGTCAAATTATACGACAGCGGCATCTCCGGAACATCGATCCTGCTGTCTCAAATTACCCCGTCGTACATGTCGTTGTCGGTATTTTTGCTGATCTTAAACATTCCGCTTTTCCTCTTCGGGTTAAAGAAGCAGGGCCTGACCTTCACCGTCTATTCCGTTTTCACCGTGGGAGTGTATTCCCTGGTGGCATGGTTGATAACAGATGTATTGCCTATTGATGTAAGCATGGCCTCGCCGCTTGCAGGTGACGATCTGCTTTTGTGTGCCTTGTTCGGCGGCATTGTTTCCGGTATAGGGAGCGGTCTGACGATTCGATACGGCGGCGCCATAGACGGCATTGAAGTTATGGCTGTTATATTTGCCAAGAAGCTCAATGTGACAGTGGGCACCTTCGTGATGATCTATAACGTCCTGCTTTACATCGTTTGCGGATTCGTGCTGCAAAGCTGGATCCTGCCGCTGTACTCCATTGTAACCTACGCCGCGGGTCTAAAGACAGTGGACTTCATCGTGGAAGGCTTTGATCGTTCAAAAGAGATCATCATTGTCACAGATAAGCCCAAGGAAATCAGCGATGCTCTTATAGAAGCCTTTGAGTGCGGCACAACAAAAATCGCCGCTACAGGCGGCTACTCCAATGCCGAAAAAACCATTATTTATTTTGTTGTGAACAGATTTCAGATCTCCCGGATGAAAAATCTTGTTCACGAGATTGATCCCAAGGCCTTTGTGACCATCAGCGATGTGGCCGATGTGTTCAAGGCAAATGACTGAATACGGCCTTTTCAGATCCATATGACATGACCTCCGCTCTGAACGCAAGGAAACGGTTTCTTGCTTCTTAAAAGGCAGAGGGGCGGCATGATCGTTAAAATTTTCATTGCTTTTTGCGAATTTGCGCGATACAATAGTTGTGTTATATTGGTGAGGTATATTTTTCATTGATATATTGCTCAAATTCGCAGATCGGAGATACCAAAATGTACGAAACGCAGCAGACAGCCCCCCTCTCTGTGCAGATCATGCACCGCATTTTGCACGAAATGCAGTCCGGTGCTTACCGGCATATGACCCGCCTCCCCTCTGAGGTGGAGATCGCGGAGAGTCTGGGCGTCAGCCGCACCGCTGTGCGGGACAGCCTGTCGATTCTGGAACGGGAAGGCTTTGTGACCCGCAAACACGGACTCGGCACCATTGTCAATCGCCATGTGCTGTCTGTCACCACCCGCATTGATCTGTATCTGGACATTCGGGAATGCACAGCCGATGCCGACCTTGTCCGGGTGATGGAGCTGGACGAGGGCGACGAAGTGATTCGTATTGACCGTCTGGTCTGCGCCGACGGAATCCCTACCATCTACTGCGAGGATTATCTGGCCAAAAAGCTGATTGTGAACAAGTCCTACCGGAAAGAAGATCTGCAGTGCCCCGTCTTTGACTTTTTGAGAAAATTCTGCGGCACGGACGTCTATATGGACCTGACCGAAATGCACGCGGTCAACGCGGACAAGACGCTGGCCCGGTGGATGCAGATTCCCGAAGGCACTGCCGTGCTGCACCTTAACGAAAGAGGATACAATCTCAGCGGAAAAGTGGTGCTCTGCTCCCGTGAGTTTTACCGCGAAAATATTCTGAATCATACCATTCTGCGTATCAAAATCTGAATATCGTTTTTCGCCTCTCTTCCCCCCCTATGCGGTTTATCTGCATAGGGGCTTTTTCTTTTTGTCTTTATTGTCAACAAGAATGTGCTCGCTTTGTCAATATCTCCAAAATATATTGGTGTGACCTTTTTATGATTGACAAAGCGCCCTTTCGGTTGTATGCTTCAAATAGGTAATACCTTTTAGGTAATACCTTAAAGGCATTACCTCCCGTAACCTAAGTGGAAGAATTATGAAAAAGGAGTCTTGCAGTATGAAAAAAATGAAATCCATTCTGGCACTGATCCTCGCTTTGGTCATGGCACTTTCCCTGGTTGCCTGCGGCGGCGGCAATGAAGGCGGCGACAAGGACGGCGAAAAGCTGAAAATCGCACTGGTGCTGCCCGGCAAGAAGGACGACGTTTCCTTTAACCAGGCCATGTACCGCGGCGCTATGGAGTATGCCGAAAAGCATGCCGACACCGTGGAGCTGAAGGTGGTAGAGGGCGTCTATGAGGTCGCTGACATCGATCCGACTCTGCGCGAGTATGCCGATAACGGCTACGATGTGGTCATCGGCCACGGCTACCAGTTCAGCGAACCCGTGAACACTGTTGCGCAGGAATATCCCGCTGTGAACTTCCTGCTGGGCTGCGGCGTGGGTGTCCAGAAGAACTCCGCCTGCTACGATGTGCAGCTGGAGGCCGGCGGCTACCTGATGGGCGTCGTCGCGGCTTTGGCTACCCAGAGCAATAAGGTGGGCGTCATCGGCGGCGGCGAAGGCTCCGAGATCACCCGCGGCCACGAGGGCTTCAAGGCCGGTGCCAAGTCCATCAATCCCGACATTGAGATCCAGGAAGTCTACACCGGTGACTGGAACGACACCACCGGCGCCTATGAGGCTGCTATCGGTATGTATGATGCCGGCGTGGATGTGATCTGGCACTCCGGCGACGGTATCGGTCTGGGCGTTGTTCAGGCTGCCGAGGAGAAGGACATGTACGTTCTGGGCAATGTGGAGGATCAGAAGTCTCTGGCTCCCAACAATGTGCTGAGCGGTCTGCAGTATGAGTGGGCCAATGCGCTGGAGCGCATTTTCACCAGCATTCAGGACGGCACCTTCGTCAGCGACGGCGAGAAGGAGACCTACATGATCAATGTGGCCAACGGCGGTCTGTCCATGACGGAGCTGAACGATGTCAAGGGCTGGCTGACGGAGGATGACATTGCTGTCATTCAGGATGTCTATGCCAAGCTGGGCCAGGATGCCATTGAGCTTCCCGAGGTATAAAACCGTTTGATTCGCCCGGGCGCAGTCTGCTTTCAGGCGGACTGCGCCCTTCCTATTACATCCTTGAAGGAGGAGTGCACCATGGAACAACTGGCTGTGAAAATGCAGCAGATCACCAAAATATTCGGCGGCGTAAAGGCCAATGACGCCGTCAATTTCTCCCTGCGCCGCGGCTCGATCCACGGTTTGCTGGGCGAAAACGGCGCCGGCAAAACCACCTTGATGAATGTGCTGTACGGTCTGTACCAACAGGAAGAAGGTCTCTGGGTATCGGCATGGTACACCAGCATTTTATGCTGGCGCGTCCGCTGACAGTGGTGGAGAATGTCATGCTGGGCAAGAAATCCCGCCGCGGCATTCTGCTGGACACCAAGCAGACCGCAGAGGAGCTCAAAGCGCTGTCCGACCGATACCATATGGGGATTGATCCCTACAGCAAGATCTGGCAGCTTTCCGTCGGTGAGCAGCAGCGAGTGGAAATTCTCAGCGCCATCTATCTGGGCGCACAGATC
>SFIY01000017.1 GCA_004555205.1 Clostridiales bacterium
AGAAGAAGAAGCTCTGAATCTGGCCCCACAGGATCAGGATCATGCACAGCGGGGTGATGAACTTCACGCAGAACTTGAAGAAGCCGTAGCTCTTGAAGCTGTTGCCTTCCTGCTCTGCTTCCTCCTTGACCACATCGGGACCGATTTCCCAACCGATCATCAAGCTCATGAGCAATGCGCCCAGAGGCATGAAGATACCTTCGGAGATACAGTCAAAGAAGTCCAGCCAGTCGGCAGCCCATGTTTTGGGTTCTGCGATGCCGAGAATGTCTGCCGGTGCGATACCCTGAGAGCCCAGACCGTCCAAGCAGACCAGGATGCACAGCATAGCAACGAACACCGTTGCAATCAGGGAGTAGCTCTTACGCTTGTCGCCCTTGCCCTTCTCGTGGGCCGTGTCAGCGAAGTGGGTCACGATGACTTCCAGCAGGGAGATGGAGGAGGAGATCGCAGCGAAGGTCACCAGCAGATAGAACAGGATGCCGAAGATGGGGCCGACAGCGCCCATACGGTCAAACACGTTCTGCATGGTCACGAACAGCAGGGACGGGCCACCCAGTTCTTTTCCAGGTTCTCCTTCTTGTTCAGGTAGGAACCGTAGGTGATCATGGCGCCCATGCCCAGAGACAGGGAGAAGAACATCTGACCACCGGCGGTGGAAACAACATTAAAGAAGTTGGGTGCTTTCTCGATAACGCCGTTGGCAACAGCCCAGCCGGGAACGAACATGTACTTCAGGCCGTCCACAGCATTTTCCAGCGTGCAGGCGCGGATGATGCAGATGATCAGCATGACAAACAGCGCGGGCATACCGATGGAGCAGACCTTCTCGATACCGCCGCCGACGCCGCCCATGACGATCAGCATGGTGATGACGACGAAGATCAGACCGAACAGCACGGACTGGCCCTGGTTGCTGATGAAGTTGGTAAAGACTTCACCGCCGGACAGGCCGTTGGTGCCGAAGCCGGCATTGAACAGGTTGCCCACATTCAGCACCAGGTACTTAATGCAGTAGCCGCCCAGTGCGCAGTAGAAGGACATGATGAAGAAGGCGGACGCAATGCCCAGCCAGCCCAGCCACTTGAACTTCTTGGACAGGACTTTGTAAGCGCCGACAGCACCCTTACCGGTCTTACGACCCAGCGCCAACTCACCGACCATCACGATGAAGCCGCACAGTGCCGCCAGAATCAGGTAGATGATGAGGAACGTAAAGCCGCCGCTGGCGCCCATCTTATTGGGGAAGCCCCAGATGTTGCCCAGGCCGACCGCCGAACCAACAGCAGCCATCAGGAATCCAAAAGTGAGGGCACCCCCGCGAGGTACATTATGGCCGCAGACCGCATATGTCTGAGAACCATACACAAAGTATACAGGATTCACACTTTGGACACAATTGGCATTTTTAATAAAATTTTAACACCACTTTCTACTTTTTTAACATTATATGAACGAAGAAAAATATTATATTTATTTCTCTTTAACATCGTTTTTTGATTTATTCCATTTATTTTTGTTCCATTTTTTGCTTTCCTTTCGTTTTACTACATTTTTTTCTTTAAAAGAAACAAGGTGCCGTCTGATCCCACACGGCACCCTGTTTTTTTATTTGAACTGCTATATTACCACTTATTTTCCACTTTTTCGGCAAATCCGATAAAGTCACGCACCGAAATGACCGTTCCGTCATCCAGCACCGCCTTGCCGGTAAACCGGCCGAAAACCTGATGCTGATCGGACTTGAGCAATTTGAAGTCCGTACAGGCCGCCCGGTCCAAAATGGGCACAAAGTCCATTGCAAAGCGTCCGTCATCGGAGGAAAAGGTCCACGGCGCGAGATAATCCTCCCTGCCGTCCTTCATGGGAATGTGGAAGGTCACCTGACTGAGCTTGTGGGCCTTGCCGTTGAAGAACAGCATATTCTCACTGGCGGCAGAGGTATCGCCGAAGCCGTAGCCGATGTTCCAGCCGAAGGGTACGCCGCCTACCTGACCGCTGGCGCTGCCCCAATACCAGGTATTGTGATAGGTCCAGACACCGCGGCCCCAATCCAGCACGCCGAAGGACTCCGCCGGATCAAAGGTGTATGTACGGCTGCCAAGCTGCACGCAGCCGTCGGCGCGCATGCAGTTAATCTTTTGGTTGTAATAGAAATGCCCCTTCTTCTCAAACGGCGTGCAGATGACCATGCTCTCCTCTGGCTCGTCGGTCAGCAGAATCCGGCCGGAAATGGGCTGTCCGTCACAAAAGTCCGCCATACGGAATGTCAGCTCGCGGCCGCCTGCCACATGACGGAACGCCAGGGCGTAGTTTTTCCCCTCGGTGACCGTGTCGCCTGCGGCAGAGGAGGCCGGCAGGTTCGTCCTGCCCATGGGGAACAGGCGCATGGGGCTTTTGGTTATCTCCCACTTTTCCTCAAAATGCAGAAACGAAATGGAGTCCAGTCCCATATAGCCGTTATCGTCAATGGTCAGCGCCAGGGCAAAGCGGTCGTTGGCCATCAGATAGTAATCCCATTCTTTGATATGCAGTGCGCCGGCCTTGATGTCCGAACGGCGATAGATCGGCAGGAGCTTTTTGGCATAGCCCGGCTCGCGCAGATTGCCGTTTTCATCCAGCAGCGGCGCTGCGGCGGTAATTTCATGCTGCATGACATATCCTCCTTGCATTATTTGCCATATTATAGCATACCGCCTTGAAAATAGGAACATATTTCTTGACAAACGGCCGTTTATGCCTATAATTTGAAAATGAAATTCATTTTCAAATTGAGGAGGTATGCGTCATGGCCTATATGACCCGACAGCAGCGGGCTGTGCTGGAATGTATGACACGGCGGCAGGGCGGCTGCGCCACGGCCGCAGAATTGGCGGAGGAATTGCACCGGCAGGGGCAAAATGTGGGCCTGACCACGGTGTATCGCCAGTTGGACAAGCTGTCCGGGCAGGGATTGGTGCACAAGATCGTCACCGACGAGGGCGCGCACTATCAGTACTGTAACTGCCGCGAGAAGCATCGGGACTGCTTCTTGCTCAAGTGCGAAAACTGCGGCAGCATACGCCATTTGGACTGCTCCCATTTGGGCGAGCTGTATGAACATCTTCTGGCTGAGCACGGTTTTGCCATCAATCCGCGCAGGACGCTGTTTTACGGTCTGTGCGAACAGTGCAGTAAGGAGGGGCAGGCATGAAGCGCTTCTTCTGCGCCCTGCTGGCCGGGCTGATGCTGCCGGCTCTGTGCGCCTGCGCGCAGCAGCCGCCGCAGGATAGCGGCAAGCTGCAGGTGGTCTGCACGCTGTTCCCCTACTACGATTTTGCCCGGGTGATCGGCGGCGATGAAGCCGAGGTAACGCTGCTGGTGGCCGCAGGCAAGGAGACCCACAGCTTTGAGCCTACGCCGCTGGATGTGATTCGTGTGTCAGAGGCGGATGTGTTCCTTTATAACGGCGGTGAGGGCGAGCAATGGGTGGAGGACATCCTCTCCTCCGCAGGCGGGAATATCCCCGTGACCGCCGCCATGATGGATCTGGTGGACCTGCACAGCGAGGAAATCGTGGAGGGTATGCAGGTCAGCGGGCACCACGACCACGATCACGACGAGGACTGCGAGCATCACGAAGAGGAAGAGGACAGCAACGAGGTCGAGTACGACGAGCATATCTGGACCTCGCCGGTGGTGGCGCAGTCCATTTGCCGGGGCATCTGCGACGCTCTATGCAAGGCTGACCGGGAGAACGCTGAAGTCTATGCGGCACGCACCGAAGAATATGTGGCGCAGCTTGGCGAACTGGACGCGGCCTTTCGGGAGGTCGTCGAAAACGCCCGGCGCGACACGCTGGTATTCGGTGACCGATTCCCGCTGCTGTATTTCTGCAAAACCTACGGCCTTCATTACCGCGCCGCTTTCCACGGCTGTGCCGGCGACACCGAGCCGTCGCTGGGCACGCTGAAGTATCTCATTGACAAGGTGCGGGATGAGAACATCCCCGTGGTTTACACCATTGAGCTGAGCAGCCAAAAGGTGGCCCGGGCCATTGCCGAAACCACCGGCGCCAAAGTGGTCACCTTCCACTCCTGCCAGCAGGTCACACGGGAGGAATTTAACAGCGGCGCAAGCTATCTTACGCTGATGTGGGACAATGTGGAAGCGTTAAGGGAGGGACTGTCCTGATGGAAAAGAAAACATTGATTCACTGCGCCGATGTGTCCCTGGGCTATGAAGGGCGCGCCGTCTGGGAGCATTTGACCTTCCGGGTGCAAAGCGGCGACTATCTGTGCATCGTGGGCGAAAACGGCAGCGGCAAATCCACCTTATTAAAAAGCCTGTTGGGGCTTTTGCATCCGCTGCGCGGGCAGATCACATGGGACAGCAGTCTCAAGTCCGGCGCCATCGGGTATCTTCCCCAGCAGACGATGGCCCAGAAAGACTTCCCCGCCACGGTGTGGGAGGTGGTGCTGTCCGGGTTTTTGAGCGCACGGCAGGGCCGCTTTTTCTACAGCGCCGGGGAGAAATCACAGGCGCTGATGAACATGGGCAAGCTGGGCATTCTGGAGCTGAAAAGCAAGTGCTACCGCGAGCTGTCCGGCGGTCAGCAGCAGCGCGTACTGCTGGCCCGCGCTTTGTGTGCCGCCGGTGAGCTGCTGGTGCTGGACGAGCCGGTGACGGGCCTTGATCCCGCGGCGGCGCAGGACCTCTATCGCACGCTGCAGTATCTCAACAAATCCGAGGGCATTGCCATCGTGATGGTGACCCACGACATCCAAAACGCGCTGCGCAACGCCACCACCATTCTCCATGCCGGACACCGTCAGTGGTTCTGCGGCAGCGTGGCGGACTATCTTTCCTCGCCCTACGGCAAACGGTTCGGAGGTGAAAAGGCATGAGTTTACTGCCGGAAATGTTCACCTATCCCTTTATCCTGCGCGCCTTTGTGGTGGGTATCCTGGTGTCCCTGTGCGCCTCCCTTTTGGGTGTGCCGCTGGTGCTCAAGCGCTATTCCATGATCGGCGACGGTCTTTCCCATGTGTCCTTCGGTGCGCTGTCCATTGCCGTGGCCTGCGGCTGGGCGCCGCTGCCCGTTTCCATTCCGGTGGTGGTGGTTGCCGCGCTGCTTCTGCTGCGCCTGACCGAGAACAGCCGGATCGGCGCCGACGCCGCTATTGCCGTGACAAGCGCTTCGGCGCTGGCCGTGGGTATCATTGTGACCAGCCTGACCACAGGCATGACAACGGATGTGGACAGCTATATGTTCGGCTCGATCCTGGCCATTGACAGGGCGGATGTGGCGCTGAGCGTCGGTCTTTCCGTGTGCGTGCTGGTGATGTTTGCCCTGTTCTACCACAGGCTGTTCGCCATCACCTTTGATGAGAGCTTCTCCCGCGCCACAGGTGTAAAAGTGGGACTGTACAACACCGTTTTGTCTGTGCTGACGGCCCTGACCATCGTGCTGGGCATGCGTCTGATGGGCGCCATGCTGATCTCCAGTCTGGTGATCTTCCCCGCCCTGTCGGCCATGCGGCTGATCAAAAGTTTCCGCGGCGTGGTTCTCTGCGCCGGCGTCACCGCCGTGGTGTGCTTCTGCACCGGCCTGACGCTGTCCTATCTGTTCTCCACGCCGGTGGGCGCCACCGTGGTCATTGTCAATCTGGCCGTATTTCTTGTAATGTGTGTACTGCGGCGGATAAAAAAGAGATGACTTTTCGGAAAAAAACCTTTTTCGACGACATTTCTGCGGAAAAACCCTTGCATTTCCCTGTCAATCGTGATATATTATCTGCTGTAAGGTATGTATTGACTGAGAGTGGACATTTTGTCCGCTCTTTTTCATGGGCAAATTTGCCTGCTTAAAAAGTGAGGGAAGCAATGAAGAAAATTACGGAAATCGTCCGCGAGCTGGCGCAGCCGGTGGCTGAGGAAAACGGCTGCGAGCTGTGGGATGTGGAATATGTCCGCGAGGCGGGGCAGTGGTATCTGCGCCTGTATCTGGACAAAGAGGGCGGCGTCAATATCCTCGACTGCGAGGCCGTCAGCCGTAAGGTGAGCGATCTGTTGGACGAGGCGGATCCCATTGAGAGCAGCTATATGTTCGAGGTGTCCTCCGCCGGTGCCGAGCGGGCGTTGAAGCGCCCCGGCGATTTTGAGCGCTTTATGGGCAGCGCCGTACTGGTGAAGACCTATAAGCCCAAGGACGGACGCAAGGAATTTGCCGGTACACTGGCCGGTTACGAGGACGGCGCGGTGCTGCTGGATATGGGCACGGGCGAGCCGCTGCGCTTCGAGAAAAGCGAGATCGCCCTGGTGCGTTTGAGAGTGGAATTTTAAGACATCTGTTGATAGATAGTAAGGAGAGAAACCATGAAATGTGATGAAATTTTCGCCGCGCTGGCTATGTTGGAAAAAGAACGCGGCATCCCCCAGAACTTCATGATGGGCAAGATCATTCAGGCCCTGACCACCGCTTATAAGCGCGATCACGAGGGCGTGGAAAATGTTATCGTGGATGTGGACGAGGATAAGCGCGATCTGAAGATGTTCGTGCAGAAGGAGATCGTGGAGGAAGTGGAGAATCCCGGCAGCCAGATCTCTTTGGAGGAGGCCCGGGCCATGTCCGCCAAGAACGAGCTGGGCGGCGTGGTGAATATCCCCGTGAACAATGTGGAATTTGGCCGTATTGCCGCCGGTAACGGCAAACAGGTCATCATTCAGGGTCTGCGCGAGGCGGAGCACGGCATGATCTATGACGAGTTCAACTCCAAGCAGCACGAGATTCTGACCGGCACGGTCGTGCGCATCGATCCGCGCAGCGGCAATGTGGTGCTGCGTCTGGGCAACGGCGCCGAGGCTACGGAAGCTGTGCTGACCTTGAACGAGCAGGTCGACGGCGAGGAGCTGGTGGAAGGTCAGATGGTGAAGGTCTATCTGGTGGAAGTACGCCGCAGCACCCGCGGCCCGCAGGTGTTGATCTCCCGCACCCATCCCGGTCTTGTCAAGCGCCTGTTCGAGCTGGAGGTGCCTGAAATCTATGACGGCACGGTGGAGATCCGCTCCATCGCCCGCGAAGCCGGCAACCGCACCAAGATGGCCGTCTGGTCGGCGGACGAGAATATCGACCCCATCGGCGCCTGTGTGGGTCAGCGCGGTGCCCGCGTGAATGCCATCGTGGATGAGCTGTGCGGCGAAAAGATCGACATTATCAAGTATTCCGAAGACCCTGCCGCGTTTATTGCCGCGGCGCTGGCCCCCGCTGATGTGATCAGCGTGACGCTCTCTGACGAGGGCAAGAGCTGCCGCGTGATCGTGCCCGACGATCAGTTGAGCCTGGCCATCGGCAAGGAGGGTCAGAACGCCCGTCTGGCAGCACGCCTGACCGGCTATAAGATCGACATCAAGCCCGCTTCCTACAGCGAAGAGGCTTAATCATACAAAGGAGTGATGCGTCATGCCTGCCAAACCCCGCAAAATTCCCCAGCGTCAGTGTGTCGGCTGCCGCACCATGAAGGATAAAAAAGCGCTGATCCGCGTGGTCAAAACCCCCGAGGGCGAGGTCGTTCTGGATGTGAGCGGCAAAAAGTCGGGACGGGGCGCCTATGTGTGTCCTGACAGCGCATGCTTAAAGAAAGCGCGCAAATCCCGCGCACTGGAACGCGCCTTTGAGCTGACGATCCCCGACGAGGTCTACGACGCGCTGGAGCAGCAAATGGAGCAAGCATAAGCAGATGGAACATATTTTATCACTGATCGGTCTTGCCAAAAAGGCAGGCCGCGTGGAAATCGGTGAGGAGCCTGTGGGCTCTGCCGCGCGCGGCAAAAAAGCGCGCGTGATCCTGATTGCGGAGGATGCCGCCGCAGCCTCCGTGCGCCGCGCCAAGGCATTCGCCGATGCGGGCAACTGCCTGTATCTGACGATCCCCGCCGGCAAGGATGACCTGGGCCGCTGTCTGGGCCGCACAAGCTGTGCCATGGCGGCGGTGACCGACATCGGCTTTGCCGATGCGATCGTCAAAAAGCTGGCCGCCATGCAGCCGGAGGTCTACGGCGATGCCGCAGAGAAAATAGCGGTAAAAGCCCGCCGCGCTGCCGAGCGCAGGCGTGAGCAGGCACAGCATGAGAAGAATGTGCGCCGGGGCAAAAAACGCGTTCACGCCGAGGCGGCCGCACCGGCCGTGCAGGCGGAGGAGAAGGAGCCGAAGCGTCCGGCACGCACCTATACCAAGCGGCGCGGCATGAAACCCGCGGACCGTGACCGTTTTGTCGGAAGCCGTCCGGTAAAAAAGGGCAAGGGTTCCGACCGCAGGAAGAAGTAAACACGGGTACGGCTTGCCGTATCTTCGTATCACAATGATGGAGGTGGCTATATTTGGGTAGCGTAGGTAACAAATACAGAGTTCACGAGGTGGCAAAGGATTTCGGAATCCCCACCAAGAAGGTCACGGAGATTTTGACCCAGTACGCCGAGACTCCCAAGAACCATATGCAGGTGCTGGAGGATCGGGAGCTTTCTCTCATCTTTGAGTATCTGACCCAGCACAATCAGGTGTCCGGTATTCAGGTCATTTTCGCCGAGGGCGCCAAGGCCGCCGAAAAGAAGCCGGAGGAAAAGCATAACGCCGCTGCCGCTGCAAACAATACCAAAAAGCAACCGGAAAAGAAGGCGGAGAAGAAGGCAGAGGGCAAGGCGCCTCAGGCTGAGAGCAAGCCTATGTCCCGCGTGCCCCAGACCAAGGTGGTCGATACCCGCAAGGCCACCAATGTCAATCTGGATAAGTACGATGAACGGCTGCAGGACATGGCAGACAGCCGCAATCGCGGCCGCCGCGATCAGCATCAGCTCCAGGGCAAGGAGAAGTTCCGCAACAAGAAGCGCAGCGGTCCCCAGAGCAACAAGAGTAAGCAGGAGGAAGCCGACCGTATGCGCCGGCTGCAGTTGGAGATCATCAAAAAGACGCCCGTTACTGTGCAGATCCCTGCGGAGATCAGCGTGGGCGAGCTGGCCAGCCGCATGAAAAAGACCGGCGCCGAGGTGGTCAAGTGCCTGATGAAGAACGGCGTCATGGCTTCTCTGAGCCAGATGATCGACTTTGACACTGCCGCCATCATTGCCGAAGAAATGGGCTGCAAGGTGGAGCAGGAGGTCGTTGTCACGATCGAAGAAAAGCTGATCGACGACCATCAGGATGCCGAGGAGGATCTGGTCCCCCGCGCACCTGTGGTGGTAGTGATGGGCCATGTCGACCACGGCAAGACCAGCCTTTTGGACTATATCCGTAACGCCCATGTGGCCTCCGGCGAGGCCGGCGGCATTACTCAGCACATCGGTGCCTATCAGGTGCAGGTGAACGGCAAGCCCATCACCTTCCTGGATACCCCGGGCCATGAGGCGTTTACCTCCATGCGTGCCCGCGGCGCCATGGTCACGGATATTGCCATTCTGGTGGTGGCCGCCGAGGACGGCATTATGCCTCAGACGGTGGAATCCATCAACCACGCCAAGGCTGCGGAGATTCCCATTATCGTCGCCATCAACAAGATGGATAAACCCGAAGCCAACCCCGAGCGTATCAAGCAGCAGTTGACCGAGTACGGCCTGGTGTGCGAAGAGTGGGGCGGCGAAACCATCGTATGTCCCATCTCTGCCAAGACCGGTATGGGCGTGGACAATCTGCTGGAAATGCTGACGCTGACCGCCGAGGTGGGCGAGCTGAAAGCCAACCCCAACCGTGCCGCACAGGGCACCGTCATCGAAGCCCGTCTGGATAAGGGCCGCGGGCCCGTAGCCACACTGCTGGTGCAGAATGGCACGCTGAAGCAGGGTGACATTATTATCGCCGGCACAGCCGTGGGCCGTGTGCGTGCCATGATCAGCGACAAGGGTCAGAAGATTACCTCTGCCGGCCCTTCCGTCCCCGTGGAGATCACCGGACTGTCCGAGGCACCCTCCGCCGGCGCCACCTTCAATGCCGTGGCGGACGAAAAGCTGGCCCGCGAATTGGTGGCGCAGCGCAAGGAAGAGGAAAAGGCCAAGGCCAACGCGCCTGTCACCAAGGTCTCTCTGGAGGACCTGTTCAGCCAGATTCAGGCCGGCGAAATGAAGAACCTGAACCTGATCGTCAAGGCCGACGTGCAGGGCAGTGTGGAGGCTGTGAAGGCTTCTCTGGAGAAGCTGAGCAACGAGGAAGTGCGCGTGCGCGTCATTCACGGCGGCGTGGGCGCCATCAACGAGTCCGATGTGATGTTGGCCTCTACCTCTCAGGCGATCATCGTGGGCTTCAATGTCCGTCCCGATAACGCCGCCCGCGACAGCGCAGCCCGCGCCAATGTGGATATGCGTATGTACCGGGTCATCTACGACGCCATCAACGAGATTGAAGCGGCCATGAAGGGCATGCTGGCACCCAAGTTCCGCGAGGCACTGCTGGGCCACGCGGAAGTGCGCCAGACCTACAAGGTCTCCGGCGTGGGTACCGTGGCAGGCTGCTATGTTCAGGACGGCAAGCTCCAGCGTAAGGACTGTCAGGTGCGCCTGGTGCGTGACGGTATCGTCATCCACGAGGGTGTGCTGGCCTCCCTGCAGCGCTTCAAGGATCAGGCCAAGGAGGTTCTCTCCGGCTACGAGTGCGGCCTGACCATCGAAAAGTTTAACGACATCAAGGAAGGCGACATCATCGAAGCCTTCACCATGGAAGAAATCGAAAGATAATAGCAAACGGGCGGGCGAGATCGCCCGCCCGTTTGTTCATCCGAAAGGAGCAATACGACTATGGCATCTAACCGTATCGGCCGTATCAACGGCGAGATCCAGCAGGAGCTGGCAAGCCTGCTGCGCAGCGTAAAGGATCCCCGCGTCGCCGAAGCCATGCTGACCGTCACCCATGTGGATACCACCTCCGACCTGCGCTATGCCCGCGTGTATGTGAGCGCACTGAACTGCGAGGATGAAAAGGGCCTTTTGAAGGGTCTCAAGTCCGCCGCCGGTTTCCTGCGCCGGGAATTGGGCAGTAAGCTGAGCCTGCGCTATACGCCGGAGCTGCAGTTCTTTGTGGACGACTCCATCGCCTATGGCGCGCACATTCTGGATATGCTCAACCATGTCAAGCCCGCCAATCCCGCCAACGCGGACATCGTACTGCCGGAAGATCAGGAGTAAGCGTCATGCAAAAGGTCATCGACTATCTGAAAAAATGGGACAATCTGCTGCTTTTGACCCATGTGCGGCCCGATGGCGATACCATCGGCAGCGCGGCGGCGCTGTGCCGGGCGCTGCGTGACATGGGCAAGACGGCGTACCTCCTTTACAACCCCGAAATCACCGCCACCTACGAGCCGTATGCCGCGCCCTATTGGGCGGAGGACGGGTTTGTTCCCGAGCACATCATCTCCGTGGATGTGGCCGCACTGAGCCTGCTGCCGGAAAACGCAGCGATCTATCAAGACCGCATTGCCCTGGCCATTGACCACCACCCCTCCTACGGCGGTTTTGCCGCCGAGGCGTATGTGGATCCCTCGGCAGCGGCCGCAGGCGAGATCGTCTACGGAATTATTACGCAACTCACCCCTATCACACCCGCCATCGCGCTGCCGCTGTATGTGGCCATCAGTACCGACTGCGGCTGCTTCGTCTACGCCAACACCACGGCGCGCACCCACCGCATTGCGGCGGCATTGATGGAGCAGGTGGATGTGTCGGCGGTGAACAAGGCGCTGTTTCGCACCAAGTCGAAAGTGCGTCTTGCCATGGAAAGCCGCATGGCATCGGAGATGGAGCTGTATGACAATGACCGGGTAGTGGTCATGTCCATCCCGCTGTCCCTGCGGGAGGAGATGCACGCCACGGAGGCGGATATTGAGGAGCTCAGCTCCCTGGCTGCGTTGGTGGAGGGCACGGACTGCGGCATAACGCTGCGGGAACTGAAGCCGGGCACGGTCAAGATTTCCGTGCGCTCCGGGCCACGCATTGACGCCTGCGCTGCCTGCCGAAAAATCGGCGGCGGCGGACACCGTGCGGCCTCCGGCGCCACGGTAGAGGGCACTATGGAGCAGGCCAAACAGGCCATTTTGGCCGCCGTTGCGGAAGTGGCAGGTGCATAAATGGCGAACGGCATCATCATTATCGACAAACCCGGCGGCTGGACAAGCATGGATGTGTGCCCGTCCCCGTAAAATGGCGGCGCATTTTACGGGGTCCCCTCGCATCAATTTTACCTCCTCGGCGGAAATGAATTCCGCCTGCGGCAAGGTTTTGCCTTTGGCAAAACACTTGTACGCGCCATTTGGCGCGACAGGCGCACACATACACAGAAGGAGTTTCCCTATGGCGAACGGCATCATCATTATCGACAAGCCCGGCGGCTGGACAAGCATGGATGTGTGCGCCAAGCTGCGCGGCATTTTGAAAACGAAGAAAATCGGTCACGCCGGCACCCTTGACCCCATGGCCACCGGTGTGCTGCCCGTATTCGTGGGGCAAGCCACCCGCGCCGTCAGCTTCGCTGAATCCGGGCGCAAGGAATATGCGGCCACGCTGCGTTTAGGGCAGGTCACCGACACGCAGGACACCACCGGCGAAACGCTGGAGGAGCATCCGGTGAAGGTAAGCATGGACGATCTGCGTGCCGTGCTGGGCCGGTTCACCGGCGATATTGTGCAAATTCCGCCCATGTTTTCCGCCGTTAAGATCGGTGGGCAAAAGCTCTATGACCTGGCGCGGCAGGGCAAGACGGTGGAGCGCCAACCGCGTCCGGTGACCGTTTACGAGCTGGAAGTAACGGAGCAGCTCTCCCTCACGGATTTTGCCCTGCGGATCCTCTGCTCCAAGGGCACTTATGTGCGCACCCTTTGCCATGACATTGGGCAGGCTTTGGGCTGCGGCGGCTGCATGGCCTCCCTGCGCCGTACCATGGCGGCCGGTTTTACACTGGCGGAATGCTGCACGCTGGACGAGGTGCAGCAGCAGGGCGAAGCGCTGCTGCGTGACACCGATTCCCTGTTCGGTGAACATCCGGCTTTCCATATCCGCCATCCCCGGGCGGAGGCATTGTGCCGCAACGGCAATCCCTTCTTCGTAAAAGACGAACTGCCCGACGGGATCTATCGGGTATACGGCATGGACGGCACTTTTTTGTGCCTGAGCCGACTGCAAGAGGGCACTATGACCTCGATCAAAAATTTTTTCGGAGCGTAAACGTATGAAACCTACTGTCATTGCCCTCGGTTTTTTTGACGGCGTACATAAAGGCCACGGTGCCCTGTTGAGCCGTACTGTGCAGCGTGCCGCAGAGCTGGACGCGACACCTGCCGTATTCACCTTTGACCGTCCGCCCAAGGAGGTCGTTACCGGCAAGCCGGTATTTCTCATCAATTCCGCCGAGGACCGGCAGGAGCTGATCCGCCGCATTTACGGGATTGAGCAGGTCATTCTTGCGCCCTTCGATCATGAGATGATGACCATGCGCTGGGAGGATTTCATCACAAAGCTGCTCATCGGGCAATACGGCGCGGTGCATCTGGTGGCAGGGCACGACTATCACTTCGGCTACAAAAACGAAGGAACGCCGGAGCTGTTGGCAAAAAAGTGCCGTGAGCTGGGGCTCGGCTGCGACATTATCCCCAAGGTGACATACGACGGCATCACTGTCAGCTCCACCTATATCCGCACGCTGGTGCAAAACGGCGAGCTGGAGCGCGCCGCAGAATTTCTGGGCCACCGCCACTGTCTGAGCCAGACGGTGGGCCACGGCCACCGCATCGGACGCACCATCGGCATCCCCACCATCAATCTTTCGGTGCCCGGTCGGGTATTGGTGCCCGACCACGGCGTCTATGTGACCCGCGTCTATCTGCCGGACGGGCGCAGCTTCCCGGGCGTCACCAATGTGGGAACCCGTCCCACCGTCAGCGAGAGTGACGCCGTTTCGGTGGAAACCTTTATTCTGGACTTTGACGGCGATCTTTATGGGCAGCATATTCGCGTAGAGTTTTGCTGCCATCTCCGCGGCGAACGGAAATTTGACTCGTTGGAGGAGCTGCGGCAGCAAATTCATAAGGATATTGCCAAAACGCGTGCATATTTTCAGGAAAACAGCATAGACTGATGCTATATGAGGCGGATTTTAAGAAAAAATCCGCCTCATTTTTTTGTTCTCCATTTCCCGACAGCATTTTTCTGCACCCCTGCGTAAAATAAGGGAACAAAGGAGGGCAAAAAAATGAAATTACTCGCACGCACCCACAGCTTCCCTCAATGGCGAAAGATTGCCCTTCCCATGGGACGCTTTCTCTTGACCTTTTTGCTCTCCGCCGGTCAGACCGTTGACGGCTATACGCCGTGGGCGTTGGCCATGGTGTGCGCCGCAGGGCCCGGATTGCCGGGGCTGACCTGTTTGGCGGGCTCCGCTTTGGGCACTTTGGTCTTTCTGGATTTTCAGCCGGGACTGCGGTATTTGGCCACTTCTATCCTCATCTTCTCCGCCAATACCGCTCTTTATGATATGCGATTCTATCACAAACGGTGGTTTCGCGGCATTTTGGCGGCAGTTACCATGCTGCTGGTGCAATCGGTCTATCTCCTCCATCGAGATGCCGCACAGTGGACGCAGTGTATCGCCGCTGCCTCGCTATGCGCTGTGGCAACGACGACATTTGGTTTCTTGCAGGAGGAAAAGCGTGGCTCTCAAGCGTTTCGGCGCGGCTTACTCCTCCTCTTTGTCGCCCTCCTGATGGCTGTTGCACCCGTTACGCTTGCCAAATGCTTCTCGCCCGGACGAGCACTGGCCGCGGCACTTGCTCTCCTGATCGCCGGCACACAGTCGCCGGCGCAGGGAGCAGTGAGCGGTATGTGCATCGGTCTTACCATGGACCTGGCCCTTGGCAGTTCCCTGTCCTTTACCGCCGTTTACGGCATTGCCGCCGGTCTTGCCTCCTTGCTTCGGGAACGCTCTGCGTTTCTGCGCACCTTTGTTTTTTGCCTGAGCACGGCGCTTCTCTCGTTTTGGGTGCAGGATACCGGCCGCATCGGGCTGCTTGGCGAAGCCGCGCTGGCCGGCCTGATCGCCCTGACCGTTCCGGTAAGGCGCTGGGAGCGGCGGTTAGCCGTTGAAGCGCCTAAGCCGGAGCCCACCTTCCAAGTGTTGATGGAGCGCAGCGCGGCGGCCTTCCGCGACTTATATGACAGCTTTTTCCGCGGCACAAAGCCTTCGCCGCCGGAAAATCCGTCGGTGATTTTCGACCGCGCCGCCGAGCGGGTCTGCCGCGGCTGTGTACTGTGCAGTCACTGCTGGCAGAAAAATTACACCGCCACCTACAATGCTTTCAGCGCCGCCTGCGGCGCCATGCTCAAGCGCGGACAGGCACAGGCCCGGGATTTTCCTCTCACATTCACCTCACACTGCGTTCATTTAACGGAATTTATGGCTGCACTGAACACGGAAACCCACAGTTTCCTTCTGCGGCGGCAATATCACCAACGGCTGCTCTCGGCAAGACAGCAGGCGCAGGAGCAATACGCCCTGCTGGGCGACCTGCTTGCCTCCTCGGCACATCAGGCGGTGGCGGCCGCCGCCGAAGCCCCGCTGGGCTACCGCATCGGCTCTTCCCTGCGGCCGAAAACGGGCGAAAATGTCTGCGGCGATCAGTTGGCCGTATTTGAAGCGGGACAAACCCTGTATTTGCTGCTCTCTGACGGCATGGGCAGCGGCGAGAGCGCTCACCGGGAGGCCGCCATGACGGTGCGGCTGCTGCGTCAGTTTTTAGAGGCAGGCATCGACGCGCTTCCGGCATTAAAAACACTGAATACGGCGCTGTCACTGCGCAGCGATGGCGGCGGCGGTTTTACCACCATTGACCTGCTGGCGCTGCAGCGCGGCAGCGGCACGGCCACACTATATAAATACGGCGCCGCGCCCACCTACTGCAAACGCACCGGTCGGGTCAGCCGTATCATTGCCCAGAGTCTGCCCGCCGGACTGCAGAGCGGTGAATCCCCGCCCGAGCGCACGCAGCTGTCGCTGCAGGGCGGCAGTTATCTGGTCATGGTATCCGACGGCATTGCCGATGCCACAAGCGATGAGTGGCTGCAGAATCTGCTGGCAGGCTGGAGCGGTACCGATCCCAATGCACTGGTATCTCTTATCATGCGCGAAGCGCAGCAGCGGCGGGGCATGGACGATGACTGCGCCGTACTGGCACTGTATTTGCCCGATGACGGGCAGAAAAAACAGGTGTGAGCGGGTATAACTCCCACACCTGCGGGCAATACTGAATTTATCAACGGCAGAGGAGGGCGTACCCTTGGTCAAAGGCATTTCCAGACGGGTGATCGTAGTGGATTCCCCCGATCCCCACATTTTCGAGCAGGCAATTTTTATTCTCAGCAACGACATCGCATCAGGCGGCGGTGTTACTTCACAGCAGTTGGTGGATCAGGCTGTCCGCATCGCCAAGAGCTATGCCCGCACCCATGTGGATCCGCCGAGAAAGCGTTTCCGCTTGACACCGTGGATTTCCGCCCTGCTGGGCGGCGCCGTCATCAGTCTTGTATGGCTGTTGGTGGTTCTACTCTGATTTCACTTGATTCTTACCATTTTTTCTCCTCACTTGGGGCGGACAGAAAAGCTGTCCGCCCTCTTTTTTTCTTTCGCCGGTTATGGTATACTGATAGATAATCGTACTTTTTGAGAAATGAGGATCTCCCCATGAAAATCGGTAATGTCACCGTTGCTTCCCAATTGGTTCTGGCGCCTATGGCCGGCGTCACCGATCTGGCGTTTCGCACCATCTGCTCAGAGCTCGGCGCCGGTCTGACCTGCACGGAGATGGTCAGCGCCAAGGCCCTGTGCTATCAGGACCGCAAGAGCCGGGGACTTTTGAAGCTCTTTCCCGGTGAGCACCCTGCCGCCGCGCAGATTTTCGGCAGCGACGCTGCGTGCATGGCCGACGCTGCGTGTATCGCGGCGGAGATTTCCGGCGCGGACCTGATTGACATCAACATGGGCTGTCCGGTGGGCAAGGTGGTGTCCAACGGCGACGGCAGCGCCCTGATGCGCGACATTGACAAGGCGGCGCGGGTGGCGGAGGCGGTGGTAAAAGCCTCCCCCGTACCGGTGACGGTGAAAATGCGGCGGGGCTGGGATAAGGGCAGCCTCAACGCCGTGGAGCTGGCCAAAGCGCTGGAACAGGTGGGCGTGGCGGCGGTGACCGTACACGGACGCACCCGCGCACAGATGTATGCCGGTCAGGCGGACTGGACCTCCATCCGTCAGGTGAAAGAGGCGGTCTCCATCCCCGTCATCGCCAACGGCGATATTTTCAAGCCGGAGGACGCCGTGAATATTTTGCGGTTTACCGGCGCCGATGCCGCCATGATTGGACGGGGCTGCTTCGGCAATCCGTGGCTTTTCCAACAGGCGCAGGCGGCACTGGACGGCCGCGAGATCCCTCCTCTGCCGCCCCTTGCCCGGCGCTGTGATACCGCCGTGCGGCAGATTGAGCTGGCCCGCGAGGATAAAGGCGAGCATATCGCCATCTTAGAGGCGCGCAAGCAGTACGCCTGGTACTTAAAGGGCGTATCACACGCCAACTATTACAAGGAGCAGATCGTCCGCATGAACACCATGGACGATGTGTATCGCATTACCGAGGGGATCAAACGGGACTTGCAATAAAAAACCGGCTGCGGACTTTCTCCGCAGCCGGTTTCTGCGCTGAAACGGTGTTTCCCTCTTTTCTTTTTCTATTCCCTGTGATATACTCCCCTCTGACAGGTGCCCAAACCCTGTCCAAGCGCCGCCCCGCGGCGTTCGTTCGGTGTATATGCACCGTTCTCTAAACAAAAAATGGGAGGAGCATACCTATGAAAAAAATCACCGTCCGCCAATTGACTACTGCCGCCATGGCAGGCGCCGCCTATGCTGTACTGGCCATTTTCGGCTCCGTGTTCGGCATTACCTACGGCCCTGTCCAGTGCCGTTTTTCCGAGGCGCTGTGCGTGCTGCCGTTCCTGTTCCCGGAGACGGCCTGGGGTCTGGGTGTGGGCTGTCTGATCGCCAACATTTTAAGTCCCTACGGGCTACTTGACATTATTGTCGGCTCCCTGACCACCCTCATCGCGGCCCACCTGACCGCCGGATGCCGCAGCCGCTATCTGGCTCCCCTGCCGCCGGTGATCCTTAACGGCCTGCTGGTAGGCGGCATTATCGCCTTTCAGCAGGTGGGATTTGGCCCTGCCTTTGCGTTGACCTACCTGCTCAACGCACTCAGCGTGGCCGCAGGCGAAGCGGTTGCCTGCTACGGACTCGGTTTGCTGCTGCTGCGCGGTCTGGAGAAGAAACGCCCTATTTGAGGAAGTAAACCGTCAGGTATTATGCCTTTCGTCTTTGCCGCGCAGGCGCATTTTGTCGATTTTTGTCGGTCCGGTGTATTGACAAACCCATATTCCTGTCTTAGACTAAAGTGGTATTTTTAGTTGTGTTATAAGGGGATCGGTATACGTGAAAAAGCATATTTTTTTGGCGACGCCGCACATGTCCGATGAAGAATATGAATTGGCCTATGTAAAGCAGGCTTTTGCCGATAATTATGTCGCACCCTTGGGGAAAAATGTAGACGCATTTGAGCAGGCCCTGTCCGCATACAGCGGCTGTGACCATGTGGTGGCCCTGTCCGCAGGTACTGCCGCCCTGCATCTGTCGGTCTTGCTGGCAGGTGTCAAGCCCGGCGACACCGTATTCTGCCAGGACCTGACTTTTTCCGCTTCCGCCAACTGCGTGGTATATGCAGGCGCAAAACCGGTATTTATCGACTCGGAGCGCGAGACCTGGAATATGTCCCCCGATGCTCTGCGCAAAGCCTTCGTGCGCTACGGTGTGCCAAGGGCTGTCATCGTGGTTGATCTTTACGGCGTGCCCGCAAAGCTTGATGAAATCCGCGCCTTGTGCCGGGAGCACGGCACCGTCTTAATCGAAGATGCTGCCGAGGCATTGGGCTCCACCTATAAGGGGCAGGCTTGCGGCACTTTCGGAAAATACGGCGCCTATTCTTTTAACGGCAATAAGATCATCACCACTTCCGGCGGCGGCGCACTCTTGTGTTCCACGGCCGAAGATGCCGCTCAGGCTTTGAAGCTCTCCACCCAGGCCCGTGAGCCGTTTCCCTGGTATGAACATTGCCAAATCGGCTATAACTATCGCTTGAGCAATATCAGTGCCGGTATCGGCTGCGGCCAGATGAAGGTGCTGCCTCAGCGTCTGGCGCAAAAACGCCGCATTTTTGCCGCCTATCAGGAAAAGCTGGCGAATCTGCCTATTACCATGCAGCCGCAGGAGTCATGCGCCGAGGCAAACCGCTGGCTGTCGACATTTTTACTCCATGCCGATCAGCGCAAGCAGCCGATGGATATTATCAGGGCGCTGGGCGAGGCTGATATTGAAGCCCGCCCCCTGTGGAAACCGATGCATATGCAGCCGGTTTTCCGGGATTGCCCCTTTGTTTCCTGCGAGGAGCCCCCTGTTGACGAGGACCTGTTTGCCCGCGGCGTTTGTCTGCCAAGCGGCACCAATCTCAGCGATGCTGACATGGAGCGTATTTGCGCGGCCCTGTATCATGCTTTCTAAGCGATAAAATGTGTTGCGGAATGACCGTTCTGCAGCACATTTTTTATCAAAACAGGGCAAAAATGCTTGACAAACGCCACAAATCTGATAAAATAAATAAGCTCGCGTATTAGCGGGTAAATCCTTGCTCTCACCGGGAAGTGAGGGCCATAAGTCCAAAAGGAGGTGCAAAAGTATGGCTAAGATTTCCGCCAACTATGAGGTCGTTTACATCATCGACCCTGCACAGGGTGAGGAGGCTATTGCCGCTACCGTGGCAAAGTTCCAGGCTCTGGCTGAGCAGAACGGTTCCAATGTCGTCGTTGACGAGTGGGGCAAGCGTCGTCTTGCTTACGCGATCGACTACAAGACCGAAGGCTACTATGTCCTGATGTCCTTCACCAGTGCTCCGGAATTCCCCAAGGAACTGGATCGTATCCTGGGCATTACCGAAGGTATCATGCGTTCCATGATCGTCTGCAAGGGCGAGTAAGGGAGGCACATTATGCTGAACAAGATCTTTATCATGGGTCGCCTGACCCGCGATCCCGAGCTGCGCCGCACGCAGAGCGGGACTGCCGTCACCAGCTTCTCTCTGGCTGTCGAGCGGGATTTTAAGTCCCAGGGCGGCGAGAAGGAAACGGATTTCATTGATGTGGTCGCTTGGCGCAACACGGCTGAGTTCGTGGCCAAGTACTTCACCAAGGGCCGTATGGCCGTGGTGGAGGGCCGTCTGCAGATCCGCGGCTGGCAGGACAAGGACGGCAACAATCGCCGCACGGCGGAGGTGGTTGCCGATAACGTCTATTTTGGTGACTCTAAGCGCGACGGCGCTGAGCGCAGCGGTGACTATAACAGCTATCCGTCTTACAGCGCTCCCGCCGGCGGTTATACCGCTCCCGTGGGCGGTGCGTCCGATTTTTCCGAAATCGACGAAGAGGACGGCGACCTGCCGTTCTGATGTGCCCCTGAGCACATGAAAATCTTTTAAAGGAGGAAATTTCCATGGCTATGGAACGCGAAAATAGAGCGCCTCGCGGTGCAGGCCGCAAACGCCGTAAGGTTTGCCAGTTCTGCGTCGACAAGTGCGAGTATATCGATTACAAGGATGCTGCCAAGCTGCGTCGCTTCATCAGCGAGCGCTCCAAGATCCTGCCCCGCCGCACCACCGGTACCTGTGCAATGCATCAGCGTCAGTTGACCGAGGCCATCAAGCGCGCCCGTCAGATCGCTCTGCTGCCCTTCGTTACCGAATAAGCTGCGCTTATCTTACATCCCCGCCAACAGGCGGGGATGTTTCTTTTGTCACGCCGCGTGATGCCCTCCGGCAGCGTTTGCCGTGTGCCGTGGTATACATGGTATTTTTGGCCGCTCCGTAAAAACGCCTTCTCATTGCGCAGCTTCTTAACCGGTATTGACGGCTTGCACTTGTTATTTTGCAGCAGACATGTTACAATGTTACATCGTTACAATAATTACGCCTGTTTTTCTAAAGATAAAGCGTTTTTTGCAAATGAACGCTATTCTCTCAGCGGTTGGGATGTGTTTACAACAATGCTTAAAAATAAAGCTGTCACTTTGAATTGGCTGGCTCGGGTCATTTTTATCATGCTGCTGGATGTCATTTCCGTTGCAGGCTCCTTTTTCCTCGCCCTGTGGATCCGGTTCGACTTCCAATTCAGCGACATCGATCCCTACTATCTGGACGGCTACGCCCACATGATTATCTATTGGGTCATCCTGTGCCTGGTTATTTTCCTGATCTTCAAGCTGTATAACAGTATCTGGAGATTTGTCAGCATTGACGAGCTTGTCCGCATTATGCTGTGCTACGCCGTACTTGGAGGCTTAGGATGGATTTTCGTTGCCGTGCAGCCCTGGACTATGCCCCGCTCTTTCTATTGCCTGGGCTTGCTCCTCAGCTTTATCAGCACGGCCGGTATCCGTATTTCCTATCGGCTGCTGCGCCGTATGCGCAGTCATTTTGACGGTGCGATCCAAAAGACAGCGCTGAAAAATGTCATGATTATAGGCGCAGGCGAAGCCGGCCGCCAGTTGGTGCGCGAGTTTGCAGTCAACTCCCATTTGCGCTGTCATGTTGCGTGCCTGATTGATGACAACCGCGAAAAGAAAGGACGTATTCTTGACGGCGTGCGCATTGTGGGCGGCCGCGAAGAAATCGTGAATGCCGTCAAACGCTACGATATTTCCAAAATCATTTACGCCATCCCCAGCAGTAACGGCGCCACGCGCAAGGAAATCCTGGATATCTGTGATAAAACCGGATGCGAAATTCAGGTGGTACCCGGCATCTATCAGTTGGTCAACGGCGAAGTCACCATTAACAATTTGCGCAAGGTATCTGTTCTTGACCTGTTGGGCCGTGACCCAATTGAAGTCAATTTGAATGAAATCTGCCGCTATATTGAGGGAAAAGTGGTCATGGTCACCGGCGGCGGCGGCAGTATCGGCAGCGAGTTGTGCCGTCAGATTGCCAAGAGCAACCCGAAGCAACTGATTGTTTTCGACATTTACGAAAACAATGCCTATGCCATCCAGATGGAATTGATGCGCAATTATCCCCGGCTCGATCTGGAGGTATTGATCGGCTCCGTCCGCGATTCTAAGCGTCTTAACGATGTTATGCGCAGGTATCATCCGAATCTGATCTTCCACGCTGCCGCGCATAAGCATGTGCCGCTGATGGAGGGCAGTCCCCATGAGGCCATCAAAAACAATGTCTTCGGCACCTGCAAGCTGGCATACGCAGCTTCCCAATGCGGTGTGGAAAAATTTGTTCTGATCTCTACCGACAAGGCTGTCAATCCCACCAATATTATGGGCGCTTCCAAGCGTCTTTGCGAAATGGTGGTGCAGATGATGAGCCGGCGCGGCGGCACGGAATTTGTGGCGGTGCGTTTCGGCAATGTACTGGGCAGCAACGGCAGTGTGGTCCCGCTGTTTGAGCAGCAGATTGCCGAAGGCGGCCCTGTCACCGTTACGCATCCTGAGATCACCCGATTCTTTATGACCATCCCTGAGGCCGTGTCGCTTGTTTTGCAGGCCGGTTACTATGCCAAGGGCGGCGAAATCTTTGTGTTGGATATGGGCCAGCCGGTCAAAATCGACGACATGGCCCGTAAGCTGATTCACCTGTCCGGTTTTGAACCTGATGTGGACATTCCCATTATCTATACCGGCCTGCGGCCCGGTGAAAAGCTGTACGAAGAACTGCTGATGAACGAAGAAGGCCTGCAGGAAACGGCCAACAAGCTCATCCATATCGGCAAACCCATCGAAATGGATGATGCACAATTTGCTCGGCAGTTGAAAGAGCTGGAGCTGGCCTGTGACGAAAACGCAGACAATATCAAGGAGTTGGTGGCTGCTGTGGTTCCCACCTACCACCCGCAATGACAGGATTGATGCCTGTTTTATGGCAAATTCTTATATGCGCTCGCTTTTCCGTCAATAATCCATGCCGAAAAACGGCATATTGCAAGTAGGAGGTTTACTTATGAATATTGGTTTGTTAGGCTTCGGCGTCGTAGGCGGCGGCGTGTATGAATTGGCCGAAAACCGCACGGATTTGACCGTTTGCCGCGTATTGGTGCGCCGTGAGATCGAGGAAATTGCCCCCATTGCCACCCGCGATTTTAACGAGATCCTCAACGATCCCGCCATTGATACGGTGGTGGAGGTCATGGGCGGTCTGCATCCGGCGTACGAGTATGTCAGTGCCGCGCTGCAGGCGAAAAAGCATGTGGTCACCGCCAATAAGGCGCTGATTGCCGCTTACTATACGGACCTGACGGCCCTGGCCAGGGAAAACGGCGTGGCTCTGCGCTGCACGGCCGCCGTGGGCGGCGGTATCCCCTGGCTGACCAATCTGGAGCGCTGCAAGCGTCTGGATACGGTTACCGAAGTGGGCGGTATTATGAACGGCACCACCAATTTCATTATGGATGCCATGCACACCTCCCCCGTCAGCTTTCCTGCCATTTTGAAAAAGGCGCAGGAGCTGGGTTATGCCGAAGCCGACCCCAGTGCCGACATCGACGGCGATGACATCCGCCGCAAGCTGACCATCTCCGCCAATATTGCCTTTGACGCCGTATTGGATGAGGAGCGTATTCCCACCTTCGGCATTCGCACCGTGACAGACGGCGACATTGCCGTTTTCCAACATCACGGCTTCGTGTGCAAGATGCTGGCCGTCGCCCAAAAGTGCGGTGATAGGGTCTGCGCCATGATCGAACCCACGCTGGTGAGCGCCCATGACCCGGAGGCCTCCGTGCCCACCAACTACAATCTCATCAGCTATACCGCCGAAAAGGTCGGCCGTCAGAGCTTCTTCGGTCAGGGTGCCGGACGTTTCCCCACCGCCTCCAATGTGGTGCAGGATTGTCTGGACATTCTTGCCGGCCATACATCATTCTATACGGAGGCCATGAAGCCCACCGAGCTGGAGGATGCCGTGGCACATCCCTATTATGTCCGCACGGCTTGCCCTGACAAGTGGCTTGAGGGCATCACCGTGGATCACTGGGACGGCGGCGTCATTACCTCCTCCGTCAGCTCCTATGAGATGATCCGCTGGGCCAAGGCACAGCTCGGGAAGGATCCCACCTGCTTTATTGCAGGCATACGCTGATACCATTGCCCTGCCGGGCCCGATGTCCGGCAGGGCTTTATCCTTCAACAAATTTTTATGTTTTGTTCATATAATAGCTGACCGAATGTGCTATGCTATAGGTATCATCGAAGGAAGGAAAGCGTTATGGACAAGCGCCGCTTTACGCCAAAACAGAAAAAAATCATTGCCGGCATCGCTATTGCCGTTTTCGTGCTGCTGCTCGCCGCGGTAGGCTGGTTTGTCGGCCGTCCCATGCTGCGTTTTGCGCGGCAGCCGGAGCTGTTTCGCTCCTGGGTGGAAGCACACGGTATATGGGGCAAAGCGGCCTATGTGGGTATGGTGATGCTGCAGGTATTGGTGGCGATCATTCCCGGCGAGCCATTGGAGATCAGCGGCGGTTATGCTTTCGGTGCCGTGTGGGGCAGCGTGCTGTGCCTGCTGGGTGCAACCCTTGGCAGTATTCTCGTCTTTGCGTTCGTGCGCCGCTGGGGTATTGCATTGGTCGAAGTATTTTTCCCCCCTGAAAAACTTCGCTCTCTGCGTTTTTTGCAAAGCTCGCCCAAGCGGGATGCGCTGTTTTGGCTGATTTTCACCGTCCCCGGCACGCCGAAAGATCTGCTTTGTTATTTTGCGGGCTTAACAGACTTGCGTTGGACAAAATGGCTGTTGATTTGCACCGTAGGCCGTATTCCCTCCATTCTCACTTCCACGGTTGGCGGTAATGCGCTGGGCACAAGGGATTACCGCTTTGCCCTGCTGGTCTTTGCCGCAACGCTTTTCATCAGCGGTATAGGCTGGCTGCTGTACCGGGCTGTTTGTCGGCGCCACGCATGCAAGAATAAAGGAGGCTCACCGCAGTGAGCCTCCTTTTATCATCCTTATTTTGCCCATTCACTCTGCTGCCAGCGCCAGGCATCGCGGCACATATCCTCCAGCGTCTTTTCGGCGTGCCAGTGCAGCAGCCGCGCCGCCTTTTCCGTGGCGGCATAGCAAGTCGCAATATCACCGGCACGGCGGGGCGCGATCTCATAGGGGATCTCCACGCCGTTGGCTGCTTCAAATGCCTTCACCAGATCCAACACACTGTAACCCACGCCGGTGCCCAGATTGACGGCCTCGCATCCTGTATGTGCCATGCTGTAAGTCAGCGCCGCCATGTGGCCTTTTGCCAGATCCACCACATGGATGTAATCCCGCACGCCGGTACCGTCATGCGTGGGATAATCGTTGCCGAATACGCGCAAACGGTCAAGAATCCCTGCCGCCACCTGTGTCACATAGGGCATCAGGTTGTTGGGGATGCCGTTGGGCTTCTCGCCGATCATGCCGGAGGCATGTGCGCCGATAGGATTGAAGTACCGCAGCAGCACCACCGACATCTCACGGTCAGCCGCCGCGGCGTCGCGCAGGATCTGTTCGATCATGTGCTTTGACCGGCCGTAGGGATTGGTGCAGCCCAGACACGGCGCTTCCTCCGAAAACGGCACCTCCTCCGACTGTCCGTATACGGTAGCAGAGGAGCTGAAGATCATGCGTTTTACGCCGTATTTTGCCATCACCTCCAGCAGGGTCAGCGTAGAATCAATATTGTTGCGGTAATAGGCCACAGGCTTTTGCACGGATTCGCCTACTGCCTTGAAGCCGGCAAAGTGGATCACCGCCTCCATAGGATGCGAGGAAAAAATCCTGTCCATTGCGGCCGCATCGGCCACATCTGCCTGATAAAAAACGGGGCGCTTCCCCGTCATTTTTTCCAGACGGTCAATGACTGATCTTTGGCTGTTGGAAAGGTCATCCGCAATGATCACATCGTGTCCGCTGTTGAGCAATTCCACCGCGGTATGGGAACCGATATATCCTGTTCCTCCGGTGAGTAAAATAGACATGCACCGGCCTCCTCTTTTTGACATATTACCTATATTATACGGCGCATCGGCGATAAGTCAAGTTTCCTCATTGATAGCCTGTCGCGTTCATTTGCCAAAAAATAGCACATGAAGCTTTTTGCATATTCAAATTCCCAATTGCCGATACTATGAATGTAAAATTTGCTATGACCGGAGGAATTTGATATATGAAAGCAACAGGCATTGTACGCCGCATTGACGACCTGGGCCGCGTCGTCATCCCCAAGGAGATCCGCCGCACCATGCGTATCCGCGAGGGCGACCCGTTGGAGATCTACACCACACGGGACGGTGAGGTGATCTTCAAAAAGTATTCCCTCATCGGCGGGCTGGAGGAATTTGCCGCGCAGTTTTGCGACACGCTCAACCGCAACACCGACTTCACCGCCGCCATTACCGACCGCGACAGCATCATTGCTATTGCCGGTTTGGGCAAGCGCGAGCTGTTGGGCAAGCAGATCTCCGAGGAATTGGAAAAAATTATGGAAAACCGTGATATTTACCACTTCAACGGCGAGTCCCGTTTGGTCTTTGCCACGGACGGCAACGACAAGTTTTCCGTATCCGTGGCGGCGCCCATTTTATGCGCCGGGGATGTGCTGGGATTGGTGCTTTTCCTCTCTGACAGCCGCCGTCAGGCCGGAGAGAGCGAAAATAAGCTGGCGCAGACCGTGGCAGGCTTTCTGGGTAAAAATATGGAGTCCTGAAAAGAAGATGACCATTCTTTTTGAATGGTCATCTTCTTTAGGATTTATCTGCGTTTTCCACCGCCGAACCCGCCGCCGCTGAAGCCGCCGCCACGGGAGCGGTTTCCGCCGAACCCGCCGCCGCTGAATCCGCTGCCGCCGGAGGGCGTGGACTGACGGGGAGGTGTGGGGCGGTGCCGGGACACACTTTGGTGGGGCGTCGGCCGCGGCGCTGCATGGGGAGGAGGTGCATGGTGCGGAGGAGGCGGCGCAACGCGCTGTCTGCCCCAGAACACAGGGTAATACACCGTGCGCGGTGCACCCACCACATAGGTGCTGCGCCGCTGATAGCGGTTGTAGCGCACCCGGTCAAGCAGCATCCAGATCACAAAAATGGCAATAATCAGCAACAGCACGCCGCCCAGATTCACACCGGAGGGGTCACCCTTTTCCGGCCACGGCTGATCGCCGTCGTTATACATCATCTGATTCATGCTGTTCATCTGGGCATACACCACATCGGCCTGACGGAAAAATGCGGCGGCCGCGCCGTCATAGTCATTCTTGTAGTAGTACGGCTCAATCGCACTTTGCAGCTTTGCCTGCTGGGTGTCCATCATAGTGACAAGCACATTGTCACCGCAGGCCACATAGTAGTCGTCGCCCTTGACCAGCAGCAGCAGCATATCGTTGGGGCCAAGTCCCCAATCGCCGCCAAGCTGGGCACAGAACTTTTCGTAGGTCCAGCCGTGTATGGAATCCACCGTCGCCACAGCGATCACCGCGCGGTACTTGTCATCCCACGAAGCGTTATACTGCTCGATGGTCTTTTCCGTTTCCCCGCTGAGCAGCTTGGCATCATCGCAGATCCAGTGATAATACTTGACCTCCGGCACACCGGCAGGTTTTTTGTGCAGTCCCCACAGGCAGGATGCGGCAATTGCCAACACCAGTACGACCCATGCCACCGCACGATTTTGGAAAAATTTCATACGCATAACTCCCTTCCGCGGGATGTATTCCTCTTCATTAACCGCGCAGTTCCAGCAGCTTCTGCTTCAGCTCGCCCTCAATGCGGCCCAGCTCGGCTTCGGCGGCCTTACGCTTGGCAGCACCCTCACGCTGGATGTTCATCACCTCGTCCAGGGAGGAGATCAACTGCTCGTTGGTATGCTGCAGGGTCTCGATGTCGATAATGCTGCGCTCGGCTTCCTTGGCGGTAGCAATGGTGCCCATCTTCAAGGCCTCGGCATTCTTCTTGAGCAGCTCGTTGGTCATTTCGGTCACGGCGCTCTGTGCAGAGGTAGCCTGACGGCTGTGCTCCATGCCCAGTGCCAGCACCATCTGGCTCTTCCACAGAGGAATGGTATTCACCAGAGAGGACTGGATCTTCTCGATCATCAGGGTGTCGTTATTCTGCAGCAAGCGGGTCTGGGGGCCCATCTGCACAGACACCACGCGGGTCAGCTCCAGATCGTGGATCTTCTTTTCAAAGCGGTTGCACAGGTTGACCAGATCGTTATAGGCCTGTGCATCCTCCGCCAGGCCGGTCTGCTCAGCCTTTTTGCGCAATTCCTCCAGCTCGCCGCCGCGCACTTCTTCCAGGCGCTTCTTGCCGGCCAGGATGTACATGGTCAGTTCCTTATAGTACTTCAGATTCAGCTCATACATCTGGTCAAACATGGCCACATCCTTGAGCAGGGTGATCTGATGATTCTCCAGGCTCTGGGCGATCTTGTCCACGTTGGCTTCCACCTTGCTGTACTCCGCCTTCATGGATTCCAGACGGTTGCCGGCCTTCTTGAACAGACCTGCCAGGCCCTTCTTCTCCTCCTTGGCGCCAAAGCCCTTCAGCTCCACCACCAGACGGCTCAGTTCTTCGCCGACGGAGCCCAGATCCTTGGTGCGCACGCTGTTGAGCGCATTCTCGGAGAAGCCGGCCACGCTCTTTTGCGCGGCGGCGCCGTACTGCAAAATCATATTGGTGTCGCGAATATCGATCTTATGGGAGAACTCCTCCACGGCTTTCTTTTCTTCCTCGGTGAGCAGACGGTCGTCCATCTCAACAGGCTCCACCTTCTTCTCCTCCACCTGCGGCACTTCAGGTGCCTCGGGGGTCAAGGTCAGGTTGGGCAGTTCGGTTGCGGTAGCGGTAGGCTCCAGGGTCAGTTCGGGCGTCATGTCGTTAGTCATGGTCGTGCATCCTTTCTTTTTATTGATCAAAGCTCCAGCGTAATGCCGCCGGCATCGGTTTCGTCATTCTTTTCGGCTTCCTGCGAACGGTGAATGGGGTCATCGCTCAAGCCCTCCCGTGCCATCATGTTATCCAGCACGGTAATATCGGTGGAAATATCCAGCGCTTCTGAGCCAAACAGGCTGTCCAACTGCTTTTCAAAGGCAATAACGATGGTTCCCATCATCTGCTCCACCTTCGCCATGGTGCCGCTGATATTTTCACCCTCCACACCCTGTGCGCCCATGCGATCATAGGCATTGAGCAGTTTCAGCGTGGTAGGCACATAGTAATTCATAAATTTGCGGATCTGGGGCAGCTTGGCAGGATCGGCCTTTACCTGACCGAGAATTTTCCCTGTCAGTTCCCCCAAACGCACGATCTGCGCCGAGATCTTTTCATCGGCAATGTTGTCATCCAGCCGTTTCATCTCGGCAATGGCCTTGTCACACGCGTCGATCATCTTGTCCAGCTCGGCATTGCCGGTGGTTTCCGGCTCGGCCGGTACCTCGACTTCCTCCACCACATCCTTGCAGATCAGCTTGGCAATGCCGCCCACCAATGCCGATGCCAGAATCACCACAATGAAGTGCGTCAGCCTGTGCAGCGGAAACAGCAGTGCATACAGCACCCACACCACCGCCGCCGCGTACAGCGGTGCCGCCGACTTGTGTACGATTTTTTTCTTCATTTCATCGCCTCCGTTTTCGGGCTGTATCGTTTGGCTTTTATATTAGGTCCATTATATCCCATATTCCCTACCCGGTCAAGAAAAAGCCGTCGCGTGTCACGGTATCGGGCGGCCGCATACAATGTAAAAACAAGAAAGGATGATCTCTATGCTTAATTCTCCCAATCCCTCTGACAGCAGTGCCGCGCAGGCCGACACAAACGAAGCTTTCCGTCAGTTTGTTCTGGCACATCCCGGACGGGGCACACTGAAAGTGCAGGTCACCACCGCCGGCCTTTTTCCTGTACCTCAGGCACGGGTTGAGGTGACGCGCCGTTTCGGTGATACCTCACGGCTGCTGTTCAAGAATGTCACGGACGTCTCCGGCATTGCAAACAATATGGTTTTACCCGCTCTGCCGGCTTCCTATTCGCAAACCGCCGCCACAGCGCGCAGCAGCGGCACGGAATATACGGTGTCGGTCTATCATCCCTCGTATATACCGTTTGAGAAGCCCATTTCCGTCTACGACGGCATTGAAACCATTCTTCCCGTCGGCCTTGAGCCGTATGTGCGCTAAAAAGGAGGAGCCATGCCTTATCCGATCATACCTGATACCATCACGGTGCATCTGGGCCGGCCCAATCAGGAAGCGCCCAATGTGACCGTTCCTTTTACCGATTACATCAAAAATGTTGCTTCCAATGAAATCTACCCCACATGGCCGGAAAGTGCCATCCGCGCCAATATTCTCGCCCAGATCTCCTTTGCGCTCAACCGTGTCTTTACAGAATACTATCGCAGCCGCGGATATGATTTTGATGTGACCAATACCACGCAGTACGATCAAGCCTATGTGGAGGGCGGCGATGTGTTTGACAACATCAGCCGCATCGTGGATGATATTTTCAATAACTACATCGTCCGCCAAGGACAGATTCAGCCTCTGGCGGCACATTTTTGCGACGGCGTGCAGGTGCAGTGCAACGGCCTGTCCCAGTGGGGCAGCGTAGACCTTGCCGAACAGGGTCTGGTGCCTTATGAGATCCTGCAGTATTATTACGGCGACGACATCAATCTGGTCTTTAATGCGCCGGTAGGACGCAACACGCCCTCTTATCCCGGCGTACCGCTGCAGCGCGGCGAGGTGGGTGAAGATGTGCGCACATTGCAGCGTCAGCTCAACCGTATCGGCAAAAACTATCCTGCCATTCCGGTCATCCCTCAGATTTCCGGTGTATATGACATACAAACGGAAAATGCCGTGCGCGAATTTCAGCGCGTTTTCAATCTGGTGGATGACGGCATTGTCGGCAAGTCTACATGGTATAAGATCAAGCAAATATGGGCCGGCGTCAAGCAGCTTTCGGAGGTGACGAGCGAAGGGCTGACCATCAGCGAGGCAGAGCGCCGCTATCCCCGCGTGCTGCGTTTGGGCGACACCGGCACCGGCGTGCGTACCGTCCAATATTATCTGGCATTTTTGGGTTTCTTTCTGCCGGAGCTGCCGCCTATCTCCATCACCGGCACCTTTGATGAGGCAACACGCGATGCCGTGTTTGCCTTCCAGAATCAGTACGGCCTGGAGGTGGACGGTATTGTGGGCCGTAATACCTGGAACAAGCTGCGGGATGTCTATAACCAGGCGCTCATTGACCTGCCGGAGGACTACCAGCAGTTTGCCCGCGACATTTATCCCGGCCGCTTTCTTGTCCTCGGTGATACGGGGGAAAATGTGACAAATATGCAGACGCTGCTGCAAAATATTGCCCAAAGCGATCCGGACATTCCTTCGCTCACTGTCACCGGCACCTACGATGAAGCCACTGAGCGCACCGTGCGGGCGCTGCAGCGGCAGTTGGGCATTGATGAAACCGGCGCCATCGGTCCCATTCTCTGGCGAGAAATCGTCACCCTCGGCCGCGGCTATTGATGCCGGTGCGCAAAGAAAAACCCTGTCCGGCCGGGACAGGGTTTTCGCTTTGCTATCTGTTTTTCAGCCGCTCACACAGCATAGGAATCGCTCTTTCAAATTCCACGCCGTACCAGGTGGCGGCAGGGTCGGAGCGCGTCACGCGGATACACTGCAGCGTGTAGTCCACCGCCATTTGCAGCGCCTCCTCCAGTGTCAGCCCGCGCATCAGGCTGCCCACCACCGTAGCGGAGAAGATATCGCCTGTGCCGTGATAGGACATAGGCGCCTTTTCGTTGAAATAGCTGAAATAGCCGCAGCCGTCATAGCCCATCACGCCCAGCCTGTCCTCCTCAAAGGACACGCCGGTCAAAATGGCCTTTTTCGCGCCCAATGCCACCAGTTTTTGCAGCAGCTCCTTGATGTAATCCTCGTTATATACCTCCCGGTACTCGCTGCCGGTCAGCAGGCAAGCCTCGGTGATGTTTGGCACGGTCACATCCGCACGGGCCACCACTTTTGCCATCTCCGCCGGAAAATCCGGCCCGAATGCCGGATACAGCCTGCCGTGGTCTGCCATGGCAGGGTCCACAAACAGCAGGGTATCGTCCGACTTCATCTCATCAAAGAACGTCAGCACATCCCCGACCTGTTCCTTGGACGCAAGATAGCCGGTGTAAATGGCGTCGAAGTGAATGTCCTCACTTTTCCAATGGTTGGCAATGGGTAAAATCTGGTCGGTCAAATCGACGCAGGTAAAGTCTTTGAACATGGTATGGGTACTCAGCACCGCCGTGGGCACAATGGCGCACTCTACCCCCATGGCGGAGATCACCGGCAGCGCCACTGTCAGGGAGCAGCGACCCAAGCAGGAAATATCCTGAATACTGGCAACGCGTTTCATAGCTGTAAATCCTCTTATCCGTGTTAAATGCGCCATTTTGACGCTTGGGTAGTGTATCACAAGTCTGGACTTATCAAAAGTGCCAGTTTTGGATTATTTCGCAATACCAGATTTACAGCTTTTTCTCCAGACAAACCAGATGCACACCGGGAATACCGTTAAACACGCAGTCCACGATGCCCGGTTCTTCATAGCCCAGCCGCTTATAGAGTGTGCGCGCCGGTATGTTATGGCTGTTGGTGTCCATCCGCAGGTAGGGGCAGTTCATGGCGCGGGCCATTTCCTCGTAGTATGCCACGAAGGCCGTGGCATAGCCTTTGCCCTGTAAGGCCGGATCCACCACCAGCGTATGGATTACCAGCACCTGCTCAGGGGGCGCCTCATAGCGCCACGGGCAATGGGCATATTCCGGCACCTGCTCCTGATTGATTTTGGCGGCTGCCACAATGCGGCCGTTTTCCTCCATCACATACAGCTCACCCCGCTCCAGCGATTCCCGAGCCGTCTGTTCCGTGGGATACACACCCCGCAGCCAGCCTACGGTGACCGGGCCCTGCTCCTCCTTCGTGAGAATCGCATCGTAAATGGCGGCTACGGCGGCAATATCCCGCGCCGTTGCTTTTCGAATCATGTCGTACTCTCCTTTTTTAACATATGCGGGAAATGAGGATGGGCAGCGCGATCTGGAGTATCAGAATGGCCGGAATACCGACACAAAAATACCAGTGTCTGGTCTTGTGACGGAACACATACATACCCAGCAGCGCGCCTATGCTGCCGCCGATGGCGGCCAGCAAAAACAGCGTGCTCTCCCGCACCCGCCGCCTGTCACGCCTGGCGCGGCGTTTATCCGCGCCAAAGGTCAGGAACGCAATCAAATTGATGATGACCAGATAGATCATCAACAGCCCCACGGGGGACAGCAAAAAATCTCTCATGTCATTTCGCACAGGGCCTTTGCCGTTCTGGCGGCAAGGCGGGCATTGTTGTAAACCAGTTGGATGTTGGAGGCCAGACTGTCGCCGCCGGTGATGTCCTTGATTTTAGCCAGCAGGAACGGTGTGGTTTCCTTGCCGTGGATGCCCAGCGCCTTGCTCTCCTCCACGGCCTTTTCAATGGCAGCGTTGATCACATCGGCGTCCATGGCATATTCCTCCGGGATGGGATTGGTCACCAGCATACCGCCCTGCATGCCCAGCGCACGCTTGACATAAAATGCCTTTGCCAGCTCCTCCGGGGTGTCCAGCTCATAGTCAACGGCGAAACCGCTGCGGCGGGTATAAAAGGCGGGCAGCTCCTTTGTGCCGTAGCCGATCACCGTCACACCCTTGGTTTCCAGATATTCCAGCGTCAGGCCCAGGTCAAGGATGGATTTTGCACCGGCACAGATGACCATTACAGGCGTCTGCGCCAGCTCCTCCAGGTCGGCGGAGATGTCCATGGTGGTCTCCGCACCGCGGTGAACGCCGCCGATGCCGCCGGTGGCAAAGACGGAAATCCCCGCCATGTGCGCGATCATCATGGTGGTGGTCACGGTGGTGGCGCCGTCCATCCCCTTGGCCACCAGCACCGGCAGGTCACGGCGGCTGGCCTTGGCTACCGCCGTACCGGTTTTGCCCAGATAATCAATTTCCTCGGGCGTAAGGCCCGCCTTCAGCCGGCCGCCGATGATGGCAATGGTGGCAGGCACCGCGCCGTTTTCGCGGATGATTTTTTCCACTTGCAGCGCCGTTTCCACATTCTGCGGATAGGGCATGCCGTGGGATATGATGGTGCTTTCCAGCGCCACCACGGGTTTGCCGCTTGCCAGGGCTTCCTTCACTTCACGAGATATATCCAAATAACGATTCATTCTATATATCCTCCTTTTTCATCAATATATTGATATTTTCGACACTCATATCCGGGTGTATCGTACTGTTCGCCGTGGCGGCAAACGCGCCGGCCGCCATAGCAAAGCGTGCCGTTTCCGCCAGGCTGCTGCCGCGCAAAAGGCTCGCTGCAAGGGCTGCCACCATCGCATCGCCGCAGCCGGTAGTATTCACCGCCCTGACCTGCGGGCAGGGAACGCGCACGCTCTCGCCCCTGTTTGCCGCATAAAGACCCTGTGCGCCAAGGGAGAGATAGACGGAGTTGACTCCCTTTTGCAGCAGCGCATCTCCGGCGGCAACCACATCCGTCTCCGTTTGAATCCGCACGCCGGAGAGCAGCTCCGCCTCCAGGCGGTTGGGCTTGACGGCATACAGCCGGTGCAGCACCTTTTGCAGCTTCGCCGCCTTGACGGCAGATACCGGATCAGCCACAAGGGGGACAGTGCAATGCTCGCACAGCCACTCAATAGAGCACTGCGGCAAATTCGTGTCGATGACCGCCAGCTCGGCGCTGTTGATAAAGTCCAGACGCTGCGATAAAAACGCCGGCGTCATCGCCTCATAAATGCTCATATCGTTGACGGCCTGCACCATGTCCCCGTCGTGACCGGCAATGAACACATAGCTCGAGGTGTGTCCGCCGGGGATCGTGGCGCTATGGCTCAGGTCAAGGCCCGTCTCATCGGCACTGCGGCGCACCTCCTCAGCAAAGCTGTCATCACCCAACACCGTGATCAGCGCCGTGGGGACACCCAGCAGGCAAAGATTATGGGCAATGTTGCGTCCCACACCGCCCAAGGACACCGTCACCGTGCCGGGGTTGGAATCGCGCGGCACCAAGGGATTTTTCGACACGGCGCCGATATCCATGTTGGCCGCGCCGATGACAATTGCACCCATCCTCGCACCTACTTTCCTGTATTTAACCACATTGTAAAATGGCAAAGCAAAATTGTCAACGCAAAGACACACTTTTCCCCTTGTAAAAGCGGGCAATTTAGTCTATAATATGTCCATTGTGGGAAATTTTGCACAGAAAAGGTGAATCAATATGGAAAGAATGAAAATCGCAGCGATCTTTGCCGATCAGGAAACGCTGGGCGGCAAGGAAATCACCGTTTGCGGCTGGGCGCGTACCATCCGCGACATGAAAACCTTTGGCTTCATTGAGCTCAACGACGGCTCCTGCTTCAAAAATCTGCAGGTGGTCATGAGCGCCGAGGAACTGGATAACTACAAGGAGATCGCCTCTCAAAATGTGGGCGCCGCCCTGATCGTGCGCGGCACCGTGGTGCTGACGCCCGAGGCCAAGCAGCCGCTGGAGGTCAAAGCCTCCTCCATCCAGGTGGAGGGCAAGTCCTCGCCCGACTATCCCCTGCAGAAGAAGCGCCACAGCGTGGAATTTCTGCGCACCATTCAGCATCTCCGTCCCCGCACCAATCTTTTCAGCGCCACCTTCCGTGTGCGCAGCGTGGCAGCCTATGCCGTGCATGAGTTCTTCCAGGAGCGGGGCTTTGTCTACGTCCACACCCCCATCATCACCGGCAGCGACTGCGAGGGCGCAGGCGAGATGTTCCAGGTGACTACGCTGGACCTTGACAACATCCCCCGCAACGATGACGGCTCCATCGACTACACCCGGGACTTCTTCGGCAAGAAGGCCAGTCTGACCGTATCCGGCCAGCTCAATGCCGAGAACTTTGCGATGGCTTTCGGTGACGTTTACACCTTCGGCCCTACCTTCCGCGCCGAGAACTCCAACACCCAGCGTCACGCCGCCGAGTTCTGGATGATCGAGCCGGAGATGGCCTTCTGCGATCTGGACGGTGATCTGGCGTGCATGGAAGCCATGGTCAAGCACATCATCCGCTGGGTACTGGAAAAGTGCCCTGAGGAGATCAACTTCTTCAACAGCTTCGTGGACAAGGGCCTGAAGGAGCGCTTGGAGCACGTGGCCTCCTCCGATTTCGGCCGCATCAGCTATACCGAGGCGGTGGAGATCCTGCAGAAGAACAACGATCAGTTCGACTATAAGGTGGCATGGGGTACCGATCTGCAGACCGAGCACGAGCGGTATCTCACCGAGCAGGTGTTCAAGCGCCCCGTATTCGTCACCGACTATCCCAAGGAGATCAAGGCCTTCTATATGCGCTTGAACGACGACGGCAAGACCGTTGCCGCGGCCGACTGTCTGGTGCCGGGCATCGGCGAGATCATCGGCGGCAGCCAGCGTGAGGAGCGTCTGGAGGTGCTGGAGAACCGTATCCGTGAGCTGGGCATGAATCCGGAAGATTACTGGTGGTACTGCGATCTGCGCCGTTACGGCTCCTGCCGCCATGCCGGTTTCGGTCTGGGCTTCGAGCGCATGGTGATGTATCTGACGGGTGTGAGCAACATCCGCGATGTGGAGCTGCATCCCCGCACGGTGGGCAACGCCGATTTCTAACGCACAACGGTATACAGGGGAAGCGTCATACGGCGCTTCCCCTTTTTTGAAAGGGTCTTTACCGTTTCGTAAGTGATTTTGTGCAGCAGCCTTCCACATCACCAAAAAATCTTCTATGATATGAGCAGAAACGACTCACACAGCGCAATGCGGATATCACAGCAAGACCCACACCCCCTGCCTTGGCATCATCCTGTCATTACCGCCGGGATTTTCGGTGTCTATAATCGGAAGCAAAAAACTGCCGTGCAAACAAAAATCCAAGGGAAAATGTGTTTCGTTGCGTTAGATTCCTCCCAAGAAGCTGTGTATATAGGTGAAAAGGTAATTTGAAAGTGAGGTAAGGGCAAATGGATGATGCCAAAATCGTTCAATTATATTGGGACAGAGATGAGCGGGCGATCCCGGCAACGGCGAGCAAATACGGAAATTACTGCATCTCCATTGCAAAGAACATACTGGGCAATTGCGAAGATGCGGAGGAATGTGTCAACGACACATATCTTAATACCTGGAACGCAATCCCGCCGCACAGGCCAAAGAGGCTGTCTGCATTCCTTGGAAAAATTGTCCGAAATCTGTCATTCAACAGATATGCGCATAACACGGCAGATAAACGGGGCGGTGGGGAATTGCCAGCGGTGTTGGAGGAATTGGCAGGCTGTGTATCCGGCAGTGACGACATTGGACAGATATACGAACACAAAGAGCTTGCTGCAGCGATCAACGACTTTCTCGGTACTCTTCCAGCAGAGAAGCGAAATATCTTTGTGTGCCGATACTGGTATACAGACAGTGTGAATGAAATTGCCGCCCGATATGGCATGACCTGTGGTGCGGTATCCATGACACTAAAACGCCTCAGAACCAAATTACACAGCTATCTTGTTGAACGGGGGTACGAACTATGAAGAAAGAGGAATTGTACGAAGTCCTTGGTGACATCCGTGAAGAGTATGTCAGCGAGGCTCACACGGCTGCAAAGAAGAAGTCTCCATGGGCCAAATGGGTGGCTGTCGCAGCAAGTTTTGCCTTGGTATTATGTATTGGCGTTCCCGTGCTAATCAACTCCCTTTCTGCAGGCGGCGGCACATCGCCTTATCCGTTTGACATGCTGGATGTCGGTGAGAGCACCGCCTACAAAGATGGAGCCGTTGCCTTTGAAAGTCTCGATGAAAAATCGCTTTCTTTTACTTTAACAATTGAAAACGAGGAGGATGAGCTGAATTATCAATATAGTTACGAGCTTCAAATAAACGGTTGGACATCTTTCGATGACGGAACAGATGCGCATATAGGAAGTGAAGCGTCCGAGCTTTTGCGCATCACTGTAAACGGTGAGCCTGCAGCCGAAATTCCTGACACACCCGGAGATTACCATATCACAATTGATTTCTCGGGCATTATCGCTCAGGACGGAAATGCTCATATTGCTGATATTCTCATGTGGGGCATTGCTTCTTTCAATATTGATTACCACGAGGGCTAAATTTTTTATATAAATGTAACCGGCACCCTGCATTATGCAGGGTGCTTTATTTTGACAGCCCGCTCATATTTGCAGTAGTCAACAAAAATTGGACACAGTTTTCAAAATAATGTACCAACGGACAGCGTCTATCGGTCAGCACATGCTATCAAATTTGACTCGCGGTATT
>SFIY01000018.1 GCA_004555205.1 Clostridiales bacterium
AGAAGAAGAAGCTCTGAATCTGGCCCCACAGGATCAGGATCATGCACAGCGGGGTGATGAACTTCACGCAGAACTTGAAGAAGCCGTAGCTCTTGAAGCGATTGCCTTCCTGCTCTGCTTCTTCCTTGACTACATCGGGACCGATTTCCCAACCGATCATCAAGCTCATGAGCAATGCGCCCAGAGGCATGAAAATACCTTCGGAGATACAGTCAAAGAAGTCCAGCCAGTCGGCAGCCCATGTTTTGGGTTCTGCGATGCCGAGAATGTCCGCCGGTGCGATACCCTGAGAGCCCAGACCGTCCAAGCAGACCAGGATGCACAGAAGAGAAATAATCGCCGTTGCAATCAGAGAATAGGTCTTGCGCTTGTCGCCCTTGCCCTTCTCGCGGGCCGCGTCAACAAAGTGCGCCACGATGACTTCCAGCAGAGAGATGGAGGAAGAGATAGCGGCAAAGACCACCAGCAGATAGAACAGGATGCCGAAGATGGGGCCGACAGCGCCCATACGGTCAAACACGTTCTGCATGGTCACGAACAGCAGGGACGGGCCACCCAGATGGTATCCATGACAACGATCAGCAGTGCGTTCTTTTCCAGGTTCTCCTTCTTGTTCAGGTAGGAGCCGTAGGTAATCATGGCGCCCATGCCCAGAGACAGGGAGAAGAACATCTGACCGCCGGCGGTGGAAACAACATTAAAGAAGTTGGGTGCTTCATCAATAACACCGTTGGCAACAGCCCAGCCGGGAACGAACATGTACTTCAGGCCGTCCACAGCATTTTCCAGCGTGCAGGCGCGGATGATGCAGATGAGCAGCATGACGAACAGCGCGGGCATACCGATGGAGCAGACCTTTTCGATACCGCCGCCGACGCCGCCCATGACGATCAGCATGGTGAGAACGACGAAGATCAGACCGTAGATCACGGACTGGCCCTGGTTGCTGATGAAGGCGGTGAAGACATCGCCGCCGGACATACCGTTGGTGCCGAAGCCGGCATTGAACAGGTTGCCCACATTCAGAACGACGTACTTAATGCAGTAGCCGCCCAGTGCGCAGTAGAAGGACAGGATCAGGAAGGCGGACGCAATGCCCAGCCAGCCCAGCCACTTAAACTTCTTGGACAGCACCTTGTAAGCGCGCACAGCACCCTGACCGGTCTTACGACCCAGAGCCAACTCACCGACCATTACGATGAAGCCGCACAATGCCGCCAGAATCAGGTAGATGATGAGGAACGTAAAGCCGCCGCTGGCACCCATCTTATTGGGGAAGCCCCAGATGTTGCCCAGGCCGACTGCCGAACCAACAGCAGCCATCAGGAATCCAAAATTGGATCCAAAGCCTTTTCTTTCTTCCATTGTTTTCTCTCCTTTAATTTGGTTTGCCATCCCCCTTGGAATGGCTTGCTGAAACCTTACCACATTCTGCTTGCCGCTGTAAATAAGCTTACGCATTTCTTAACGGCGTCTTGTCGACAGTGCCCTTTTTCTTTATCGCTTTCTTACAAGTTGCCTCCTTTCCGCAAATGCCTTTTTCTTATTTTATGCGCTTTCTTTTGTTAATTATGTCACAAATATGCCCGTCATTTCCCATGTTATATCGTGAGAGTCACCAACAAAACAGCCACCTTTTTACCTGCGGGTAAGCTGTAAACGAAAAAACCGCAAACGAAAACGCATCGGCGTTCTTCCGATGCGTTGCTTCGTGTTCAGTCGCCCTCGCGCATGCGATAGCCTACACCCACTTCCGTGAAAATATATTCCGGATGGCCGGGCGTCTTTTCGATCTTACGGCGGATGTTTGCCATGTTGACGCGCAGGATCTGATTGTCCGTTCTGGCTTTGGGCCCCCACAGCTCGCGGATGATAAAATCGTAGGTCAGCACCTTGCCGGCGTACTTGCCCAGCAGCGCCACGATCTTATATTCATTGACGGTCAGTTTGGCATTTTCGCCGCTCACCAGCACCTGATGCTTGTCGTAGTCGATGGTCAGATCGCCGGTGACAAATTTGCCGGACTGGGCGATCTGCGAATTGGACAGCGTGGTGCGTGTATGACGGATCGCTGTGCGGATACGCGCCAGCAGCTCCGAGGTGCCGAAGGGCTTGACCAGATAGTCGTCCGCGCCGTAGTCCAGCGCCTCCACCTTGTCGTGCTCATGATTGCGGGCGGACACCACGACCACCGGCAGGCTCGACCACTTGCGCACGGACTTGAGCACCTCCATGCCGTCCATGTCCGGCAGACCCAGATCCAATACAATCAGGTCCGGGCAGTGCGAGGAGATCATCGTCAATGCCTCCTCACCGCTGCGCACAATAATGGTATCGTAGCCATTGGCCGTCAGAATCATGGAAATGAAGTTGCTGATGCTCTGCTCGTCTTCTACAATTAAAACTTTATCCTTGATCTTCATTTTGAACCTCCTCCAAGGGCAGCGCCACCACAAAGCGCGCGCCGCCGGTTTTCCTGTTTTCTCCCCATATGGCACCGCCATGTGCCTGTATCACGGTGTGGCAGGCAGAAAGGCCGATGCCCATATTGCGCTTTTTGTCACCCTCGGTGGCATGTGTCGCACTGTCGAACAGCCGGGCCATTTTGGAAGGCGCAATGCCCTGTCCGTCGTCCTCAACGATGAAAAGCGCCTGATTTCCTTCGTGCTTAAGCGTTACGGTAATGCCGGTGAGTGTCACACCGTGCAGCACAGCGTTTTCCATCAAATTTGTCAACACCTGCACCATCAGTGTGCCATCCATGGGTACGATCAGCACCTCGTCCGGCAGATTTACTTCCACCGAAACATCTCCATAGCGCTTGGCAAACTTCCGAACGGCGCTTTCGATGATCTCCTCCGCCAGTTCCGGCGTCTTCTTCACCTTTGCGTTATTGGTGTTGATCCGCGTGATGGACAGCAGGTTTTCCACCATGCCGATCAGCCACTCGGCCTCCTCGTTGGTGCTCTCCAGCAGCTCCCGCCGCTGCTGCGGCGTCAGCGTTTCATCCTGCTCCAGCAGCACATTGGTGGCGCCCACAATGCCTGTCAGCGGGGTGCGGATATCGTGCGACATGGCACGCAGCAAATTGGAATGTATTTTCTCCCGCTCCGCCTCACGCAGCAGCGCGTCACGCCGCTTGGCCCGGCTTGTCACGGTAGCCGTGACAAGCGAGATGGACAGCATGACAACAAATGTTACCGGAAATCCCGCCAGTGTAAAGCTGATCTCCCAATACGGCGGCGTGAAAATGTAGTCCACACTCAGCACGCCGAAAATCGCCATCAGCACGCTGAACAGATAGCCGTCTGTCAAAAGCGCCGTTAAAAATACCTCGCAGGAAAAGGCAAAGGATCACTGCCAACAGGTAAAAGCCTGCGGCGACGATGAAATCGCGCACGGAGTAGGCCAGAAATTCGTTTCCCAGAGATGTACGCTTGAGCCATTGCCTGGGCCAATGTATGGTTAGCTTTTTCACGCCGCCCCTCCTCTCCTTCCTGTCTTGCCTATTATATCATATATGTGTGTTAAGAAAACGCTAAAAAGTTGTTAAGTGCCTTCGTTTAGCAAAATGATCCCATAAAATAAAAAACGCCACGCCCTTGGCGTGGTTCATTCGCTGCATTTTACCGCCGGCTGACTTCCCAATCGCTGTCAGCAAAGATCATGTCGTCCAGGTCGGCAAAGATTTGATTGTTGATCATTTGATGTATCACCCTCCTTTCTCTTTTCTGAGGTAAGTATAGCACACGGCCCATATAACGGCAAGAGGTATCGCCCACATTTTACATAAACTTTACCCCTCAGCTTTTGCCCACTTTCTCCTTGCCTTTTCCCTGCGCAGCCGATATAATATACTTTATATAAATATACCGGATCATCAGAGGCTATTTTCATGAACGAGTTTTATGCCGGACAATTTGATATTGCCGTTATCGGCGCCGGACACGCCGGTATTGAGGCGGCTTTGGCTGCCGCGCGTTTGGGTCTGGAGACCGTTTGCTTCACCATCAATCTGGACGCCGTAGGCAATATGCCCTGCAATCCCGCCATCGGCGGCACAGGCAAGGGGCATCTGGTGCGCGAATTGGACGCGCTGGGCGGCGAAATGGCGCGGGCGGCCGACCGCGCCTGCATCCAGTACCGCCTTTTGAACCGGGGCAAGGGGCCTGCGGTGTGGTCGCTGCGTGCCCAGGCGGATCGCCGTCGCTACCAGCAGGTGATGAAGCACACGCTGGAGACCACGGAGCACCTGCGCCTGCGGCAGGCCGAAGTGGTGGCAATCCGCGCCGAACACGGCCATGTATCTCAGGTGGTGCTGCGCACCGGCGCGGTATATCATGTCAAGGCCGTCGTAATCTGCACCGGCACCTATCTGCAGGGCCGCACCATTATCGGCGAGTGCATCGAGGATTCCGGCCCCGACGGTATGCACGGCGCCAACGCGCTGACGGACAGCCTGCTGCGGCTGGGGCTACCCCTGCGCCGCTTCAAGACCGGCACGCCGCCCCGGGTCAATGCCCGCAGTATTGATTTTTCCAAGATGGAGGTACAGCTGGGCGACGAGGAGCCGCTGCCCTTCAGCTTTGAGACCCCACAGCCGCCCGAAAACCGGGTGGTGTGCTATCTGACCTATACCACGCCCGAAACCCACCGGATTATTACGGATAATCTGGACCGCAGCCCCATCTACTCCGGTGTGATCGAGGGCGTCGGCCCCCGCTACTGTCCCTCCATCGAAACGAAGATCGTCCGTTTCCCGGATAAGCAGCGTCACCAGCTATTTATTGAGCCGATGGGGCTGGACACGGAGGAAATGTATATTCAGGGCTTCTCCTCCTCCATGCCGGAGGAAGTGCAGCTTCGTATGCTGCGCAGTGTGCCGGGTTTGGAGAGGGCCGAGATGATGCGTCCGGCCTACGCCATCGAATACGACTGCATCGACCCGTTGGCCCTGCGGCCTACGCTGGAAACCAAGGCCGTGGAGGGTCTGTACGGCGCCGGGCAGTTTAACGGCTCGTCCGGCTATGAGGAGGCCGCCGTGCAGGGCTTTGTGGCAGGCGTAAACGCCGCGCTGAAGCTCAAGGGCGAGGCGCCGCTGATCCTCAAGCGCAGCGAAAGCTATATCGGTACGCTGGTGGACGACCTTGTCACCAAGGGCACCGACGAGCCGTACCGCATGATGACTTCCCGCTCGGAATACCGTCTGGTATTGCGGCAGGATAACGCCGACGCCCGGCTTTGTCCCATCGGGCATCGGATCGGTCTGGTATCCGACGAGCGTCTGCAAAGGGTGCAGGCAAAATACGCTGCGGTGGCGGCGGAGATCCGCCGCCTGGCGCACACCGGCATTGCACCCGGCGAGGAGCTCAACGCGCTGCTGGCCCGGCGGGGCACCGCCACGGTCACCGACGGCTGCCGCCTGATCGACCTGCTGCGCCGCCCGCAGATCACTTACGACGATCTGCTGCCATTCGACCCTTTCGCGCCGCATTTGGACAAAGCGGTGCGTGAACAGGTGGAAATCAGTGTAAAATATGAGGGATACATCCGCCGTCAGGAAAAGCAGGTGGCGGAATTTGAGAAGCTGGAAAAGCACGCCCTCCCTGCCGACACGGACTATGCCAACATTCAGGGCTTGCGTCTGGAGGCGCGGGAGAAGCTGGGCGTTATCCGTCCCTTGAACCTGGGACAGGCCAGCCGTATCTCCGGTGTATCGCCGGCAGATATTGCCGCACTGATGATTTATTTGGAGAGGAAGTAATACCATGGGTAAACTACGCTTTTTGTTCGCGCTGTGGATGGCCAAGCTGTCGATCCCCGCGCTGAAGATCACCCATCACAACGGCACGGATTTCCCGGGCAGTCTGGCGTTGAAGCTGTGTCCGGATTTCCTGCACTATGTGACCCGGCCGGCCACCGTGATCGCCGTGACCGGCACCAACGGCAAGACCACCGTGAGCAATATGCTCACCGACATTCTGGAGGCCTCCGGCAAACGCGTACTGAGCAACCGCGCCGGGTCCAACATCGCCTCGGGCATCTCCACCGCCTTTATCCGCAGCAGCAATCTGCTGGGCAGGGTCACCCACTGCGATATCGCCGTGCTGGAAGTGGACGAGCGCTCCTCGCCCCGCATTTATCCCCATGTGAAGCCGGACTATGTGGTGATCACCAACCTGTTCCGCGACTCCATTATGCGCAACGCACACCCTGCCTATATTGCCGACATTCTCACCGGCTGCATCCCCGGCAGCGCGAAAATGGTCCTCAACGCGGACGACCTGATCTCCTCCGGCGTGTCACCTGCCAATGAGCGCGTATATTTCGCCATCGACCGCATGGAGGGCGATGTGGTGGACTGCATCAATCTCATTGACGATGTGCGCATTTGCCCACGCTGCCACACCAAGCTGACCTACACCTATCGCCGCTATCACCATATCGGCAAGGCCGTCTGCCCCGGCTGCGGCTTCCACTCCCCCGAGGCCGACTATCTGGCGCAGAATGTGGACATTGCCGCCGGCACCATGACGCTGCGCGAGGGCGGAGAGAGCTACGACTACAAGCTGATTACCGACAGCGCCTTCAATGTATACAACATGACCACGGTGATCGCCGTGCTGCGCCAGTTGGGCTTTTCCCACCGGCAAATCCGCGGCTATATGGACAACACCGCCATTGCCGCCAGCCGTCACAGCAAGGAGCAGGTAGGCGAGGTGCGGCTGATCCGCCAGATGTCCAAGGAGAAGAATGCGTTGGCCGGGTCCCGCGCGTTTGACTACATTGCCGGCTGCGGCGGTCGCAAGGAAATACTGCTGATGATGAACTGTCTGGGCGACACCCGGCACTGGTCGGAAAATACCTGCTGGATCTACGACGCAGACTTCGAGTTCCTCAACAACGACAGCATCGTGCAGTTGGTCTGCGCCGGCGCGCGGTGCACGGACTACAAGCTGCGATTGCTGATGGCCGGTGTGCCGGAAGACCGCATTATCTGCGAATACGACGAGTTTAAGGCCGCCGAGCGGCTGCAGTTTACCCCCGGCGATGACATTTACCTGCTCTACGGCACCGATTCGCTGGCCCGGGCCTACAAGGTATACGACTATATGAAGCAGCTTGCCGCGGCACGCAGCGAAAAAAAGGAGGCGCAGGCATGAAAGCAGAAGTACTGTTCCCCGAAGTCGGCAATTTAAGCGGCGATCTGATGAATATCCGCTACCTGAAGCAGTGCTGCGATAAGCTGGAGATCGTGGAAACCGATTTGAAGTCCCGTCCCGCCTTTTTGGACGAGGAAGTGGCGCTGGTCTATATGGGCACGGCCACGGAAACCGGTCTGGCGCTGGCTGCCGAGGCCCTGCGCCCCTATCTTGACGAAATACGGGCCAAGATCGACGCCGGACAGTTGATGCTGCTCACCGGCAATGCCCAGGAGGTGTTCGGCAGCTATATCGACAGCGATCAGGCCGAGCGCATGGAGGGGCTGGGCATCCTGCCCCTCCACGCAGAGTACCACATGATGCAGCGGCACAACAGCTTCTTCCTGGGCACTTTCGGCGAGACCGTGATCGTCGGTTTCAAGAGCCTGTTCGGTCACACCTACCCCGACGGCGAGTGTGAGGCACTGTTTCACACCCTGCGCGGCGTAGGGCGCAGCGGCGGCAGTGAGGATGAGGGGTACCGCATGAACAACCTGCTGGCCACCGCCCTGACAGGCCCCTTGCTGGTGCTCAACCCGCCCTTTACCAAGACGCTGCTGCGCATGATGGGGGCCGAGGACGATGCCCTGGCCTTTGAGGAAGCCGCTATGGAAGCGTATCGCGTGCGTGTGGCAGAGTTCAGCGACGAGCACCGCGATCCCATTTATTAAGAAAGGAAGTTGATACGATGCCTTCGATCAAATACATTGCCCGTGTGCTGAGCGGTGTGCGATTCAAAAAGCTGGATCACATCATGGAGATCGTCAAGGAAAAGAGCGGCCAGAACAAGGTGCACACCTTTTTTGACATTCTCTGGTGCGCGGCACGCTACGGCGCCGGCTACTATGACTATCTGATGTTCGGTTTTTACGACATGAACGGCCGGGAGCGGGACACCTATCTGACCCGCGTGCGCAACAAAAAAGTGCAGGAGATCATGAACGACATTGCCTACAGCGACGAGTTTGACGACAAGCTCCGCTTCAATGAAAACTTCGCCGAGTTTTTGGGCCGCAAGACCCTCAACGGCGAAACGGCCACCGTCGCTGATCTGACCGCCTTTCTGGACGGGCAGGAGGCCATCTTTGCCAAGATCAACCACGGCGACTGCGGCCGCGGCGTGGAAAAGCTGTATGTGAAGGATTTTGAAAGTCCCGCAGCGATGCTGGACTATATTCAGGAAAACAAGCTGGTGGTGCTGGAGCAGGTGCTTACGATCTGGTGGACGACACCGTGCACATCGCCTACATCACCGTGAAGATGGGGCGCGGCGGCGGCGTATGCGACAACTCCGGTCAGGGCGGCGTCCTCTGCCGCGTGGATATAGAGAGCGGCAAGATCTGCTCCCCCGCCACGGATGATTATTTCAATGTTTACGATAAGCACCCCGACACGGGCATCGTGTTCCGGGGCTATCAGCTTCCCATGGTGGACGAGGCCATTGCCCTGGCCAAAAAGGCGGCCCGCAAGGTGCCGCAGGTAGGCCATGTGGGTTGGGATGTGGCCATCACGCCCGACGGCCCGGCCATCATCGAGGGCAATGACTTTCCCGGCACCGACCTGTGCCAGCTCTATCCCCACTATCCCGAAAAGCGCGGCCTGTGGCCCTACTACAAGGAACTGCTGCACATCAAATGACGCAAAAGAGGAGCCAAGGCGGCTCCTCTTTTTTTGATAAAACAACAGGGCATCCGATGAGGATGCCCTGTTGTGATGAACAGCAGTTACTTGTTGTACATGTCGATGAGCTTGAGCAGGTGCTCATAGCGTGCCTGTGCCTCGGCCTCGTTGCGGGCGAACAGGTCGCCGGCGCGGTCGGGGAACTCGCGGGTCAGGCGGGAATAGCGGGCCTCGTTCATCAGGAATTCCTGATAGCCGCCGGCAGGCGCCTTGGAATCCAGCGTGAACTTCTTCTCGGCCTCGGGATTATAGCGGAACAGGTTCCAATAACCGCAGTCCACGGCCTTCTTCATTTCCTTCTGGCAGTTCATCATGCCGCCCTTGATGGAGTGCATCTCGCAGGGAGCGTAGCCGATGATCAGGGACGGGCCGTGATAGGCCTCCGCCTCGGTGATGGCCTTGATGGTCTGGGCGGGGTTGGCGCCCATGGCCACCTGCGCCACATACACATAGCCGTACTGCATGGCGATCTCCGCCAGGCTCTTCTTCTTGACCTCCTTGCCGGCGGCGGCAAACTGTGCCACCTGACCGATGTTGGAGGCCTTGGAGGCTTGACCGCCGGTGTTGGAATAGACCTCGGTATCGAACACGAAGATGTTCACATCCTGCTTGGAGGCGATGACATGATCCAGTCCGCCGTAGCCGATGTCGTAGGCCCAGCCGTCGCCGCCGAAGATCCACATGGACTTCTTGGCCAGATATTCCTTCTTATCCAGAATGTCCAGCGCCAGACGGCAGGCATCGCAGCCGCAATACGCCACGCCGGCAGCCTTTTCATCCTGTGCCTTCTTGAGCATTTCAGGCGCCTTGTCCCCATAGATCTCCTTCGCCTTGGCAGAGGAGAAGAAGGCAATCGCTTCATCCACGGTGCCGACGCTCTCCATCAGAGCCTTCACATAAGCCTTGGCAGGCTCGGCGTTGGCCGTGCCGTCATCCATGGTATCCAGCCATGCCTGAGCGGCAGCCTTCAGCTCGGCGCGGGCATAGGGGATGGCCATCAGCTCACGGGTCTTGGCCGCCAGATCCTCGCGGATCTTCTGCTGGCCCACATACATGCCCAGACCGTGCTCCGCGTTATCCTCGAACAGGGAGTTGCACCATGCCGGGCCGTGGCCGTCCTTATTGGTGCAGTAGGGCGAAGTGGCAGCCGGACCGCCCCAGATGGAGGAACAGCCGGTGGCATTGGACACATACATATGATCGCCGAACAACTGGGTGACCAGACGGGCATAGCTGGTTTCCGCGCAGCCTGCGCAGGAGCCGGAGAACTCCAGCATGGGCTGCTTGAACTGGCTGCCCTTGACGGTGTTATCCTGCATATCCTTCTTCTCGGCGACCTTCGCCACGCAGTAATCAAACACTTCCTGCTGGGGCTTTTCGCCCTCCATGGCGACCATGCTCAGCGCGTTGACCGGGCAGGCGCCCACGCAGACGCCGCAGCCCATGCAGTCCAGCGGGCTGATGGCCATGGTGAACTGATACACACCCTTGCCCTTACCGGCCTTCACATCCACGATCTTGGCCGCAGCGGGAGCGGCAGCCGCTTCCTCAGCGGTCAGCGCATAGGGACGGATGGTGGCGTGGGGGCAGACGTAAGCACACTGGTTGCACTGGATACACTTAACGGCATCCCAGGTGGGAACGGACACGGCCACGCCGCGCTTTTCGTAGGCGGAGGCGCCCAGCTCGAACTGGCCGTCCACATGATCGACGAAGGCGGAAACGGGCAGGCTGTCGCCGTCCATCTTGCCCACGGGATCGAGAATGTTGGTCACCATCTTCACCAGCTCCGGCTTGCCTTCCTTCTCGGCAGGCGCCTTGGTGTCGACCGCGTCGGCCCAATCGGCGGGAACGTCGATCTTCTTGAAGGCGGTAGCGCCCAGATCGATGGCCTTGTGGTTCATATCCACGATGTCCTGGCCCTTCTTCAGGTAGGAGGCGGTGGCCTTCTCCTTCATGTAGGCAATGGCGTCTTCCTGAGGCATGACCTTTGCCAGCGTGAAGAAGGCGGACTGGAGAATGGTGTTGTTGCGCTTGCCCATACCGATCTCAATGGCCAGATCAATGGCGTTGATGGTATAGAGTTGGATATTGTTTTTGGCAATGTAACGCTTGGAGGCGGCATCCATATGCTCGTTCAGCTCCTCGGCGCTCCACTGGCAGTTAATCATATACACGCCGCCGGGCTTCACATCCTGCACCATCTTGAAGCCCTTGGTCACATAGCTGGGATTGTGGCAGGCCACGAAGTCGGCCTTATTGATGTAGTAAGGGCTGCGGATGGGCTTGTCACCGAAGCGCAGATGGCTGATAGTGACGCCGCCGGTCTTCTTGGAGTCATACTGGAAGTAGGCCTGTACATACTTGTCGGTGTGGTCGCCGATGATCTTGATGGAGTTCTTGTTGGCGCCCACCGTACCGTCGCCGCCCAGACCCCAGAACTTGCACTCGATGGTGCCTTCTGCGGCGGTGTTGGGGCAGTTCTCCTCCTCGGGCAGGGACAGATTGGTCACATCGTCCACGATACCGATGGTGAACTGGCGCTTCATCTCGTCCTTCTTCAGCTCACTGTAAACAGCGAACACGGAGGCAGGCGGCGTATCCTTGCTGCCCAGACCGTAACGGCCGCCGATGACGGCTACATCGTTTCTGCCGGCATTGGCCAGCGCGGTGACAACGTCCTGATACAGAGGCTCGCCCATGGCGCCGGGCTCCTTGGTGCGGTCCAGCACGGCGATCTTCTTGGCGGTAGCAGGAATGGCGGCAATCAGCTTCTCGGGCGCGAACGGACGGTACAGGCGAACCTTGACCAGACCCACCTTCTCGCCGTGAGCGTTCAGATAGTCAATGACCTCCTCCGCCACATCGCAGATGGAGCCCATGGCAACGATCACACGGTCCGCGTCGGCGGCGCCGTAGTAGTTGAATAACTGATAGTCGGTGCCCAGCTTCTCATTGACCTTGGCCATGTACTTCTCCACCACGGCGGGCAGCGCATCGTAGTAGCTGTTGCAGGCTTCACGGTGCTGGAAGAAGATGTCGCCGTTCTCATGGCTGCCGCGCATATGGGGATGCTCGGGGTTGAGCGCGTGCTTGCGGAACGCCGCCACGGCGTCCATATCGCACATATCCTTCAGATCGTCATAGTCCCAGACGGCGATCTTCTGGATCTCATGGCTGGTGCGGAAGCCGTCGAAGAAGTTGATGAAGGGCACCTTGCCGCTCAGCGCCGCCAGATGTGCCACGGGAGAAAGGTCCATAACCTCCTGCACGTTGCCCTCGCACAGCATGGCAAAGCCGGTCTGGCGGCAGGCCATCACGTCGGAATGATCGCCGAAAATGTTCAGCGCGTGGGTGGAAACGGTACGGGCCGACACATGGAACACGCAGGGGAGCTGCTCTGCCGCAATCTTATACATATTGGGGATCATCAGCAGCAGGCCCTGAGAGGCCGTGTATGTAGTGGTCAGGGCGCCGGCGCCCAGAGAGCCGTGCACTGCACCGGCAGCGCCTGCTTCGGACTGCATCTCCACCACCTTGACCTGTGTGCCGAAGATGTTCTTCCGGCCGGCGGCAGACCACTGGTCCACAAAGTCGGCCATGGGGCTGGACGGGGTGATGGGGTAGATGGCTGCCACTTCACTGAACGCATAGGATACATGCGCCGCAGCATTGTTGCCATCCATGGATTTCATTTTACGAATCATGAAATGAACCTCCTTCATTATCTCTTTCCCCTTATCAGGGGAATTCTTTGCATTGTTCATAATACCACAAACATCGCCTCGTGTAAACCGCTTTTTTGTCATTTTTACTATTTCAAAGATTTTTCTTCACCATGCGCAAAAATTCTCACGCCGCAAACATACTTTTTAGGCAAAAGCGTTTTATGCAAAATTTTCTGCCTGTATTTTTGATAAAAAGATTCCCTGCCGGGGCATTTTGTGGTAAGATAAGCTATATTATTGTGTTTTACGGAAAGGAAGCGGGCAGGATGGTAGTGACGGTGCGTTCACTGGGGCTTAACGGCATCAGCGGTTACGAGGTCGCGGTGGAATGTTTTCTTTCCGGCGGTCTGCCGGCCTTTGATGTGGTGGGTCTGCCCGATGCGGCGGTGCGCGAGGCCCGGGAGCGTGTGCGCTCGGCGGTCAAAAGCAGCGGCATCAAGTTCCCTGTCAGCCGCATTACCGTGAATCTGGCGCCTGCCAGCCAGCGCAAGGAGGGCACGGTCTACGACCTGCCGATCCTGCTGGGCATTCTGCGTGCTTCGGAAGAACTGCCGGAATTGCCGGAGGATGCCGCCTTTTTGGGCGAGCTGAGCCTGGGCGGCAGCCTGCGCCGCGTAAGCGGTGTACTGCCCATGGCGCTGTGCGCGGCACGTCTGGGGATCCGCACCTTATATGTTCCCGACGAAAATGCGGCCGAGGCCACGCTGGCAGACGGCATCACCGTATACGGCGTGGAAAATATCGGACAGCTCCTCCGCCACTTAAAGGGCGAGGAAGCCATTGCCCCGGCGCCAAAATGGCAGATCACGCCTGTTGACCGGCCCCTGCCGGACTTTTCCGATGTAATGGGGCAGGAAAATGTGAAGCGCGCGCTGGAGGTGGCAGCCGCCGGCGGACATAACGCGCTGCTGATCGGCTCGCCCGGCTCCGGCAAGTCCATGCTGGCGCGGCGGCTGCCGTCTATCCTGCCGGATATGACACGGGAGGAATCCCTGCAGACCACGGAGATCTACTCCGTGGCCGGCATGACACAGGCCGACCACCCCTTGGTGACGGAACGGCCCTTCCGCACACCCCACCACACGGCCTCGCCGGTATCTCTCAGCGGCGGCGGCGCCGTTCCCCGTCCGGGTGAGATCTCGCTGGCACACAACGGCGTCCTCTTTCTGGACGAATTGCCGGAATTTGATAAATCCGCCCTGGAAACCCTGCGTCAGCCGTTAGAAGACGGTGTCGTGACCATTACACGCGCCGCCGGCAGTTTGACACTGCCCAGCCGGTTCATGCTGATCTGCGCCATGAACCCCTGCCGCTGCGGATGGTACGCTCATCCCGACCGCCGCTGTACCTGCTCGGAAGCGCAGGTGCAGCATTATATGCGCCGGATCTCCGGGCCGCTGCTGGACCGCATCGATATGCACATCACCGTCCCCAGCGTGGATTACGAAGCCATGCGGCGGCGGGAAGCGGCAGAATCCTCCGCCCAGGTGCGCAAGCGCGTCAATGCCGCACGGGAAATACAGAAAAAGCGCTATGCAGGGACGGAGGTCACCTGCAACGCCTACATGACACCGGCCATGATCGGGGCATACTGCGCATTGGATGACAAGGGCGAAAAGCTGATGAAGGGCGCCTTTGACCGCCTTGGCCTGACCGGCCGCAGCCACGACCGCATTTTGCGCATGGCACGCACCATTGCCGATCTGGAGGGCAGCGAACAGATCGAGGCCATCCACCTGGCCGAAGCGATACAGTATCGCAGCAACAACCTATTAAAATAATGTATACACCGTAAGGAGAAACCCCATGCAAGAAATCATCCTGTGCAAGCTGGGCGAGGTGGTCCTGAAAGGGCTGAACCGCCGCAGCTTTGAAATGAAGCTGATGAGCAATATCCGCCGCCGCACCCAGCGCTTCGGCAAGTTCAAGGTCTATTCCCGCCAGAGCACCATTTATGTGGAGCCGATGGGCGCATGCGATGTGACCGGCGCGTATGAGGCCTGCAAGCAGATTTTCGGCATCATCGCCATTGCCCGTGCCCTGCCCTGCGAGAAGAATGTGATGACCATTTTCCGCACTGCCCGGACCTATCTGGGCGACGCAATGCGTCAGGCACGCAGCTTCAAGGTGGAGAGCAAGCGCGCCGACAAGACCTTCCCCCTCGGTTCCATCCAGCTCAGCCAGCAGGTGGGCGGTCTGCTCAACGAGGCATTCCCCCATGTGAAGGTAGATGTGCATCATCCGGAACTGACCGTCTATATCGAGATCCGCGAGGATGCAGCGTATGTACACGGACCGGCAGAGAGCGCCGCGGGCGGTCTGCCCATCGGCATGGGCGGTCAGGCGGTGAGCCTGCTCTCCGGCGGTATCGACTCGCCGGTAGCCTCCTACATGATGGCCAAGCGCGGCGTACAGTTGGAGATGATTCACTTTGCCTCGCCTCCCTACACCTCCCGAATGGCCCGCGAAAAGGTGCTGCAGTTGGCCAGGGAGCTGACGCCCTGGTGCGGCCGGCTGACCGTTTACATCATTCCCTTTACCGAAATTCAGGAGGAAATCCGCCGCAACTGCCCCGAAGACCATTTTACGCTGATTATGCGCCGCTTTATGATGCGTTTGGCCGACCGTCTGGCCAAGGAGCTGCACTGCAAGGCGCTGGTGACCGGTGAATGTCTGGGACAGGTGGCAAGCCAGACCATGCAGGCCCTGCGCGTCAGCGAGGATGTGACCGATCTGCCTGTTCTGCGTCCGCTCATCGGCATGGACAAGGAGGAAATCGTCCGTCTGGCGCGCCACATCGGCACCTTCGACACCTCCATCCTTCCCTACGAGGATTGCTGCACCGTGTTTACGCCCCGCCATCCCAAGACCAAGCCCGTGGTGGAGGAGGTGCGCGAGATGGAGCAGGCGCTGGACATCGAGGGCCTTACAGCGCGCGCCATGGCCGCGCGGGAAATGGTGAAAGTGAAATTGTAAGGAGCGAAACGATATGTCCCATTATGCCGAGCTTATTGCCGTGGGTACGGAGCTGCTGCTGGGCAATGTGGCCAACACCGACGCGCAATATCTCTCCGAGCAATTGGCGCTTGTGGGGGTGGACGTGCTGTACCACACCGCCGTGGGCGACAATCCGGCAAGGCTGCGGGAGGTCATTGATGTGGCACGCCGCCGCTGCGATCTGCTGATCTTTACCGGCGGATTAGGGCCCACCTACGACGACCTGACCAAGGAAACGGTCTGCCTCGCCTTTGACCGGCCGTTGGACTTCCATCCGGAGATCGCCGACGAGATACGGCACTACTTTGACACGGTGTTTCGCCGCGAAAGCCCGGCGTGCAATTTGCAGCAGGCCTATTTGCCCCGGGATTGCACCGTCTTTCACAATCCGGTGGGTACGGCGCCCGGCTGCGCCTTTACCGCAGACGGCGTGACGGTGGTCATGCTGCCCGGCGTGCCGCGGGAGTGCCGCTATCTCACCGATCACGCGCTGATCCCCTATCTGAAAGCGCAGCAGCAGGAGGTCATCCTCTCCCATGACCTGCATGTATTCGGCCTGACCGAGCCGCAGGTGCAGGAGCGGCTGGCCGACTTGATGGACGAGGCGGTGAATCCGTCCCTGGCGCCCTACGCCAAGCCCGGCGAGGTCATGCTGCGTCTGACGGCAAAGGCCGGCAGCGAAGCAGCCTGCGAGGAATTGATGGCGCCGCTCTTTTGGGATGCGCGCAGTCGGCTGGGCGAGTATCTCTACGGCGTGGACGCAGGCAGCTTGGAAGAGCGGACAGCCCGGCTTTTGAAAGACAGGCAGCTCACCTTTTCCGCCGCCGAAAGCTGCACAGGCGGTCTGATCGCCAAGCGCATGACCGATGTGCCCGGCGCCTCCGCCGTGTTTCTGGGCGGTGTGGTGAGCTATACCAACGGCGTAAAGGCCCATGTGTTGGGCGTACCCCAAGACGTTCTGGACAAATACGGCGCGGTAAGCGTACCGACAGCCAGGGCCATGGCGGAAGGCGTCCGGCACTTGACCGGCTCCGATCTGGCCGTGTCCGTCACCGGTGTGGCAGGCCCCGATAAGGACGACCGGGGCAACGAGGTGGGCACGGTGTTTATCGCCCTGGCCGACGGACGCAAAACCGTGGTACGGAAGCTGGATCTGGGCACCGGCCGCGAGCGAGTACGCACCATGGCCGCCCACCATGCCTTTGACATGATACGAAGATACTTGACCGACTTACCGATGGAAGGAGAATGAAAATTATGGCAAAAAGTTATGTCAACCACTATCAAAACAACGAGGACCCCTATGCCCGTCAGGAGCGGGCTAAGCAGAAGGCTAAGGGCAACCCCAACAAGAACGTGCATCACAAGAAGAATAACTCCAATTATCAGGGCGCCGTGATGGCCAAGATGCTGGCGGACAAGGCCGCCAAGCGGGAAAAGGTCATTCTGCCCCTGTGGCTGAAGATCGTCATTGCCGCCATGCTGGTGTCCGTCATTGTGGTGCTGATCCTGCGTCTGGCCGTGTATAAGGACAGTTTGTTCCTGACGTATCTGTCCTCCCTGCTGCTGGGCCTCTCCTGTGCCGTGCTGTTTTATACCCGCCGCTTTTTCCATAAGAAAAAGGACTCCCGTATGTACGGCTTTATCACCATCGTGCTGGCGGTGATGGCTATTATTTACATTTTCTCCGGCGCCACCGGCCTTTTGCATTTGGCAGGTTTGTTCTGATTTTTGAAAAAAACGTATTTTGCCGTTGACAAACGGGTATAAAGTGAGTAAGATACAATGTAAATATGGCATTTGCGAGGATGGGGACAAGTAACGCCCGCCGCGATGCAGAGAGAGCCGCCGTTTTCGGTGCAAGGCGGACATCGCACGAGCCGTGAATATCACCCCGGAGCATCCGACTGAACATGGCAGTAAGTCCGGACGGAGGAGAACCGTTATCACATCTCAGCCCATCGTCGGTGGGAACGAGCGGTCGCCTGTGGGCGGCAAAAAGAGTGGTACCGCAGAGGTTTTAACGCGCCTTTGTCTCTTATTAAGAGGCAAAGGCGTTTTTATTGTTCATTTTTTAATATATTATAGATGGAGGAACACACATGGAATACAAACAGACACTGAACATGACCAAAAGCGGCTTTCCCATGCGCGCAGGTCTGCCCAAGCGCGAGCCGGATATGCTGGCACACTGGGAAGAGCTGGATCTGTACAACGAGCTGCTGAAAAAGAACGAGGGCAAGCCCCTGTTCAGCCTGCACGACGGCCCTCCGTTCTCCAACGGCAACATCCACATGGGCCACGCGCTGAATAAGGCGCTGAAGGACTTTATCACCCGCAGCTATGCCATGCGCGGCTACTATACCCCCTATATCCCCGGTTGGGATAACCACGGTATGCCCATCGAGAGCGCCATTATCAAGGAGCAGAAGCTCAACCACAAGGCCATGAGCGATTCCGACTTCCGCAGTGCCTGCCGCGACTACGCAGAGAAATATATTCAACTGCAGATGCAGGGCTTCAAGCGCATGGGCGTGGTGGGTGACTGGGAGCATCCCTACAAGACCATGGATAAGGAATTTGAGGCCGAGGAGGTCAAGGTCTTTGGCGAGATGTATAAGAAAGGCTACATCTACAAGGGCCTGAAACCCGTTTACTGGTGCGCTCACGATGAGACCGCACTGGCTGAGGCGGAGATCGAGTACAAGGACGATCCCTGCACCACCGTGTATGTGAAGTTCCCCATGAACGACGATCTGGGCAAGCTGAGCCATCTGGACTGCAGCAAGCTGTTCTTCGTGATCTGGACCACCACCATCTGGACCCTGCCCGGCAACCTGGCCATTGCCCTGCATCCCGATGAGAGCTATGCCATCGTCAAGCCCGATTACAGCGATGAGATGTATATCATGGCCGAGGCCCTGGTGGAGAAGGTCATGGGCATCGGCGGCTTTACCGGCTATCAGATTCTGGAGACCCACAACGGCAGCTTCTACGAGAATATGCTGGCCAGCCATCCCTTCCTGCCCAAGACCAGCCGCCTGCTGCTGGCCGACTATGTGACCATGGAATCCGGTACCGGCTGCGTCCATACCGCCCCCGGCTTCGGTGCAGACGACTATCTGACCTGTCTGCGCTACGGCATGGAGATGGTGGTGCCCGTGGACGATCAGGGCCGCCACACCGACTATGCCGGCAAGTACGCCGGTATGACCACCGAGGAGTCCAACTCCGTCATTCTCAACGACATGAAGGAGGCCGGCTCCCTGTTTGCCAGCGAGGACATCGTCCACAGCTATCCCCACTGCTGGCGCTGCAAGCACCCCATCATCTTCCGCGCCACACCGCAGTGGTTCTGCTCCGTGGATTCTTTCAAAGACGAAGCGACCGCCGCCTGTGAGGAGGTGCGCTGGATCCCCGCCTGGGGTGAGGACCGCATCAAGAGCATGATCCGCGAGCGCAATGACTGGTGTATCTCCCGTCAGCGCCGTTGGGGCCTGCCCATCCCCGTGGTATACTGCAAGGACTGCGGCAAGCCTGTCTGCAACGACGCCTCCATCAAGGCCATCGCCGATGTGTTTGCCGAAAAGGGCTCCAACGCCTGGTTTGACATGACCGCCGATGAGATCCTGCCCCACGGCTTTACCTGCCCCCACTGCGGCAAGAGCGCCGGCTTTGAGAAGGAAACCGACACACTGGACGGCTGGTTCGACTCCGGCTCTACCCACTTCGCCGCCATGGAGCACGATCAGGGCTTCTGGCCTGCCACCATGTATATCGAGGGCGCCGACCAGTACCGCGGCTGGTTCCAGTCCTCCCTGCTGGTGGCTGTGGGCGCACTGGGCCGCAAGGCGCCGTTCAAAGAGTGTCTGACCCACGGCTGGACCGTGGACGGTGAGGGCCGCGCCATGCACAAGTCTTTGGGTAACGGCATGGACCCCAACGAGATCATCGACAAGTACGGCGCAGACCTGCTGCGTCTGTGGGCCGGCAGCGCCGACTATCATGTGGATGTGCGCTGCAGCGATGACATCTTCAAGCAGCTCAGCCAGAACTATTTGAAGTTCCGCAACACCAGCAAATTCTGTCTGGATAATCTGGTGGGCTTCGATCCTGAGCATTTGGTGGCGCCCGAGGATATGATGGAGCTGGACCGCTGGGCCGTTACCCGGCTCAACGAGCTGCTGACCAAGTGCTACGACTTCTATGATAACTACGAGTTCCACTCCGTGGCCCACGCCATCAACGATTTCTGCGTGGTGGATCTGAGCTCCTTCTACTTCGACATCATCAAGGACCGCCTGTACTGCGACGAGGCCGACGGGCTGCGCCGCCGCAGCGCCCAGACGGCTCTGTACCTGATTCTGGACGCCATGACCCGCCTGTTTGCGCCTGTTCTCGCCTTCACCTGCGATGAGATCTGGCTGGCGATGCCCCACCGCGCCGAAGACGATGCGCGCAACATCCTGCTCAACGAGATGGTAAAGCCTTACACCGACTATGCGCTGGAGGATGATACCATGGCGCAGTGGCAGACTTTGGCAGCCCTGCGTGACGGCGTAAACGCGGCGCTGGAAGCCGCCCGCGCCGAGAAGAAGATCGGCAAGGCGCTGGAGGCCCATGTGACGCTGCTGGCCAAGGGCGATGAGCTGGCTGCGCTGGAGGCACACTTTGCCGAGCAGTGGGCCGATCTGTTCATCGTGTCCGATGTGGAAGTCAGCCATGATGCCGCACTGTTCGACGGCGCCGCCCAAACCGCCGTGGAGGGTGTGCGCGTGATGGTGAGCGAGGCCAAGGGCGAGAAATGCCCCCGCTGCTGGAAGCACTCTGTGCTCACCGATGCCGACGGTCTGTGCCCGCGCTGCGCCGCCGTTGTGGCAAAACTGCCTGTCATTGAATAAAACTCTTGCATTTTTGCGCAATCCGTGTATAATGATGGGGTGGGACAAGGCTGTCCCACCCCATCATTTGTTTTTTGCAGCAGCATACAGGGGCTTGTAGCTCAGCTGGGAGAGCGTTCGGTTCGCATCCGAGAGGTCGTGGGTTCGAATCCCATCAGGTCCACCAAAAAAACAGAGTGCCATCGAAGATGGTGCTCTGTTTTTTTATGTGGTGTACCATGGAATGAGAAGTTTATCCCCCTTTAGGGGGAAATCCCATCAGGTCCACCAAAAAAACAGAGTGCCATCGAAGATGGTGCTCTGTTTTTTATGTGGTGTACCATGGGACGAGAAGTTTATCCCCCTTTAGGGGGAAATCCCATCAGGTCCACCAAATGTGTATTGGACGAACACCTACTTCTTCAAAGGCGGTTTCGTCGTCAAGGTGATGCTCTGATACAAAGCAGAAAAGCACCGTCTCAGGAGAAATCCTGAGACGGTGCTTTTTACTATCTGCATATCCGCACATTCGATTTTCGTTGTTCTCTCCGCTACAATGAGAATACAGAAATTCACAGGAGGAACAGCGAATGAAGCAGAAATACTATGTGGTGCTGACTTGCCAAGAGCGGCGGATGGTGACCGAGAGCCTGAATAGGCTCCATAATTGGTTCGTTTCGGAAGGCCGATATACGGATGCCGCGGATGAACTGCTGATTAAGGTGATAAAGGTTAGAAAGCACAGATCCTTGGGATGGAAGGTATGACTATGGAAAAGTATATAACGGATGAGCAGACAGGCTTACAGTATGAGCTTGTCGGGGACTACTTTCTGATCGCCGGAGATGAGAAGCCGGAAGAACAACACATTGGAATCTGGGGTCAGCAGCATTTGCGGTATCTTAAAGAACGCCATCGTGTATGCTATGTGAATTTGTTGACTAGCAGTAGGCTAAACAGCTATCTTGCAGACATCGACCGGCAGGCAGAGGAACTGTTTTCTGGGTTGGTAACGCAGATGGTAGAAGCTGAGGGCATCACAGAAAAACTAAAAGCTGTCGACCCAATGGCCCTGGTCAGGAAAATGATTGCTACTCGAAGCAGCGCGACCGAAAGTGTGACCAATAACTTGATCTATGCGTAAGTGCCAAATTAAGCGTGTAAGGGCGACAGAGAGATTTATCTTTCTGCCGTTCCCATCTATGTGATTCATCATCCCACAATCAGTTTGACAATTCCATACAGGATAAGGATCACTACGATCATCGTCAGGCAGCCACAGCCGCCACCACCTGATCCTCTGGATCCGCTGGGCGAACCGCCTGAATCACTGTCACCTGTGGCAATCTTGAATAACGCATAATCCCGGCCATCCACATGGCCGTCGTTGTTAAAGTCTCCAAATGGCATGGGCTACCCTCTCTTTCGGTTGATATTTCGGCCTCATTTACACATTGATTTTTCCTGGTATCCGTCCACATTCCATATGTATGTTGCCTGATTTTTGGAAAAGCCACCAGACTTATGATTCTAATAACAATAGTTAGTTTTTGTTATTGATTCCATTTGCGCTTATGCCCAAAATTGACAGATGGATAATTATCGACAGAAAGATTGGGGGCTAAATCTGTCCACCCCTCAAACGGATCTCTGTGGATAATATCGACAACCACACACCGATAACCGTTAGAATCCAGGAAAGCATCCCCCACTCTCAATCCTATGTACTTTTTGTGTAGTTCGTTTTGGATAGTATTAATTTTAATCTTAGCCGTTTCTGACAGCGCATTTTTATATACCAGTATATCAAGGTTTTTTGCCTTCTTTACTGTTGGACTATGTGCCGACAAATGTCCCTTTTTAGGATCTGAGTAATCCTTTTGAGAACATCTGAAACCGTTTATAACGGCTATGTCATCTGCCAATGAAGATTCGATAGGAACTTCTTTGATGGCGATGTCAGGCTTATTCGTATGCTTTGAATAATTCTCCAGGCAATATCGTTGCACCCATGCAGAGTACTGCGATTCGGAATCAGCAAAAGCTAATCTGACTGCATTCGCTATGAATAGGTCTGGCTGCATATCGTCTGCTTGCAAATTAAATGCAGAGCTCGTGGAAGTGGCTGCTTGGAAGTGTTGTATAATCCGAGTTTGTAAACGATATGGGACAGTATCCCATGATTGAAAGCCGATAGCCTTGATCAAGCAAGCTTTCTTTTCACTAATTGTGGCTTCGCAATATCGAAGATATGTTGAATAATCCGAATACTCAGATTTTATCAATTCAAGTTCATCTTCTGATATCGTCTCCGGAGAGATCTTTATATTCATTGCTTCCTCAAAAAATGCCTGAAATTCTGTTGAAATTAGATTTAACGCACTTTCATTATAGAAAATTCGTTGTTCTTCATCCTTTTTTCTTTTTGCTTCTTTCTCGGCATTTTCGCGGGCAATTTCCTTTTCTCGGGCAAAAAGAGAATACTGCTCCATTGTGTACGAAAGCGGACAGCCACAAAAAGGACAAGCGTGGGCATGTATAGACACAATATGCCGGCAATCGGTGCATTCTACAAGGTTAGTATTTGTTGTGCTGTTACTATTAACAACATCGATGCCTTGGCTTTGAACAGTGGTTCGATGCTCTGCGGAGGAGCAGATGCTCTTTGCATACTCGAGGTTTGAAGGCGTATTGGCATTATACCAGCATTTTTTCGTCTGAAGCCATCGCCATCTCCTGCTTTTCAATTCAGATATTACGGTTGATGAAGGTTTGGTGTCAAAATATATCTCGACTCCATTAAATTGTTGATTGACACAATACCGTATCACTGTTCGCACCGCCTCACATTATCTTTTATGCTTTCTTCCGTTTTCATAGCTTGCACTGCGCTTAATTTATTATATCATACTGCAAATTTCAAAATTTCGCAAATAGTAAAACAATTGGCCCATTTCAAATGTTTTTGCATCAATATACGTTAGAAAAAGCACGAAAGAAAATTTTTCTGGGGCTTGACAAGGATAAATATTACACTCGAAATGCGCCGATTTGACATATAAGTCAAACTGTGCTATGCTCTAAAGCAAGATCGGTGCACAGATCTTAAAAAACACAATTTTACAATACCCCTATAAGAGATGCGCGAGGGACAAGCCCGATGACCGCACGGCAACCTCCCGGAGAGAAAGGTGCCAAAGCTTGTACGATAGGTAATACCAGCCCCGCAAGCTGGATTTTTTGCGCCTATTTTCCCGGGAGCATGGGGAAAAGAGGTGCATTTTTATGAGCAATGACATTCGTTACAAGGTCCACACCCACTGGGGATGCTTCAGTCTCGACGAAGCATCCTACCGGTATTATCTGGCAGGTAAGCTGTGGATCAGCTGGACGCCCGGCAGAGCAGAACAGCCCAAGCCGGACAGTGAGCTGCTCCATGTATCCGCCGAGGCTCTCCGGCTTCGGGAGCTTGCGCAGGAAGATGCTTATGCCCTGCTGCAAGAGCACTATCTGGCCACAACAGTCACGCCTTATTGCAAGCGCATGAAGGATGTGAGCATCGACGAAATGTGCCTGTCGGTACGCTCTTCCAACGGTCTGCGGCGAGCAGGTGCGGATACACTGGGCAGTGTGATGCAAATTATGGAGCGGGAGGACGGCCTGCGCTCAGTGCGAAATCTGGGTGCCAAGAGCGAGGCGGAGATCTGCAGCTGCTTCACCAACTACTGCTACAGCCTGCTGTCCAAGGGCGAAAAAGGGCTTTTTTGGCAGCAGGTGTTAGAAGGCAAACAGGATGATTTTATTTGAATTCGAAGGGGAAAAGAAGCAAATACATATAATTGAGTTAACTTGAAAAAACAGTAACTGTAAATTAATATATTATTGATAATGTAGTTTGTAGCATTTTCAATGCCTAACACACCGTTTCTGGAGGATCAATATGGACTCTAAAGAAATAAGCGCCATGACAATAGAAGAACTCGACCTGTCTGCACGTACATTTAACTGCTTTACAGGGGCAGGCGCCTACACTGTGCAGGAAATCCTTGACCTGTCAAAAAATCACGAGCGCGCAAGGTTTATAGGGAATCAGGCATGGGAGGAAGTACGCAATAAGTTGAAACAAATGGGTATTTCTCTGCCAAGAGACATATCTGGAGATGAGTGCAATAAACCGGCCAGTTCGGAGAATGCTATGTTGCCGATCCTCGACGAGATGCTGTGCGAAGAGGATGATAGCTTGCAAGAAACAAAATGGAGTCGAATAAAGTACCTTTATTTTGAGCGGCGGGTTCTAACTTTGGGACAGCACGGCTTTGAGACTATGACTTCGGAGCAACCCTTTTCTGAAGTAGTACAGCAAAGCGAAGTGATTTCTCACATCTTTGCCAAAATAAAGGCACCGTATAATCTTCTGCTCAAAATATTCGGTGAAGAAGAAATTATTAGCCTGGGTGAAGATCTACGCGCCTACGAGAAGCTTGCATCTTATGCCCTTTCAAATGCTCTCACAACACTCAAGCCCCGGGAAGAAAAGATCCTTAAATTACGCTATGGTATAGATGATAACCAGCCGCGAACATTAGAAGAAACCGCGCGGGAGTTTAATCTTACCCGGGAGCGGATCCGGCAAATCGAGGCAAAGGCACTTCGCAAATTGAGATATCCCAGCCGAAGCAAAAGACTCAGGCCCTTTTTGGAGCCTACGATTCGTCTTTCTGAAGATCTCTATGAAAACTACATCTCAGACTTAAAAGAAGTGGTATATGAAACAGTTCACTTTCAACTCAGCAGCTTTGGGTCAATAAGGGAAATCTACTACCCTTTGCTAAGGCAATATTATCCAGCGGCCTGTCTGCTGCGTTACTTTGAAAGCATTGCCACATACTTACGGCCAAGTAGCGAACTATCTCCGGCGGTTTTAAACAGCATTACCCTTGCTGAGTTGGTGCTTCCGGCACATACGCAAGAGATGCTCTACAGCGAAGGTGTTTTCACTCTGCTGGACCTTTATGCTTTGTTTGCCAGAGGGAACATGGAGAAGGCTCTTCAATTTGTCGGGTTAGACCCAGCGGAAACTAACCATGTGATAAAGCTGTGCGCGAAGGCGTTCTGCCGCGAAAGCGAATGTAACTTTGCAATCCAACTGGTTGGAGATTTTATTGGGACAACAATTGACCATCTGGAAAAACTCTGCATAGAAAACAAACATAGCCTTGTCTCTCGTTATGTTCCCTTTGATCTTCTTGAAGTTCTCCTTGATTTGAACTATCGCTCTTTTGAGGATCTTTATGCTGATTACAAAAGCGGGGTTTTAGAACAGAGAGGCAGTTCCCCTCGCTTCAAAGCGTTATATGGCGATACAATTTATATTATCAAACCATACATTGAAGCCCTACTAAGTCAGCGGTTTGATTTATTCCGAATTACCACCATAAACCGCTCAGAACTCCCCAAATGCGAACTTGCTCTCATCGACGAAGAATTGGAAGCACAGAAAACCGATAGTTGGAGGGAGCGATTTCTACAACAGTGGGATTACGAGCATTTACCATTAAGCGGTTACTATGAGTGGTTTAAAATCGCATTGAAAGATGTGCCACATATCAATTCGGACTTCAAAAAATGGTATGACAGCCTAATCAAAAACCAACTTGTCGGTGTAAATACTTTGGAAGCCTTTTATTATGGGTTTAATTATTTGGCAAGATATGATGATCCTGTAGATAGTTTTGCGGTAGAATTTTTGAAGCAGAAAAAGCTGTGCGCAATGGTATTGCAAGTTTTTCCTCACCAAAACCCGTGTGCCGGTTGCAAGGAAAGTAACGACCTATCCGCAGAAAAGGATCGAGTCTTAAGTCTTGTCTATAAACCAGAACGAGAATTTGACCTAGGTTGGCAAAAAATTATGGAGTTAACCATTGATGATTTGGATTTGGGGTATCATGTCTGCAGCATTTTGACAAGATCTAATATTAGCTCTGTGGCCGAATTGATTCAAAGGAGCAGATCGGAGCTAAATAAACTGCATCTTGGCACACAACAGTGTGATGAGATTGAAGAACGGCTCCAAATGATAGGATTAGCACTGAAGCCGGAGAATAGATCTAATCAAAATGCACTTGATCCTGTTGTAGCTCGAGTGTTAGATAAGCGGATCGATAAGCTCATATATTTTGACAATTACGAAACTCGCATGGACTTAGAGAAAAATGGCATTATTACGATTGGCGATTTAGTTCATGCAACAAGAGCAGATCTCAAAAGAATCCGTGGACTTGGCCCAGCCGGCATCAAGCGTATATCGAAAAAGCTTTACCAACTCGGCTTATCGTTAGAGTAAGACACCTCTCTGCCGAACCCGATAGCTGAACAGTATAAGGTCGCTGAGATAACACGGAAACAGCTATATGATGAGATTTGGAAGATATCTGTAGCTGGTGTTGCGAAAAAATATGGTATTCTGTACAACCAATGCTTAAAGCAGATTAAGAACACCGACATCCCCATCCCCCCAACTGGCTATTGGACCAAGCTATCATTTGGAAAACAGGTAGAAAACCTTCCTCCTGGAGGATCATTTGACGAAGTTGTTGCCTTGTATTCGCATTTATGAACCTCTCTGTAAACTCCTGTATTTGCCAAATTGAAGTAGTATTTTTACCTGCGCAATATTTAGTTTTTCTGCTGAGGAGACGATAAAATGTTTGGTGCGATTATTGGTGATGTGGTCGGTTCGAGATTTGAATTCAACGAGCGGAAATCGAAGGACTTCGAGCTTTTTACAAAGGGCTGTACTTTTACCGACGACACGGTGATGACCTTGGCGGTGGCCAAGGCTCTGCTGCCCTATGAAACAATTACAGATTTGGCAGCGTTTAAGAAGGAGCTTGTCCGCGTGATGCACGAGGTGGGGATACGGTATCCCCGCTGCGGCTATGGCAGCCGATTCGGTGCGTGGATCATGGAAAAACGCGCGGAGCCCTACGGAAGCTACGGCAACGGATCTGCCATGCGGGTATCCCCTGTGGCGTGGTTTGCCAAAACCCTTGCGGAGTGTGAAACGCTGGCGGCGGCAAGTGCAGATGTCACCCACAACCACCCGGAGGGCATCAAAGGAGCCGTGGCGGTGGCCGGGGCCACCTTTATTGCCAGAATGGGCGGTACTATGGCGCAGATCCGGCACTACACACGGCAGTATTACCGGGCGGACTTCACGCTGGACGAAATTCGCCCCGACTACGACTTCGTGGAAACCTGTCAGGGCACGGTCCCCCAGGCACTGGAGGCATTCTTCGAGTCCACAAGCTTTGAGGACGCCATCCGCAATGCCGTCTCCATCGGCGGCGACAGCGACACCATCGCAGCCATGGCAGGCTCCATCGCCGAGGCTTACTATGGCGTGAATCGAGAGATGAAGGACATAGCGTTGTCGTATCTGGATTATGACCTGCTGGATATTGCAGAGGAGTTCGGGCGGAAGTTCGTGCGTGTGGAAAAATAAAAGCACTTGGCTGTGGACGCAAAACGGAAACAGTCAGCCTCTTTGTCAAGGGGGCAAAAAAATATTTTTGTACAAGGAAATCGCGATGTTTCTATGCGTTTTCAAAGAATAATTGAACAATTACTGTCAAAACAGTCCATCTGCAAAAAGCGCCGTGTGTTATACTGAATGCAGAGAAATCAAACGCAATATGGAGGGATGCTTTGATGAACTTCCGCAAGGTTGACCGCAAGCTCTGTCTGATTCGGGACAGCAGATTTGTGCAGGTGCTGGACCCGGAGCAGAAAACGCAGGCCGACGCCGTTTTGTTCTGCGGCTATATCGACCACACCAGAGGACTGACCTACGAAGCGCTGGGGCTTGTCAGATGGGACGGCGATGATTATGAGCTGATTTCCGACACACAGGGGATCGGCCTGAAGGTTCGTGCCGACTCTGTGGACGAGGCGCAGGTGCAGCCCATTGAGGATGCAAAGCTAGAGGCTCGGTTCCGCAGCAGCATCGACACGCTGTCTGTCTATTACAGAGACGAGAACCTTGCCGGCGTTCGGGAGCTGACAGAGCTGGATCCCTTCCGATATCCGCAGCATCCCGATGATATTTATGCGCTCTTTCTTACAACGGAGAACCGTTTAGAGAAAATGTGGGTACGGAGTGAAAAAGCCGCCCGGGCGGCAGACGGTACGCTTCTGATTGTCGGCAAGCTGCTGAATGAGCCGGACAATATTCTGGGGTTACACATGGGAGCCGCCGTAACGCTGACCGTGGTTGAAACCACCCGCGGAAAGCAGTGCGTCGGCGTGCCAGGGGTGGTAGTGGACTACCGGTGAAGCCAAATGAAGTGCAAAAGGCGGATGGTGTTCGGCGGAATGCTTATGCTACAAAATGTAAAACAGAACGGTTGTTTTTCTGGCACAATCTGATGTAAAATAACTAACCATTTTGAGGATTTATATGCGGAAACGGTATTCACATTACTATGGTATATACCAGAGAAAGGAGCTTCCGCATTGCGCTATTTTGACGAAATGAATCACAACTTTACTGCATATAAGGATGCTCTTTTCTGTTTTCTAAATTGATAATTATGCCAGTGAAGATATTGAAGAGTTAGAAAGCTCTCTTCTCGATATGCGTCCAGCGGAATATCCAGACATCGCGGATGGCATTACATTATTGATTGATTATAAGAACAAAAAATCAGCGGAGGATCTTTTTTGTTTTTTGGCAGACTGAGCGGCACCCGATGGGTGCCGCTCAATTATACTTTTTCCAGTTCTATCCACTTCTCTAAGGAATTAAGAGAAATATTTGCTTTGTATCCATAATTAAAAATATTATTGATTATGTAATCAATAAAAACATTCGCTTCGAAAGCGTCTTTTATCGAAAAAGTGCTCTGCATCCAAGTTGATAGCAAACACGCACTACTCCGATAACCGTTTCTGCTAAAAAAGCTAATAAATTGTTCGGAATAAATCTTAATATATTTATGGAAAAAATCGTCGCCCTTTTTGCTTAAGTAAATATTGTTTTCTTCGTCAGCATAAGCATAACCATTCTCCAACAATTCTTTTACTTCTGGGAATTCCTCAATATTCTCTAAAGCATAAGGGTATGCCGTATAGAAATTGTTTATCATTTCTACTATCTGTTCTGAAGAAAAATCCACAATGACCTCCATTTTCAAACTGGACAAGTAATAATTGAAAGTATAAGTATGTCAATTCTACAGAGTACTATTCTTTGCGTTTTCTGATAATTCCAAAAGCTTTCTTCTATCCCAAAGAAGGACTCCGTTCTTTTTTGCCAACTCTTTTGCGGATTTTGTGAAAAACTGGTTGGTTAAGACAACTCCAATATGACATCCATAAAAGGTCTTTCCGGCAAAGACTTCTTGCACGGCGTTATTTCCAACATCCGAAGAGTAGCATTTGCACTGTATGCCATACTTGATTTCGTCTTTGTACGCAACGATACCTATCCCTTGGTCTCCGCTTCCTTGTGTAATATAAACATCTTTAAAACCGTTTCTATTTAAGAGGTCTGCACAGAAGTATTCAAATTTGTGCCCCTCCATATTATCAAACCCTGTTTGGGTGCTCGTTAATTTATCGGCATACAGTTTCAAAGTGATATTCTTTTCGTTGTATACTATAGGAATAATCAACCAGTCTTTTACTATTTCGAATTCGACATCTGAATTTTGCAGTAATAGTTCGTTGCCTTTAATGTAGCTCCTAATGGAAGAATTTCTTTCGCAGACATTGGATATGTCAATATCAACTAACAAGCGAGCCAGCATTTTCATTAAGCAATAACTTTCAGTATAATGCAGACCATGAGAAGCATTTAAATCAAAACTTGCCGCATATGCTTCGTCTTCTTTGCTTGCAACTATCGTCCCTGTCTTATAACTATCAGCCGGCATTTCTCCCTCATACACATCAAAATAAGGTGGGGTTCTTTTAAATGTAAATCTAATGGAGCAATAACCGTTTTCTGTCAAAAAGGCAGTGCATTCTTCTTCCAATTTTTGTTGTTGGATGAGCAAATCCTGTTCAATTTTTCTGTTTTTCCGGCAACAAATTCTCTTTCTCTTTTCTCATCTTCTATACGTTGTTTTTTCGCTTCTTCTTTTAAGCGAGTTTGCTCAAGGTATTTACTATACTGGATCTGTATTTTTGTGTACTTCTTTTTGACCTTTGGGCGCAATTTGAGATTTTCTCCAAATCTTTTTTTATGTGCCGCATTATAAGTATTAATACATGAAGTTATTGTGTCGCCTAAATAGCGAAAAGGATATGGCATTTCGTACTCTTTCTCATAATTCAAAATATAATCTATTTCTGCTTCAATTTTATCATTACAGAAGTTGCAATGCATATCCTTTGAATTCATAAAATCACCATCACAATTATCTTATAGCAAATGACATAAAAGTGCAACCTCATGAAAAACTATAAATTAAAATTTGGCCGAAGTTTTCTGTATTTCCGGACTGCTAATAACAAGTTTACCGCAGCTTTATACGATTTTGAAGGCGTTCAAACAGATGTGTTCTCTGTTGTGCCGAAATCCAAGGTCAAAATGGCAGCCAGAATGCTTAAGGCGATCCATGCGCAGGAGAGAAAGAAAATTTCCAGAGAGAAGGCAAAGGCTGTTGTCGCAGAGCTACACACCATGAAACTGAAGGAAGCAGCCAAGGAGATTGAGGACAGCGTAGAAGAGACCCTGACCTATTGTGACTTCCCATCCGAGCATAGGACACGGATCCGTACGAACAATGTAATTGAGCGGCTGAACCGTGAGATCCGGCGCAGGACGAGAGTGGTTGGCTGTTTCCCGGGTGGGAACTCCGCGCTCATGCTGGTCTGCGTCCGGCCGCGCCATGTGGCTGGCACACAGTGGAGCAACAAGAAGTACATAAACATGAAGCACTTAGAGGTGGCTTTGGAAGACGCCTCTATTGTCGGCTGACCTCATTCAGCCGAAGCCTGCAAACAAATTTGCGCATAACTCTTTTCTGCCAGCGCTCGGCTGTCACAGGCAAGTATCGCCAACAATCCTAAAAACAGGAGTGGCGCCGCTGATGCTGCGTCACTCGCTTAAAATGCAATATCTTCTGCCGGAGGTCCTTTCTGCTGTCCTCACATTCCGGTACAATCTCCGAACGCTCAAAACAAACCTCATTGAATGCGTTCGCCGCCTTGGTATACGGCCAGTCGGGTCAGATCCTCCGTGCAGACCACAAAATCGGCCAATAGGCCGGGCGCAATTGCGCCAATCTCATCTTCCGCGCCAATTTCACGTGCCGGGATCTGTGTCGCTGCCAAAACGGCTTGCTCACGCGGGATTCCGAAAGAGACAGCCATACGCATACAGTCATACAGATTCATAGATGAACCCGCCAGTGTTCCGTCTCCGAGTTTAGCCACACCGCCGGAGAGAAAGACTTCCTGTCCGCCAAGCATATACTGTCCGTCTGGCATTCCGCAGCAGCGCAGCGCATCAGAGATCAGGCAGATCCTGCCCGGGAAAAGCTTGAATGCCATCCGCACTGCGCTCTCATGCACATGCCGCCCATCGCAGATCAACTCTGCAACGACTGCACGCTCGCTGGCCGCACCGATCGGCCCGGGCCTGCGATGGTGGATGCCGGGCATGGCATTGTAAAGATGTGTCAAATGCGACGCACCCGCATCGAATACCGCCGCAGCCTCTTCATAGCTGCAATCCGTGTGCGCAACTGACACGCAGCAATGTTTTGCTGCCTCACGCGTAAACTCCACTGCGCCGGGCAGCTCTGCTGCCACATCCACAATGCGCAGAGTACCGTCCGCCGCATCGTATAGCCTACCAAAGGCATCCAAATCCGGCAGCTTGAGATACGCACCGTTCTGCGCTCCCTTTTTTGCCATAGAGAAAAACGGCCCCTCCATGTGTATACCCATCATGCGTGCGCATCCGGAAGGAGCCTCATCCCGCAGGCGCACCGCATTACCGAAAACACGCTCCAGCACCGCATAGGGCAGCGTCATCGACGCCGGTGCAAAGCTTGTCACACCATTTTGTGCCAAATAGCGGGCCATTTTCACAAGTCCGTCATATTCCCCGTCGGAAAAATCCGCTCCGGAATTTCCGTGGCTATGGATGTCGACCAGGCCGGGAATCACATACTGTCCCTCCAAATCGACGCCGCTTTCTGCACACACGCCACAGATAATATCTGAAAATCGCCCCTGTTTGACCCGGAAGCCTCCATACCGGAAGCTGCCTTCAATCAATACATTTGCATTTTTATAGAGCACCATGTACCCTCTCCGTAATTTCTGCCCTCAGCAAAACATAATATCTACATTTGGATGCAGCTGCAGAATCGATGCCGGGACCTCAGGGCAAACCGGGCCGCTGAGAGCTTTTTTTAAAATTTCATGCTTCTTTTCACCGCTGCTGATGAGAATAACCCGACGCGCACTCATGATGCAGCGCATACCCATCGTCAATGCAGAGGTGGGAACCTTGGCTATGTCACCGTTAAAGAATCGCGCATTAGCCTCACGCGTGGAGGCATCCAACTCCACCATATGGGAATCCGCGGAAAAGTTGCTGTCCGGCTCGTTGAAACCGATATGGCCGTCCAAGCCGATACCGAGGATCTGCAGGTCAATGCCTCCTGCGGCTGCAATTTCCGCCTCATAACGGCGGCACTCCTCTGCGGGGTCTTTGGCGCAGCCGTCCATCAGGTGCGTATTCTCTTTTAAAATATCGATCTTCGAAAACAGATGCTGTTCCATGAACGAATGGTAGCTCTCCGGATGACCGGTTGAAAGGCCGCAATACTCATCCAGATTGAATGTTTTCACATTCCGAAAGCTGATGAGCCCATCCTGATATAATTTCACAAGATCTTCATACAACGCAATTGGCGTAGATCCTGTCGCCAGGCCGAGCACACTGTCCGGCTTTTGGCGGATTTGTGCCGCAACAGCAAATGCCGCGTGCCGGCTCATTTCCTCATATCTGTCAAACTGTCTGACATTCATGTTTTAAAAACTCCTTTACGTCCTCCAGTGCCGGAATGGCTCCAGTTACGCCGTGCTTTGTCACGCTCAGAGCGCTCGATGCGCAGGCATAACGCACCGCCGTTTCGAAATTGTCTCCAGCCAGGAGCCGTGCACAGAGCGCGCCGTTGAAATTGTCTCCGGCGCCAGTTGTGTCGACAGCCTCCACCCGAAACGCAGGCTGATAAAAGCCCGTTTCTCCGTGCCGCTGCGCATAAGCGCCGTCCTTTCCCCGGGTGATTACACAGCCGCCGCAGCCCAATGCCAGCAGCGCCTGTGCCACATCCTCCACGGACGCGCCTGATAATCCCGTTATCATTTGTGCTTCGCCCCAGTTCGGCGTTACAAGGTCACACATGGAAAGCAGCTCGGCGCTCAGTTGACGCGCCGGAGCCGGATTAAGAACCGTATAAAGTCCGTTCTCCCGCGCGATTGTTAAGAGGCGGAACAACGGTTCGTTCGGCATTTCGCATTGCAGTAAAATGACGCTGCACGCAGCAATCTCCTTCTCCAGCGAGTCAGCCATTGCCGCATTCCAGCACGCGCTTGCACCTTGTTCGACAATGACCTGATTCTCTCCTGACGCATCGCTGACAACGGCCGCAAAAGCGGTCGGTTGTCCGGCAACATGCAGGCAAGAAAAATCTGTCAGTCCATCCCGTCGGAAGACCTCCGGCGCCTGCTTTCCGTAAACATCGTCACCGAGCGCTGTCGCATAGAATACAGACGCTCTCATTTTCCGTGCGCTAAGCGCCTGATTGTAGCCCTTACCGCCCGGCTCAAACACCAATCCATGGCTCTGCACGGTCTCTCCGGGTTGCGGAAATTTGTCCAACCGAAACAGCGCAGACATACCGTACAGTCCTATGACCGCCAAGCGTTTTTTCATACACGCCGCCTCCTTACAGGTGCCGAATGCGCGGAAGATATCTCTCCACCATTTCAACGTTGTATGTATCGCCACCGCTCACATTGCCGCTTTTGAAAATCGGCGGCTTAATGCCGCGTTTATTAAGTTCCTCACAGGCTGCAAGCATCATGGAATTCACGATATAAAATCCAATGATGCTCGACACCGGGCCTGCCTTTACCTCTCCGTCCACCGGAATCACCGCATCACCGTGCGGTACATGGTTGTCAATATACAGGTCGCACAGATCGTACAGATGGCGTCCCTCGCGATCGCGGCTTGGATCGCTAAAATAGTTTGATGAAGTAATGCCAATGACCTCTGCACCGCGTTTTTTTGCCTCTTCAGCCATCTCAATCGGGAAGCTGTTGATGCCCGAGCTGGAAGAAACAAGGAATGTGTCGCCCTGTTTGACGTTATAACGGTCGATAACCAGTGACGCATAGCCGCTCATTCGCTCAATGCGGCTGCTCTTGCTCGCACCGTCGTGCAGCATGGCACTCTCTTCAAACAGCGGATCTATCATCACAAGTCCTCCGGCGCGGTAGAACAGTTCTTCGCCCAGCATATGGGAATGGCCGCAGCCAAAAACATGAACCAATCCGTCCGCTTCCACCGTGTTCGCGATGCAGCGGCCCGCCTGCCTGATCTTATCTTCTTCCGCTTCAAAAACGGTATCGATCAGTCCCTTCACAATGTCATGATATTGTGTTGTAAACACATTAGCACCTTTTGAAAAGGCTACTTCTCCCTTTCCCTTTCTCCCAAATATGGGATAAACTATCGTCCTGTCAAGCGATAGTCCACACTTTTGGGTCAGAGGTTGTAAAGCTCAATGTGCAATCTGTACTTATCACTGCGGTATTTGGAGACAACAAATTCGATTGGCCTGTCATTGCTGTCGAATGTCTGTCGGCACATGCATAGTGCGACCGCAAGGCTTGGGTTGCCAAGCAGCCTTGCCTCCCATTCCGGAATAACTGCGACCTCAATGCTCTGTACCGCACGCCGCGGCATAATGCCGAGTTCGTCACGCATAAAGCTGTAAAACGAGCCTCCCGTATACTTTTCCAGCATCGGATGGAACAGTTTATCATTGAGATAGCTGGTCTCAATGGCCATTGGTTCACCGTCCGCCAGGCGAAGACGCCGGAACAGAATGACCGGGTCACCCGGTTCAAGAGCAAGCTGTTCTGCGATCTCCGCACTGGCTGCCACCTGCTCTGTCAGCAGAATGCGCGACCCTGCGGTCATCCCCCGCGAGTGCATATCCTCCGTAAAACTGGTCAGCCGCGTCAAAACCTGCGTAATCTTGTTGGACTGCTGGTTGAGGAACGTTCCTTTTCCTTGAATCCGGTAGACCTTCCCTTCGTCCTCCAATTCCTTGATCGCCTTACGCACTGTGACACGGCTCGCATGAAACCTGTCGCATAACTCACGCTCCGGAGGCAGGCATGCGCCGTTGCTGAACTTGCCGCTTTGAATGCTATCAACTAACAGTTCCTTGATCTGCTGATATTTCGGCTTTCCCGCTTTTGTTTCCATCTACTCACTCTCCATTATTACAATTACATGCGATAGCAAAACCAGGATATGCCCTTATTATACAGCATCTTTCGCCGCAATACCACTAAAAATAAGCACTTTGTTCCAATAAAATAAGCACATTTATCAATTACTTTTCAACACCTGACCCGGTCGCGCGTCGATTTTCACGCCGTTGTGCAAAACGGCCTGACCGTTGACAAAGACATATTCCATCCCCACAGCCAGCCGCTGTGGATCGGAAAAATCAGCCAAATCCCGGAAGGTATTTGCTTTAAAAATTGCAAGATCTGCCCGACAGCCGGGCCGGATGAACCCGCGCCCGCGCAAACCGAACGCCTCGGCCGTTTTCCCTGTCATTTTGGCAATCACCTCTTCCGGACGCATACAGCCGGCGTGAGCATATTCCCGGTAGAAATGCGCAAACGCACCGTAACGTCTCGGATGTGCACACTCGGCAGAAAACAGCCCGTCACTGCCGAGCACCGTTAATTCTGATGTGAGGATCCGATTCACATCTTCAAGGTCCATGCCGCGAATACTAACACTGACTGCACCATGCTCCTGCAGAAGTACCCGCGCCAACGCACGCAGCGATGTACACCCCCATTTGCGACCTAAATCCGCAATTGACCGTCCCAGAACTGTTTTGTCCCCAGAGGCCAATGAGGCAAAGATTAAATTGTCCCATGTACATGATGCGCTCAGGTTTTCCCATCCGGGCAAACCGGTCTCCAGATCGTGTTCCATACGCTCCAGCGATACCTCATCACTGAGCAGCTCCATCGTGTGTTCCGCACCATCGGACAGCGCCCAAGGCGGCAGCAGCACCAAGCCCGTCGAGCAGCCCGCATTGTAAGGATAAGCGTCAAGTCCGACGCGAAGTCCTTCGCGCCGTGCCCGGCACGCCAGCGCCAGTGAGGTCCGGCTCAGCCCCCAGTTTCTGATCCCCATCACTTTGTGATGCGAAAGCTCCACCCGGACGCCGGTCTCCCGCGCAATGGAGAAAATCTCCTCCATGGAATCCGGCAGCGCCGCGCCTTCATCACGCAGGTGGACCGCAAGAATTCCATCGTGCCGTCGGACAACCTTCGCCAATGAAAGAAATTCCTCTCGCTCCGCCGTTGATCCGGGCGAATAGATTAGCCCAAGGGAAAGTCCCAGCGCGCCTTGCGTAAGCTGCCGGTCCAGAAGCGCACATTCTGCCGCTATCTGCGCCGCGTTCGGGTGTTGGTCTCCGCCGCCCATGACAGATGCGCGCAACGCACCGTGTCCCGCAAAGCAAGCCATGTTCAACCGCATTTTACCGGAAATCGCATCGGCATATTCGGAAAATGACGCCCAGCCGTCTGCGGAGTTGTACGGTCCCATGACGCCCGCTGCGTAGCGCAGATGCGCCTCCCGGCCTCCCCCCAATAAAGGGAAGGCCGAAAAGCCGCAATTTCCGCATATACAGCTCGTAACACCCTGGTAGACAAAGCAGTCTGTCTCCGTGTCTTTCGCAATAGCGAGATCGGCATGGGTATGTGCGTCGATGAATCCCGGTGCAACTGTCAGGCCGGTTGCATCCACAATTTCTCTGGCGGGCAGCTCCGGACCGCCGACGGCACTAATTTCCCCGTCCATAATATCAACACAGCCGGAAAAGGCCGGTGCTCCGGTACCATCTATGACAGACCCATTGCGGATCTGAATATCCGGCCGGTGAATGATCTTAGAGCTTGACCGGTACACCGGTTTTCAGCGACTCGTCGATGGCGCAGGCAATACGAGTCGGTTCAATAGCGTCCTTGAGCGTGATGAGGGGCTGCTTGTCGTGCAGAACGCAGTCAGCAAAGTGAGCCACAGCCTGCTCCACACAGCCGGTCGTGCGTCCCTCAAACATCGGATTAACATAGACAGTCGCCCGGTTGGCATGTTCAAAGGGCTCTGCGAACTGTGATTTGTAGATTTGCAAACCTTGGTAGGTCAGGTTGATATAGGCAGTACCCTCGGTACCTACAAGGCGGACAAACTGATCGTTCAGGCCGTCGAAAGTACGCGGCAGAATCCAATTGGAATCAAACAGAACGCTTGCGCCGTTGGCAAATGTGACCATCGCCTGCACGGAGTCAGGAGAGTCGACGCCAATGGATGCCAGCTTTTTCTTCTGCTGCTTAGCATAAACCTCAACAGCCTCATGGCCGATAATCCAGCGGACAGCGTCGATATTGTGAATCATGACAAAATACAGCGGAGAGCTGTCCTTTGCCCATCGCAGCATCTTAGTGGGTACGCTGATGGCGTCGTCGATGCGGGCATAGCCCTGCACGATCTCGCCCAGCTCACCATTCTCCATGGCGAGCTTCGCGTCGCGGAAGCGCGGAATGAAGCGCATGAAATAGTCGACCATAAACTTCTTGCCGGACTTGGTGGCGGCCTCGGCAATCGCATTGCAGTCCTCCATCGTTGTGGCGCAGGGTTTCTCCAGGAACACATTCAGGCCGGCCTCGAAGCAGTCGCAGGCAACCTGGCGGTGCAGGAAGTCGGGTGTCGCAACGGACGCAACATCCAAATCCTCGTTTTTGATCATTTCTTTATAATCAGCATAGATCTTGGCCTGAATGCCGTAGCGTTCCGCTATTTCCTGTGCACGCCGCGTGTTCAGATCTGCAATGGCTACAACTTCGGCATACGGGTTCTGATGCCAAGCGGAGACAACATTTTCACCCCAGCCGCCGATGCCGATCATGCCGACTTTGATACTGTTCATCATAGTATTTTCCTCCTTTGTCATGGGCAGCGCTCAGCACCAGCCCTCTTCCTCCAGGAAGAGCTTTGCCTCGGATGCGACCATATCGAAGTCTGCCAGACCCAGTCCGCCCGGATCACCAACGCCGGCCAGGCCGCCGTTCTGCCAGCCTTCCCACTCGACCGCGCAGTAGCCGTCATAGCCGACTTCCTTCAGGCATTCGCCGATTTCACGGAAGTCAACATATCCGCCGCCGTACCAAACATGCTGGCTCTGGATGATGTTGGGGAAGCCGACCTCGTCCTTGACATGGACGCAGTTGATATGTTTGCCGAGCTTGTGAATCGCCTCGCGGATGGGCATTTTCGGCTTAACGGTGGTGTAGAATGTACCGGTATCGACAGTAACATAGACGTTGTCCATGCCGACCTCGTTGTAGAGTTTAAACCACTGGTCAACAGAGTTGATAAGTGTGCCCTGCAGGATCTCGACCGAAATGGTCATATTCTTCTGCTTGGCGTACTCGGCACATTCCTTCACGCCGGAGACAATCATGTCCCATGCTTCCTTCCGGGTCATGATATTATACAGAGCCGGATCATAGAAGCCCTGTGCAATCAGGGAGCAAACCGTATCGGCACCCAGGTAGGCCGCCGCGTCAATAGCCTGCTTCATGGTGTTCAGGCCCGCGGTGCGGTCAAAATGGCGCGGCGTGACGAAGGTGGCATGTGCACCGATGGAGGCCAAATGCACGCCGGTTTCATCGAGTGCCTGTTTGAATGCGGCCAACTCCGAGTCGTACTTTTCGGGCGGAATCTCCTGAATTTTGGAGAATACCACATCCATGCCGGTATAGCCGTGTTCCTTCACCTTATGGGCCAGTTCACACAACCGTAACTTACCCCAGCTGTTGACGGCGCAGCCACAAATTTCCAGACGACCCCAGGGCATGTTTGCCCAAACTTCCATAGAGAGCTTCAGATGTGCCATTTTCAGTTCCTCCAATTCGTAATTTTTGAAAATAAATAGTTGATGCTACTGTATTTGCAGCGTAGCTTATTTTTTCTTGCTGCGCATACAACCAAAGCCGATAGCCAGAACAATGATAAGACCCTTGATCATCATCTGCACATAGGTGTTCATGTTGATCATGTTCAGGCCGTTGGTGATCATTGTCAGAATGAACACGCCGAGCAGTGTGCCACCGAGGCTGCCCGTACCGCCCGCCACACTGATACCGCCGAGCACGGCCGCCGCGACAGAGTCCATATCAAATCCCTCGCCGTTATACGGATGGCCGCCGTTCAGACGGGCCGTCAGCATAACGCCCGCAATACCGGCCAGCATGCCGCTGAGCATGTAAACACGCACACGATATTTGTTTACGGAAACACCGGACAGATATACCGCCTCAGAATTACCGCCAAGGCCGTAGGTCACACGCCCCGTCATGGTATACTTCATCACGATCAGGAAAATCGCGTAAATCACTACAATAATATAGCCTGAAACCGGAATACCCAGTAACTTGCCGCGACCAATTATGGTCGTCAGACCGTTCTCTGCGGGCAAGTTGATGCCATAGCCCTTCGTATACAAGAGACAAAGTCCCTGATATGCCATAGCTGTTGCCAATGTTGCGATGATTGGCGGAATCTTTACAAATGTTACCAGTGCGCCGTTGAGCGTACCGCAAACCATGCACGCCACAATCGCGATCAGCGCTGCCAGCACCCAATTCACTCCCCAGTCAGTAATCAATGAGGCCGTGAGGACCGTGCTAAGACTGATAACCGGCGCAACGGAAAGGTCGATGCCGCCTGTAATAATGACAAGGCTCTGCGCGATCGCCACAACAGAAAGCACCGCACCCTGTCTAATCAAATTCGTCAGATTATTCGCAGTAAAAAATGTATCGCTCGCCACACTCATGACGATCACAACAACCACAAATGCAGCCAAAGCGCCCACAATGGATGATTGTTTTAATTTTTTCCAAATGCTTTTTACAGATAAGTTAGACTGCATATTTCATCATCTCCTCCACAGACGCATTCATTGGCAGCTCCTTTGTGATCTTGCCCTGTCCCATAACAAGAATACGGTCGCTGACCATCTGGACTTCCTCTAACTCGGAAGAAACAAAAATAATACTCTTTCCTTCGTCTGCCAGTTGTCGAACCAGCGCGTAAATTTCACTTTTCGCGCCTACATCAATGCCGCGTGTAGGCTCATCCATCAGAATAATGGAGCTGTTTGCCGCCAGCCATTTGGCAATGACTACCTTCTGTTGGTTGCCGCCGGACAATTCGCCGGCCAAACTCTTCCACCCGCTTGTTTTCAAGCGCAGTCGTTTTGCCATGTTACCTACCGTCTTCGTGCGTTTATCCACGCGCAGCAGTCCAAACCGGCTGAAGGATGGCATGCAGGAATAGATTATATTGTCCTCCACGCTCATCTGTAGCAAAAGGCCTTCATTTTTCCGATCCTCGGACATATAGGCGATACCCATCGAAACCGCTTGCTTTGGTGTCATCTCACGGCATTCTTTACCGCGGATGCTGATCGTTCCGGCGGTCGGGCGATATGCGCCGAAGATGGTTTTTAAAAACTCTGTGCGTCCCGCGCCGACCAGTCCGGCTATTCCAAGCACTTCGCCCTCATGCAGCTTGATGCTGACATGGTCGAGCCGATTGTCGAGACATATGTCCTTCGTTTCCAAAACTACCGGGCCGGGCGCTTTGGCCTCCCGCTCCATGAGATCAACGGTCTTAACATTGATCATCATGTCGACGAGCTGGTCCTTATCCGTAATCTGCTCACGCGCCAGTGTACCGATCAATTCGCCGTCGCGCAGCACCGTCACGCGGTCCGAAATGGCGAGAACCTCGTCGAGCCGATGTGAAATAAAAATAATACTGACGCCGCTCTCCCTTACTCGTTCAATGACCTTAAACAAGTCTCTGGTTTCTTCACTCGTCAGCGAAGCCGTCGGCTCATCCATGATGACAATCTCCGTCTTTTTCGAGATCGCACGCACAATTTCAACGAGTTGCTGCTGCGCAATGGACAGGCTTGCTACCTTCTGCCTACCCTTGATGTCGTCGCTGATCATCGACATCGCCTCGTCCGCCATCCGGTTCATCGTGTCCCAGTCAATCCGGCCCATCTTTTTAGGGTATCGGCCAAAGTAGATATTTTCCGCGACTGTCAGATCCGGGAACAGCTTCAGCTCTTGATGAATCATGGATATTCCGTGCTCAAGCGCCGTGACCGGAGATGTGATGTGCACAGCCTTTCCGTTACGGAGGATTTCACCGCTGTCCATCGACAGTCCGCCGGAAAGAATGTTCATCAGCGTGGATTTGCCGGAACCGTTCTGGCCGATAAGTGCATGAACCTCGCCCTTTTTCAGGTCAAAATCCACATGGTTCAGGGCATGAGTGCCCGGAAATTGCTTGTCGATTTGTTTCATTTCCAGTAAAACGCTTTCCGAAACCACTATCTTTTCCGCCCTCCTTTTCTTGCTATTTTCATGCCGCTCTTGTTATTTGCGCACCGGGGCGCATAACCCCCGGTGCGCAAATGTCGCTTTACTTACTTATGCAAGTTTTTGTAGATATCGTAATCGGCCGCATTGTCCGGCGTAACAACGATGGTCTCAAGCTCAAACAGCTCACCCTTCTGGTAGCTGTCGCCCTCTTCCAGGGACTTCAAGTACTCTGCAACAGCGCGGCGACCAAATTCCGGGGTGTTCTGGCCATAGGCACAAGACATGGCCATGTCGCCGCTGGCAAGGAGATCTGCCTCGGCCTGCAGGCCGTCGACATCAACGACGCTGATCGAATTGGTGTCAATGCTGAGGTTTTCCATCGCCGCATAACCGGCGGGGATTCCGAAGCCGTTGAAGCAGAGAATGGCCTTCGCATCCGGGCAGGCCTGAAGCATATTCTCGATGGCTGTCGTGCAGGCCGCAACGGAGTTCTCCGTGACCATGACCTCATTGGCAATCTTCACATTGGGGTACTTTTCAATCGTATCCTTATAGCCGTTGATGCGGTCAATAACATCGGATGTCTGCATACCGTTAAGAATGAGGACATTGCCCTCACCGCCAATCTTCTGCATGGCATATTCTGCAGCGCCGCTGGCAGCAGTGTAGTCGTCGGACTTAATTGTGCAAAGGACTTCGTAGTCTCCTTCCGCCAGCTCGGAGGAAATGACAACGACCGGAATACCGGCATCGTTGGCCAATTTCACGCCTTCGATACTGCCAGAGGGATCGTCCGGGGTCAGGAAGATGACATCAACACTTTGTGCGATGAAGTTCTCGATGATGGCCAGTTCGCCGGCCGTGGACAGCTCAGAGTCCGCGCGGAGAATCGTGCCGTTGCTGGCTGCAGCAGCCTCTTCCAGGCCTATCTCTATGGCATCGAAGAAGTCGTTTGCCGAGTGACAGGCATAGCCGCCGACCCACGCATCTCCCTCTCCGGTGTCGGGCTTGTTGCCGCAAGCTACCATGCTTAGGATCATCAGTGCTACAAGAACTGTTGCTAAGATTTTTTTCATATCATTTCCTCCTACTAGTTTTTTGAGAAACATCTGTTGTCTCTCGATGGAATAACAGTACCATTTGTATTTTTGGTTGTCAATGCAGAAATAAGATATTTTGTATTTTTCTTCATCCTCTCCAAAAGACACGGCCGGTTTTTGGAAATTCTGCATAATACCAATTATTGCTGTATTTTTGCCATTTATTCTCTTATTTTACATTTTATGTGTAAATTGAAAAAAATATTACATTCTCTGTTTTACTACTCCTTTTAAAATCATATGGAATATGAAAATAATACATTATGTTCTTCTAATATACACATTTTAATACCACATGTATTTATATATTCTGTCTGCAGCTTCTCTGCTTGCGGTAATTTTTGTATGGGCAGGCAGCTATGGATTTTTCTGAAGATTTTGTTTTGTCGCTGTTTTGAGGAAGCAGATGTGGAGTAACCGAGCACCAACCCAAAATAAAAATCCCCGGCGAATGGCCGGGGGTCGTAAGAAAGTAATATCGTTTTTTGCAGGAACGGCATGGCTTCGGTCATGCCGTTTCCTCTTTCACAAGTTCATTCAGCGGGATAAAGCCCACAAGGTCATAGGAGATGCGGATGTTCTGCCGCCGCTTGCCGCTGCTCTTATCAGGTGCTTCAATGTAGATCGCCTTGACAAGCTCCCGCAGGGCGTAGGGGGTAAGCTCCTGCAACTCCTCGTATTTGTGTACCCGTTGGATGGACTGTTCCAAATTCTCAATCTGTCGTTCCTGTACTTCAATTTCCTGCTGTAAGCTCAGAATTTCCACTTTGAGCTGCGTCTGCTCATCCTCATAGGTCCTGCTCATCATGGAGAACCGTTCGTCCGTGATGCGCCCAGCCACGTTGTCCTCATAGATGCGGATAAACAGGCGGTCATGTTCCGTCAACCGTTTTTCGGCCTGTGCCAGACGCTTTCTGTGTCCGCGGATGGCTTCCTCGCTGGACAGGCGGAGCTTTTGCTCCATGACCTCCCGGAAGTGCTTCTCATACCGTGTCACATAGAAAATGACCACTTTCATGTGCATCCAGACCAAATCTTCCAGAACAACCGCCCGGATGAAGTGAGCCGAACAGCTTCCCGTGTTGCTGCGGTAGTTAGCGCATACAAAGTGATCCTGCCGCTTCTCAAAGTAGTTGGCGGTGCAGTACCGCATTTTCGCTCCGCAGTCGGCACAGTAGACCATGCCAGAGAACAGACTACTTTTGCCCGTTTTCGTTCTGCGGTGACGCTGCTGCCGGATCTCCTGCACCTTGTCAAAGACTTCCTGCTCGATGATCGCCGGATGGGTGTTGTAGAAAATC
>SFIY01000019.1 GCA_004555205.1 Clostridiales bacterium
TAATCTCATTAAGATAAGCAATAAATATCCCCCGGCCTAGCCGGGGGTATTTCTTAGACGGGCGAACCCCTATGTTACCAGCCACGCCTCATGCGGCGTTAGTACGACTTGCCATTTGCATAGGCTGTCCTACCCACACCGGTATAAGTCCGGCACCTTTTCATTCTTATATAGCCGTCATCCCTAACACTTATGCTTTTTCTTCTGCCTAATTATCTCAACAGCAATCTTTACTTCTATCACACAACTTGCTAAACTGTTTGTGTCATTCATTCATTCTTGAGTGACCTCCCTTTGTTTTGTAGTTTGCAGTTGCCAGACCGCATCTCTACTATAACAGAGGGAGTTTCATTTTTCCTCATCGGCAAAAGCCTCTTTTGAACCACTCGCCCAGCGAGTGGTTTTCGATACACAATAAGGAAAGACAGCCGTTACGGCTGTCTTTCCTTATTTTTCCGCAGTTGCCAAACTGCCAGGCACACAAGCAATAGCAACCCCATGTACCCTGTGCAGGGATAGATCAGCGCCACAAGGCGGTCAAAGGGCAGTTGGGCCAGGGCCAGCGCCGCCGCTGATAGCAGGGCCGCCGGCCATTTCCCGTCCCCCTGCCTGGCCATATTGCCGCATACCGTCCACAGCATCGGCGCTGCGGTGGAGTAGATGCCGCATAGCAGTATCAACGAATACAGCACGCCCATCCAGCCTGCCAATTCATGGGCCAGCTGCAGCGTGGGCACCGTGTAATGCATATCCCCGCCGCTCAACAGCGCCAGATCCATGCACAGTACCGTTCCCATCAGGCTCAGGCCCCCGACGATGCCGCCGGCCGCGGCTTTTTTCCGGCTTGCCGTGCCGCTTCCCAGTGCCATTAAAAACGGGATCGCCCCAAACACATTGTAGGCGGCATACAGTATACCGCTGCTCCACCAGTTGGGCGCCGCTTTTGCGGCTTGGATGTTTTCGGCAATATGTATGCCTGTGCGCCATAGTGTCCCCACAGCTACCGCCAGCGTAAAGGCAATGATGATCGGGCCGATGTGCCCCACGATGTCCGTCAGGCGGCGAAATCCCCCTGCATATGTTACGAATACCAGCACCGCCATGAACAGGCTGCCCCACAGATGGGGCAGGGCGTAGTATTCCTGCAGCGCCGCGCCGGCGCCGGAGTACATCACCACCAGCGTGCAAAAGAGATAGATACTCGTCAGCCATTCAAATACGATTCCCAAAGGTTTACCGCAAAACAGGCGGTAGGGCCGTGCCGGCAAACACTGCCGCATTTGACAGCCTGCCGCCATCAAACTGCCGCCTACCCAGGAGAGCAGCACGGCACTGATGGCAATTGCGCCCAGTCCTCCCCTGCCGAATGTCGCATAAAACTGAACGATCTCCTGCCCCGAGGCAAAGCCGGAGCCAATGACAAAGGCGATATACGCCCCCGCCATTCCCCACACCGAATTACTCTTTTGCTGCATAGACACCCCTCCGTCTACTACTCTATGCAACAGGCGAAAAAACAAGACGGCATACGCCGTCTTGTTTTTCTTATTTCATTCGCCGCAGGACCTCCACCGTCATGGCCCAAACACGCTGCACCGACGACAGGGACATCCGCTCACGGCAGGTGTGAATCTCCCTCAGTTCCGGCCCGTAGGACACACAGTCCAGTCCCGGCAGCTTGTCGGCAAACAAGCCACATTCCACACCGGCATGAATCGCTTCGATCTTCGGCCCATAGCCGTACTGCCGGGTAAAGACCTCCGTCAACAGTTCCCGCAGAGGCGACACCTTGCGGTACTGCCATCCCGGATAGTTGCCGGAAATCTCCGTACTGCCGCCCAGCAGCTCCATCAAACAGGCCAGACGCTCCCACAGCATCTCCTTCTGGCTGGCCACACTGCTGCGCACGCTGAACACCGCTTCCACCTCCGTGTCCTTGGTGGTCAAAATACCCATATTCAGTGAGGTCTGCACCAAGCCTTCGATGTCCGCACTCATGGCCTGAATCCCGTTGGGCAGGCAATTGAGCATACAGATCACGCGCTCGGTCGCCGCCTGATTCATGGCATCGCGCACCTCGCCGTCGGACACATCAACGCGCACGCTGCTGTCCGTCACCGCATATTCATTTTGGAAGGCCCGCTCCATATTGGCACATACACCGCGCACCGCCGCAGGGTCAAGGGCAATCAGCCGCGCCGTACATTCGTTGGGGATCACATTGTCCTTTTTGCCGCCCTCAACGCCGATCAGACGCAGCTCGGTTTTCTGCGCAGCGGCGCGCAGCACCCGCCCCATCAGCATATTGGCATTGGCCCGTCCTTTATCAATCTCGATGCCGGAATGACCGCCCTGCAAGCCGGTGATCTTCACCGTCAACGCTGTCCCCGTAAAACCCCGGCGCATAACAGGCAGGCGGCACGATACCATACTGCCGCCTGCGCAGCTCACCGTGAAAACACCCTCATCCTCCGAATCCAGATTCAGCATCCGGCGGCCTTTGAGCATACTCACATCAATGGCGGCTGCGCCCGGCATGCCGATCTCCTCATCTACGGTGAATACACATTCCAGCGCCGGATGCGCCAGATCGTCGGCATCCAGCAGCGCCATCATGATCGCCACTGCAATACCGTCATCGCCGCCCAGGGTCGTTCCCTTGGCATAGATCATATCGCCGTCAATGGCAAGATCCAATCCCTCATGCGCCATGTCCTTGTCGCAGTCCGCCGCCTTTTCGCACACCATATCCATGTGGCCCTGCAAAATAACGCTCTCCGCGTCTTCATAGCCGGCGGAGGCATCCTTGCAGATGATGACATTGTGCATCGCATCCTGCCAATAGGTCAGACCCCGCGCCTGGGCAAATGATACTAGCCAATCGCTGACGCGCTTGGTGTTCCCCGATCCGTGGGGGATGGCGCAAAGCTGCTCAAACCAGTTCCATACGCCTTTCGGCTCCAAATGGCTTAAAACGCCCATTTCACAGCGCTCCTTTTCTTATCTCTCCTGCCAGGTCCTGACCTGTTCCTTCAGCCAATGACACCAGGCATCCACGCCCTCGCCGGTCTTGGCAGAGATGGGGAAGATTTTGATATTCGGATTGCGGCGGCGGGCATACTCCTGTACCTTATCCATGTCAAAATCGAAGTAGGGCAGCACATCGATCTTGTTGATGAGCAGCACATCGCAGACCTGGAAGATCAGAGGATACTTCAAAGGCTTGTCGTGGCCTTCGGGAACAGAGAGAATCATGGCGTTCTTCACCGCGCCGGTGTCAAACTCAGCCGGACATACCAGATTGCCCACATTTTCCAGCACCACCAGGTCCAGGTCTTCGGCGCCCAAGCTCTCCAACCCCTGGCGCGTCATATCGGCGTCCAAATGGCACATACCGCCGGTATGAAGCTGGATCACACGCACACCTGCCTCCTGAATGGCCGCAGCATCCACATCAGAGTCAATATCCGCTTCCATCACGCCCATTTTCAGCTCATCTTTTACGCCCTCAATGGTGCGTTTCAGCGTGGTCGTCTTGCCGCTGCCGGGGGACGACATGAGATTCAGCAAAAAGGTGCCCTGGGCCTTGAGCTGACCGCGCAGCTTTGCCGCATCCGCGTCATTATCTGCAAAAATGCTCTCTTTGACTTCGATCACTTTGAATGGTTCCATCGGTAAATCCTCCTGTCGGATATGTGTTTATATTTTATCATATACAGGATGGATATTCAATCTTTTCCCAAGGGAAAACCGCGATGGAAAATCCATCGCGGTTTTCTTCCCCCGATAATATATTTACCGCACCTTCGGGATCAGCAGCATGCGATCCGGAATGGCCTCCCCTTCCTCCAGTTGATTGGCACTGCGGATCACCGTTTCATCCGTCCGGTATTGCTTGGCAATATCCCACAGCGTTTCCTCCGGCGTCATCCGCCGCAAGACCAGCGACGGCGTCTCCCCTTGTGCCGCATCGGTCTGCAAGTCGGCGCTGCCCACCTGCATCAACTGTTGATGCTCCGTTTTGTGCATACGAAATTCAACCGGCAAACTCACTTCACATACGCCGCCGCTCACGCGCATAGTTGCAGGCAGGCACACCGCATGCACGCTGTCGGGCATCTGGCCGGTAACGGTGCTCACCTCGCCTGAGCGTTCCGTGCTCATCGGCGCACCGGTTTCATCCAGATACAGCACCTTCATCCTCATTCGCGTGTGAAGCTGCGTGCCGTTCTCCCCTGCCGTCATGTCCGCCTGATCGCATGAAGCGTCTGTCAGGTACGCAAAGGGACGGTTTTGCCCAAATTCCAGTCGCTGCACGGTCTCCTGCCGCTCCGGATCGCAGACGCGATCTGTAGCAAAATGCAGCATCTTTCGCTGGACGGCACAGGGAAAGCGGGTGCTGTAAAGGTCAGCTATGTAGGACATAGGCCGCTTTTCATACACACATACCAACAGGGCAATTTTCTGCACCACACCAAAACCGCTGCCGCTGTCGGTGCGAATCAGGCGGGTTTCGCCCTCCATGGCACGGGCCTCCACATGGAATGTGGCCTCCTCGGAAGCGTCAATGCCGTCGACGATCTGCGAAAAGGGCAGTACCGTATCGTACGAGCACAGATTTTGCTGCTCCGAGCGGTACAAGGCCGATAGTGTCGCCTCACCCTTTACCACCAGTTTGTTGCCGAAATGCTGGCACTCTGTCACCGCCAAGGCGATCCTGTCGCACAACAAGTCTTCCGGCATTTCCCGTCCGTCGCCCATCATGTTCTCTTGGGTAAAGGTAAATTCTCTTTCTTCTGCTGCCGTCATCAGCTCCAGCACCGTGTCCTCGCGCTTTACGCGCAGGGACGGTTCTTCCTCTGTTTCACAGCACACGGACTTTGTCGGACAGGCATAGCCTGTGGCTGTCAATTCCGGCAGCACACGAACATACAGCTTACGGTTTGTCACGATACGCGCCTCGGTCAGCAGCAATCGGCCGTCCACGCAGACTGTGCGGCAATGCTGCAGCCGCTTATCCTCCATCACAGCGGAAAACGGCACCGATAATGATAAACTGCGCAAGCCTGCACTTTCCTCAGAGGTATACAGCACCGTCACCTTCACCGCACCTGCCACAGTCAGCCGTCCGTCCGCCGTATTCTTTTCCCGGATTTTCAACTGTCCCACGGTATCCACGATCCGTGCCATGTCCGGGCAGTATTCCGGAATAGCGGTTTCCATGGTTTCCTCGTGCGTCGTTACCAGATTTCCTACTACTTCACAACACGCAATGTCCTTATATTTCAGTTCCATGGCTTCGTTCCTCTCATTCTGCGATACTACAAAAGCGTATGAGAGGAGTCGTCCGATTATTCATGGATGCCGAAAATGGCGCCCAGAATCCCCCTTAAAAATTTAGGCGATTTCCAAACAACGATCTTCAAAATGCTTACCTCCTATCTTTTAAGCAAATAATACCACAGGCGATCAGCAGGAATGATACCAAAAACAGCAGCGCACCTACCGGGAAGATGGCAGCAATTAAAATGCCCAGCCCCAGACACAGCGCGCAAACGCCGATGACGCCTCCGCAATTTCCCCTCCGCATAACAGACCCTCCTCACCATCAATATATGACGCAAAAAACAGAGAGTGCCTTGCAGCACCCTCTGTTTTCCTTCACTTTTTTTCCCACTCTTTCAGGTCCTTGACCTCCTCATAGAGTCGGACATAGCTGGCATGGCGGCTGCGGGGAATCGCTCCGGCTTTCACAGCCTGCAGCACGCAGCAGCCTTTTTCCTTAATATGCTTGCATCCGACAAAGCGGCACTTGTCCATATAGGGCAGAAACTCCGGAAATGTCTCCGGCAAATGTGCCTTCAACTCCAGGTTTAACTCCTCCGTATCAAAGGAGGAAAAGCCCGGCGTGTCGATTACATAGGTATCCTCCTGCAGCGAAAACAGTTCCACATGGCGCGTGGTATGGCGTCCGCGGCCCAAAGCCTTGCTCACCTCGCCCACAGGAATGGTCAGCTTTGAATCCAGCGCGTTAAGGATACTGGACTTTCCCACGCCGGAATTGCCCGTAAAGACATTCAGTTTACCGCGCAGCTTTTCGCGCAGTTCCTCTATCCCCTCGCCGGTCTTCGCGCTGACACGCAGCACATCCATGGCACTGCCGCCATAAATCTCGTACAACCCATCGGCGGGATCCAGATCGCACTTATTCAGGCACACCAGCACCTGACATTTTTTCAATGCGGCGATAGCGGAAATGCGGTCGATCAAATACGGATCGGTCACGGGAACGGCGCCGGAGGCAATAATCACCAGTTGGTCAATGTTTGCCGCCGACGGACGGGAAAACACATTGCGCCTTGGCTCTATCTCCTCCACAAGGCCTTCGCTGTTACCAAGCTCGCGCACCTGCACCCAGTCACCCACGAGCGGCGATAAGCCCTCGCGGCGAAACTTGCCGCGGGCGCGGCATTGCAGCACTTCCGAGCCGGTATTCACATAGTAGAAACCGCTCAGGGCCTTCTCAATTCTTCCCCTGCTCAAAAGATACGCTCCTCCCGCATTTAATGCGCGTTGCCGGGCGTTCCCTCGCCGCCTTGGGGGACGGAGGGGTCTTCTCCGGAGTCACCCGGATTGTCCGGAGGAACTACCGGCGGATTGTCCGTTGGGTCGTCAACAGGTGTTTCCTGTCCCTTACTGACGGTAAAGGAAATTGCCGTACCCTCCTCCACCGTACTGTTAACGGCCAGGCTCTGATCAATCACCTTGCCCACCGTCACATCGGAAGTCTGGTAGGTCGTTCCGCCAACGGCCAGGCCCAGCTCCTGTGCCTTTGCGATCGCATTCTCCAATGTCATGCCAATAAAGCTGGGCACTGTGACAGGCTTTGTCTCCTTACCCAGGCTGACAAACACCAGCACATTGTTGCCCTTCTTCAGCTCACTGTCGCTGGCAGGCGTGGTGGAAATGACCTGACCTGCGGGAACCTGGTCGTCATAGGTCTCCTTAAAGGTCACATTCAGCTCAATATCCATATTGTCCAACAGCAGCTTTGCTTCGCGGCTGTCGTAGCCGATCAGGTTGGGCATATAATACTTCTGTTCCTCGGCGCAGAGATAAACCTTAATGGTCAGATTATTTTTTCGGGTATGGTCCTTTGCAGGATCCTGCTCCATGATTTGGCCGGGCTCATATTGCGTACTGGGCTTACTGCCAAGCACCTCAATGGTGAAAATACCCTTCACACCGGGCAGATTTTCCGCCTGCTCCACCGTGTAGCCCCGGATATCCGGCACCACATAGGTGCCGTTTTCACCGTCACCGAAATTGCCGAAAACTTTAAATGCCGCAAAAATCAAAATCAAGAGCGCCGCAAAGCCGCCAATAATACCGAACAGGAGCTTCTTATTCATCTTATTGTTTTCTTGCAGCGGTTTTTCGTCTGTTTTGCGCGTTTTGCGCACGGCAGATGCCACCTCATCGGCGGGAATGGGCTGTGTCGGCTCCACATCGTCTTTCTCTTTGAGTTCAGCGCGGATATATTCCATATTGGTGGAGGGATCTTTGCGGAATTTTTCCAGATCCTCCAGCATGGCCTCCGCCGAAGCGTAGCGCCTGTCAGGGTTGGGGTTCATTGCCTTCATGCAAATCAATTCCAGCGCTTCTGGCACATTTTCGTTAATATCCCTGGGTGACAGAGGCACACTGCTCAAATGCTGAATGGCCACCGATACGGCGCTGTCACCCTCAAAGGGCAAACGGCCGGTCAGCATTTCATAGAGCACCACACCGGAAGAATAAATGTCCGAGCGTGCGTCGATACGGTCGCCGCGGGCCTGTTCCGGTGAGATGTAATGTACCGAGCCAAGGGCTTCCTGGGTCAGCGTCTGGGCCGCATCTGCCAGGCAGGCAATCCCGAAATCGGCCACCTTAACGCTGCCGTCCCGCAGCACCATGATGTTCTGCGGCTTAATATCCCGGTGGATAATGCCGCGGCTGTGTGCATGGCTCAATGCACGCATGATCTGGGTGACAAAATGCAGCGCTTCGCGCCAATCCATCTGACCGCGGCGCTCCATATACTGCTTGAGCGTAATGCCGTCGATCAGCTCCATGACAATGTATTCCATATCATCGCTGCGGGATACATCGTACACCGACACGATATTGGCATGAGACAGTTTTGCTACTGCCTGCGACTCATCCCTGAAACGGCGGCGAAATTCCGCGTTATCCGCCAGATCGCTCTTGAGGATTTTCACCGCCACCATGCGGTTCAGGCGATGGCATTTTGCTTTATATACATTGGCCATGCCGCCCCTGCCGATCAACTCTATGAGCTCATAGCGGTTATCCAACATTTTTCCGATGTTCTGATCCATATATTTCCACTCCTTTAGATGTTCATCAGCAGGACTGCCGTAACATTATCCGGGGCGCCTCTGCCCTTAGAAACCGTCATCAGGCGGTCCAGACAACTATCCAACTGATCGTTGTGAATCATTTCAAATAAGATTTCCTGATCTGTCACGGTGTTCACCAGACCGTCAGAGCAGAGCAGGAGAAAGTCTCCCTTTTTCCACGGCACCTTGAATCCGTCTGTCTGTGCTACCGCATCAGGGCCAAGTGCTCTTGTGATAAGATTGCGATTGGGATGGCGGCGCGCTTCATCCGGCGTCAGGTCGCCGTGCTCCACCATATCCTCTACCAGTGAATGATCCTTTGTGATCTGGCAAATGCCCTCGGGAGATATGCGGTAGGCGCGGCTGTCGCCGATATTGCATACCACCGCCAGATCATCCCATCCCACAGCAGCGACCAAAGTCGTACCCATGCGTCGGATCTCGGGGTTGCCGTCTGCCTCACGGCGAATGGCGTCGTTGACCAGAGAAGCACTGTACAGCATCGCCTGTTGAATCTGATCGGCCGACATACCCTTGTGCAGCACCTTCTCCATCTCGTCGCCAAACACTTTCACACCGATGGAACTGGCGATCCGACCGCCGTTTGTGCCGCCCATGCCGTCACATACGACGGCCACCGTATAGTCAGCTATATTATCCACACGGTAGGCATCCTGGTTCTCTTTTCGCACCAAGCCGGTATCTGTGATACCCCATACTCTCATGTTGGAGCGCATCCCCCTTTCTCTTCCATCGCCTTGCGGCGCAGCTGGCCGCAGGAGGCGTCAATATCTCCGCCCAAACTGCGCCGCACGGTGGCAGTAATGCCATGGGACTCCAGGCGTTTTTGGAATGCCCCAATGCGGCGACTGGGTTTAAAAGGACTTTCCACCACATCGTTAAGCGGGATCATGTTTACATGACCCGGCATACCCTTGAGCTTTTTGGCAATCAAATCTGCCTGCCAATCATGGTCGTTGACACCGTCGATCATGGCGTATTCAAAGGAAATGCGGCGACCCGTCTTTTTGAAATAGCGGTGGCAAGCGGCAAACAGCTCCTCCACATCATAGGCGCGGTTCACCGGCATGATCTTCGAGCGGGTTTCGCTGTCCGGTGCGTGAAGTGACACGGACAGCGTGATCTGCAAGCCCAAATCAGCCAGCCAGTCGATCCCCGGCACCACGCCGCAAGTGGAAAGACTGATATGCCGCATCCCGATATGCAAACCGTCCGGATGGTTGACAAGTTCCAAAAACCGCAGCACATTCTCCCGGTTATCCAGCGGCTCACCAATGCCCATCAGCACAATATTGGAGATCTCCCGTCCGGCATCCAACTGCGTAAACAGCACTTGATCGAGCATCTCACCGGCCGTCAGATCGCGCACCTTACCGGCAACCGTGGAGGCACAGAAGGCGCAGCCCATGCGGCAGCCTACCTGCGAGGAAATACAGACCGTGTTGCCGTGACGGTACTGCATCAGTACCGTTTCAATGCAGTTGCCGTCCGACAGCCTCCACAAGTATTTGATGGTGCCGTCCAGCCTGCTGATCTGCTTGCGCGCCGCGGTGGGCACGGTAATCGTGCACTGCGCTTTTAACTTTTCCCGCAGAGCCTTGGAAAGGTTGCTCATTTCGTCGAAGGAGCGCACCCCCTTGTGCAGCCAGGTAAATACCTGCTCGCCGCGAAAGGCCGGCTCGCCCAAATCACGCAGGAATCGGGTGATCTCCTCCTGCGTCATGGATTTTAAATCAATCATCATTTCCTCGATGCTTTTTTCATGCGGCAGATGTAAAATCCGTCGGTATGGAAGCGTTGGGGCCACAGGGTCAAATGCCCGCTGCACGCACCGACCGGCAGCGGCAGGGTAAAGGGCGCCAGCGCAAATTCACTGTGCTCGGACAAAAAGTCCTCCGTCACGCGCTCATTTTCCTCGGGCAAAACGGTGCAGGTAGAATAGAGCAATGTACCGCCGGGACGCACATATGTAGCGGCATTTTCCAGTATCGCCCGCTGGACAGCCGGCAGCCGTGCCAGCTCCTTGGGATTCTTATAGCGGATATCCGGCTTCTTGCGGATGATGCCCAAACCGGAGCAGGGCACATCCGTCACCACCAGATCGGCCTGTTCTTCCCACGCCGCGTGGTGCTCTCTGCCGTCGGCAAGTGCTGTACGCACGCTGGTGATCCCCAGCCGTCTGGCGTTGCTCTCCACCAGCTTCAGCTTATGGGCATGGATGTCACAGGCGAGGATGTCGCCCTTGTCTGCCATATCGATGGCCAAAGCAAAGGATTTGCCGCCCGGTGCGGCGCAAACGTCCAGCACGCGGTCGGTCTGTGCAGGCTGTGCCGCCATGGCCACCAAGCGTGCCGCGGCATCCTGTACCATGAACCGGCCTTCCGTAAAGGCAGGCAAATGTTCCAAATCGCCGGTGCCGCTCACCTCAAAGCAGTTGGGCAGCCACGGGTGCTTTTCCACCGTCACGCCGGCGCCGTGCAGCTCCTTCTCCAGTTCCTCCGCCGTGGTTTTCAGCAGATTCGTCTGGATGGTGGTCGGCACAGTCTCGTTATTGCTCTTGAGGTAGGCCTCCGTTTCCTCCGGATCCAAAATGTCCAAAAGGCGCTGCACCAGCCACTTGGGATGGCTGTATCGCACGGACAGATAGTCCAGCGTGGTATCCTGGGGCAAGGCCGGCATATCCATCCAATGGGTCACAAACTTGCGAAGCACCGCGTTGACCATGCCTGCCGCTTTGGGACGGCCCCAGCGCTTGGTCATCTCCACCGCCTCGTTCACCGCCGCCCGGTGCGGGATTTTATCCATAAACAGGATCTGATAGGCGCCGATGCGCAGAATATTCAAGATTACCGGCTCAAGCCGCGCCGGCTTTTGGCTGCACCAGCAGCCGATATAGTAGTCCAGCAGCGCCCTGTTCTGCATCACACCGTAGCTCAGGCGTGTGGCCAGCGCCGCTTCGCGGCTGTCCAGCCGATGCTTGGCAATGGTATGCTTCAGGCTGCCGTCTGACCAGGCATTGGCATGCTGGACCGACAGTAACACCTCCAGCGCCGTGTCACGGGCGGAGACATGCTTTTTCTCACTCATACTTCCACCTGAACGCTGTGACCTGCCAGATAGGCGGCGGCTGCCATACGCTTGCCTCCCTCGCTCTGCAGCTCCGTAATACGAAGAGACAGCCCGTCGCCGCAGGCGAAGGCGATGCCCTTTTTGTTCGCGGCAATGATCTTGCCGGCTTCCGCTTCCGTTGCCTCGCCGATCTGCGTGGCAAACACCTTCACCGTCTTGCCGCCAAGAGATGTCTGTGCGCAGGGCCAGGGAATCAAGCCGCGAACCTGGTCGTGTATCTGGCGGGCGCTCCTGGTCCAGTCGATGGGTGAAAGGGATTTATCCAGCATGGGCGCATAGGTGTGAGCGCTGTGGTCCTGAGGCGTGCGGACAGCCGTACCGTTTTGCAGCATCTCCACGGCTTCAGCCAGCGCCTGTGCGCCCAGTTCTGCCAATCGTGCGGTCAGCGCCTGCGCATCCTCGTCAAAGCCAATGTCCGTTTCCAGACAGTGGATAATGTCGCCGGCGTCCAGCTCCTTCGCCATATACATAATGGTCACGCCGGTGCGGTCCTCGCCGTTTAGAATCGCCCAGTTGATCGGTGCTGCGCCGCGGTATTTAGGCAGCAACGAGGAGTGGACATTGATCGAACCGTAGGGCGGCGTATGCAGAATGTCCTCCGGCAGGATTTTACCGTAGGCTGCCACCACGATCAGCTCCGGCTGCAGCTTTTGCACAATGGCAAGTGCCTCACCGTCGCGCATTTTCAGCGGCTGATACACCGTCAGGTTTTGGGAAACGGCATACTCCTTCACCGGAGAAAACGCCAGCTTGTGACCCCGGTTTTTCGGCTTATCCGGCTGTGTAAAGACGCCGCAGATCTCGTGGCCGTCCTCCACCAGCCGTTTCAGGGACGCCACGGCAAAGTCCGGCGTTCCCATGAACAAAATTCTCATTCTTCCTCATCCTCTTCTTCCGCTTCCTGCTCGCGGATATACGCTTCCAGTTCTTCCTCGCTGAGCAGATGATCCGTGTGCTCGATAAACAGGTGACCGTCCAGATGCTCGATCTCATGGCAGAAGCAGCGCGCCGTCAGCGCCTCGTCCTCCACCTCAAAAAACGCACCGTTGCGGTCCTGGGCACGCACACGCACCACATAGGGGCGCGTCACCACGCCATACTTGCCGGGCACGCTCAAGCAGCCCTCCAAGCCGGTCTGCTCACCTTCGGTGGCAATAATTTCGGGATTGATCAGTTCGATGACCTCGTCATCCTCATTCATCACCACGCACAAACGGCGCAAAATACCCACCTGCGGCGCCGCCAGACCCACACCGCCGGAATCAATCAGCGTTTCGGTCATATCGTCAAGCAGTGTATGCAGGCGCGCGTTGAAATCTGTCACCGGACGGCAGACCTTTTTCAAGCAATCATCACCTTGCAGGACAATTTTTCGTAAAGCCATCGTATCTTACCTCAATCCATTAAATTGCAGTCTGTGTAAATGTTCATGCCGCGATTTTCACCACGGCGGGCAAACTCCTTCATATACGCTGAAAGCAGTTCGCGGGTTGCCTTATCATTATGTCCGATCAGTGTCAGACGATAGCGGTAGCGGTGATTGACCTTCAGTACCGGAGCCGGTGCAGGGCCAAGCACTTCCATATCGTACTCTTTTGCCACGCGTATCAGGCTGTTTCGCAGCTCCCCACAGGCGCGGCGCACCCGTTCCTCCTCCAGCCCTGTCACCGTCATCATAAACTGATCGGCAAAGGGCGGATCACGCCGCAGCCTGCGCAGGCGGATCTCGCCGTCGTAAAACCGCTCATAATCCTGCACCGCCGCCGCCTGAATCACATCATTTTGCGGCGTGTAGGTCTGAATCACCGCACGGCCCTCCTTTTCACCGCGCCCGGCGCGGCCCACCACCTGCGTCAGCAGGCTGAAAGTCCGTTCACCGGCACGGTAGTGGTCCACATACAGCGACAGATCCGCCGCCAGGACGCCTACCAGCGTTACATTTTCAAAATCCAGTCCCTTTGCCACCATTTGTGTGCCCAACAGGATCGGAATTTTTTTCACTTCAAACGCCCGCAGCAGCTTTTCATGGCCCTCGCCCACGGTATCGGCGTCCATACGCAGCACCGGTGTATCGGGAAACAGCGCATGCAGTTCCTCCTCTACCTTTTGGGTGCCCGTACCGATATGCTTCAGTTTTCCTCCGCATTCCGGGCAATTCTCTGCCGCTTTTTCACTGTGGCCGCAGTAGTGGCACATCAAACGGCCGTTGGCCGAGTGGTATGTCAGATACACGCTGCACCGGGGGCACTGGGGCACATAACCGCACGCCGGGCAAAGTAATTGGCGGCTGTTGCCGCGGCGGTTCAGGAACAGAATACTCTGTTCGCCCCGCCGCAGATTCTCTTTCAGTTCTTCATACAGCTCCTTGCTGATAGAGCCGGTGTTGCCGCTGCGCAGCTCCCGTCGCATATCCGCCACAATCACGCGGGGCAGCTCCTTTTCATTATAGCGGCGTACCATACGCGATAGCTGATAGTCGCCGCGCTCGGCGTAGTAATTGGTTTCCACGGTGGGCGTTGCCGAGCCCAACAGCAGCCGCGCTCCCTCCTGCACGCAGCGATATTTGGCAATATCGCGGGCATGGTAGCACGGTGCATTCTCCGACTCGTAGGAGCCTTCCTGCTCCTCATCCAGCACGATCAGGCCGATATTCTGCAGCGGCGCAAACACCGCGCTTCTCGTACCGAGCACGATATGCGCTTCACCGCGGCGAATACGCTTCCATTGATCGTAGCGTTCCGTATCACGCAGCCCGCTGTGCAGCAGTGCCACCTCATCGCCGAAATAGGCGGTGAAACGCGCCATCATCTGCGGTGTCAGCGCGATTTCCGGCACCAGGATCATGACAGACTTCCCCGCCTTGAGCAGCTCCTGCGCCAGACGGATATACACCAGCGTTTTACCGCTGCCTGTCACACCGTGCAGCAGCGTCACGCCTGCTTGGCCGGATAAGGACTGCGCCAGCACGGCGGAAAACACCGACTGCTGCTCTTCATTGAGCGTAATAGGCACGGCCTCCGTCACGCAGGCCCTCTCGCCGATGCGATATGCCTCACGCTCCTGCAGGCGGATCAATCCCCGCTTTTCCAGTGCCTTGAGTGTGCCGGTCGCCGCGCCGGTAAAATAGCACAGCTCACGGCAAGCCGTTTCACCGTGCTTTACCAAAAAACGAAGGGCGTCCGATTGGCGCGGTGCCTTTTTCTGCTTACTGTCGGCATAGGCCAGCGCGCTTGCCCCGTCCACAGCCAGTGACGCCCAGCGCACCGACTTGTCATTGACCTTACGGTGACTGACGGTCTCCGCGCGGAGAATCCCGCGTTTTTTGAGACCGCGCAGCAAAGGCATCACGCTCTCGCCGAAGGTTTCCTTCAGCGCCTCGGTGTCCCGTACACCAGCGTCGATCGCTTGGCACACAGCCAGTTCCCTTTCGCTCAGGCCCTCATGGTCGGCATCGTCTGTCATCTGCCAGATCTCGCGGTAGCGATACCACACTGCCGCCGGCAGCACCGTGCGGATGGCATCGTAAAGGGTACAGAAATAGCGTTGACGCATCCATAGGGCCAGCTTGAGCTCACGCTGCGTGAGAATCGGCTCATCATCCAAACATTCCCGGATGGCTTTCAGCGGTTTTTCCGGCACCGTGTGATAAAGCGACAATACCACCGCCTCGCCGGTGCGGTTGCCGCGTCCAAACGGCACCAACACACGCGAGCCTACCGCAATGCCCAATCCTTCGGGCGCCAGATAGTCGTAGGGCTTGTCAATGGCATAGGTTGCCGCGGCTACTGCCACCTTGGCGATCTGCGGCATTGACAATCCCTCCTTCGTATATCAGACGTTCTCGCTCTCGATCATGGTATTGATGGTATTGGCGTCAAACTTACCTTCGGCAACCTCGTGGATCGCCAGGGTGACGGGTTTTTCGCCCAGATGTTCGCCGGTAGCTTCGGCCTCGGCAGCAATCTGGCGTGCGCGGCGCGCCACCACGTTGACCATCATATAGCGGTTAGGAATATACTCCGTCAGCTTGTTCATTGCAGGATACAGCATCATAATTCTTTACCTTCCGATCTGTCAAAATTTTTATTTCTTCAAAATGCGGTTCATGCGCTCAGCGGGCTTACAATGCTCGGCGCACATGATGGCACGCAGCTCCTTCACTGCGTTTTCCACCGTATCGTTGATGACAAAATAATCATAATCATAGGCCGTTTCCATCTCCACCTTGGCGCGCAGCAAACGCTTCTGCACCTTTTCGGGCGTATCCGTTCCGCGGGCAGTCAGGCGGCGTTCCAGTTCCTCCCAGGAGGGCGGCGCAATGAAAATCCGCACGGTTTCGGGGCGTTTGGCACAGACCTGCGTGGCGCCCTGGATCTCAATATCCAGAATCACATCACGTCCTGCCTCCATGGCCTCGTCCACATACTTCTTCGGCGTACCGTAGAAATTGCCCACATACTCGGCATACTCCAAAAAGGCCTCCTCTTCGATCATGGCGCGAAACCGGTCGGCAGCAATGAAATGATAATCCCTTCCGTCCACCTCACCTTCGCGTGCGGCGCGCGTGGTGGCGGACACGGAAAAATACAAATCGTCACGCCCCTCAAACAGCGCACGGAGCACGGTGCTCTTGCCTACGCCGGACGGGCCGGAGATAATGAATGTTTTCCCTTTTTTCAACGCGTTACTCCTCCTGTGTAAAATCCTCTGCCCTCAGGCCCAGACGGGGCGCCAGCTTTTCGGCAGAGAGGGCCGACAGCACCACATGATCGCTGTCCATAATCAGCACAGCGGCGGTTTTGCGGCCATATGTCGCATCGATCAGCATACCGCGATCCCGTGATTCCTGGATCAAACGCTTGATCGGGGCAGAATCGGGGCTGACGATTGCCAGCAAACGCTGCGCCGAAACCAAATTGCCAAAACCAATATTGATCAGTTGCATGGCTTGCGCTCCTTACTCAATATTCTGTACCTGCTCGCGGATTTTTTCCACCTCCGCCTTCATGTTCACCACATTCTGCGTGATGGTCAGATCGTTGCACTTTGAGCCGATGGTATTGCACTCGCGGTTGACCTCCTGAATAAGGAAGTCGAGCTTGCGGCCGATGGGCTGCTCGCTACGGAGCATATCACGGAGCTGCGCAATGTGGCTGCGCAGACGCACGGTTTCCTCATCCACGGCAATTTTATCGGCAAAAATGGCAGTTTCGGTGAGAATACGGCTCTCGTCAATGGTGGTAGACTGCAGCACTTCGCGCATCTTACCCTCCAGCCGCTCACGGTAAGCAGCCACCGTCTGAGGCGAGCGCTCCTCCACCTCGCCTACCACGGCCTCAATGGTATTCACACGGCCGCCGATGTCCTCAGCCAGCTTCCTGCCCTCCACGGCGCGCATTTCATTATAGGCAGCCAGCGCCTTGTCCAATACCTGGCAAATATCGGCGCTCACCGTTTCCACATCCTCATCGGCCTTGGTAACGGTCAGTACATCGGGAAATTTGGCCAGTGCAACAGGCGAAACATCGCCGTCCATAGAGAAAGTCGTCTTTAACTGCATCAGCGCTTCATAGTAGCCGCGGGCCAGCGGCTCGTTGACAGCCACCACGGTTACATCCGCCGCACTGGTGTCGATGGTCACAAACACATCCACCTTACCGCGGGAGACGGCCTTTTGTACGCGGGCCTTGATGGCATCCTCTGCGAAAATGTACGCACGCGGCATCTTCACCGCACAATCCAGATAACGGTTATTGACGCTGCGCACCTCCACCGTAATGTCGCGCTTATTCAGCGTTTCCCTTGCCCGACCGTAGCCGGTCATGCTCTTAACCATAAACGCTTGTCCTCCTTATGCGTAAAATCAAAATCAACAGCAAAACAGATAGCCACCGCCGCCGCTGAGCAGGCTGCAGCAAGCCCAGATACCGCAAATGCGCAGACACATGCTGCTGTCGCAGCCGGCGGTAGACATATTCTGGAATCCCTCCGGCCGGTAACCGGCCTGTCGGCCTTCCGCCATGTCCAGTGCGTGCTGATATTCGCTGTTTTGGGGATCCATCTGCACCGCCGTCCGGTAATAGCGCTTGGCCTCGTCCATCCAGCCCCGGCGCATACAGATTACACCCTTGAGGAAGTTCCACTCGGCATCGTGATCGCTTTGCGCGTTCAGCAGCTCCTCGGCCAAATTCAGCTCGCCGCGCTGTATCGCCATGCGCACACGCTGCATAGCGGCATTGCCGGAATAACTCTGCCGGTATCCCGGGTTATATCCCTGAGAATATCCGTAAGCGGCGCCGCCTTTATTCTTGCGCTGGGATTGGATTGTTTCATAAGCCTCGTTGATTTCCTTCATCCGCTCCTGCGCCAGATCCGCCAGAGGATTATCATGGTAATTATCGGGATGATATTTCCTCGCCAGATTACGATACGCTTTTTTTATTTCTTCGTCTGTTGCCGTGCTGGACACGCCCAGCACCTGATAGGGATCACGCATCTGCGTCCCGCCTTTCGTTGGGTTTTACTTTTTCTCTCTTTTTCCGTTTGCGGAAGGTGCCGTTCAACACGGCGCTGCCTACCACATAAAGGCCCTCGTATACCACACTTTCAATGATCGCGGTATAATCGCCGAAATCCGCCAGCTCAAAGGCCGCAGCCATCACGCGAATGGACTGGTCCATGGTGTTCGCCAGCTCCTGCCGGCTCTCCTGCGTCAGCGACCTGCCGGACAATGCATAGCGCAGCGGCAATGGGTTGTAGCTGCCGCTTTTCAGATCTTCCTTCAAGTCATCCGCCGCATCCGCCAGATAGATCCAGCGTCCCAAATGGTAGAGCATCTGCTCCAACACACGGCGCCGGACGGCATCGGTTTCCCCTCTTGCTGCGCCTGCCAGGAGCCGTGCAAATGTATCGGCCACGGCATCCACCGAGGCACATTGTTCCTTTTCCAGCTTGGCCAATTCCTGCAGGCACTTTTGCGTGTGGGTGTCAAAATCCGGCTCTCTTTCCGCAGCCTTCCGGTAGGCACGGCGCAAAAGCAGTGACGCCGCGCGGTACTTCAGACCACGAAAAAATCCGTGATCGGCAATGCCGTCCTGTATTTGCCACCATGTCAGTATCACGCTCAGGTCTGCCGCCGTGTCCAATGCAGGTGATGCGTCGACACAGGGCCGTTTGCCAATGGGATGCACTATGCAGCTCTTTCGGCAAGCGGTACACGGATTCTTCTCCAGCAGCATGGCCAGAAAAGCCAGATCATAGTTCAGAAACAACCTTGCCGGCCTGCCGCAGCGCTTGCCGAGCGTATGGCACAAGCCGCAATACACGCCCTGAAATCGCTCCCGGTCTTCCGCAGAAAGCCTGTCCATTATCGGACGCACATAGCCAAACATCCGTTAAAACAGGCGCAAGATGGTGTAAGTCAGGATTTCGTGCCGTTTGGCGTAGCGGTCATACAGCACAATGGGGATCAGCGCCAAGGCCGCCGCCGCAATCGCGATCACATAGCGGACGCTTTCGGCAAGACCGACCGACAGGAAATACCCCAGCAGGAAAAAGACCACCGGCAGCACATACACCACCGCGACCACGCCCAGCAGCTTCCCGGTGCTGCTCTCCACCACGACCTTTTGGCCCGGCTGAGCATTGGGCAGATTTTTCGCCCGCGCATAGATCGCCGCTCCTGTCATGCCGCAGCCGGCACATTCCTCGCAGTCATGGCCGCAGGCCGACTTGCGCGGAACGGAAATTTCGGCGTAACCGTCGCTCAATATTTTTTCAACTGTTGCAATTTGTGTCATGGTCTTCTCCTTGGGAAAACAGTTTTTAATCCTCCGACGCTGCGCTCACAACAACGACCACCTGATAGGTTCCCTTTGCGCCCGCATTTTCCGTGCCCGTTATCTCAATAGCGGCCGGTACGGTATGCTTTCCTGCCTCTTTCACACCGCTCAAATCAGCCACAACACGCACGTTGCTCGGCTTTATGTTGTCCAGATCAGCGCTCAGGCCGCGCACCGTCACGTCCAGTTCCGTTGTCGACAGCACAGCCGCCAAATCTTCCCTCAGGTTGTGGCACACGATATTCGACGTGGTGATCGTCTTTTCGGACACGCCTCTGACCGTAATCGTCACCTCTGCGGTATCCACTTTATCGTCCAATACAATGCCTTCCGGCAGGACAATATCATAGGTCAACGTCTGTTTGGCCTCCAGATCCTGCAGATAAACGGTATCCAGCAAAATCTCGTCAATGCCCTCCAGCAGATCCTTCTGCCCTGTCAAAACCACTTGTTCCGGCTGGATTTGATATGTCACCTGAGCCATGGTGGAGCCGGGTGCTTCCACAAAGTCCAGCTTCAACGGCACGGTTTTGTGCATCAAAACCGGCATTGTCACCTGCACCAGCTTTACATTGGCGCGGATATTGCTGTTTTCAATCAGAATGTCGTTATAATCGTACAGTTCATATCCCACAGCCTGCACCACCGTCTTATTGGCACCGCTGATGTCAATTTTCACCTTGGCATAGCTGACATTGACCAATTCATCACGGGATGCGCGAAGCATCAGCACGGCAGGATCGAGGGACAAGTCACCGGTAATAAATCCGGCCGCCGGTTCACCGAGCACCTCGCACTCGACAGGCACTTTCTTCGTTGACAGTTCCCCCACCGTGACCGTCACCGTAAAGGCACTGGCATTTTCCACCTTGATCTGGCTGCCGGATACCGCATCGGGATACACCACATTATAGCGCAGTGTTTTTACGCCGGTGTCACTGATCCCCGAGGTGTCCACCACAATACGGATCTCGCTCTTATCCAGTTTCCACAAAACCTTACGCGGCCCCTTCAGCGTCAGATCAATTGTCGTATCGTAGCCTGAGAGGATCATCAAGCCTTTATCTGCCAGCGTGTCGTTTTCGCCGGAAAATTCCACCGGGATGTTATTCGCTTTTACACGCACATCCGGTGCTTTCACGCTATCCACATAAAGCCATACTGCCACGGCGACCAGAATGGCAAGCGCAATACGCAGAACCTTTCCGCTCTTAATCTTCTCCATTCCGCTCTCCTTTCCTGCGCCCGCGAAGAACTCCCAGCAGGTTCGTACCCGGGGACGCTTCCTCTTCCTCGATCTGCGGCATCAGCTCATTACGCAGCAGCTTGGACAGCGTTTCCGGCATCAAGTGGCGTTTGAGCATACCGCCCAAAGCCACAGAGATACCGCCTGTTTCTTCTGACACGATAACCACCACGGCATCGGAATTCTCGCTCATGCCGATGCCGGCACGGTGACGCATACCCAGATCGCGGCTCAAATTCACATTTTTGGAAAGCGGCAGCATACAACCGGCGCCCAAAATGCGTCCCTGCCGTATAATCACCGCGCCGTCGTGCATAGGCGCCTTGACAAAAAAGATATTTTTCAGCAATTCACTGGAAACCGAGGCATCCAGCCTTGTACCGCTGCGCACCATGTCGTTGAGCAGGATTTTCCGCTCAAACACGATCAGCACGCCCGTGCGGCTCTCGGACATCTCGGTGCAGGCGATCACGGTCTGGTCAATGGCCCGTTCCAGCTCCGACACCTTCTGTTCCGGCGCAAAAGCGCGCAGCAGTTTGATATTGCGGCTGCCCAGCTTCTCCAGGAGCTGACGGATCTCAGGCTGAAACAGAATAATCAGTGCCAGAACGCCCCATTCCACCATATGGCTGAGCAGGTAATTGACGCCGCGCAAATTCAAAGCCGCCTCGGACGAAAGCAGCAGCGCCAGAAGAAAGATTGCCACACCTTTGAGAATATTCTCCGCCCGTGTGCTTTTCACCAACGACAGAAGCTTATATACGAAAAAGGCAATCAGCGCCATGTCGATCATATCCGCCGGACGGATGAGCACTAAGTATCTCCCAATATTTTCTAATACAGACAGTACCGATTCCATAGCATATTCCTTCCGTTTTTGTGCCCAGGGACACCGCAAAATACGCATAACAATAGATACTACTTATTATATAAAAAATATTGGGAAAATGCAACAAAAACTATGCTTACATCTTTACATTTTCACGAATGACATCCTGCAATTCTGCGGCAAAGCGATCCACTTGCGACATGGTGTTGAATACCGATGCGCTGAAGCGTATCGTACCGCTTTTCAGCGTGCCCACCGTACGATGAGCCAGCGGCGCGCATTGCAATCCTGCACGCACGGCAATACCGCGCTGCGCCAATCGCTCGCCGACTTCCTCGCAGTCCCTGTTGGCTGCCAGGAACGACAGCACGCCTGTCTGGTTGATAAATTCTCCGTCCGTAAACAGCTTCACACCGTCGATCAGCTCCAATCGCCGTGCCGCATAGGCTGTCAACTGCTGCTCCTGACGGCAGATCTTATCCACGCCCCGACGGCGCACAAAGCGGATCCCCTCTAAAAGTCCGGCAATTCCGGGCATATTGTGCGTGCCTGCCTCCAAACGGTCCGGCAGATCCTCCGGCATCTGCTGCTGGCGTGACAGACTGCCCGTACCGCCCTCCATCAGTGTGCGCGTATCGTGGTTGCACAAAAGCAGTCCCGTTCCCTGCGGGCCATATAACCCCTTATGGCCGGGCATGGCAATAAAAGCAGCCTGCCATTCATCCATTCTTACCGGCAGGACACCTGCCGACTGCGAAGCATCCACAATGAGCGGCACCCGATGACGGCGGCACAGCTCGGCAATTTCATCCACCGGCTGAATACAGCCGAACACATTGGACACATGGTTGCAGATTACCGCATCGGCACCCTGCCGCAGTGCCTCGGCAAAATCCGCCGCCATTTGGCCCGGCTGAAAGGGCGGCGTATCCACCACCGTCATACGCACATTGGGGATAGCGTGCAAAGGCCGTGTCACCGCGTTGTGCTCATAGCCGGAAATAATGACACGGCTGCCGGGTTTGACCAGTGTTTTGATGGCAACATTCAGTCCTTGGGTCGCGTTTCCGGTAAAGATTACGTTTTCCGGTGAGTCCATGCCGAATAACTCTGCCGCTTCACTGCGGCATTGATAGGCCGTTTCCTCTGCCTGACGCGAGGCCGGGTATGTGCCGCGTCCCGGTGAACTCATGGTTGCCACCGCACGCGCCATGGCATGGCGTACGGCTTCCGGTTTTTCCAGCGTCGTTGCGCCGGCATCAAAATAGATCATACACTCACCTCATTATAACCGTTTGCATCCTGATAATATATGTGAAGCGGCTGCAATTGCGCCCGATCAAGGCACGACCGTGCCGCGCTTAACTTGTCTGCGCGGATCTTTACCGCGTGACTGCATCCTCGCTCCGACAGACTGGCCGGTGTACGCAGCACCGCTGCGCGGATGCCGCAATTGGCCAAAACATGAGCCATATGCTGCGCCTGCGTGATCGATCGGGCGATAAACAGATAGTAATCCATGATGCACCTCCTCACAATGCATTTTATGTAGAGGCAAAGTCTGTGGTGTCAACCGCAGGCTGCTCAGAGGGTGACCCTGCTCTAAGGGTAAAGCGCCCAAAAAGGAAAGCGACGGCGTAAACCGTCGCTTTTGTCGTGCTTTCCCTTATCTGATTTTTTCCAGCAGCGCCACCGCGTGGGCGGACATCCCCAGTCCCTCGCCGGTGAAGCCTAAATGCTCCTCCGTGGTGGCTTTCACATTCACCTGCTCTATTGCCACGCCCAGCACACGCGCCAGATTTTCCCGCATGGCCATGCGGTAAGGCCCGATTTTCGGCCTTTGGGCAATCAGCGTGGCGTCCACATTCACCACCTGATAGCCGTTCTCTGCCAGTTTTTCCGCCACGCGCTGCAGCAAGACCAGACTGGAGATCTGCAAAAACGCATCGTCGCTGTCGGGAAATAGCTGTCCGATATCACCCAGCGCCGCCGCACCGAGCAATGCATCCATCACCGCGTGGGTCAGCACATCGGCATCGGAATGGCCGTCCAGACCCTTATCATAGGGTACGGTCACACCGCCTAAAATCAGTGCTCTGCCCTCCGTCAAGCGGTGGACGTCGTAGCCGTGGCCGATTCGCAAATTCGTCATCCCTGCGCCTCCCGATGCTTCAAGATGCCCTCCGCGACGGTCATATCCAGCGGTGTGGTGATCTTGATGTTTTCCGGATTGCCGGGCGCCAGATAGACTTCCTTGCCAAGCCGCTCCACAGCGGCGCAATCGTCCGTCAATTCCGCGCCGCAGGTCAGGGCCGACTGCAGTGCCGCACGCAGGAGATTGGCCTGAAACACCTGCGGTGTCTGCACGGCATAAAGCGACTTGCGCTCAGGGGTAGACCGTACCAAGCCCGACATATCCGCCACCTTGATGGTATCCGACACCGGCAGGGCAGGCGCCACTGCGTAAGTCTTGCAGCCCAGACGGATCATCTCATCGAAATCCTCAGGGCGCACCAGCGGCCGGGCGCCGTCATGCACGGCCAGCAGCTCCGCCTTGGGATTGGCCTCCAGTGCAGCCGACAGCACGGATTCCGTGCGTGTACTGCCGCCGCGAATCACACGGACAGGCTTATGCAAGCCACAGCGGCTGCAAAGGTCTGCCACTTCCAGCAGCAGTTCCTCCTGTGCGGCAATAACCATCTCGTCCACCAGCTCCGCCCGGTCAATGGCGCAAAGCGTGCGCATCAAAACAGGCGCACCTGCCAGATTCATAAACAGTTTATTTTCACCGCCCATACGCTGCGATGTACCGGCAGCAGGGATGATGGCCGTACAAAACGGGCGGCACTTATCCTGCCATTTGTGCACCTTTCCCCAAAAACTCATACGCTGTTCGCTCCTATCATCATGGTTTGATTCAAGTTCTGCTCGGCATCGGCATAGGTGGTGTTGCAAACCAACACGATCTCAGAGAGCAAAATCTGCTTGGCATTGTGGAGCATTTTCCGCTCGCCGTTGGACAGGCCCCGCCGCTTATCGCGCCACATCAGGCCCTTTACCACCTGCGCCACCTTCATCAGCTCACCGCTCTTGATCCGCTCCATATTTTCCCGGTAGCGTTGGTTCCAATTATTCGTCATGTCCACCTCCAGCAGGGGGATATGACGAATAACCTCCTCGATCTGGGAGATGGTATACAGCGATCTGACACCGATGGCAGCGCAATTTTCTACAGGCAGTTTCAGTGTCAGGCCGCTTGTCAGCATACGGAACACATAATAATTGCTGCGCTTTCCGCCCAGTCGTTCCTCCGTAATGGCCTCGATGATTCCCGCCCCATGCATGGGATGCACGACTCTGTCGCCGATCAGATACATATACGCACCTCCTTTATCTATTGAAAAAAAGTCAAAATAAACCCATTTATATTATACTGACTTTTTCCTGTTCTTTCAAGAAGATTTTGTCAGAAAAAGGGAAAGAAAAACGCAAGAAAAAGGGCGGCTTGAGCCGCCCTTTTATGTTTATCTGCGATTGTGGGGATACCAGATCTTCTGCTTTTCCGCTTCCTTGATGAGCTCCTCACGGAAATCGGGATGGGCAATAGAGATCAGCTTTTCGGCGCGTTCCCAATCAGGCCCTTCAGGCACACGCAGCCGTACTCGGTGACCACATACATGGTATTCACGCGGGTATCGGTGACCACACTGCCGGGCTGCAGCGTAGGACGGATGCGGGAAGCCAGCGTACCGTCCTTGTTTTTATGGGTGGAGCTGAGGCAGATGAAGCTCTTGCCGCCCTTGCTCAGATAGGCGCCCAGCACGAAATCCTGCTGACCGCCTGCGCCGGAGATCTGCTTGGTACCTGCCGTTTCACCGTTCACCTGACCGTAAAGGTCAATATCCACGGCGTTGTTGATGGAAATAAAGTTATCAATGGAGGCAATGGTGCGAATATCGTTGGTATAGCTGATAGGCGCCGCCATGCAGGCCGGGTTATCATTCAGATAGTCGTACAGCTTTTGGGTACCTGCCGCAAACGCATACACCTGACGGCCCTTGTCGATCGTCTTTTTCCGGCAGGTCACCTTACCGGCCATGGCCAGATCCACATATGCATCCACATACATCTCGGTATGTACACCCAAGTCCTTCAGATCGGACTCACACAGCATGGCGCCCACGGTGTTGGGCATACCGCCGATCCCCAACTGCAGGCAGGCGCCGTTGGGAATCTGCTCAACGATCAGCTTGGCCACCGCCTTATCCACATCCGTTGCCGGGTTGGAGGGCTGGATCCCCATGGGGTCATTGCGGCCTTCCACGATCATATCCACTTCGCTGACATGGATGCACTCATCAAAGCCGCCCAGGCAGCGGGGCATATTTGCATTGACCTCCACGATAATGACCTTCGCCTTATCACAGAGGGCACGAATGTGGGAGGCGGAAAGGCCGAAGTTAAAGTAACCGTGGCTGTCCATGGGCGCCACCTGGAACATGGCCACATCCGGCGGTGTGATATGGTCGGTATAGTAGCGGGGCAGCTCGCTGTAGCGCATCGGCTCATGGAAGCCTGCACCGGTGGCAATGTGCTTGCGCTCCACACTGCTCATATGGTGGGAATTGAAAATAATATGATGGACGGGGTCCTCAATATCGAAAATAGCGGGCTTCCACAGGCTGATACCGCCGCGCACCTTCACATCCTCCAGCTCCGGCGCACGGCGCGCCAGTGCTTCGTCCAACACGCGGGGATGAATGGCGCAAAAGCCGTAGTCCACCCAATCGCCGGATTGAATCACCTTCACTGCCTCATCGGCCGTGACCAGTTTCTCCTGATACATCTTCTGAAAATCCGCAAAAGCCATGATATGCTCCTCCTCGTTTGAAATTGATTTTCATCTCAAATCCATCGTTAATTTTACCACAATCTTTTTGGAAATGGCAGTACTTTTGCCCCCAAAAATATGAAATTGTTGCTTTGCACAATTTAAAATGTATGTTTTAGTCGATATAACAAAAAGAGCCGACACAAATGTGTCGGCTCTTTGACGGCAATTGTTGGACTGAACTTACTCAGCGTCCTCCTCGACTTCCTCGACTTCCTCAGCAGCGGGTGCCAGCAGAGCGCGGATGGACAGGGAGATCTTCTGCTTCTCCTCGTCGATCGCAGTGATCTTAGCATCAACCATCTGGCCCTCGGACAGGACATCACCGGGCTTGTCGATGCGGCGATCGGCGATCTGGGAGATGTGGATCAGGCCATCCACACCGGGAACGACCTCAGCAAAAGCGCCGAAGGTCATCAGCTTGACGATACGCACGTTAGCGACATCGCCCACCTTGTAGGTTTCCATAAACTTATCCCAGGGATTGCAGGAGCGGTCCTTCACACCCAGGGAGATCTTGTGCTTCTCAGCGTCGAAGGAGATGACGTACACCTCCAGCGTATCGCCAACGGAAACGACCTCGGCAGGATTCTTGATACGGCTCCAAGACAGCTCGGAGATATGTACCATACCATCCACGCCGCCGATGTCCACGAACACACCGTAGGAAGTCATAGACTTGACGGTACCGGTGTAGCGCTTGCCCACTTCAATGTTGTTCCAGATCTCAGCCTGCGCTGCTGCACGGGCCTCATAGGCCACGGCACGGATGGAACCGACCACGCGGCGGCGGGCACGGTTGACCTCGGTAATACGCAGGGACACGGTCTGGCCGATCATCTCGCTCAGCTCAGCGCCGCGGGGCTGGCCGCTCTGGGAAGCGGGCACGAACACGCGCACGCCCTTGACGTTGACAACGATACCGCCCTTGTTCTCTTCGGTGACCTTACCTTCCAGAGTGACCTTATTCTCACGGGCTTCCTCGATGTCTTCCCAAACCTTCACAGCATCCAGGCGCTTCTTGGACAGCATCGCATAGCCTTCCACATCGTTGACACGGATGATGTAGGTTTCGATCTCATCGCCGACCTTCACAATATCCTCGGGCTTGGCATTGGGGTCTGCGGACAGCTCGTCAATCGCGATATAGCCGGCCTGCTTGCAGCCCAGATCGACCTGCACCTCAGTGGGGCCGATTGACGTCACGATACCGGTTACCTTCTCTCCTGTATTTAAAGTCTTAAAAGATTTTTCCAGCATTTCTTCGAAGCTTTCTTCCATAGCTTCCACGTTCTTGATTTCTTCGCTCATCGTTGTATATACCTCCTTAATGATGCCCGCAGGTGTGGAGGCACCGGCCGTCAGGCCCGCCACGGTGCACCCTTTGAAAAATGCCGGCTTGAGCTCCGCCGCACCCTCGATTTGGTATACGGCAGGACATTTCGTGCGGCAAATCTCCGTCAAATGCTTTGTGTTGGCACTTTTCCGATCCCCGACCACGACCATAACATCCACCTGAGCGGCCAAATCTGCCGCCTCAGATTGACGCTTATGCGTAGCATTACATATTGTATCAAATATTTTTACATTTGTACACTCTTTTTTTAAAATTTCTGCAGATGTTTCCCAAATCGATCGAATACAAGTGGTTTGCGCCACCGCCACAAGGGGCAGAGTCCGGCGCTGCGGGTCATCCTGCAGCCATTCTTTCAGCTTTTCCGGTCCGTCAAATACCTGTGAACGCTCTGACCAGCTTGCCACGCCCACCACTTCAGGATGGTGCGGCTCACCGATAATGACGGGTGTACTCCCCTCCTCATCCGCATGGGCCACCAGCTGCTGCAGGCGCAGCACATTGGGGCAGGTCGCATCCACACAGGCCGCGCCGATTTCGTGCAGGCAGGCAAACACATCCTTCTTTTCGCCGTGGGCACGGATCAGCACCGTATCATGGGGTTTGATTTCGTCCACGCCGTTAATTTGCCGCGCGCCCAGTTCCTCCAGCCGCGCCACCACATTGGCGTTGTGAATAATGCTGCCCAGCATCACACAGCCGCCCTTTTCCTGCGCCGTCTTTACCGCCAGATTGACGGCGCGTTCCACGCCATAGCAAAAACCGGCCGATTTTGCCTGTATGACCTTCATGAAACGCCTCCCAGCTCATATGCCTGACGCATGACCTCCTCGGCATTGGCCTGATATTCCTCCGCCGTGCCCTTACGTCCGGTATACACCGGTGCATAGGTTTTACCGAAGATCACCGGCACACGCTGAAACAACTTCTTGGTTGTGCCGATAAATACCGGCAGCATCTTCACGCCCGAGCGAATGGCGATCATCGCCGCACCGCCCTTGACAGATACTTTTCCCGGCTGCCTGACACGGGTTCCCTCGGGGAAGATCAGCAGATGGAACCCTGCCTTCAGGCTCTGGATCGATGTCCTGACGGCGCTGATATCCGAGTGGCCGCGATTCACGGGAAAGGCGCCCATTTTTCGGATAAAGGCATTCACCACGGGAATACGGAACAATTGCTCCTTTGCCATGATCCGCAGCTTTGTTTGCTGTGACATGGCAAGGATCATCAAAATGGGGTCCCAGTTACTGCTGTGATTGGCGCAGATCACCACCGGTTCTTCCGGCAAATTATCCAGACCCTTCACATCGATCGGATGAAATAGCAGAGCGATAGGGCGCACAATGGCCCACACCACTTCGTAAAACTTATTTCTCAACAGCGAGCGCCTCCTTGATTACACGCAAAAGCAGTTGTTTGCTCTCCTCAAAATCGGTCTTACCGTTGTCCACCGGCACGGCGTCATCTGCCTGCCGCAGCGGCGCGGTGGCCCGGTGACTGTCTGCCCAGTCACGCTTCTCAATGTCACGCAGGACTTCCTCGAAGGTGCAAGGTGTGCCGCGCTGTACCAGCTCCTTCATGCGGCGCCGGGCACGAACCTCTGCCGGCGCGGTGAGAAAAATTTTCACATCCGCATCGGGCAGCACCACCGTGCCGATGTCGCGGCCGTCCATGATCACATTGTAGCGCTTGGCCATATCGCGCTGCATATCCAGCAGGAAGTCACGCACGGCAGGGATGGCCGACACATCCGAGGCGTACATGGAAATCTGGGGCAGGCGGATTTGATCCGTCACATCCTCGCCGCACAGCATCATATGCTGCAAGCCGTCGTCGCCATAGCACATATCCACCTTGATGTTCGGCAGCGCTGCGGCAACAGCCTCGGCATCCTTGGGATCGATATTGTTTTTCCAGACATAGTACCCGATGGTGCGATAGATCGCGCCGGTATCTACATAGACAATCCCCATTTCTGCCGCAACGGCTTTGGCCAATGTACTTTTTCCCGCGCCGGACGGGCCGTCAATTGCTATGGAATACTTCTTTTCAATCATTTTCTTACCTCAATTTTCCGCAGCAGATCTACCCGCCTGACGCCCTGTGGCCCAGGCAATCTGCAAATTAAATCCGCCGGTATAGGCATCCACATCCAGCACTTCACCGGCAAAGTATAAACCGTGGAGCAGCTTGGACTCCATGGTGGCAGGCTGCACTTCCCCCACCTTCACGCCGCCTGTGGTCACAATGGCTTCCTCCACCGGTCTTGTGCCGGATACCGCCACGGGGAAATGCTTCAGCAGGGCGATCAGCGCCCGGCGCTGTTCCTTCGTCAGGGCGTTTGCCTTTTGCCCGGCAGAAAGGCACAGCTTGTCCAGTACCACGCTGACCATACTGCGGTGTACCAGACCGCCGATAATCTTATCCAGCCCGCGGTTGGGATTTTCCGCCACATCGCGCAAAATCCGCGCTTCCAGCTTCTGCTCATCCAACGCCGGCTTCAGGTCGATGGACAGGCGATAGCTGTCCTTTTCCCAGTTGCGCAAATGGGCACTGGCGGAAAGCACCAGCGGGCCGGACACACCGAAATGGGTAAACAGCATTTCACCGAACTCACGGAATACTGCCTTGTTTTTCCGGTTAAAGACCGTCAGCTCCACATTTTTCAAGGCAAGGCCCTGCATCTGTGCGCAGCACGCATCGGGGCTGACCAACGGCACCAGTGAGCCCCGCGGCTCTATAATGGTATGGCCCCAGGCCGCCGCCATGCGATACCCGTCACCTGTGGAGCCGGTACCGGGATAGGACACGCCGCCCGTGGCTAAAATGGCAGCGTCAGCGGCATAGCTGTTCTTCTCACCTCTGACCGCCCTCACGCAGCCGTCTTCCGCTTCAACGGACAGCGCACGCTCACGCACCAGGTTCACACGGAGCTTCTGCAGGCGGCGCTTCAGCGCGCCCGATATATCAAAGGCGCAGTCGGACACGGGAAACACCCGATTGCCCCGTTCCACCTTCAGCGGTACGCCCAGCTCCTCGAAAAAAGACATGGTATCTCTTGCGCCGAAACGGGACAGCGCGCTGTAAAGAAACTTCCCGTTACGGGGGATATGCGCCATCAGGCCCTCCGTGTCCGTGTCATTGGTCACATTACAGCGGCCTTTCCCCGTAATATTCAGTTTTTTGCCCAACCGCTCGTTGGGCTCGAGCAGCGTGACGGCCGCGCCGTTTTCCGCCGCCGATATGGCCGCCATCATGCCGGCCGCACCGCCGCCGATCACTACCACTTTTTTATTCATCTTCCGTTTTGCCGAAAATATTATATCTGGACCAAACCTTTTCCAGATCCGAATAGGTGTTGGAAATTTCCTCTTTCTTCTGCCGCCCCACGGCCACGATCAACGCATTGAGCAGGCTCAGCGGCGCGGCCATGGAGTCCACCATGGAAATCATATCACTGCGTACCAGAAGGGATGCGCTGGCCAATTGGTACAGGGGCGACATCTGGCTGTCCGTAATGGCGATCACATCTGCACCGCGGTCACAGGCGAAATGCACCGCATTCTCCGTCATCTTGGAATAACGCGGAAAACTGATCCCCACCAGCACATCGCCGGGGCCGATATGCAGCATCTGTTCAAAAATCTCACCGGCAGAGAAATTCTGCACCAGTGTCACATTCTTAAAGATCAAATGGAAATAGAAATTTAAGTAGCCTGCCAAAAACGAGGAGGAGCGAACGCCCAACAGATAAATATGCTCTGCGTGTACCAGCTTGTCCACCACACGGTTAAACTCCGCGCGATCTGCTTGAATGATCGCGGTGTGGATACTGTTCATATCGCGCTGCATGACCGTTCCCAAAATATCCGGGTCGGTCATCTGGTCATTAGAGGCCTGGATACGCTGGATAGATGTCAGCTTCCCGCGGATGATCTCCTGCAGCGCCTTTTGCATGGTGGGATACCCGTCGTAACCCAATTCCGTGGCGAAACGCACCACGGTGGATTCGCTGACCTGGGCCGTTTTGCCCAGCTTGTTGGCTGTCATAAACGCGGCCTTGTCATAGTTTTCCAAAATATAGGCGGCAATTCGCTTTTGCCCCTTGGAAAAACTGTTCATTCGGGATTGAATGGTATGCAGTACGCTCTTACTCACTTTTCATCGCTTCCTTTACTGATTGCAGCTCCTCTTGCGTTAAGTAACGCCACTTTCCGCTCGGCAGGCTGCCTAATTGCAGTGTGTGCTCCTGCACACGCTGCAGCCGTTCCACACGCAGGCCGACCTGCGCGCACATACGGCGAATCTGTCGGTTTTTGCCTTCATGTATCGTGATCCGCAGGCACAATTTCCCCTTCTCGCGGGAAACCTCCTCCACCTGCGCCGGTCGTATCCTCTCGCCGTCCAAACAGCGGATCGCCATCAGCTTTTCCCGCGCACGGTCCAGTGCGCCGGTAACGGTGACCAGATAGATCTTGTTGATTTCATTTTTGGGATGGAGCAATGCCTGCATCCAATCCCCGTCGTTGGTAAAAAGCAGCAGGCCTTCCGAGTCCATGTCCAGTCTGCCCACGGGAAATACGCGCCTACCGCAGTCTGCCACCAAATCAGCCGCCGTCCTGCGGCCAAATTCATCGGACAGCGTGGTCACATAGCCGCGGGGCTTGTGGAGCATCAGATATACATACTCCTGCTCCGACGGCAGTAGTTGACCATCCACTTCAATGCGGTCGTGGTCAGGGTCGGCCTTATCGCCCAGCGAGGCCACCGCGCCGTTGACGCAAACCCGTCCGACACGCAGCCAATCCTCCGCCGTGCGGCGGGAGCACAGCCCCGACCGCGCCATCAATTTTTGCAGGCGCTCCGTCATTCTCTCCTACTCTTTCCGCACGCCGCCGGGCAAAACAAACCATGCTGTTTCACCGGGCAGCTCTGCAAGCTGTGTAAATCCGTAGTCGTACAGGGCCGCATGATCGGCCCAATCGTTGCCGTCCTGCAGCGTGACCGCCACCAGACAGCGTCCGTCACGCCGGGCGCAGGACACCAGCGTGCGGCCTGCCGCTTTGGTAAAGCCGGTTTTCATGCCGATACAGCCCTCCACCTCACGCAGCAGCCGGTTATGATTGCTCATGGTGCGTCCGTTGATCGTCACGCTTTTGGTGGAACACAGGCGCAAAAAGGTGGCATTGCGGGCGGCATAGGATGCCAGAATCGCCATGTCGTGGGCTGTGGAATAATGGGCCTCGTCATCCAATCCGTTCGGGTTGGCAAAGGAGCTGTTCACCATGCCCAGCAATTCGGCTTTTTCGTTCATCAGCGTCACGAATTTCGTCAAGCCACCGCAATAGTCCGCCAGCACCAACGCCGCATCGTTGCCCGAACACAGCAGCAGGCCGTAGAGCAATTCCTCCACCGTCACCTGTTCACCGGGCTTGAGATACATGGAGGAGCCCTCCACCATGTGGCTTTGCTTCACCGTGACCACCTGCTGCAGACCGCCGTAGTCCAACACCACCAAAGCCGTCATGATCTTGGTGGTGCTGGCAATCAGCATTTGCCGCTCCGCGTTTTTTTCATACAGGAGCTGTCCGCTGTCTGCATCCATCAGCACAGCCGCCGTAGCCGATATATCCACCGCATACGCGTATCTTGGGATCGTCGCCGTCAGCGTAAGGGCACAAAGGATACATAGCAGCCATCTTTTTTTCATGAAATCACCTTTTTCTTATAGGGTGACTCCATTATATTCATTTAGAAGCCGCTCTTTTCCGCTTTCTTCTTATCAATAAAATTCTCCACCCGATCCATGACCTCAGGCACCATCTCGATCACGCGGTCCACGGTGGTCACAGCGGGGATTGCCACAGGCAGCACACGGGTAACGCCTTCCTTGACCACCAGGAAAGCCACCGGCTCCACCTTCACACCGGCCGTGCTGGCGCCGCCGAACTTGGGGCCCTGCTTTCCGTAGTCCCCGCCGCCGCAGCCAAAGCCGAAGCTCAGGCGGGACACGGGAATCAGCGTCACACCGTCGGGCGTCGTAATGGGCTCGCCGATAATGCTGTTGGAATCCACCATTTCACGAATCTTGCCCATTGAGGTTTCCATCAGGGAAGTCAGAGAGTTGCTCTTTTTTTCGTTCATTTCCATGGTTATTGTCCTTTCTTTATTTAAACTTCAGTTGTTTGCTTCGTTTGCTCTGTTTTCTGTTCCGCCTCGCGCAGCCGTTTGGCTTTCTTAAAGGCAAGGAACCATTTTAATACGGGTTTTGCCGCTGCAAAGGCAATGGCAAAGAAATCGCGGATTTGGAAGCTGATGCCCACTTCCCCCTCAGCCTTGGTAGATACGGCTTGAAAATCCACGTCCAAATGGATGGAGGGGTCGGGGATTTTCATGAGCTGCTCCATCTGCGGCATCAGTGTCCACACGGCGGTACCGGCCCAGCCGTACATTTCCGAGGTTTTGGCCGGGTCATCGCTTCCGAATGTCAGCGACAAACGCATCGGGTCAATCCGCATACGCTGCCGTGTTTTCCGCAGCGCTCCCTTGACGGCCTCGAATAAGGCCGGGACCGCCGTGCGAATATCTGCAAATGTTAAGCCTGTTTTTCTCTTTTCCTTCGGCTTTTCCTCCGCAGGCGGGGTCTTCTTTTTCTTCTCTTTCTTGGGTTTTGCTTCCTTTTCGGGCTTCTTCTTTTTCGGCACAACGGCGATTCTGACAGGCCCCACGCAGGCGTCCACTTTCAGCGCCTCGCCAAATGTGATATGCACGCCTACCCGCAAAAACAGGAGCAGCAAAATCAGCGCAAGCAATATGCCCAATATCCACAGTGCAGCCAAGAGCATTCCCCCTCCCGTTTATTCGGCGTTACTATCGTCCAAAACAGTGCCATCCTCACCCAGGCGCATCTGGCCGTCCGTTTCCATGCCGGGCATCTCCGGCAGGTCGTCCAGCGAGTTTAAATGAAACGCACGCAGGAAAGTCTGCGTCGTCCGGTACAGACGCGGCCGGCCCGGCACCTGCAGGCGTCCGCATTCCTCGATCAGGTGCCGATCCAGCAGCAATCCCACCGTGTAGGAGCTGTCCACACCGCGGATCTGGTCCACATAGGCGCGGGTGGTGGGCTGATAATAGGCAATGATCGTCAGCACTTCCAGCGCCGGCTGGCTCAGCTTCGCCGGCTTACGGATCTCAAATACCTTGCGGATATCATCGGCATACTCCGGCGCCGAGCAAAGCTGATAGCTGTCCTCCATCCGCACCAGACGCATACCGCGCCGTTCATAGCTGTAATAGTCTGCCAGCTTCTGCAGCACCAGCTCCACCGTCGGCTTGTCCATATCAAGTGCCAGACAGATACGGTCCACCGCTACCGGCTCACCGGAGGCAAACAAAATGCCCTCAATGGCCGCCTCGATCTCTTTCATTTCCCGTGTAGTATCCATTCGTATTCCTCGTTAACTGATTTCTTTCGGCATTTCCTCTTGGCAGCTTACAGCGCAGTCCTCTATGCCGCCCACCAGCTTGATGACACGGTTACGGCACAGCTCCAGCACCGCCATAAAGGTAGCCACCAGCTCGCTGCGGCTTTTACTGCCGCGAAACAGCAGCAAAAATCGGGTAATGCCGCCCTTTTTCAGCCGCTCCACGATCTCCCGTGCCTTGTTCTCCACGGGATACGGCTCGCGCCTGACAATTTCATCGAAGGCCTTCAGCGGCGGCGTGTCCACCCGGCCGCGGCGGTCCATCACCTCCTGCATGGCAATTATCAGATCGCCCGGCTCCTGATCGTACTCGTAGATCTTGCCCCGTTCCATCGGCTCCGGGTTCCGCGTCATGACATTGCGTCCGAACTCGCTCATAACGCCCATGCGCTCGGTCAGCTTACGCACCTTGGCATACGCTTCGCCGCGCTGACGCTCCTCCAGGGATTTGATCAGCTCATCCATCTCGTTTTGCGCTTCCTCATCCTCGATGGACAGCAGCATACGCGTTTTAATGTACATCAAGTGGGCCGCCATGGTCACAAATTCGCTGGCCACTTCCAGGTCCATCTGCTGCCGCTTTTCCAGATACGCAAGATACTGGTCCAGGATCAAGGCAATGGGAATATCCTGTATTTCAATTTTATTCTTGCTCAGCAGGAAAAGGATCAGATCCAGCGGCCCCTCAAAGTCCTGCAGGGTCTCGTCACCCTTGCCCTGCACCACCTTTTCCAATTTAAAAATAGGGTTATCCAATCGTTACACCTCAAAAGCCGACTGCACGGCAGAATAATTCGTATACCCGGATGATGGCCTTGGTAAAATAAGCGTCGCCCACGCCCAGCAGCACCAATACCCACAGCAGGATCATGCCGTAGCTCTCATAGCGCAAAACGGTGTCGTACACACGATTGGGCAGCAATGAGAACAGCACCTTCGAGCCGTCCAGCGGCGGAATGGGCACCAGGTTGAAAAGACCCAAACCGATGGACAGGATCGCCGTATCCAGCAGGAAGTCAAAAATCGCCTGATTCAGCGTGGTATATGCCGCATGCTCGAACATCAGCCGCACCCCGAACAGCAGCAACAGCGCCAGCAGGAAGTTGGACACCGGGCCGGCCAGCGCGGTCAGGGCCATGCCCTGCTTGGGTTTTTTGAAATAATTCGGGTTCACCGGCACAGGTTTCGCCCAGCCGAAGCCTGCCACAAACATCATCACAAGACCCAGCCAGTCAATATGATGCAGCGGGTTCAGGCTCAGACGGTGCTCAGCCTTCGCCGTGGGATCACCCAGCGCATAGGCTGCCAGACCGTGGCAGGTTTCATGAATCGTCAGGCATAAAAACACGGAAACCAGCCGTAAAATCATATCACGCAGCGATCCGAAATCCAGCGCCGCCCATAAATTTGACAAATAGTGCAAGGCATTTTCTCCCATCAAGACATAATCATCCAATTATTTAATGTATTATACCAAAGAATAACCATAAATACAAGAAAAAATAACCGGCCAAAGCCGTCACCTTTCCTTCATCGATTGCTCCGGAATTGTATCCGCTTTGCCTATCTTATGTAACTGCTCTGTAGCTGAATTGTAACGATTATTTGCGCGCAAAATGGTAACCTGTATATAGAAAATAAGTAGAATACATCACTTTTTTTGCAGAAAGGAGCTGCTATGATGGGACGTATGGAAAATGCAAGATCATTGATTTTATTGCTGGTGCCTCTGTGTTTTGTGTCTGCCGTGGCGGCGTTTTTCCTTCCTGCCCACGGCATGATCTTCACCTGTATCACCATTGCGCTGGCGATGATCATCGGTGTGCTTTGTCTGACGGAGCTCATCCGTATGCGTGATAGCGATTGACGGTCTGCCGTTCACTTCGTTTCCGGCAAAAAAACTGCCTGTGGCTGATGCCACAGGCAGTTTTCCTTTTTCCTTTTACATTGTCAGCAATTACTTGCCCATGTTCATCTGGGCAGCGACCTCAGCAGCGAAATCCTCCTGCTTCTTCTCGATACCCTCACCGGTCATGAAGCGAACGGCGTCAACGAACTTGACGGCGCCCTTGCCGGCAGCAGCAATATACTTCTCGACGGAGCCGGTGAAGATGTCGCCGCGAACGAACTCCATCTGCAGCAGGCAGTTCTCGGAATAGAACTTGTTCATCTTACCCATGACGATCTTTTCCTTGACCTGAGCGGGCTTGGAAGCCATCTTGGGATCGGCATCCATCAGTGCCAGAGCGACCTTCTTCTCCTCCTCCAGCACCTCAGCGGTAACCTGGGACTTATCCCAGAAGCGGGGGCTGAGCGCCGCGATCTGCATGGCAACATTCTTACCGATTTCGGTCGCATCGAAGTCGCCCTCTACCGCCAGGTTCACCAGCACACCGATCTTACCGCCGGCATGGACGTAACCCACGCTCTTGTTGTCGGCGTAGCGGACGAAACGGCGGATCTGCAGATTCTCACCGATGGACATGACCTTCTCGGGCATCGTCTCGGCGACGGTCAGCTCGGAGCCGGGATACTTGCTGTTCATCAGCGCCTCCACGTCAGCGGGATTGTTGTCGATCACAGCCTTGGCAATATCCTTGACGAAAGCCACAAACAGGTCGGACTTTGCGCAGAAGTCCGTCTCGCAGTTGACTTCGACCACAGCGCCCACGCCGTTCTCGACCAGGGCGTAAGACATACCCTCAGCCGCAATACGGCCGGCCTTCTTGGCAGCCTTGGCCAGACCCTTCTCACGCAGGTACTCAACAGCCTTGTCCATATCGCCGTCGCACTCGGTCAGTGCCTTCTTGCAATCCATCATACCCACGCTGGTCATTTCGCGCAGGGTCTTCACATCAGCAGCAGTAAAAGCCATTTTAATATCCTCCAGTTCAGTATTTGTTAGAAAAACCGGAGCAGGGACACGCCCTGCCCCGTTGATTTACGCGGTGTATATTTAATTACTCGGCGTCAGCAGGCTCTTCGTTCTGCTCGCCCTGACGGCCCTCGATCATAGCGTTGGCCATGACGGAAGCAATCAGCTTAATGGCGCGGATGGCATCATCGTTGCCGGGGATGGGATAATCGATCTCATCGGGATCGCAGTTGGTATCGGCGATAGCCACAACGGGAATACCCAGACGATGTGCCTCAGCGATGGCATTGCGCTCCTTGCGGGTGTCGACGATGAACAGCGCGCCGGGCAGCTTCTTCATTTCCTTCACGCCGCCCAGATACTTCTCCAGCTTTTCGATCTCGCCCATGTGCTTGATAACTTCCTTCTTGGGCAGCATATCGAAGGTACCGTCAGCCTGCATGGTCTTGAGCTGGTTCAGACGGTCGATACGGGTACGCATGGTCTTGAAGTTGGTCATCATGCCGCCCAGCCAACGGGCGTTGACATAGTACATACCGCAGCGGTTAGCTTCGTCCTTGATTGCTTCCTGAGCCTGCTTCTTGGTGCCGACGAACAGGAGGGACTCGCCGTTCTCGCTGAGCTGACGCACGAAGTTGTAAGCCTCCTCCAGCTTCTTCACGGTCTTCTGCAGATCGATGATGTAGATGCCGTTGCGCTCGGTGTAAATGTAGGGAGCCATCTTGGGGTTCCAGCGGCGGGTCTGGTGACCGAAGTGCACGCCTGCTTCCAGCAGGGCCTTCATGGATACGACGTTCTGATTAGCCATTTTGTTTTGTTCTCCTTTGATTTTAGTTTGTACCTCCAGCTTCCTCCTCCCTTCGGCCAACCGTCAGGCGGCACCGACCGAAAGTCCGAAACTGTGCGGATTCACCGCAATATAATATCATATGGCCTGTGCAATTGCAAGATAAATTTTACAATTTTTCCTCCGATTTTTGTACTTTTTCCGTCAAAAGCGTTTGCGGCGTTTTTCATCATGAGGGCGCTCCCGATGCTGGAACGGTTTGTCAATGAGAATGATGTCGCTGCCGAATTTTTGGATGCAGTCCCACGGAATGTAAAAATCCTCTCCCCTGCCGAACAGGCCGAAAAAGCGGCAGGGACCGAACACAATAATGGCTTTCACTTCTCCCTCGGGAATCTTGATCTCCACATCGCCCACAAATCCCAGGCGACAGCCGTCACAGACGTTGATAACCTCCTTGCGCCGCAATTGCGAAAAACGATTGACCATAACATTCCACCTCATAGTCAGAATATGCCGTGTGCGGCGCGTCCTATGACCCGAAAAATTTTGCCCTGCGCGTCGAATTTCCATTCTTTTCGCCCCGCCGTATATCCCTATTTTTACCGGGAAATACTGACTTCATCCGAAAGGTGGAGGCAGCGTATGAGGGGAAAAGTAGAGATATGCGGAATCAACACATCTAAGTTACAAACGCTGAAAAGCGATGAGGTCACGCAGCTCCTGCGTCAGGCCAAGGATGGTGACACACAGGCGCGGGAAAAGCTGATTTACGGCAACTTGCGTCTGGTTTTGTCCGTGGTGCAGAAGTTTTTGAATCGCGGCGAAAATGTAGACGACCTGTTTCAGGTGGGCTGTATCGGTTTGATGAAAGCCATCGACAATTTTGACATCAATCAGCCGGTCCGGTTTTCCACCTACGGCGTACCCATGATTGTAGGGGAGATCCGCCGGTATCTGCGCGATAACAGCGCCATCCGTGTCAGCCGCAGTATGCGCGACACGGCATACAAAGTGCTCCAGGCCCGGGAAAAGCTGATGGAGAACAGCCAGCGCGAGCCCACCGTGGAGCAGATTGCACAGTATCTGGAGATCCCCCGGGAGGACGTGGTGTTTGCCATGGATGCCATTGTGGACCCCGTGTCGCTGTACGAGCCGATCTATTCCGACGGCGGCGATGCCATCTGTGTGATGGATCAGGTCAAGGACACGGACAACACCGACGAAAACTGGATCGAGCAGTTGGCGCTGAAGGAGGCCCTCTCCCGCCTGAACGACCGGGAACGCCACATTCTGGCAATGCGGTTTTACGAGGGCAAGACGCAGATGGAGGTGTCCGCGGAGATCGGCATTTCCCAGGCGCAGGTCAGCCGCCTGGAAAAGGGCGCCATCGCCGCCATCAAAAAGCGGCTGTGACATGCGCAGGAATAGCATCCAACCTCGCAGCCAGCCGCATGTATATGTAAATAAGAAAAAACGGTGCTCTCGCACCGTTTTTTCTTATTTGTTGTTTTTTTACTTTTTGAAGCTGTCCTTCAGCGATACGCTGCGGTTGAAGACCAGATGATCGGCACTGCTGTCGCGGTTATCCAGACAGAAGTAGCCCACACGCATGAACTGGAAGGTGGGCGCATTGATGCCGGTGCGGTTTTCCTGCTTGTCGAAAGCCGCCGCCACCTCCACCATGGCCTTCTCCACCTTGCAGCCGTTCAGCACGATCAGAGAATTGGGGTTCAGGCAATCCAGGAAGTTCTTGTCCGCGCCGTCGGGCTGGGGGTCGTTGAACAGATTGTCGTACAGGCGCACCTCGGCATCCACGCAGTTGTGCGCATCCACCCAGTGGATGGTCGCGCCCTTGACTTTGCGTCCGTCGGCGGGATTGCCGCCGCGGGACTCGGGATCGTACTCCACCTTCACTTCGGTGACATGACCGTTTTCATCGGTTTCATACCCCACGCACTTGACCAGATACGCGCCCTTCAGGCGGCATTCCAAACCGTTGGGAGTCAGGCGCTTATACTTGGGGATGGGCTCGGCCATAAAGTCGTCCGCCTCGATCCAAAGATCGCGGCTGAAGGTAATGGTATGGGTACCGGCCTCGGGATCGGTGGGATTGTTCTCCACCTCGAAGGATTCGCTCCGGCCCTCGGGATAGTTGACGACCGTCAGCTTCACGGGATGCAGCACCGCCATGGTGCGCTCCGCGGTCTGATTCAAGTCATCGCGCAGGCAGTGTTCCAGCGTAGCGTATTCGATCACGCTGGGGGTCTTGCCCACACCGATCACCTCGCAGAAATTGCGGATGGAGCGGGCGGTATAGCCGCGGCGGCGCAGACCGCACAGGGTCGGCATACGGGGATCGTCCCAACCGGACACACGGCGCTCCTCCACCAACTGGCGCAGCTTGCGCTTGGACATGACGGTGTGGTCGATGCCCAGACGGGCAAATTCGATCTGGCGGGGCTTATGATAGGGAATGGACACATTGTTCACCACCCAGTCGTACAGGGGGCGGTGCTCCTCATACTCCAGCGAGCACAGGGAGTGGGTAATGCCCTCCAGCGCGTCCTGAATGGGATGGGCAAAATCATACATGGGGAAAATGCACCACTTGGTCCCCTGACGGTGGTGATTGATAAAGCGAATACGGTAGATGACGGGGTCGCGCATATTGAAATTGCCGCTGGCCAGATCGATCTTGGCGCGCAGGGTCATCTTGCCCTCCTCCACCTCGCCGTTCTTCATCATCTCGAACAGGCGCAGGTTCTCCTCGATGGGGCGGTCACGGTAGGGCGAAGTTGCGGGGATGCCGATGTCGCCGCGGTTGGCACGGAACTCCTCAGGGGACAACTCGCACACATAGGCAAGACCCTTTTTAATCAGCTCGACGGCGTACTCATAGTCCTTTTCAAAATAGTCGGAGCCGTAGTAGAAACGGTCGCCCCAGTCAAAGCCCAGCCAGTGAATATCCTGCTTGATGGCGTCTACATACTCGGTGTCCTCCTTGGCGGGGTTGGTATCGTCCATGCGCAGGTTGCACAGACCGCCGTACTTCTCGGCCGTGCCGAAGTCGATGCACAGCGCTTTGCAGTGGCCGATGTGCAGATAGCCGTTGGGCTCCGGTGGGAAACGGGTGTGAACGGTCATTCCCTGGAACTGACCACCCTCTGCGATGTCCTCGTCGATAAAATTGTGGATAAAGTTTTTGCTCTCCGTTACCTCCTCGGTTTCGGGGGTATTGGTCTTTCTTTCCTCGGTCATTTTCTCACACTCCTTGATCACATCATTTTCGCATAAAAGCAATTGTATATTATAATCGCAGTTTTATGCAATTGCAAGAGATTTTCCTTACAATGCGTCAAATTCTGCCTGCGTCAGCAGCAGATTCAAAGCCTCCAGCATGGCGTTGGGCGTCAAGTGGGCCGGCAGGTCCAGTTTCTTCAGCAATGCCTGCCGCTTTTCCGCCGAGTGGGGGCCGATCAAGCCTTTATCCAGCAAATCGGCTTTGGTAATATGGGCATCCGGCGCGGTGTTCTCCTCGCCCTCGAAGGTTGCACCGGCACGGCGCAGCGTATCCAGCAGCACGGCAGGGGTCATGCCCTCCACGCCCAGCTTGCCCTCCTTGCCTGCCTTGCGCTTGCGCCGTTCCTTGCCTGCCACATCGGGGATATAGGCTTGTTTGATCTGCTCGGGAGGGATGGCGCCCTTGAGATAGCGGCGGATCACAAAGCCTGCCCCGTCCGAGTCGGTCAGCAGGATCAGGCCGCGTTTTTGCGCCAGCCGACGCAGAAGCGCCAGCTTTTCCCCGTTGTTGAACACGGAAAAGCCGCCGGTCTCCACAATGACGGCATCCACCACCTGCAGCAGGGCGTTTTTATCGTAGCGGCCCTCCACCACGATGACTTCTTTCACTTTTTTCTTCATTTTTGCCCCGTCAACTCCATCAGGAACAGCTTCATCTCCTGCTCACTGTCCATATTTTTCTCGCTCTTCATCCGCCGGTCCAGAATCTGGCAGCGTTTCACCGCCGAGGCACACCATGCATGATCCACGCGCCCTGCCGCCTGCAGCAAAAGCTTCGCCGGATAGTCCGAGGACATATTCCACAGGCTTTTCAGCCAAAAGCGGTCTTTCCCCTCGTCCAGTGCCATACGCGCCGTGTACAGTCGGCGCAGCTCCTTGCCGACCGCTGCCAGGATGGCGATCGGCTCGGTCTGCATACGCAGCAGCTCTCCCAGCATATGGGCCGCCTCATCGAATTTCCCTGCCGTAATGGCATTGGTCATATCAAAAACCCGGGCGTCCAGAATCGGTTCGCATACGGCATGGATGTCCTCTATGGTCACATGCCGTCCCTTGGCATAGGCGACGATCTTCTCGATCTCCGGCACCAGATCGGTCATCAATGTGCCGCAGGTAAACAGCAGATGATCTGCCGTGTCCGCGTCAATATCATGTCCCACAGCCGCAAAGCGGCGCTTGAGCCAGCGCAGAAGCTGTTCCCGCTCCTGCCGGGCAAACTCCACCTCCGTCACATAGCGGTCCAGTGCCGCGATCAGCTTTTTCATCTTGCCGTCGCGTTTATATTCCACCTGATCGTAAACAAAGACCAGCGTGCAGTATTCCGGGAAATCTGACAGCAGGTCGATCAGCGCCGCGCGCTGGCTTTCCTCCAGCTTGAAGATGTCCATATCCGTGACGACCGCCATGGTATGCTGTGCCATCATGGGCATCGCCTCCACCGTTTCCGAAAGCGTCTGCACACTCAGCCCCTTACCCGGCAGGCGGTGATAGTTAAATTCCTCGAAACCTGCCGGGATCAGCAGCTCCTTGAGTTCCTCCAAACAGCGTCGGCGGAGATAGGATTCCTCGCCGTAGAAAATATAGACATTTTCCGGCGTGCCGTTTTTTATGGCGCTGCGCAGTTCGGAAAATCCGGCGCCTTTTGCCGCTTTTTTCGTTGCCATTACTCTTCTCCCTCATGTACTGTCAATTGAATATTCCCGTTTTCGTCTGTCCGGTATACCGTTGCACCGGCACGCTGCAGCCGCGCCAGTGTTTCCTCTGCCGGGTGGCCGTAGCTGTTGTCGCCTACGCTGATGATCGCCACTTCCGGCTTCACGGCACGCAGGAAGGCATCGCAGGCGCTGTGCTCCGAGCCGTGATGGCCCACCACCAGCGCTTCAATATCCGGCAGGTCGTAGGTACGGATGAATTTTCTTTCCGTCGACCCTGCCATATCGCCGGTGAGCAGCACATCGAAAGTTCCCGACGAACACAATACCGATAGGCCCTGCTCGTTCAGATCGCCTGCGCCTACGGGCGGATAGATGGTCAGCATATTCTCATCAAGCGGCACACGGCTGATCTGTTCCACATATGCCACTTGTATTTTCTTTTCTTCCGCGATGGTCAGCAGGTGCTCCTTTACTCCGTATTCATCCTCCATTTCAGGCAGGTACAGCGTATCGACCGGAATCCTCGTGAGCACCTCATACAGGCCGTTGGTGTGGTCGGCGTGATAATGGGTCACCACAACGGCCTGCAAGCGGTCATATCCCATGCTGCTGATCTGATCGGCCGTCCGGCCGCCGGGGTCCATATAGCCGTTGCTGCTGCCGCAGTCCACCAGAACAGCCTTGTCATTTGCGTAAAGCAAAACGCTCTCACCCTGTCCCACATTGACGGCCAGCACGCCAAGGCTGCCGGTGTGGTAGGGCAGCGTATTGAGAAACACCGTCAGGGCCAGCATGGCGGATACCAGGCCCGCACCCACGGCGTACCTACGTTTGCGGCCCGGCACAAAATAGCAGACGGCGAAAACCGCATAGGCATACACCAGCCAATATTTCAGCAGCCGGTTGGAAAAATACAGCGCATGCCACGGCAGGGTCATCAGTTTTCGTGACATCCACAGTACATAGTGCGTCAGGCAGAATGACAATCCGCCCACGATTTTGGCCGCCGGCAGCCAGATAAAGCCCAGTAATACCGTCACAAACCCCGCCATAAAGTTCCATCCGGCCGCCGCCACACACAGAAGATTGCTCAGCGGCGAAATCAGGGTGAAGGTGTTAAAATAATGCGCCGTCAGCGGAACGGTAAATACCAGTGCGCCGATACTGGATGCGGCAGTCGCCATCAAAAAGGCCCAGACGATCCGCAGCAGCTTCTTTTTGCCTTTTGTCCACCCGGTGGCCAGGCGGTAGATTTTCCCCGACACGCACAGTATGCCCAGCGTGGCGGCAAAGCTCAACTGCAAGCTGACAGAGGCCGCCGCAAAGGGATTCACCAGCAGGATCACCAGCAGCGCCGCACCCAGCGCAGTGATCGGGTCACTGTCGCGTTTGAACAGCGGCGCCAACAGCAAAAACGACTGCATGATGCAGGCACGCACCACCGACGGGGTCAAGCCCACCATCGTCATGTAAAACAGCAGCACGCCGATTGTCACGCCGCAGCAGAGACGACGGCGGCGGGGCGGAATAAAGAAGCTCAGCAGGCTTACCAGAAAGGCACAGTGCAGACCGGAGACGGCAAAGAGATGGGCAAGGCCAACCTCGGAGACAGCCGTGTTATCTTCCGGTGATATCTCCGAGGTATCTCCCGTCAACTCCGCCATCACAAAGCCCGCCGTGGAGGGGTCGTCCCAGATCAGCCGGATTTGCTCTTTGAGCCGATGGGCGGCACGCTGCGGCAAAAAGAATATGCTTGCATATTCACCGTCCTCCACCGTGGGCACATCTCTGCCGTACAGCAGCACATAGACCCCTTTGGAGGTAAAGGTCCTTACGGTACTGTCGTGGATACAGCCTGCATCCTGCCAGTATGCCGTGCCGCCGATCCGCTGCCCCGGCTGCAGTGACAGCAATTCCTCGTCACCGTAATAGACAGCTTTGACAAACGGCGCCAGGTGAATCGTCACCTTGACACCCGTATCGGTCGTTACGGGGTAGTCTGCCACCACGCCGGAAAAAACGGCGTCCTCTCCGCACTGCTGCGCCATCGGTTTGGCAACCAATTCGCCATATGCCGTGTAATAGGCCAGTGACAGCGCCAAGGCGCAAAGGATCACCGCCGCACGCTTACCAAGCTGCTTCTTCCTGCGCAAAGCGGCAAGGGCGACCACGGCAAGCAGTAAAAGCGCCGTTGCCGTCCACAACTGCCAGCCGTCCCACGGGAGATAGACCGCAAGGAAGATCCCGGACGCAAAGGAGAAGGCGATCATAGCCAGCGTGCGCATTATCCCTCTCCCCTTCTTTCGACAATTTCAATATATTATAGCAAATAATCCCAATGAGTGCAAATATATATCCCCGCCCTTGCGGGCGGGGATACGGTATTATTTCATGCGGGCGAGCTTATCATTGCACTTTTGCAAAAAGCGCTCGTTGCTGATGACGGCGCGGGTGTGGGTGCCCTCTCCGATCAGGCCCTCTTCGTCACTGGCGGAGACCTTGAAGGTCACCATCTTGCCGTTTTCGGAAATAGCGGTCACCTGGGCGGTGGCTCTCACCTTCATGCCCACCGGCGTGGGCGCCAGATGGCTGGACCGGATCTCCACGCCCACGGTGCCCTTTCCCTCGGGCAGCTCCGGCTGGATGCACCACATGGCGGCACATTCCATCATGCCCAGCATAAACGGCGTGCCGAAAACCTCCAGTCCGCCGGAGCCGACCGCTTTGGCGGTCATGTCAGCCGTGACGGTCTTTTCAACGGTATGGGTCATGCCAACGGTAATCATCGCAATTCTCCTTTTCAAATACCCAGTTGGGTCCACAGGTCGTTATACAGCGTCAGTGTCTGCCGGGGCAGGTTCTCATACAGCTCACAGCGTGCCAGCGTTTCGTCCGGGGCGGCCATGATCTCAAACAGCTCCCCGTCTAATTCCTCATCATAGATTTCCAGATAATAATCGGGATACTGCGCCAGCGCTTCGGTATTGGGTGAGGCATACCAGATATAGTCCATATTGGCCAGGTTGGAGGTGGTAGAGGCAATGAAGTTGATCCATTCCTCCGCCTCTGCCTTATGCTGGCTGGTCTTGAGCACGCACATGGCATCTACAAACCAGTTGCTGCCCTCGTCGGGAATGACAAAGCGAAGATCCTCGTTGTTCTCCAGCATGGTCAGGTAGTCGCCGGCATAATACATGGCAATGGCCGCGTTGCCGCCCTCCATCTTCTGGAAGACCTGATCCATGACGAATGCCTGATAGACACCGTTTTTCTTGGCGCCTGCCAGCAGTTCAAATGCCTCCTGCAGCTGCCCTTCGTCCGTGGTATTGATGCTGTAGCCCAGGTCCAGCAGCGCTGCTGCCATGGCATCGCGGGAGTTATTGATCATCAGCACCTGTCCGGCATACTTGGTATCGAACATGGCATCCCAGCTTGTGATCTCCTCGTCCACCATGGTGGTGTTGTAGATGATGCCCAGCGTACCCCAGGTATACGGCACGGTGTACTTATTCTCGGGATCGTAGCTCAAGCCCTTATACTGATCGCCGATCAGCGCGTAGTTGGGAATGTTGTCGTAATCCAGTTCTGCCAGCAGCCCCTCGTCAATAAGGCGCGCCACCATATAATCCGACGGCACGATCACATCGAAATCGGCGCCGCCCATCTCAATGAGCGAATACAGCGCTTCGTTGCTCTCCGCCGTCTGGTAATTGACGGTGATGCCTGTTTTCTGCTCAAATTCATCAATGAGGCTTTCATCAATATATTCGCCCCAGGAGCACACATTCACCACGCGCTCCGTATTGGCCGAGCGGCCTGTCACGATCAGCACGGCCACCAGCGCGCAGGCCGCCGCACCCGCGGCTATGCCGCGCAGCACCTTATGTCCGCGGCGGGACACCGCACGGTGCGCCTTGCCGCGGCGCTTTGCATGGCTCTCCCGCAGATTGACGATGGCAAGCAGCACCAGCACGGTGACAAACAGCAGCGTGGAGATGGCGTTGATCTCCGGACTGACACGCTTTTTGGTCATGCCGTAGATCGTCATGGCCAGCGTAGAGGTGGAAGAGCCGGCGGTAAAATAGCTGATGATAAAGTCATCAATGGACATGGTGAACGCCGTCAGCGCACCGGACACGATGCCCGGCTTGATCTCGGGAATGATGACCTTCCAAAACGCCTGCATCCATGTGCAGCCCAGGTCCTGCGCGGCATCAATGAGATTGCGGTCCATCTGGCGCAGCTTGGGGCCAACGGACAGGATCACATAGGGGATATTGAAGCAGATGTGGGCAATGAGCAGCGTGCCGAAGCCCATACTCAGCTTGGTGGGCAGGGTAATGAGCGTCTGCACGGAATTGACCCATTCGGCAATGCTGTTCCAAAAGCCGAAAAGCACCACAAACAGCAGGCACAGGCTGACGCCTGTGACGATATCCGCATTCATCATGGGGATATTATTCACCGCCAGCAGCGGTTCGCGCACCTTGCGGCGCATGGCATAAAAGCCGATGGCGGCAAAGGTGCCGGCAATGGTGGCAATCACGGTGGCAAGCAGCGACACCAGCAGCGTGGTATACACGCTTTGCATAATCAGCCGGTTATGGAACAGCTCTGCATACCAGTTCAGGGAAAAGCCCTTCCAAACCGAGCTGCTGGTACCGGCATTGAAGGAAAAGATAATCAGAATGAAGATAGGCGCATACAGGAACAAAAACACCAGCGCCATCAAAATGCGGTCACCCACGGAGTTGCCTTTTCGATTCATCATAGCATCACCGCCTGTTCTTCTCCCTCGCCGAAGCGGTTCATGATGACCATGCAGACCACCACAATAATCATCATCACAAGGGAGATCGCCGCGCCGATCTGGGGATTATAGGCGCCGCCCAAAAACTGGCGCTCGATCAAATCGCCCAGCAAAAGCTCCGTGCCGCCGCCCAGCATCTGGGAAATGGCGAAGGTGGATACCGAGGGCACAAACACCATGGTAATGCCCGACAGCACGCCCGGCAGTGACAGCGGCAGGATCACGCGGCGGAACACCGTGGCCGAGTTGGCACCCAGATCCCGTGCCGCCTCAAGGAGCGAGTGGTCCAGCTTAACGATGACGGAATAGATGGGCAGGATCATAAAGGGCAGGTAGTTATATACCATGCCCAGCACCACGGCGCCCTGGGTGTTCATCATGGGGAAAAACTCCAGCTCGGCGCCTGTAAGGTTGTTATACAGGGCGATAATACCCAGCTTCCGGAAGAGCTGATTCAGCAGGCCGTTGTTCTCCAGAATCGTCATCCAGGAATAGGTGCGCAGCAGAAAGTTCATCCACATGGGCAGCATAATCAGCACATTGGCCATGCGCTGAAAAGACACACCCTCGCGGCTGATAAAATAGGACACGGGATAGCCGATCAGCAGACAGATGGCCGTGGCGATCAGGGCCAGCTTGAAGGAGCGGAGAAACACCTCCGTATAGGTGCCCATCTGGGCAAAGTTATCCAGCGTAAAGCCGCCGGAGGCGGAGGTAAAGGCGTAGACCGTCATAATGACGATCGGCGCCACCACGAAAATGGCCATCCACACCACATAAGGCACGGCAAAACGGGAGAGCTTATTTTTCATCCTCGCTCTCCTCCTCTTCCGGGTCAAACTCTACATCGCTCATCTCCTCATATTCTTCGGAGTAGGAGCTGTAGTCGCCGAACATACCGGAATACTCGCTCTTCTTCATAATGTGGAAGCCCTCCGGGTCGATCTTCACGCCGATACGGGCGCCCACCGGCGAATGGTCGGTGGTCTGGATCAGCCATTTAAAGCCGCGGAAGTCCACGATGATGTCGTACTGCATGCCCTTGAAGGTCACATTGGTGACCGTTCCCACCAACTGGCCCTGCTCCACAGGCACGATGTCAATATCCTCGGGGCGGATGACCACATCCACAGGCTCATTCTCGGCAAAGCCGCCGTCCACACAGGGAAACTGCTTGCCGTACATCTTCACCACATTATCGCGCACCATGACGCCGTTGAGAATATTGCTCTCGCCGATAAAGTCCGCCACAAAGGCATTCTTCGGCTCGTTATAAATATCCTCCGGCGTGCCGATCTGCTGAATACGGCCCTTATCCATGACGACCACCGTGTCAGACATGGTCAGCGCCTCTTCCTGATCGTGGGTCACATATATAAACGTAATGCCCATCTGCTGCTGGATACGCTTCAATTCGTTTTGCATATCCTTACGCAGACGCAGATCCAACGCTCCCAGCGGTTCGTCCAAAAGCAAAACCTTGGGGCGGTTCACCAGCGCTCTGGCAATGGCCACGCGCTGCTGCTGGCCGCCGGAAAGCTGATCGATACGGCGCTGGCCGAAGCCCTTCAAAGACACCACTTCCAGCATCTCGTTTACGCGCTCTTCAATCTCTTTTTCCGGTACCTTGGCAATGCGCAGGCCGAAAGCGATGTTTTCAAATACGTCCAAATGCGGGAACAACGCATATTTTTGGAACACGGTGTTGATCTGCCGCTTATGAGGCGGAACATCATTGATCCTTACGCCGTCGAAGGTCACATCACCCGATGTGGGCGTTGCAAATCCTGCGATGATACGCAGCGTTGTGGTCTTGCCGCAGCCGCTGGGTCCAAGCAGCGTAAGGAATTCGGAATCATTGATATAAAGGTTGATGTTATCGAGTACCAGCTCGTCGTCAAACGCCATGCAGAGATTCCGCAGGCGAATCAACTCTTTGGACATTTATCCTCCCCCGTTCATAGTAAGATGTGCCGCGTTTCGCTGTTCAAAAGGGGCTTTTGTTCCCATAGCCGATTTTTTCGTTGAAATTTGACGGATTCAATATATATAAAAATTACACAAAAGTCAATGAATTTTCCCCTCTTTTGCAAAAAAATACGCAGGGCTGTCCGAAAACCCTGCGCAGAATGTTTTTATCCGAAATATTTGTCCCGGAAGGGCACATGTTCCACCGTAAAAGTCCTGCCCCTGAGATAGTTCAGCAGCCCCGCGTCCGTGGGGAAATCGAAGGTGAGCCGATAGGCGCAGAGCGCCTGCCTTGTCTCGCCGTACCGACGGTTCTTCTCGCCGATGCCGTACTTGCCGTCGCCCAAAAGCGGGCAGCCCAGATCGGCAAAGCCGGCGCGGATCTGGTGCGTGCGGCCGGTTTGCAGCTCTACCTCCAGCAAGCTCAGCTCGCCCCGCGTTTCCAGCGTGCGGTAGCGTGTCAGCGCCGTCTTGGCGCCGGGCACCGGGCGGTGATAGACCGATACCTGCTTTTTCTTCTCGTCCTTCAAAAGAAAGCACTCGATCCTGCCCTCCGGCGGCTTTGGCGCACCGAGGGTGATACACAGATAGCGCTTGTCAATCTCGCGGTCACGGATCTTCTCATTGATGATGCGCAGTGTTTCGGCGTTTTTCGCCGCGATCACCAGTCCGCCGGTATTGCGGTCAATTCGGTTGCAAAGCGCCGGCGTGAATGCATTCTCCCAGCGGGGGTTCCACTCGCGCTTCTGATAGAGATACGCCTGAATATGGTTGATGAGCGTATTGACTTTTTCTGTTTCATCGGCATGCACCACAAGGCCGGGACGCTTATTGAGCAGCAGGATGTTCTCGTCCTCGTAGACAATGTCCAGGCTCGGCTTGAACAGCGTAAGGAACATATTTTCCTCGCAGGGCTTGTCAAAAAACTCGTCATTGATGTATAATTGCAGAACATCGCCCGCCTGCAGGCGTTGGTCACGCCGGGCACGGCCCCCGTTGACCTTGATGCGCTTGATGCGGATGTACTTTTGCAGCAGTGCCGGCGGCAGCAGCGGCAGCGATTTGGATACAAAGCGGTCCAGCCTTTGGCCGGCATCGTTTTTCCCAACGGTCATTTCTCGCATAGAGGCCCTCCCCTGCTATGGTTCTATGGCCTATTCTATCCTATTTTTGAAAAAAGTCAAAATATTTGTCAGAAAATATTTGACAAGCGTTTGCCTATCCACTATAATAGTAGCCGTGTCATTGCGAGGTGTGCTATGCGTTTGAATGTAAACAAGCTGCTTCATACGCCGGGTTCCGGGCAGGATTTTCATTTTGAAATGGACCTGCGCGATCAGGAATTTGACGGTATGTATCCCGTGGAAAATCCGGTTGTTGTGGACGGCCGGATACACAACGAGGCCGGTATGCTTTTGTTGGATCTTCAAGCGGATACAACGCTCCACTGTGTATGTGACCGGTGTGCGGAGGATTTCGACGAGCCGAAAACCGTTTCCTATTCGTGCGTTCTGGCCGAGGAGAAACAGTTTGAGGACAGCGAGGATATCGTCCTGCTGGAAAATGACGAGGTGGACCTGGAGGAGATTGCCCGGGTCGCGTTCATCCTTGCTATGGACACAAAGCATCTTTGCTCAGAGGACTGTAAGGGCCTTTGTTCAGGCTGCGGTGTGAATCTGAACCGCGAGGCTTGCCGGTGCAAGCGTCAGGTCGATCCCCGATTGGCTGCGCTGGCCAAGCTCTTGGAACAGAACGACGAGTAAGATATCAAAAAATCAATTACTGCACATCGCAGTTAAGACCAAGGAGGTGTCAACATGGCAGTACCTAAGGGAAAAGTATCCAAACAAAGACGCAATAAGAGACGCAGCTCCGTATGGAAGCTGAGTGCTCCCGCTCTGGTGGCTTGCCCCAAGTGCGGTGCATTGCATCTGCCTCACAGAATGTGCCCCGAGTGCGGTACCTACAACGGCCGCGAGGTCAAGGCGGTCAAGTCTGTGGCTGCAGGCAAATAATTACCGTGTGTCCTTGTTGGGAGGGAAGATGTCATCTTCCCTCCTTACTTTTTTTGTATAAACAGCCTATTTCCCGCTTTTTTCGTTGCAAAGGACAGCGGTTTCGTCTATAATAAATAAGTTATCATGTGGTATTATGCGAATTTATAAGAAATATTATCGAGGAACAACAAAATGAGCACTGTGATTATCGGTATTGACCGGCACTCCCCTGCCGAGCGCGCTCACATCCGCGTCGGCGAAAAGCTGCTGACCATCAACGGTCACCAGATCGCCGATGTATTGGATTACCGCTTTTATGGATATGATGCTATTGCCGATCTGACGCTGCAGCAGACGGACGGCAGCGTGCGTGAGGTGCGGATTCGCAAGGCGGAGGGCCGGGATCTGGGATTGAACTTTGACACCTATCTGATGGATGAAATGCGCTCCTGCGCCAACCACTGCATCTTCTGCTTTGTGGATCAGATGCCGCCCAACATGCGCCAATCGCTCTATTTCAAGGACGATGACGCCCGCTTGAGCTTTCTGTTGGGCAACTACATTACCCTGACCAATCTGACCGAGCGGGAGGCGCAGCGTATTATTGACCTGCACATCTCCCCCATCAATGTCTCCGTCCACACCACTGACCCCCAACTGCACTGCACCATGCTGGGCAACAAAAACGCCGCCCGCTCCCTGGAGTACATGCGCGCTTTCGGCAAGGCCGGTATCCAAATGAACGGACAAATCGTTGTCTGCCCCGGCTGGAATGACGGCGAGCAGCTCCGCCGCACCCTGTCCGATCTGATGGATATGGGATTCCATAGCTGCTCATTGGTGCCCGTAGGCTTAACCAAATACCGCAAGGGCCTGGCCAAGCTCCGGCCTGTGGACGGCAAGGCTGCCGGGGAAATCATCGACATTGCCGAGGAGTACGGCAGAAAGTGTCTGGAGCAGCTCGGCACACGCCTGTTTTTCTGCGCCGACGAGCTGTTCCTGCGCGCAGGCCGCCCCCTGCCCGGGGAGGACTATTACGAGGGCTACGGCCAGTTGGAAAACGGCGTAGGCATGCTGCGCTCTTTGGAACAGGAGTTCCTGTCTGCGCTGTCCTGGGAGGAGCTGCCCGCAGAGCCCACGCCCTTCACCATTGCCACCGGCCGCGCCGCCGAAGACTTTTTGCGCGGACTGCTGCATAAGGCGCAGGAGCGGTTTCCCGGCTTAAAGGGACAGGTCATCGGTATCGACAACGACTTTTTCGGTCACACCATCGATGTGGCCGGTCTGCTGACGGGGCAGGACCTGTCCAAGCAGCTGCGCGCCCATGAATTGGGCGGGCGTGTGCTGCTGCCGCTGCATATGCTGCGCCACGGCGAAACGGTGTTCCTTGACGACTACACCGTGGAGCGGCTGCAAGAAGAAATTCACTGTCCTGTTCAGATCGTCGGCACCGACGGCGGCGATCTGGCGGACGCCATGTTTGAAAGGGAGGTGTAAACCATGTCCAAACCTATCATTGCTATCGTGGGGCGCCCCAATGTGGGCAAATCCATGCTGTTTAACAAGTTGATCGGCAAGCGCCTTTCCATCGTGGAGGACACGCCGGGTGTCACCCGCGACCGTATTTACGGCGAGTCCGACTGGTGCGGCCGCAAGTTCACACTGGTGGATACCGGCGGTATCGAGCCGAGCACGGACAATCAAATCCTGGCCTTTATGCGCGAACAGGCGCAGATCGCCATTGAAAACGCCACCGTTATCGTACTGGTCACCGACATCAAAACCGGCATGACCGCCGCCGACCAGGAAGTGGCCAATATGCTGCAGCGCTCCAAAAAGCCCATCGTGCTGGCCGTCAACAAGGTGGATTCCACCGGCAATCTGGACCCCGAATTTTACGAGTTCTACAACCTGGGGCTCGGCGATCCCATTGCCATCTCCGCCGTACACGGCCACGGCACCGGCGATCTGCTGGATGCCTGCGTGCAGTACTTCCCGCCGGAGGGCGACGAGGAGGAAGAGGATGATGTGATCCAGGTGGCCATCATCGGTAAGCCCAATGTGGGCAAGTCCTCCCTGACCAACAAAATTCTGGGCGAGCAGCGCGTGATCGTCAGCAATGTGGCCGGTACCACCCGGGACGCCATCGACTCCTATTTTGAAAACGCGCAGGGCAAGTATAACTTTATCGACACGGCCGGTATACGCAAAAAGTCCAAGGTGGACGACAACATCGAGAAATACAGCGTGCTGCGTGCCACCATGGCCATCGAGCGAAGCGATGTATGTCTTATCATGATCGACGCCCAGGAGGGCGTCACCGAGCAGGACACAAAGGTGGCGGGTCTGGCTCACGAAGCAGGCAAGGCCTGTATCATCGTGGTCAACAAGTGGGATCTTATCGAGAAGGACGGCAAGACCATGGATCGTATGCGCGAGGACATTCGCCGCGATCTGAGCTACATGACCTATGCCCCGATCCTGTTTATTTCCGCCATGACCGGTCAGCGCGTGAGCCGTCTGTTTGAGCTGATCAACTACGTCTACGACCAGGCCTCCACCCGCATTACCACCGGCATGCTCAACAGCGTGCTGGCCGATGCGCAGACCCGCGTACAGCCGCCTACGGACAAGGGCCGCCGTTTGAAGATCTATTACATGACGCAGGTGGGCATCAAGCCGCCTCACTTCGTGATATTCTGCAACGACAAGAAACTGTTCCACTTCTCCTACCGCCGGTATCTGGAAAACCAGATCCGCAATGTGTTCGGTTTGGAGGGTACCCCCATTATCATGACCATTCGCCAGAAAGGCGAGGAGGATAACTAAGCCATGCCCATTCTTTTCACCATTGCACTGATCCTGCTGGTATCGTACCTGCTGGGCTGTTTTAACGGCTCTGTCATGACCTCCCATTTCATTATCCGCGACGATGTGCGCAAGCACGGCAGCGGCAATGCCGGACTGACCAATTTTTACCGCACCTACGGCGCAAAATACGCCCTGTGTGTCATTTTCTGCGACATGCTCAAAATGGTCGTGGCGGGCCTGATCGGCGGCTACCTGTTCCGGTATCTCCACGGCGATTGGACGCTGGGGCTGCTGCTGGCAGGCATCGGCTGCGAATTGGGTCATATGTTCCCCGTGTTCTTCGGTTTCAAGGGCGGCAAGGGCATTTTGTCCGGCGGTACGCTGGTCATTATGCTGGACTGGCGCGTGGCATTGATCGCCTGGGCGCTGTTTATACTGCTTTGGCTGGTCACCAAATATGTGTCCCTGGGCTCCGTTTGCGGCACGGCTACCGTGCCCGTCACCACCTTCCTTTTCCTGGGACATAACTGGCTGTACTTTGCGCTGTCTCTGGTGGTGGTGGGTCTGATTATCTACTGTCACCGCGAAAATATCGTGCGCCTTGTCAAACACCAGGAAAACAAATTCTCCTGGCATATCGGCCCTCCCGAGCAGCAGTGAACTTTTGCATGAGTTTTATTCATGCAAAATATGAAATGCCATCGTTTTACAAATGGTAAATTTTATGGTATCCTGTACTCAAATAGAACAGTCGTGAGACGAATCTGACAAGGAAGGGAACGAATATTGCGTGAAACATAATCAAGTACGCCAAATTGTATTTCCGCTGCTGACTGCCCTGATTTGGGGTACCTCTTTCGTGGCGCAGGATGTGTGCTCGGAAAAAATGGGAGCTATGACCTTCAATGCCGTTCGCTCCTACATCGCGGTGATCGCTCTGCTGCTGATTATTTTTATTTTTGGGAAGCTGAAGAAAGACAAGCCGCAGCTTACCACGGAGCAAAAGAAGCAGGGCCGCAAGCAGCTGTGGATCGGCGGCTTTTGCTGCGGTACGGCGCTGGCTGTCGGCGCAAACCTGCAGCAGGCCGGTCTCGGCGCCGGCACCGATGCAGGCAAGGCGGGTTTTATTACCGCTCTGTATATCGTGCTGGTCCCGATTTTCGGTCTGTTTTTCAAGAAAAAGGTGTCGCTGCCGGTTTGGATCAGCGTGGCTTTGGCGGTGATCGCCCTGTATCTGCTGTGTGTCAACGGTGCGCTGACAATCGCCTACGGCGATCTGCTGATGCTCCTTTGCGCGGCGTTCTTCGCCATCCATATTCTGGTGATCGATCATTTTACCCAGTTCGTGGACGGCATGAAGCTAAGCTGTATTCAGTTTTTGGTGGCAGGCACCTGGTCTTTCATCGGTATGCTTATCTTTGAGCAGCCCGATTGGAGCGCCGTTCTCTCCTGCGCACTGCCGATTCTGTATGTGGGCATTTTCTCCAGCGGCGTGGCGTATACGCTGCAAATTCTGGCACAGAAGGACTCCAACCCCACGGTGGTCACCATCCTTTTGAGCATGGAATCCGTGTTCGCCGTTATTTCCGGCGCCATCCTGCTGCATCAGCAGATGACAGGCCGCGAATACTTCGGCTGCGTGCTGATGTTTGTGGCGGTGCTGTTGGCCCAGATCCCCAATCCGTTTGAAAAGAAAAAAGCCGTCGTATAAAGACATCAAATCATAAAATCTCTCCGGCCCTTGGTCGGAGAGATTTTTTACATGCAACAAAACCGGCGCTGCCTGACAGGCAGCGCCGGTTTGCGTCTTTATACAGGTTTACTTACTCGACGGTCACGCCGCGCTCAGCAAAGCCCTTGACCATCAGATCCAGGTCCGGCTCAATGTGCAGCGGCTCACCGGCGGACTTGATGGCGTTGGCCACATCCTTCAGGCCGTTGCCGGTCACTACGGAAACCACGGTGGCGTCCTTCCCGATCAGACCCTCTTCGCAGACCTTCTTCAGCGCAGCGGTGCCGGTGACGCCGGCAGGCTCGCCGAATACGCCGCAGGTCTTGCCCAGCAGGCGCTGGGCGGCCAGAATCTCCTCGTCGGTCACGCACACGGCGATGCCGTTGGATTCGCGGATAGCGGCCAGTGCCTTATCGGCGTTGCGGGGCACGCCCACGGAGATGGAGTCGGCAATGGTATTCTCGTCCATGGGATACCATTCCGCGTTATCCTGAATGGCGCGGTTGATGGGATAGCAGCCATAGGACTGGGCAGAGATCAGGCGGGGCAGCTTATCAATGAAGCCGATGGCGTACAGGTCCTTCAGACCCTTCCATACACCGGCGATGGTGCAGCCGTCGCCCACGGAGATCGCCAGATAGTCGGGCATCTCCCAGTTCAACTGCTCAGCGATCTCCAGCGCAACGGTCTTCTTGCCCTCGGACAGGTAGGGGTTGATCGCCGCGTTGCGGTTGTACCAGCCGTACTTGTCAATGGCCTCGGCGGACATCTTAAAGGTCTCCTCATAGTTGCCCTTGACGGAGATCACATTGGCGCCGAAAATCATCAGCTGGGCGACCTTGCCCTTCGGCGCACGGTCGGGAACGAAGATGTAGGTCTTCAGGCCCGCCGCAGCGGCGTTGCCGGCCAGAGAGGAGGCGGCGTTGCCGGTGGATGAACAGGCAATGGTCTTTGCACCGGCCTCGATGGCCTTGGCGACCGCCATGGCGCTGGCACGGTCCTTCAAAGAGGCGGTGGGGTTCTGACCGTCGTCCTTGACCCACAGCTTCTTGATGCCCAGCATCTCGGCCAGACGAGGTTCCTCGTACAGGGGGCTCCAGCCCACACGCAGCGGCGTGTCGGGCGTGCTCTCCTCCACGGGCAGCAGCTCACGGTAGCGCCACATGGAGCGATTATCGCGCTTTTGAAGCGTTTCCTTGGTCAGCACGGTCTTGATATATTCATAATCATATACGATATCCAGAATACCGCCGCATTCGCAATTGGTCAGGTCGGGCGTGGCCTCATAGGTCTTGCCGCACTTGACACACTTGCCGTATTTTACATTTTTCATGGTACATTTCTCCTTGTCATACGGAAAGGGCGGGGCTGATGCCCCGCCCTTGAGGCGTTTTTATTGACGCTTTTCTCTTACAGGCTCTTCAGCAGACCGGTGGCCTCGTTGAACTCGTTGATCAGCTCATCCAGCTCCTTGGCCTGAGCGTGGACGGCATCCCAGGTGTTCTCCACATCATACCACTGTGCATTCAGATCCTCAACATCCATGCCCTGCTGCTCCACCCAAGTGTAGTACTTCAGGTTGTGGACGCGCTTGCGCTCGGCATAGCCCATCTCCATCATGTTGTCGGTCTTCAGGCCCAGCATATGCAGAGCGTGATCCATAGCGGCCTCATGCGCGTTATATGCGCCGTGCATCTCATTCAGCTCCTCAATGCGGGACTGATACATCACGGCGGAGTCGGTAAGCACAGTGCCCACCACGTCATTCTCGGTGAGCTCATAGTACTTGGCCATCTTAATGCAGCACAGCACGTTGGCAATACCGGAGATACCCAGCCAGCTCATCTTCTCCACCTGCTCGTCGCTCATGCCCAGCTCGTTCTTCATGTAGGCCTTGCCCTCTGCGGTGTTGAACAGGCGCAGCAGACGCTGAGAGTCTTCATCATCGATGGCAATGGCCATGTCGGTGTTCTTTACATTGTGGATCCAGGGGATGTGCTTGTCGCCGATACCCTCGATGCGGTGGCCGCCGAAGCCGTTGTTCAGGATGGTGGGGCACTGCAGTGCTTCACCCACAGCCAGCTTCAGGTGGGGATAACGCTCCTTGAGCAGATCACCGGCGGACATGGTGCCGGCGGAACCGGAAGTGAAGCAGGCGCCAGCGAAGTTCTGGCCGGGCTTCTTCACTGCCTCAAACAGATCGGCCAGCGCATAACCGGTGACATTGTAGTGCCACAGGGGGTTGCCCATCTCGGCAAACTGGTTGAAGATCATCATGGTGGGATCCTGCTTCAGTTCCCAGGTCTTATCGAAAATTTCCTTAACATTGGACTCGCAGCCGGGGGTGGCGATGATCTGGCCGGCAATGGACTTGAGCCAATCAAAGCGCTCCTTGGACATATCCTGGGGCAGAATGGCCACGGACTCGCAGGCCAGCAGCTTGGAGTTGAAAGCGCCGCCGCGGCAATAGTTACCGGTAGAGGGCCATACGGCGTGATGATAGGTAGCATCGAAC
>SFIY01000003.1 GCA_004555205.1 Clostridiales bacterium
TTACAAGAACACTAAAGCGCCCGAAGAGGGCCTCCGTATTGCCAGCAAAAAGGAATGGAATCAAATTCTCAAGATGAACAAAAAATTACCACGAGAGAAACGTCGATTCTTCATCGAAGACAATATTTGTGATTTGGGCAAATTGGATTGCATGTATATTGAAACTACTCGTGAAAAATACGATGAGTGGCATAGGGAAAAAATGAAATGTTTTCGGAAACATCAGAATGAGCCTGAGATTGTGCTTATTTCCGGAGATGTGGTCGTAGGAACTGACGGAGAAACTGTATTTGATACGATTGCGAGCAACGTAAATGTGGAGAAAGAAGTCGAAGAGAAAATTCATCTTCAAACATTGAGAAACGAATTGTCTGCATGGCACGAGTGGGCTGGTGACTTTTTTGATCTATATATTAACGGTCAAAGAAAAACATCATGCAGTATTATCTGTCAGAAATACTGCGTTCCAGAACGAACCGCAAGAAGCTGGAAAGAAAAATTTGAGATATATATTGTGGAGAATCTTAAGCCCTTCGAAAATAGCTTGCCGTTTTGATTCAGAAAATGCGCAGCATAGGAGAAAACCTTTTTTACTAGTATTAATTGTCAAATATGCAAAATTTTACGTGTGGTATTTTTGCACATTTGAGGATGGGGCGGGGAAACAGTAGAATAATAACGAAAATAAATACCGGTATTTATTGTTTTCTTTGCTCTGGAAAGGAGCACCATGGAAAAACTATATAATCGCAAAGAAGCTGCAGCCATTTTAGGAATCAGTATTGCGTCTTTAGATAATGCCAGATACGCAGGGATAATTTCTTATATTCAGTATGTTCCAAACGGTAGTGTCTTTTTTACGGAAGAAGCTATTCAAGAATTCATTGCAAAATCAACACATAGAGCTTTGTCTAACGCAAATAGAGATACCTATCGTAAACGTAGAAATAACCCCAAGTAAGGCGCACCGCATAGAATAGAAGGAGAATTGTATGCCGAGAAAAAAACAAATAATACCAGAGTACGGAACCGTCGTACGTAGAGGCACAACATATTATCGAACGCGAATAATGGATGCTGATGGAAAACGCGTCTCATTATACGCAAAAACACCAGAGAAATTGTTCGAAAAGGTTAAAAAAGCAGAACAAGACATAGAAGATGCTGTATTTTGTGCTAAAACACCTACTGTCAATGATTACTGCGAAAAATGGCTCTTGATGCAATCGGGACGTCTTCGATCAACAACAATTGCTGATTATCGGTGGAAAGTAAAAAAGTATATTCAAGAGCCCCTTGGTAGAAAACTGATGGTAGACGTCACCCCAGACGATGTAAAACTGGCGGTTCTTCCAGCACTGCAAAACTCGGAATCAATCTATCGATCAACGCAAATGCTCTACAAGCTTATCTTTACATCAGCCGTCGAGAGCCATATCATAAAGGAATCGCCCTGCACAAAGCTTTCGGCTAAAGGCGGTAAACCGCAAAAAGAAAAACAGGCACTATCTGACAATCAAGTACAAATACTCTTGTCTGCAATCAAGGGGCTACCACCTTATGTGTTTGTAATGATTGGCCTGTACTGTGGCTTGAGACGTGAAGAGATTTTAGCTTTGAAATGGGACTGCGTTTATCTTGACGTTGCCGCACCGTATCTCTCAGTTAGGCGTGCATGGCACACAGAGCACAACCGGCCTGTGATTCTAACAGACCTTAAAACTAAGGCGGCCAAAAGAGATATTCCGATTCCACCGCCTTTGGAAAAATGTCTCCGAGATGCAAAGGCTGCAAGCAATTCAGAGTTTGTTGTTGCCAACAAGGATGGCGAGGCCTTGTCCTATACGCAATTCAGGAGAGTATGGGCGTACGTAACGACACGCAGTACAAAGGAACGCACCTATGTTAGGTATGTGAATGGTCAGAAAATTAAACATATCGTTACTCCTGTGCTTGGTGAAAAAGCCGCGCATAACGGGAATGTCGTTTATAGTATGGATTTTCAGGTTACCCCTCACCAGCTGAGACATACTTATATCACCAATCTCATTTTTGCGGGAGTCGATCCAAAAACAGTGCAATACCTAGCTGGACATGAGAACAGCAAAATTACTATGGATATCTATGCGAAGGTAAAATACAATGATCCAGATTCACTATCTGCCATTGTAAATACTGCAATGGACAAGATCTATGCTGGCTAAATAAAAAGCGAAGGACGTCACTCATATCCCCAATTTACGAAATTAAATAGCCACCGGCCAAATGGCTGATGGCTATTTAATTATTTATAGGTTGCAGTATATGCAAATGCTAACAAGTGTGATGCTATTCATGTTGTTTTGTTGTCCCATTTGTTGTCCCATTAACCGCAAAAAAAGGGTGTTGTCCCCGTGTTGTCCCATATAAAATCATTTTCTTTAGGACAGGTTGGGACAGGTTATGATAAAAAAAGAATCCCTTGTAACCGTTGTGGCACAAGGGATTCCGTAATTTTTGTTGATAAATTAACGCTTGCTGAACTGAGGTGCGCGACGTGCAGCCTTGAGGCCGTACTTCTTACGCTCCTTCATACGAGGATCGCGGGTCAGGAAACCGGCCTTCTTCAGGATGGGACGGAACTCAGGGTCCACCAGCAGCAGCGCGCGGCTGATACCGTGACGCAGCGCGCCGGCCTGGCCGGACACACCGCCGCCCTCGACGGTAGCGACGATATCCACTTTGCCCAGGGTGTTCGTAGCGTTCAGGGGCTGACGAACGACCATCTTCAGGGTCTCCAGGCCGAAATACTCTTCGATGTCACGGCCGTTGACGGTGATCTTACCGGTGCCGTTGGGGAACAGATGAACGCGAGCCACAGAGGACTTACGACGGCCGGTGCCGTACATATAGGGATTCTTAGACTGATACATTCTTCTTCTCCTCCTTACTTGACCAGCTCGGGCTTCTGAGCCTGATGCTCATGGTTCTCACCGGCATAGATGTGCAGACGCTTCAGGGAGTCCTTGGTGATGATGTTGCGGGGCATCATGCCGCGGACGGCCACGCGCATAGCGACTTCGGGCTTCTCCTGCATCAGGATACGGTACTTGGTCTCCTTCAGGCCGCCGACCCAACCGGAGTGGGTGCGATAGTACTTCTGCTCCAGCTTGTTGCCGGTCAGAACAGCCTTGCCTGCGTTAATGACGATAACATTGTCGCCGCAGTCAGCGTGGGGGGTATAGGTGACCTTACCCTTACCGCGCAGCAGGTCAGCCACGATCACAGCGGTCTTGCCCAGAGGCTGGCCGGCTGCATCGACGACGTACCACTTGCGCTCAATGTTGGCCTTGTTTGCCATGAAAGTGGACATTGTGATTTCCTCCATTTATTATCATGTATTTTGCTTTACTTTTTATTGCTCCCTTGCTAAAATCAAGGAAACAATACGCGTTTCACGCGCAAGGATATTTATACCACAAGTCAAATCACTTGTCAACACGATTTTAATTTACGATAGAAACATCTGCGTTTTTCTCTTGTTTTCTCTCGTTTGCTCTTGTTTTCTTAAATCGCAATTTCAATTTTGGAGGATTTTTTCATGCAGCATATTCTGGGGCTTGTCCGCCGATGCGTGGAGGACTACCGTATGATCGCGCCCAACGACCGCCTTGCCGTAGGTGTCAGCGGCGGGAAGGACAGCCTGTTGACGCTGGTGGCCTTGGCGCAATTGCGCCGGTTTTACCCGATCCCGTTCACTCTGGAGGCCATTACCCTGGAGATGGGGATGCCCGGCATGGATTTTTCGCCGGTGGCGGCGCTGTGCGAAACGCTGGAGGTACCCTACCAGCGGATACAGGTGCCGGTCTATCAGATCGTGTTTGAAGAGCGCAGGGAGAAGAATCCCTGCTCCCTGTGCGCCAAACTGCGCCGGGGAAGCTTGAATACCGCGCTCACCGAGCGCGGTATTCATAAGATCGCTTTGGGGCATCATTATGACGATGCCATTGAAACGCTGCTGATGAATCTGCTGTTTGAAGGGCGCATCGGCTGCTTCCAGCCGGTGACCTATCTCAACCGCACCGATGTGACGCAGATCCGCCCGCTGCTCTATTGCCGTGAGGACGAGATCCGCCGCACGGCAGAACGGCTGCGCTTGCCCGTGGTGCACAATCCCTGCCCTGCGGACGGCTCCAGCCGCCGCCAGGAGGTCAAGGAGCTGATCGGACAGTTGGAAAAGACCTATCCCGACCTGAAGCAGAAGCTGTTCGGCAGCATACAGCGCTATCCGCTGTATGGCTGGGCTCTTAACGGGGACGAGCGCTGCACTATGTAAGCACCCACTGCATCAACAGCAGCAGGCCCAGCCCCGGTATGCCCAGGATGCCGATGGTGACGGCGTTGAACAGGTTCAGCCCCAGCGACAGGCCGGTGACGGCGGTGGTCAGATTCAAAAGCCACACTGCGCCGAACCCCAGCGCGGAGTTCAGCGCCACCCGCAGTGCGATTTTCAGCGGTGCGGAGAACAGCCTTACGATGGCCACCGCCAGAAACAGGATGACCAATCCCAGTGCGACCTTTTCTACGATTGACATAGCCGCCCTCCCTTCATGGCGCCGGCCGCCACGCAAGGCGGCGCAGACGCATCGCTCACTTCCTTGACGCAGCGGATCAGATAGCTGTATCGGGCGTTAAGCGAACGGATTTCGAAGATGGCGGCGTCCACCAGCTCCGGCTCGGTGACGAAATTGAATCGGTCATAGGCATTGCGCAGCGCCTGTGCGGTGTTTTGCAGTTCCTCTTTCAATTCATCTGTTGTGGGGGTATAACGAGTCATGTGGGTCTTTGCCATGATATTCCCTCCTGTAAGCGGGCAGCATACCTGCTGTCCTATATTTACGATTAGTTTGGCCGGTTTAGACTTGTATTAAACGGCTGCAGGCAAAAAATTCCCAAACGGAAAGGAAGATTTTATGGAACACGAGGTCTACATGGCGCAGGCACTGGCGCTGGCCCGGGAAGCCGCCGCCCACGGCGAGGTGCCGGTGGGCTGCGTGATTGTCAAGGACGGCGCGGTCGTCGGCCGCGGCCGCAACCGCCGGGAGGAAAAGCAGGCGGTTTTTTCTCACGCGGAGATGGAGGCCATTGCCTCGGCCAACGAAGCGCTGGGCACCTGGCGTTTGGACGACTGCACGCTCTATGTGACGCTGGAGCCCTGTCCCATGTGCGCCGGCGCCATCATCAATGCCCGTATCCGGCGGGTGTATTACGGTGCGCGGGACCCGGCCATGGGCGCCTGCGGCGGCGTACTGAATCTGTTTATGGAGGATTTCCCTCACCGGCCCCAGTTGGTCGGCGGCGTGCTGGGGGAGGACTGCCGCGGCGTCTTATCGGAATTTTTCCGGAAATTGCGCTGATTTAATACTTTTGTAATAAACGGACACGAAATTTTGTAACAACCAAGCCGTATTGTATAAATGCAAGAAACGATACTTTTTCATCTTCCTACCTTGATGGAGCGGAGTGCTGTGTGATCGGCGCTCCGCTCTGTGATTTTTTGTCATATGTCGGACAGGCCCGCCATACCATAGTCTGAAAGGATGTGTAATCATGCGTCAGACTTTGATGGCGTCGCTGCTGTTAACGGCACTGCTCTTTCTTGTGCCGCTCTTTCTGTTTTCCACCGCCGCTGAACCGGCACCGCAGAATACGCCCACCCCCACCCCTTCACCGGCAGGCCAGGCCGCCGCTTTGCAGGACGATGCTGTGACGCTGCAGGTATGGAACGGCAAAAAAACGGTAAGCATGACCATGACAGAATACCTCAAAGGCGTGGTGCGCGGTGAAATGCCGGCCAGCTTTGCCGAGGAGGCGCTCAAAGCCCAGGCAGCGGCGGAGCGCACCTACATTTACTATCAAATGAAAGGCGGCCGCAAAGCCGCCCATCCCGATGCGGATATCTGCACCGACCACACCTGCTGCAACGCATGGCTTTCGCAAAAAGACGCTGCGGCCAAATGGGGCGACAAAGCCGATGCCTACGAGGCAAAAATCCGGCAGGCCGTGGAGGAAACCGACGGTCAGGTGGTGCTGTATCAGGGAGCGCCCATTCTTGCCGCGTTTCACTCCTCCTCCGCCGGCGTCACGGCGAAAAGCGGCGATGTGTGGACCTCCGACCTGCCCTACCTGGCCAGCGTGAAAAGCCCGGAGGGCGAGGACAGCGTCCCCAATTATTACAGCGTCAAGACTTTGAGCGCCTCCGAATTTTGCGACACCTTCCGCAAGGCGTATCCGCAGGCCGACTTTCCCGATGACCCGTCCCGATGGGTGCAAAATCTCACCCATAACAGCTCCGACCGGGTGGAATCGGTGACCATCGGCGGCGTCAGCGTGTCCGGCACGGAGGTGCGCAGCGTGTTCGGCCTGCGCAGCGCCTGCTTCACGGTGGATGTGGGTGCCGATGGCGTCACCTTTCATGTCACAGGCTACGGCCACGGCGTGGGCATGAGCCAGTACGGCGCCAATGAGCTGGCCCATGAGGGCAAAACATGGCGCGAGATTTTGGCCTGGTACTACACCGATACCACCATCGGCACATATTCTCCCTAAAGGCTATACAATCGGCTGTTTTTGTGCTATAATGTATTGATTGAATTTACAGAATGTTCAGGAAAACACCTAATGTCATGCTATAATGCAACCATAGAAAAAAACACCGTCGGGAGGATATCTGTATGGCACGCAATATCTTAGTGGTAGAAGACGATCGCAATATTTCGGACCTGATCCGCATGTATCTGGAAAAAGAGGGCTTCGAGGTCCGCATTGCCTATGACGGCGGCAAGGCGGTGGCGGAATTTGACGCGCAAAAGCCCGATATGGTGCTGCTGGACATCATGCTGCCGGTGCTCGACGGCTGGGGTGTGTGCGCCCACATCCGGGAAAAGGGCCAGACGCCCATCATTATGCTCACCGCCAAAAACGATGTGGACGACCGCATCACGGGTCTGGAGATGGGCGCGGACGACTATCTGGTCAAGCCCTTTGAGATGAAGGAGCTGATGGCGCGCATCAATGCCGTACTGCGCCGCAGTGAGATTCCCGATGATACCAAGAAGAAGCTGGTTTTTGACAAGCTGATCATCAATCTGGACAGCTACGAGCTGATCGTGGACGGCAAGAAGATTGACACGCCGCCCAAAGAGCTGGAGCTTTTGTACCATCTGGCGGCAACGCCCAACCGCGTGTATACCCGCAATCAACTGTTGGACGAGGTCTGGGGCTTTGACTATTTCGGCGACAGCCGCACGGTGGACGTGCATATCAAGCGCCTGCGCGAAAAGGTGGAGAATGTTTCCGACCAGTGGGCGCTGAAAACCGTTTGGGGCGTCGGCTACAAGTTTGAAGTAAAGTAAGGCGGCCATGAAACGACTGAAAAAACGCTTTCAAAACCTGTATTGGCAGCAGTTTTTGCTGACAGCCGGCATGGTGCTGCTGACGCTGCTGCTGCTGGGCGTATCCTTTTATACCTTGAGCTACCGCTATACCATGCAGGAAAAGCGCGGCGAGATGCAGGACCGCGCCGAGCTGGTGGCCCATATGTCTGCGCCGTATCTGGTCTCGGCGGAGCAGAATGAGCAGCCGGACGACTCTCTGCGCAATCTGGCGGGTGTGGCGGCCCGTATGTCGGATGTGGATTTTTTGATCTGCAACCGCAGCGGCAATGTGCTGCTGACCTCGGATGAACGCATTGTGGGCCAGGTCGTCACCCTTCCCGACGAGGTGATGCAGGCCATTCTCCGGGAGCATACGATCTACGAAGCGCGTACCGATCTGGGCGGCATCTATGCCAATAAGCAGTTCGTTGTGGCCGTTCCCGTGACGGAAAGCGAAAACAGCACCACCGTCATCGGCATGGTGGTGGCCGTCATGGAAACGGTGGAGCTGATGGAGATCTGGCGCTCTTTCATTGCCCTGTTCTTCATGACCGCCGCCATTATTTTGCTCATTGCCTTTGTGGCCAGCTCCCTGACCTCCATGCGCCAGACCCAGCCGATTCAGGAGATGGTGCAGGCCACCCGCGCCTATGCCGCCGGCAATTTTGACATCCGTATGCAGGACGCCGACCGCTGCGACGAGATCGGCGAGCTGGCCGCGTCGTTCAACGCCATGGCGGATTCTCTGGCGGAAACGGAACGCCAGCGCCGGGACTTTATTGCCAACATCTCCCATGAGCTGAAAACACCTATGACCACCATCGCCGGCTATACCGACGGTATTCTGGACGGCACCATTCCGCCGGAAAAGGAGCAGCAGTATCTGCAGATCATCTCCGATGAAAGCCGCCGTCTGAGCCGTCTGGTACGCCGTATGCTGGATATCTCCCAGATCCAGTCCAAGGAAATGAAGAAAGAGGACTTTGACATCTGCGAAAGTATGCGTCTGGCGCTTTTGAGTATGGAGCAGAAGATTCTGGAGCGCGGTTTGGACGTGCAGGCCGATATTCCCGACGACTCGGTCATGGTGCAGGGCGACAACGACCTGATCACGCAGGTGGTCTATAACCTGCTGGAGAATGCGGCTAAATTTGCCGCGCCGTCCTCCACGCTGTATCTGGGTTTGGCGGTCAACGGCGAAAAGGCACTGGTAACCGTCTGCAACTCCGGCGCCACCATTCCGCCGGAGGAGATCCCTCTGCTGTTCGAGCGTTTCCATAAATCGGATAAGTCCCGCAGCGAGGATAAGGACGGCTACGGTCTGGGCCTGTATGTGGTCAAGACGATTTTGGAGCTGCATAAGGAGAAGATCAATGTCACCAGTGAAAACGGTGTGACCTCCTTCAGCTTTACCATGCAAATGGCACATCCCATGCACAATAACGGAGAGGACGATTCTACCCATGTCAGAAGAAAATAAAGAACTGCAACCCCAGCCCGAGAAGGAGCAAACCCAACCCGAGGAAGTCATCCTTTGGTACACACCCGCATCGCAGCAGGCGGAGGAAGTTGTCTGCTGGTATGAGCAGCCCACGCCGCTGCCCGGCAAGCGTTGGCGCGAGGTCGCACCGACGGACACCGGTGTCTGGCGCGAGGCTGCCCGGAAGGAGCGGAAGCACCGCCGCTGGCCGTGGATTGCGGCGGCCGTCGTGGTGCTGGCCATTGCCGCCGTGATCGTGACCGGCTTGTTCAGCGACCACTCACCTGTCCTGCCCGATGACGGAGATGCTGCCAGCAGCATCGTGGACATTTTCAACCATAAAGGCACCTCTATTCCCCGCTATGAGGGTGACGCCTCTGTGCGTCTGACCTGTCAACGCGGCCACGGTGAGGAGCTCTCTCCCCGGGAGGTATATGCCAAGGTGAATCCCTCCGTGGTCACCGTGGTGGCCGCTGTGGGCGAATACGGCTCTGTGGGCACAGGCATTATCATGAGCGGGGACGGCTATATCCTCACCAATGCCCATGTGATCTCCGGCAGTGACAGCTGCTGGATCGCGCTGGACAGCGGCGTGACCTACGATGTCCGGTTGGTGGGCTATGATGAAAGCGAAGATCTGGCCGTGCTCAAGGCCGTGGATGCCGAGGGTCTGCCGGCGGCGGAGTTCGGCGACTCGGACCTGGCCTGTGTGGGCGATACAGTGTATGCCATCGGCAACCCCTTGGGTATCGAGCTGCGCGGCACGCTGACGGACGGCATCATCTCCGCCATTAACCGCGCCGTGGATGTGGACGGCAAATCCATGACCCTGATCCAGACCAACGCCGCTCTCAATAACGGCAATTCCGGCGGCCCGCTGATCAATGCCTACGGGCAGGTCATCGGCATCAACACGCTGAAAATGAGCAATGCCGACGCCGAGGCGGAGGCCACGGTGGAGGGTTTGGGTTTTGCCCTGCCCATCAGCACCGTTTTCTTTGTGGTCAACGACCTGATCGCCACCGGCACCTTCCACGGCTACCCCACCATCGGCATTACGGTGGCCAGCGCCGTCTCCGATGACGGTGTGCCTTATGTGGGTGTCATCGAGGTGACGGAGGGCTCCGGTGCAGACAAGGCCGGTATTCAGTCCGGCGACGTGATTCTCGCCGCCGACGGGCAGGAGCTGTCCGCCACGGAAGACCTTCTGAGCGTCCGTCGCAACCACGCCGTCGGTGACGAGGTCGTACTGACCGTCTGGCGCGACGGCGAGACCTTTGATGTGACGGTCACACTCCAATCCGACCGATAAATGTCTACGCGCCAAGGTGTGCCTGCGGGCACACCTTTTTCTTTTCAAATCGGGTCGGGTATGGTAAAATAAATTGATGGTTTGAAGGGAGGGCGGCGTATGTTCAAGCGCATTTATCTGGAAGTGACCAATGTGTGTAACCTGCGCTGCTCTTTTTGTCCCGGCACGGTCCGTGCCCCGCGTTTTCTGTCGGCGGCGGAATTTCGCCGTCTTTCAGCGAAGCTCCGGCCCTATACGGAGTATCTCTATCTCCATGTGATGGGCGAGCCGCTGCTGCATCCGCAGCTTGACGCGCTTCTCGCCATTGCCTGCGAGCTGGGGTTTCGCGTGTGCCTGACCACCAACGGCACCTTGCTTCCCGAGAGGCAGGAGGTGCTGCTCCAGGCCCCCGTGCTGCATAAGGTCAGCGTGTCGCTCCACAGCTTTGAGGGCAATGACCGTCAGGAGGACATGACCGGCTATCTGGACGGGGTGTGGCGGTTTTGCCGCCGCGCCGCCGATCAGGGCGTTCTGTGTGCGCTGCGATTGTGGAATCAGGGCGGGTCGGAGCGCCGCAACGGAGAGATTCTGGACTATCTCTCCCGTCAACTGGGGTTTGAGGCGGCGTCATCTCCCGTTGACTCCCGCGGCAACCACCGTCTGTGCGACCGGATTTTTCTGGAGCGCGCGGAGCAGTTCGACTGGCCCGACGCCGCCGGGCAGGAGCGCGATGTGCAGTTTTGCCATGGGCTGAGCCGACAGATCGCCGTGCTGTGTGACGGCACGGTGGTACCCTGCTGTCTGGACGGACAGGGCACCATCGCCTTGGGCAACCTCTTTACCGACGAGCTTTCCGCCATTCTCGCCTCACCTCGCGCCGCCGCTGTCCGCGAGGGCTTCCGCCGCCGGGAGCCCTGCGAGGCGCTGTGCAAAACATGTGGCTATGCCACCCGGTTTAATAAGTAATATGGATGCAAAACAGGAAAAACTGAATCGTCTGGCGCAGCCGCTTTTGGATTGGTACGCGCGCAACCGCCGGCCGCTGCCGTGGCGGGAGGAGGTATCCCCCTACCGTACATGGGTGTCGGAGATCATGCTGCAGCAGACCCGCGTGAGCGCGGTGATCCCCTATTTTCAGCGGTTTTTGGCGGCGTTCCCCACGGTGGAGGCGCTGGCCGGGGCAGACGAGGCACAGCTTTTGAAGCTGTGGGAGGGTCTGGGCTACTACTCCCGCGCCCGCAACTTGCAAAAGACCGCCAAAATCATCACCGAAACCTACCATGGGCAGTTCCCCCACACCTACGACGAGCTGATCGCCCTGCCCGGCATCGGGGACTACACCGCCGGCGCCGTTTTATCCATCGCTTTCCATCAGCCCGTCCCTGCGGTGGACGGCAATGTGCTGCGCGTGGCCGCCCGCATTACCGGCGACGAGGGCAATGTGCTGGACGGTAAGGTCCGCGCCGCTTTTCGCCGGAGGATGGCGCAGGCCATGCCCGCCAAGCACTGCGGGGCTTTCAATCAGGCGCTGATGGACTTGGGCGCCGCTGTCTGCCTGCCAAACGGCACGCCGCTGTGTGAGGAATGTCCCGCCGCGGATTTTTGCGACGCCTATGCCACGAATCGGCAAAAGGTGCTGCCGGTGCGGCAGAAAAACACCGCCAGGCGCGTGGAGCGGAAAACCGTGTTTCTTCTGCGGCGCGGCGAGGAGATCGCCCTGCGTCAGCGTCCCGCCGCCGGCCTGCTGGCCGGACTGTGGGAATATCCCCACACCGAGGGCATGCTGGACGAGTCCGGTGCCGCCGCGCAATTGGCGCAATGGGACATTGTGCCCCACAAATGGGTCAAAAGTATTCGATTTAAGCACGAGTTTACCCACATCCGCTGGGAAATGGTGGGGTATGTATTGGAAACAGAGGGCAACGGCCCCACCGACTGGGTGTGGGCCGACAGGAAGGAGCGGCAGCGATATGCCATTCCCTCCGCCTTTGAAAAACTGACACGGGAATGGGAGGAACGATAAATGGCGCAGCTATACTTTAAGTACGGGGCCATGGGCTCGAGCAAAACCGCCAACGCGCTGATGGCGCGGTTCAACTACGAAGAACGGGGGCAGAAAACGCTGCTGGTCAAGCCCCGCATGGATTCCCGCGACGGCGACCACATGGTCCACTCGCGTATCGGGCTGAATCACCCCTGCATCTATTTTGACGAGATGCGCGAAATGGCGGACGAGACGCTGCAGCAGTATGCCTGCATCATTGTGGACGAGGCACAGTTCCTGACCAAGGAGGAGGTCTACTATCTGGTGCATCTGGTGGATGATTGCCATATCCCCGTGATCTGCTACGGTTTGCGGGCCGACTTTAAGGGCGAGCTGTTTCCCGGCAGCTATCACCTGCTGGTGCTGGCGGACAAGCTGGAGGAGGTCAAGACCATCTGCTGGTGCGGCAAGAAGGCGGCCTTCAACGCACGCTTCGACGAAACCGGCCGGGTGGTCAAGGAGGGCGCACAGGTGGTGCTCGGCGCCAACGATAAATATATCAGCCTGTGCCGCCGTCACTGGATGAGCGGCGATTTGGGCCCCGACTTTACCGTGGGCAAGCCATGATCTGTTATCTGTGCCCCAGGCGCTGCGGCGCGGAGCGCACGGCGCAGCAGGGCGGTGGTGTATGCCGTATGCCTGCCGCGCCTAAGATCGCCCGGGCCGCGCTGCACCATTGGGAGGAGCCGGTGATCTCCGGCACAAGAGGAAGCGGTGCGGTGTTCTTCTCCGGCTGCAATTTACAGTGCGTGTTCTGCCAGAACGGCGACATCTCCGCCGGCGGCTTCGGCAAGGTGGTCAGCGTGCCGCGTCTGCGCGACATTTTCCATGAGTTGATCGCACAGGGCGCACACAATATCAATCTGGTCAGCCCCACGCCCTATGTGCCGTGGATCCTGCAGGCGCTGGAGCCGCCGCTGCCTGTGCCGGTGGTTTATAACTGCGGCGGCTACGAGTCGGTGGACACACTGCGCACCCTTGCGGGCAAGGTACAGGTCTATCTGCCCGACCTGAAATATGCGCTCTCCCACACCGCCCAAATGCTCTCCGGCGCGGCAGACTATTTTGAGGTGGCCACCGCCGCCATTGAGGAGATGTACCGCCAGACGGGCCCCTGCCGCATGGAGGACGGTCTTTTGACGCGCGGCGTGGTCATCCGCCATCTGGTACTGCCGGGGCAATTGGAAAACACGAGGCGCTGCATTGACTGGGTGGCCTCCCGCTTCAAGGACGGAGAGGTGCTGTTCTCGCTGATGAGCCAGTACACACCCCGGCCTGACGCACAGGGCGCACTGGCCCGCCATGTACGGCGCAGCGAATACCGCGCGGCGGTGGAATATATGGAAAACTGCGGCATAACGAGCGGTTTTTTACAGGAACGCACCTCGGCGCGGGAGGAATACACGCCGCCCTTTGATCTGACGGGGGTGTGACCGTGTTTTTTGCCTGAATAGAGCGGAGGCACGGATTTTTCATATTTTGCCGCCTTGCAATTGGCGGCGCAGTGTGGTATGGTAAAGGAAGTAAGAGGCATGGTGAACCATGCACCAACCATTGAAGAAACGCCATGGAGGAGGGCAAAAGCATGAGTTATCCCAAAACCGGCCACGAGGTCTATGTGAGCTTAAACCTGTCCAACACCATGCTCACCGGCATCGGTAAGGGCACGATTACCCGTGAGGAAGTATCGGCAGACTATCTAAAGCGCCTGTTTACCAAGCACGGCGTCATTGTATCCGCCAAGCCGGAGCAGCGCCGCCTGCTGGAAATCGTCAACGAAACCTACGATCTGGGCCTGGAGATCCCCGAATCGCTGAAGCTGTTCCAGCTCAGTGAAACGCACCGCCGTCTGGTGGTCATCAATGTGCAGGGCCTGCGCCGCAAGAACGGCTCTCTGCTGCCGGAGTACACGGAGGAGGAGTTTAACGAAGCTACCTTCGCCTTCGTGAAGTACTATGTGCAGGGCAAGCACTATGACGAGCTGGTGGAGGAGAACAAGAAGCTGAAGTTCGAGCTGGAGCAGGAGATCGAGTGGCGCAACCGCACCGATAGCTGAGTAATACATACGATAAAACCCGACCCTCACATGAGGGTCGGGTTTTGTTATACGATGCGGTAGTTGCCTCGGGCGGCCTCGGCCAGACGCCGTGCCTTTTCGCGGGTAAGTGCGTCCTGCAGCTCGCCGATGATCCGGTTGGACACCAAAAAGCCCTTGGGCGTCAAGCGCCAGCCGTTTGCGGTGCGTGCGGCCAATCCGTGCTGCTCATACAGGACGAATTTTTCCTCCAGCGGGGCAAAACGCTCACGAAAACGGTTTTCAAAGCCGCGGCGGTCGATCCCTGCCGTGGTGCGCAGCGTCAGCATGATGTACTCCATGTCACGCTCCGGCGGCGGGACGGATTCGGTTTCCGACAACACCAGCTCGCCGCGGATATAGCCCTCCAGATCCCGGACATAGCCGTAGCGCACATTGCCGAAATCGGAGTGCGCGCCGGGGCCGAAGCCGGCATATTCGCCCAGCGTCCAATACTTGAGATTGTGGCGCGAGGCAAAGCCGTCCTTGGCAAAGTTGGAGATCTCATACTGCCCGTAGCCCAACTGCGCCAGATATGCCACGGCATAGAGGTACATATCCGCCTGCTGCCCGTCATCGGGGAGGCCCGCGCTTTCACGGCGGTCATAGAGGGGCGTGCCCTCCTCCACCTTCAGGCCGTAGCAGCTCAGATGCTCCGGCGAGAGATCCACCACACGGGCAAGAGTCTTTTCCCATGCCTCCATGGTCTGGTGGGGCAGGCCGTAGATCAGATCAAGGCTGAGATTGTCAAATTTCGCCTTGCGAATGGCGGCCACCGCTGATGTCACCTGCTCCCAGGTGTGGATGCGGCCGATCTCGCGCAGCAGCTCGTCGTCATCGGTCTGCACGCCCAGAGAGATGCGGTTAAAGCCGGCCCGGCGCAGTGAGTGCAGCATTTTCACATCACCGGCGCTGTCGGGATTGGCCTCCAGTGTAATTTCCGCGTCTTTGGAGAGGCGATACCGCTTTTTCACCGTCTGCAGCAGCTTATTAAGCCGCTTTTCCCCCAGATAGCTGGGCGTGCCGCCGCCGAAATAGACCGTATCCACCGTGTGGTTCGCCGCCTGAGGCGCTACCTCCTCCAAATGGCGGCTCAGCGCCGCCACATAGTCGTCCATCTTCTCCTCCCGATGGGGCAGGGAGTAGAAGTCGCAATAGGCGCACTTGGCCTTGCAGAAGGGGATGTGCAGATACAGCCCTAAGGTGCGTTCGGTTTTCTTTTGTTTCACTTATGTTTCCTCCCGTTTCGGCTGTATCATGGTGATGGCGTCGTTAAAGCAATTGACCTTGCAGGACCGGCAGCCGATACACCGCTCGCTGTTGACCGCATACAGCCCGTCAGGCTGCAGCTCAATGCACTCCATCACGCAGAACATCCCGCAGTAGCCGCAGCCGGTGCATTTGTCCGGGTCGATCAGCGCCAGCGCGCGGGCCTTGCGGCCAAAGGGCCGGACGATATTATCAGACATGGCAAACACCTCGTATGTCAATTCTCGCCAATCAGTATAGCTTTTTTTTCGCCGTTTGGCAAGGCGGCGCATGATTTTTTCCGGCGCGGGAAATACTACCGGATGAAAGGATGTGTTTGCCATGGATATTTCCCCCAAGGAATACCGGGAATATGTGAAGCAAAAGCAGAAAAAGTCGCCGCTTCTGAAGGATATGGTGCTGGCCTTTCTGGTGGGCGGCGCCATCTGCGTGCTGGGTCAGCTCATCATGAACGGTTTTACCGCGCTGGGCCTGAATAAAGAGGACGCCGGCACCGCCACCAGCGTGTCGCTGGTGTTTCTCTCGGCGCTGTTTACGGGGTTGAACCTCTATAATTCGCTGGCCCGCTTTGCCGGCGCAGGCTCTCTGGTCCCCATTACCGGCTTTGCCAACTCCGTAGTGTCGCCCGCCATCGACTTCAAGGCAGAGGGCATCATCACCGGTATGGCAGCGAAAATGTTTATCATCGCCGGACCGGTCATTGTCTTCGGCACCGCCGCCAGCGTGGTGTACGGGTTGATCTACTGGATAACAACGCTATCTTAACACTAAAAGGCTTGACCAAATCGGTCAAGCCTTTAAAGCTTTTATAAGAAAGATTATAACAACTGCCATTCGCTATCTTTGCTATCTCTAACAGCAGTTTGCCCGCATTTTAGGTTACAGACTTTGTAAATTGTAGGATCAAGGTCAATAGCTTCATCAAAATCAATAATCCTGCCGTCTTCTGTTGAATGGTTGTCTCCGCAAAGAAATTGCCAATCACCATCTTCGTCGTGTTTGACATACAGAATGGGTTTGTTATCTTCTATGATGTGGGAACAGGTAAAGGCTACACTGCCTGAAAAGTAGCTAATAGGAATGTTTTTTTGAATGTAAACCATTAGTTCATCGTATCGCTTTACGTCATAAATTCCAAATGGAGTGTTTGCAATCTTCAAATCACAGCAATTCTTCTTTTTTTGTTTTTGTGTCTGTTTCATAATGATGTCAGATTGTGTAAGATTTTCAAAATAATAATTTCGGTGATTCCACGTGTTAACTAAACTTACATTGTTATCTTTAAATTCTATTTCCCAACGAGTTTTGGATACCAAGAATAAACAGAAAAGAAAAACTAAAAGCAATAAGCCCTCAAAGTATAACCATGTAATTACCGCAATTTTTAAACCAAAAAAAGCAAGAAGAAACATTGGGATAAATGTGTATATGATGGTAAGTACAGACTTGCGTGCAGTTGATTGAGTTTTAAAAGAATTCATTTAAAACACCTCGGTTTGTTTCAATATACCACATCGCCGTTTTGTTGTAAATAATTTTGCAAAATCACTGTGTCCTAACTTGACGCAAGGCCGAGGGCATCATCACCGGTATGGCCGCGAAAATGTTTATCATCGCCGGACCGGTCATTGTCTTCGGCACCGCCGCCAGCGTGGTGTACGGGTTGATCTACTGGCTTGTGACCGCCGTATTCGGCGGTTGATATGCGCTGCCCTCTTACGGTATCTGTTTTTATAGTGTACAGGACGGTGCTGCCGCAAGGGCGGCGCCGTCTGTTTTTCTGTCTTTCTTCCCCATGATATTTGTTGACATAATGACTGTGGAAAAGGTTGTGGAAAATGTGCAAAACCTTGTGGGAACATCATTGCCGTCGGTTGACCGCCTGTTATTTTTTATGTAAAGCTGTTACATTTCCGCACCTTTTTGTACTTTTTGTCCTGCCACTTGCCAGACGGCAAAAAATGCGATAAAATACAATGGAATATGTATGAAATCCTGTAAGGAGGACGCTATGGCAACCAAGAAACACTACGACGACAGCAGTATTTCCAGCTTAAAAGGCGCCGACCGTGTGCGTAAACGCCCGGGTGTTATTTTCGGCTCGGACGGACTGGAGGGCTGTGAGCACGCCGTATTCGAGATCATGTCCAACGCCATCGACGAAGCCCGCGAGGGGCACGGCAAGCTCATCACCGTCACCCGCTTTATGGACCGCTCCGTTCAGGTGGAGGACATGGGCCGCGGCTGCCCTGTGGACTGGAACGAGAAGGAGGGGCGCTACAACTGGGAGCTGGTGTTCTGCGAGCTGTACGCCGGCGGTAAATATGACAACGAAAACAGCGAAAACTACGAGTTTTCGCTGGGTCTCAACGGCCTTGGCTCCTGCGCCACACAGTATGCCTCCCGCTACATGGATGTGACCGTCCACCGCGAGGGAAAGGAGTACAAGCTGCATTTCGAGCGGGGTGAGATCGTCGGTAAGCTGGCATCCGCCGAGCTGACCGCCAATAAGAAGAAAACCGGCACCTGCATCCGCTGGCTGCCGGATCTGGATGTGTTCACCGACATCGCCATTCCCCTGTCGTACTACCGCGACACCATGAAGCGTCAGGCGGTGGTGAATGCCGGCGTGACCTTCCGCCTGCGCAACGAAGTAGGCCCCAACAAGTTTGAAACCGAGGACTTCCTCTATGAGAACGGTATTCAGGACTATATTGCCGAGCTGGCCGGCGACGACGCGCTGACCGCCCCCGTCTACTGGGAGGCCGAGCGCCGCGGCCGCGACCGCACCGACAAGAAGGAGTACAAGGTGAAGCTGTCGGTGGCCTGCTGCTTTTCCAACCGCGTGGCGCTGTGCGAGCATTACCACAATTCCAGCTTTCTCGAGCACGGCGGCAGCCCCGAAAAGGCCACGCGCCTTGCCATGGTGTCCGCCATCGACAAATATCTGCGGGAGAACAACAAGTATCTCAAGGGCGAGGCGAAGATCACCTTTGCCGATGTGCAGGACTGCCTGATTCTGGTCAGCAATAACTTCTCCACCCAGACAAGCTATGAAAACCAGACCAAAAAAGCCATCACCAACAAGTTCATTCAGGACGCCATGTCCGAGCTGCTGCGTGAGCGGATGGAGATCTACTTCATTGAAAACCGGGACGATGCCGAGAAGATCGCCGCCCAGGTGCTGATTAACAAGCGCAGCCGCGAAACGGCGGAAAAGGCCCGCATCAATCAGAAAAAGAAGCTGACCGAGAAAATCGACATTGCAAACCGCGTGCAGAAGTTCGTTGACTGCCGCACCAAGGATGTGGCCCGCCGGGAGATCTACATCGTGGAGGGCGACTCCGCGCTGGGCGCCTGCAAGCAGAGCCGCGACGCCGAGTTTCAGGGCCTGATGCCCGTCCGCGGCAAGATTCTGAACTGTCTCAAGGCGGACTATCCCAAGATCTTCAAAAGCGAGATCATCACCGATCTCATGAAAGTGCTGGGCTGCGGCGTGGAGGTGCAGAGCAAGTCCGTCAAGGATCTGAACCAGTTTGACATCAACAACCTGCGCTGGAGCAAGGTCATCATCTGCACCGACGGTGATGTGGACGGCTTCCAGATCCGCACGCTGATTCTGACCATGCTCTACCGCCTGTGTCCCACGCTGATACGGGAGGGCTTCGTCTACATTGCCGAAACGCCGCTGTTTGAGATCACCTGCAAGGACAAGACATGGTTTGCCTACTCCGAAAAGGAGAAGGCGGACATCCTGCGCCAGCTTGACGGCAGGAAATGCACCGTACAGCGCAGCAAGGGTCTGGGCGAGAACGACCCTGAGATGATGTGGATGACCACCATGAACCCCGCCACCCGCCGTCTGGTGAAGGTGCTGCCCGACGAGGCGGAGGAGACAGCCCGGGTGTTTGACCTGCTGCTGGGCGATAACCTGGCAGGGCGCAAGGATTACATTGCCGAAAACGGCTATAAATACATGGATATGATTGATGTAAGCTAAGCGCCTGCCATGGGGCTGACCTCCCTGCGCCGCCCCTCCGGCGGCCCATACAGGTCGCCCTCTCTTACTGACATATTATTGCAAGAAAGGACATTGTTTCAATGGCCAAAAAGAAAGAACCCGCCGAGAGCGCCCGGCCTGTCAATAACCCCCATGTGATGGGTCTGCGGGGCGCCGTCATCGACCAGCCGATCACCGAAACGCTGGATGTGAACTATATGCCCTACGCCATGAGCGTCATCGTCTCCCGCGCCATTCCCGAAATCGACGGCTTCAAGCCGGCGCACCGGAAGCTGCTGTATACCATGTATAAGATGGGTCTGCTGACCGGTGCGCGCACCAAGAGTGCCAACATCGTGGGCCAGACCATGCGTCTCAATCCCCACGGCGACGCCGCCATCTACGAAACGATGGTGCGTCTGGCCAAGGGCAACGAGTCGCTGCTGCACCCGTTTGTGGACTCCAAGGGCAACTTCGGCAAGGTCTACTCCCGTGACATGGCCTATGCCGCCAGCCGTTACACTGAGGCGAAGCTGTCGCCCATCTGCGCCGAGCTGTTCCGCGATCTGGACTGCGATGCGGTGGACTTCGTGGACAACTACGACAACACCATGAAGGAGCCGGCGCTGCTGCCCACCACCTTCCCCAATGTATTGGTCAGCGCCAATCAGGGTATTGCCGTGGGTATGGCCAGCCAGATCTGCGGCTTCAATCTGGGCGAGGTGTGCGACACCACAATTGCGCTTTTGAAAAACCCCGATCACGACATTGCCGAAACATTGCTGGCGCCCGATTTTCCCACAGGCGGTCAACTGATCTGCAACGGGGATGAGCTGCGCGAGATCTACCGCACGGGCCGCGGCGGCATCAAGGTGCGCGCCAAGTACCGCTATGACCGGAAGGAAAACCTGATCGAGATCTACGAGATCCCCTATTCCACCTCTCTGGAGGCCATTCTGGACAAGGTGGCGGAGCTGGTGAAGCTGGGCAAGGTCAGGGAGATCAACGATATGCGCGATGAGACCGATCTGTCCGGCCTGAAGCTGGCCATTGATCTCAAGCGCGGGGTGGATCCCGACAAGCTGATGGCCAAGCTCTACAAGCTGACCCCCCTGCAGGACACCGTCAGCTGCAATTTCAATATCCTGATCGCCGGCATGCCCCGCGTCATGGGTGTGGGCGAGATACTCAGCGAGTGGACGGCGTGGCGTACCGACTGTGTCAAGCGCCGTGTCTACTTCGTGCTGAATCGGAAGAAAGAGAAGCTGCATCTGCTCAAGGGCCTCAAGCGTATCCTGCTGGACATCGACAAGGCCATTGCCATCATCCGCGAAACGGAGGAGGAGGCCGAGGTCATCCCCAACCTGATGATCGGCTTTGGCATCGACCAGGTGCAGGCGGAATATGTGGCGGAGATCAAGCTGCGCAACATCAACAAGGAGTACATCTTAAAGCGCGTACAGGAGACCGCCGCGCTGGAGGACGAGATCGCCGATCTGGAGGACACGCTTGCTCAGCCCCGCCGTATCCGCAAGATCATTATTGACGAGCTGACGCAGGTGCGTAAAAAGTACGCCGTGCCCCGCCGCACGGAGATCCTCTATGACCACGAGGTGGAGGAATATGTGGAGGAAGTGCCGGTGGATCATTCCCCCGTGCATCTGTTCCTCAGCCGCGAGGGGTATTTCAAGCGCATCACGCCCCAGTCTTTGCGTATGTCCGGGGAGCAGAAGTTCAAGGAGGGCGACGGCCTGCGCCAGAGCTTTGAGGCCGCCATGTCCGACGAGGTCATGTTCTTTACCGACCGCTGTCAGGTCTACAAGACCCGCGTGAGCGAGTTCGGCGACAGCAAGGCCTCCGTATTGGGTGACTATCTGCCGGCCAGGCTGGGCATGGACGAGGGTGAAAATGTCATTTATATGTGCCTGCCCGGGGATTACAGCGGTCATATGCTGTTCTTCTTTGCCAACGGCAAGGCCGCCAAGGTGCCCCTGGCCTCCTATGCCACCACCTCCAACCGCCGCAAGCTGACCGGCGCCTACAGCGACAAGGCGCCGCTGGCGGCGATGCTGTATATGAAGGAGGAGGCGGAGCTGGCGCTCTATTCCACCGAGCCGCGAGCGCTGATTTTCCACACGGCGCTGCTCTCTCCTAAGGCCACCCGGGCCACACAGGGCGTACAGGTGATGACGCTCAAGCCGAAATACCGGCTGGACCGCGTGGCAGCGGTGGCCGACACCGGCATCGTCAACCACGCCCGCTATCGGGTCCGGTCCCTCCCCGCGGCAGGTGCCCTGCTGCGCAGCGAGGACAGCGACGAAAAGCAACTGGAGCTGCTGTAATTTCCCTCCGTTCCCGGCCGGTTTGCCGTCTGTCAGCCGGGCGAACGGCCACACTATCAACAGAAAGGAGCGCGTAACCGTGAAAAAGAGTGTATTGTGCCTGCTGCTGGCCGCCCTGCTGTGTTTGAGCGGCTGCGGCTCCTTTTTGGAGCGGGAATACAGCGTGGTGGAGCCGCACACCTCCACCTATTATGAAAGCGAAAATCCCTCCGTGCTGCGGGCGGAGAATTATCAGGACCTGGTCAACGACCTGTTGGTGCTGATCGGCAGCCACGCCGAGGAGGGCATGATCTTCTATTACGGCACGGCGGATATGCCCTCGGCCGCCGACGCCGCCGAAAAGGCCTGCCGCGAGGTACAGCAGCAAACGCCCATGGGCGCCTATGCGGTGGATTATCTGACCTATACCGTTGATGATGAGCCCCGCAACTACACGGCCATCTCCCTGACCCTGCGCTACCGCCGCACGGCGGAGCAGATCAACGGGATCGTGCATACCACCAGCGTGGCCGCGCTGTACGACCTGCTGACCGCGGCGGCGCAAAACGGCGCCGACGAGCTGGTCATTCGTGTGGGGTATTTTGACAACGAGGAGGCGGCGGTCCGCAAAACCGTACAGCAGGTGCAGCGTGAGCTGGGCAGCACCCAGGAGCCGTGGCAGGTGCATTTTTATCCCGACGGCGGACAGGTGGGTATCATCGAAATAATTTTGAAAAAGTAAAAATCAGGGGTTGACAAACACTTGATCCAACGCTATAATAGGTCTTGCTTTTGCGGGCGTAGCTCATCTGGTAGAGCGCGACCTTGCCAAGGTCGAGGTAGCGAGTTCGAGCCTCGTCGCCCGCTCCAAAAAGGACCACTAACCTTCGGTTAGCGGTCCTTTTTTTCGCTTGACGCGGCTGCTCACCGTCGTGTCTGCCGATTCCCGGCCCCTTTTCGGGCCGCCAATCGGGTCACTTCCTCGAAACCGGCTCGCTTTTTCCGCCACAGGCGGCGCTTCCCCGATTTCCTCGTCGCCCGCTCCACTAAAGAAACCTCTTTTGTCTACCCAGATAAGAGAGGTTTTTATTTGTTGCTGTATTGCCATCTCCATCTCCCAATACCCACGGCTGCCGGAACGGTTGCCGTGGGTATTGGGAGATGAGTGAAAAATCGTGGTAGATTATTACAGCAAACGGTGTTATGATAATATAAAAGAGGCGATAATCATGAAATATTCGGGAACTTTGATTGCTGTAACAGATATGGCAAAAAGCATCAAATTTTATCACGATGTTCTTAAGCTTGATGTCATTGCAGATTTCGGAGCAAATGTGACCTTAACGGGCAGCATTATTTTACAGACCTTGGATACATGGAAAAAGCTGATTCAGAGCGATGCGGTGGTGTTGGGGAATCAAGCAGCGGAACTGTATTTCGAAGAATCCGACATGGACGGATTTCTTATGCATTTGCAGCATCAAGGCGTCACATATGTGCATCCGCCGCTGGAACATAGTTGGGGACAGCGTGTGGTACGATTCTATGACTTGGATAAGCATATAATCGAAGTTGGCGAAGATATCGTAATGGTGGTAAAAAGGTTTGCTTCAAACGGAATGACCCCCGCGCAGATTGCAGAGAGAATGGATGTGCCGCTGGAGTTTGTAAAGGAGAGCTTAGCGAAATAAAATCTCGCACCTTTTCGCGTTTTTACCCCTATCTGCGCACCGTTGTCGCGTTCTTCGGCAAAAACCCCCGGTCACCGCTTTTTCAAGCGGTGACCGGGGGTTTCAGACAGCTTTATGTCGGAGCTATGTCAGATGCCTTTCAAAATTGCCGCCGATCTGGACGCCCTGCTGCACAATGAAGAACGCATTGGGGTCCAGTTCACGCATGACGGTCTGCAGCGTTTCGATCTCGTACTTGGACAGACACACGCATAATACACGCACCGCATCGCCTGTATAGCCGCCGAAGGCCTCCCAGTAGGTTACGCCGCGCTCCAGCTTTTCCATGATGAAAGCGGGCAGCTCAGGGTCGCGCAGCTTGGTGAAAATCAGCACCTGCACGGCAATATTCTGCTTGTGTGCGCGGTCGATAAACAGCGCGCTGAACACGGTATAGATGGCGGAGTAGATGGCGGTGGACACATCAAACAGCAGCATACACGCCAGATACAGCACCGCGTTGAAGCCGATGGAAAATTTTCCGACCGTGAAGCCCTTGTTCTTCTTGGACAGATACAGCCCCAGAATATCCAGTCCGCCGCAGGAGGCGCCGCAGGTCAGCACCAGGCCGCAGGCGAAGCCGGAGAGAATGCCGCCCACCAGACAGCTTGTCAGCTCATCGGCGATCATCGGCGAGACGGGAATCGGGATCAGCGCCAGGAATAACGAGTTTGTGACCGTGCCGAGGATCAGCTTGACGGAAAACGCGCGGCCGAATGTCCGGTAGCCCAGCCACAGCAGCGGAATATTGACCAACAGATACAGAATACCTGCCAGATCCACCGCCGTGACGGTCAGGCCCGCATAAGTGCTCAGCAGCGTGCGGGCCAACTGGCACACGCCGTACAGGCCGCCGGAATAGAGCTGATGGGGCGAGATAAAAATATTAACGGAAAACGCCAGCAGGAACGAGCCCACCAACACCATTGCCAAACGCAAAAAACGGTTATGTGTCAATTTCTGGTACATAGCTTCTCCTCCCTCAAGTGATCTGATGGATTCGTAGGCATTATATGCGTTTTTTCCGTAAAGTCAAGACATTTTCCGTAAATTTATTATAAACTGTACCGCAGCGACCGGTACAGCCGTTCTTTGGCCCGGCGCAGGGTACGGGACACGCTGGATTTGGTGATCCCCAGCTCTGCGGCAATGTCGGTGACGCGCATCCCCTGATAGTAACGCATCTCCAGCATCTTACGCTGGCACGGCGTCAGCTCCTGCCTGACCGCCAGGGGCAGGTTGTGGGAAAGACGCTCCAGACGCTGGCTGTTATCGCCGCTCTGATCGCGGCGCCAGGCGTGCAGGCTGGCAATATCGATGGGATCAAACGGTGTATTTTCCATTTCTGTGATAGCCCCTTTCGTAGTAGTGGGCGGTCAGGTCCGCCAATTCACGCGCCTCACGCCGCAGCGGACGCAGTTCGGCAATGCGCCGGCGCAGTATGTCGGTCTCCTCCGGATCGTCGGTGGCCTTCACGGCCTCATGCAGCTCGCGGATTCGACCCGCGATGGCCTCTGCCGCCTGTCGGTAGGCGGCGGATAATTCTTCCATGGTCATATTTCTCTGGCACTCCTTTCCGGGAAACGGGTCATTATAAAAATTTTTCTGTGTGGTTATTTTTTTTATTGACAAAATAAAAATTGTGTGTTAGTATGCATTATACTGGTTCTGTGCTGGTGTAGCTCAGCTGGTAGAGCAGCTGATTTGTAATCAGCAGGTCGGGGGTTCGAGTCCGTCCACCAGCTCCAGTCAACTTCATATGTATGGGGGATTTCCCGAGTGGCCAAAGGGGACAGACTGTAAATCTGCTGGCGATGCCTTCGGTGGTTCGAATCCACCATCCCCCACCAAAAAAACAGTTTCACCGTCAGGTGGAGCTGCTTTTTTTGCTGTGGGGGTCGTGGAGTCGAAGTTTATACCCCTTTAGGGGTAAATCCACCATCCCCCACCAAATAAATCCGAACGACTTTTGTCGTTTGGATTTATTTTTTGGTTGGATCATGGTGGAGTCGAAGTTTATGCCCCTTTAGGGGTGAATCCACCATACCCCACCATACCGCCGCAAGCTATGTATTGTTCAAAACGGCTTTCTTCCACCCTTTCCCCCTGCACAAAACCGCCAAATTCGGCTGCCTCCTTTCTGCCTCCGCTCCTGCGGAGACCGTTTTTTCTGTCCGTGCGTTCGGAACAACCTTCGGCGCCTATTGCTGCGTCATGGCATAACTGCCTCATTTTCCGGATATACTACGGCAAACGAACAAGATTCTTGATAGCATGGTTACTTTAGCACAAGATTCTTGTCATGTCAAGATCTTTTTAACAAGTTTCTTGTGATTTTGCATTGACAAAGACAAGAAAACAGGGTAGTATAGGGATGAATTTGTCAGAATTTGTCGAGGAGGTGCGGTTTTATGAGCTTTGGAGAGCAGTTGCGCAGACGGCGGGAGGAATTGGGACTCTCCCGCGCCGACCTTGCCCTGCGTCTGGGCGTATCCAAATCCGCAGTAGGCAACTATGAGACCGGTGTCAGTGCACCAAAGGAGGAAATTTTGCTGCAGCTTTTTGACGCGCTGCAGGTAGACCCCAACTATCTCTACCGGGACAGCTTTCGTTACGGCGCTGCATCCACGCTGACTGACGAAGAGCAGCATCTGCTGTCCCAGTACCGGGAGCTGAGCCTGACCGGCCGACAGACTGTCCGCATGCTGATGAGCGCCCTGAGCGCCTATCAGGACGAGCTGGAGAGCCACCGCCCCGCTGCCGAACCCCGGGTCATTCCGCTCTATTGTTCGCCTGCCGCCGCAGGCTTTGCCGCGCCGGTGTTCGGTGAGGACTATGAGCCGCTGACGGTGACGGGCGAGGTGCCCATGGGCGCGGAGCTGGCGGTGCGGATCCAGGGCGACAGCATGGCGCCCTACATTGCCGACGGGTCGGTGGTATATGTCAATCACGACCCGCTGCAAAACGGGGATGTGGGCATTTTCTGCGTGGACGGGGATATGCTGTGCAAGCAGTATTACCGCGACCCGCTGGGCATGGTGTATCTGTTTTCCCTCAACCGTGACCGGGCCGATATGGATGTGGTGTTCCACCGGGGCAGCGGGCGGAGTCTGACCTGTTTCGGCCGGGTGATGATGCACGCACTGCCCCTTCCGGAATAAAAATCGTCCGTGTAAACCGCAGGTTAGCAAAAATTCACCCCTCAGTTGGTGGTTTTTCGCGTCGCTGCATGGTACGCTGTCGCCACCATACGAAGAAAGGAGCGCACCTATATGACCACAGGAACACGCATCGCGCAAAAGCGAAAGGAGCTGGGCCTGTCCCAGGAGCAGTTGGGCGAGCGCTTGGGCGTCAGCCGCCAGTCGATTTACAAATGGGAGTCGGACGCCGTACTGCCGGAGGTGGAAAAGCTGGTGGCGCTGGCAAAGCTGTTCTCCGTCACGGTGGGTTGGCTGCTGGGTATAGAAGAGGACGGCAGGGACGCAGGGGACGGCGCGTTAAATGAAGCGCAATTGCACATGGCCGAGGAGATCGCCGCACGGTATCGCCCACAGGTAAGCAGGAAAACCCGCCTTTGGCTCTATGCGGCCGCGGCGGTGATCGCGGCGGTATTCATTTTTCTGTTTGTGCGTCTGGGCCATCTGCAAAGCAGCTATCAGGCGCTGCAAAACCAACTCAATGCTATACAGCATGAGCTGGGCAATAACAGTACCGTCGTTGTGACGCAGGAACAGCCGAAGGACAGTATTGCCAGCATATGCAAAGCCTCTGTGCAAACGGCGGACCTGGCGGCCAATACCGTCACCTTCGCGTTGGATGTGGTGCCCAAGACCTACAGCGACGGAATGAAGGTGCTTTTCATTGCCGATTCCGACGGTGAAACGGCAGAGTCGACTGCTGCAGAAGGCGAAAACCGGCACTTTACCGGCACGGTAACGTGTCCCCTGACCGACGACATTACGCTTTCCCTTGCCTTTATCAGCGGCGAAACCCATCAGACAGAGGTAGTCAATACGTATTCTCACCTGTGGTCATCCAGCTTCCGCTATATATTTGACTTTATAAACGGCATGGACGCTGCGGGACAGCTTTCGGCGGCCGTTTATGAGAATCACAAATGTCTGTCCTATGATGATACGCCGGAGGAGGGCCTGCCCACGTCCGATTATACAAAGGTGCGCATGGGCCTGTTCCGCGACCACAAGCTGTTCAAGTGGCTGACGACGTTGGACAGTCCACCGGAGGACTGGTATACCCGCAATCCGGGGATGGCGCACGAGGCGGATGAGTATGTGTTCTTCCGCAATGACGAGACGGTGTCTTTTGAGCAGGGTCACAGCTATACGCTGGTTATTGTGGCCGCCGATGCCTACGGCCGCGAGCAGGTGTTCCCCGGAAACACCTATACATACAGCGCAGAACACCAAAGATGGGATCCGGAGGATACCTTTTTGACGGTTCCCGGCGACCCCGCCGACTGGCGCTATTAACAAAATAACGCCCCGAACCGAACGGTTCGGGGCGTATTCCGTATAGGGTATTTACAGGATAAAGCCGCCGTCCACGGTCAGCACCTGACCGGTGATGAAGGACGATTTTTCGTCTGCCAGATAGGCCACCGCGTGGGCGATGTCCTCGGGCAGACCCAGCCGGCGCAGGGGCGTTTCCTCCGCCAGCTGGGGCAGGACCTCTGCCGGCAGGGCACGGAGCATATCCGTCTGGATGACGCCGGGCGCCACGCAGTTGACGCGGATATGGGTGGGCGCCAGCTCAGCGGCCAGGGAGCGGGTCAGGCCGATCAGCGCCGCCTTGGTGGCGGAGTAGGTCACCTCGCAGCTGGCGCCGCGCAGGCCCCACATGGAGGAGATGTTCACGATGCAGCCCTCATGCTCACGGAGCATGGGTGGCAGCACGGCCTGGATGGTATGGAACGCACCGTCCACATTCACCGCGAAGTAACGGTGCCACAGCTCGTCCGTTACCTCCTGAAACAGGGCCTGACCTGCCACGCCTGCGTTATTCACCAGCAGCGACACGGGGCCGAAGGTGTCCTCCACACGGCGCACCATATCATTGACCTGCGTCCGGTCGGACACATCCGCCTGCACCGCCATGGCGCGGCAGCCCTCTGCTGTCAGCTTTGCCGCCAAATCGTCGGCGCAGTCCTTGCGCACACGGTAGTTGATGCACACGGCGTAGCCCTGATGGGCCAGCTCCGCGGCAATGGCCCGTCCGATCCCGCGGGAAGAGCCCGTTATCAATGCAATCTTTTCCATACGACCCTCACCTTTTCGTTTTACATATCAGGGGCAGTATAGCAAATTTTTTGAATAAAGGCAAGAAAAGTATTGACAAATGTCACCTTGTCGGTTATGATATTACCGTTGTCTGCGCGGTTAGCTCAGCTGGTAGAGCACATGCTTGACGTGCATGGGGTCACAGGTTCAAGTCCTGTACCGCGCACCACACATAAGATCGGCCTTTCGGTCGGTCTTTTTTTATCACCGGAGGTACACCGTATGAATGTTGCAATAACCGTTTTACTGTTTGCCGTCGGCATCCTTTTCGTGGTCAAAGGCGGCGACTACTTTGTGGATGCCGCTTCGTGGATGGCGGAGGTCAGCGGGATTCCCAAGCTGATTATCGGCGCCACCGTTGTCAGCGTGGCCACCACCCTGCCGGAAATGCTGGTGTCCGTGCTGGCGGCCACCCAGGGCAAGGTGGATATGTCCATCGGCAACGCCATTGGCAGCGTGACGGCCAATATCGGGCTGATTATGGCGCTGTCGCTGATTTTTATGCCCGGAATCATCAAGCGCAGCGATTATCTGGCCAAGTCCGTCCTGATGCTCGCGGCGGCGCTGGTCATTGTGGTCAGCGGCTTTTCCGGCCGGGTTTCTCTTGTGTTCTGCTTCGTTCTGCTGGCGATCTTCGTGGTATTTCTGGTGGAGAACATCTCCTCGGCGAGGAAAAACATGGCGGAGGACCCGGTAAAGGCCGTGGACAGCGGTCTTACGGAGAAGAAAACCGTCTGGCTCAATATTGTGAAGTTTGTTGTGGGCACAGCGGGCATCGTATGGGGCGCCGATTTGTTGGTGGATAACGGCAGTGAGCTGGCGCGGCTGCTGGGGATTTCCGAGCGAATCATCGGCGTCACGCTGGTGGCCGTGGGCACGTCACTGCCGGAATTGATCACCACCGTGACGGCCATTGCGAAAAAGCAGGCGGACCTGTCCGTGGGCAACATTCTGGGCGCCAATATTCTGGACTTGACCCTCATTATGCCGCTGAGCGCACTGATTTCCGGACAGGCCCTCCCCGTATCCTCGGCTTCGGCCATGCTGGACCTGCCGATGTGTCTGGCGGTGGGCCTGATCGCCGTCATTCCCGCCATGCTCCGCTCCCGCTTCAGCCGCTGGCAGGGATTTTTGCTGCTGGGCGTCTATATCGGCTATATTGCAGTGACCTCCTTTATCGTATGACGGGCAAGGGGTTGCTTCTTCCCTTGCCTTGTAGTATACTAAGGGCTAATGTGATATCAATGTACCTTCGCGGGTAAGGTATACAGGCCGCGCGCCTGAGAAAGAGGGATTTCATGGGTTTGGGAATTTTTCTGCTGATGGTGAAGATTATTTTGCTGTGTTTTCTCGCCTACTTTGGCGCCGGATACGGCTGCATCCGGCTTTATGAAGTGCTGACTTTTTCCGTGCCGTTTTCCCGGGAATTGGTGTCCGGCGGCGTCTACAACAGCGCCACCCACCGCAAGCTGATGCATCAGCAGGCCACGCCCTTGGCTGTGCTGCTGGCCGTCTCCGTTTTGCTGATCGTGCTGCTGGCCATTTTCACACCGGCGGGTTTCCCGGCCGCCATCGCCTGTTTTGCGGCCGGTATCATCATCTATTACCGCAGCAGGCAGGATAAGAAGGCCATGATCCGCCGCTTTGTCCGTCAGTATCGCCGCCACATGGACGAGGGCCGCCTGCACACGCTGCTGCAGGAGCACTACCATATGAGCATGGAGGAACCGGCCGTCCACGCCGGATCAGCACAGGCATAAAAAGCATTACGCGCATAAAAAAGCACCGGTTCTTGAAAACCGGTGCTTTTTCTATGCTGCCGCTCAGTCGATCACATAGCTCTGGATGCTCTCATAGAAGTGTGCGCGGGCAGCCTCCATGTAGGCCGAGACCCACAGGGTACCTACGCCCAGACACAGAGAACCCACGATCATCCAGCCGATGAAGCTCAGATCCAGTATGAACAGATCCATTTTGTGGCCGTTCATCATCGCCTGACTCTCGGCGATGCACTGCCGCCAGTCATACTCGGGATGGTCCGCCTTGATGTAATACACCATGGAATAGGAATAAGCCTTCACAATACCGGGCACGATCAGCAGCAGGCTCCACAGCGCGGTGAAAATCGCGGTCATCAGGCCGATCAGAAGATTCTGGCCGAAATCGCTGCTGAAGCCCTTGAACATATCGCCCAGGTCCATGGGCTGATGGTCGCGGGCCTGCTTCAAAAAGAGGTAATTCAGTCCGAAGCTCAGCGGGCCGGTCACGATGACCGCACCGATACCGACGATAATGGAACCGGCGGCGCTGCAGATCACACCGAAAATGAAGCAGGCCAGTACGGCAAACAGCCATGCGTTGCAGAATAGGTTGTTGCCCAATTGGTCTTTTGCTCTTGCTTTAATTTCCTGTCTTGTCATATTCTTTCTCCTTTATATTGTCTTTTTTCTTCTTTATATTGTCTTTTTTTGCAGCTTACGAAGCTGATTTTCAAACTCCTCCGGCAGCGGGCAGTGCAGCGCCACCGTCTCTCCCGTGCGCGGGTGGATAAATCGCAGGCCCACCGCGTGCAGGCATTGCCCCGTCAGGCCGGGCACCGGCTTTTTCGCGCCGTATACCGTGTCGCCCAAGATGGGATGGCCGATATAGGCCATGTGTACGCGAATTTGGTGGGTACGGCCCGTCTCCAGACGGCAGCGCACATGGGTCACGCCCGGATAGCGGGCGATGACCTCCCAATGGGTCACCGCGTCGCGGCTGTTTTTCGACGTCACCGCCATTTTTTTGCGGTCGGTGGGATGGCGCCCGATGGGGGCCGACACCGTGCCGCTGTCCTCCCGCAGGCTGCCCGTCACCAGGCACTCGTAGGTGCGGCTGAGGGTGTGGTCGCTGAGCTGCGCGGCCAGATGCAGATGCGCCGCGTCGTTTTTCGCCGCGATGATCAGTCCGCTGGTGTCCCGGTCGATGCGGTGGACGATCCCGGGCCGTTTTTCGCCGCCTACGCCGGATAAGCTGTCGCCGCAGTGGTACAACAGCGCGTTGACCAGCGTGCCGTCGCTGTGGCCGGGGGCCGGATGCACCACCATGCCCGCGGGCTTGTTCACCACGATCACATCCTCGTCCTCATAGACCACATCCAGCGGGATATTCTGCGCCGTCACTTCCGTTTCCGCCGCCTCCGGCAGCGTCACGGCAACGGTCTCTCCGCCGCGCAGGCGGTAGTTTTTGGCAAGGGCTGTGCCCTGGCATACCACAAAGCCGCCCTCCAGCAGGCGCTGCGCCGCCGAGCGGGTCACGCCCGCCAAATGCGACGCCAGAAAGCTGTCGATCCGCGTGCCGGCTTCTTCAGTTGTCGCCGTCAGCGTCGTCAGCATGGGGCTTCTCCTTCTTATCATATTTTTCGTACAGCCACAGATAGTACACCGCGCCCAAAATCGCGCCCACCACCACAAAGCAGTCCGCCAGATTGAAGATGGGGTAGCTCATAAACAGCAAATCGAACATATCCACCACATAGCCGCGGAAGATCCGGTCGATCATGTTGCCGATGCCGCCGCCCAGAATCAGCACGCAGGCGGTCACGCCCAGCGGATGGCGCACGATCTTTTTCAGCAGCAGCACCGCCATGCCGACCATCAGCACTGCGGTCACCGCCAGCAGCAGCACCGTTTTGCCGGACAGGCTGGACCATGCCGCGCCGTAGTTGTGCAGGCGTGTCAGGCGCATGATGTGAGGAATCAGCGGCGCACTTTCCCCCAAAGCCAGATGGGTCACCGTCCAGTATTTCAAAAGCTGATCTCCTGCGATCAGCGCACCAAGCAAAATCAAATACAGCATAGCCATTTCCCTTACCGTTTTTCTCGTTTTTATCATACTCCATTACCGCCGATTTTGCAAGGTGCAGCGGGCAAAAAGACTTTACGGGATTTTGCAATTGTGATATAATATGTAAATTAAAGTTGCTGATTATTGCCATTTGGCAGGGAGGTACCCTTTGGAACGAAAACATGTCATCATCGCCGATGCCGATCTGCAGCGTCAGCGTGATTTTGAAAAGAAAATAAAAGCCATGCACGAGAGTCGGAACGCCGCGCCCAAGGCGCTGGTAGACACCTTCGGCTGCCAGCAGAATGTGGCGGACAGCCAGCATATTTTAGGTATGCTGGAGGCCATGGGCTTTACCTTCACCGACAGGGCGGAGGAGGCCGACATCATCGTGCTGAACACCTGCGCCATCCGCGACCACGCGGAAAAGCGCGTTTTCGGCAATCTGGGCGCCCTGACCCACACCAAGAGGGCCCATCCCGAGCAGATCATCTGTCTGTGCGGCTGCATGGCGCAGCGCCCGGAGGTGGCGGAAAAGGTGCGCAAAAGCTACCGCCATGTGGATCTGGTCTTCGGCCCCCAGGCGCTGTGGAAATTCCCGGAGCTGCTCATGCAGGTCTATACCCGCCGGGGCCGCGTGTTCTCCATCGACGATGAACACGGCCGGATCGCCGAGGGGATGCCCGTGGTGCGTGAGGGCAGCATCCGGGCCTGGGTATCCATCATGTACGGCTGCAACAATTTCTGCTCCTACTGCATCGTGCCCTATGTCCGCGGCCGTGAGCGCAGCCGCGAGCCGGAGAAGATTCTCTCCGAGGTCCGGGAGCTGGTACAGGCTGGGTATAAGGAGATCACGCTGCTGGGCCAGAATGTAAACTCCTACGGCAAGGACCTGGACACGGATTGGGACTTTGCCGATCTGCTCTCGGCCATTGACGAAATCGAGGGCGATTATCTGATCCGCTTCATGTCCTCTCAGCCCAAGGACGCCGGCTATAAGCTGTTTGATACCATGGCCCGCTGCGTTCATGTGGCCAAGCAGTTGCACCTGCCGGTGCAGTCCGGCTGCGACCGGGTTCTGCGCGCCATGAACCGCCCCTACGACCGGGCGAAATATCTGGACCTGATCACCTATGCCCGCAAGGTCATGCCCGAGCTGGTGCTGACCTCGGATGTAATCATCGGTTTCCCCGGCGAAACGGAGGCGGAGGCCATGGAGACGGTGGCGCTGGTGAAGGAAGTGGAGTTTGACGCCCTGTTTACCTTCATTTTCTCTCCCCGTCCCGGCACACCGGCCGCCAAGCTGGACGATCCCGTGCCCCGTGCGGAAAAGCAGGTCTGGTTTGACCGGCTGTGCCAGGTGCAAAATGAGATCTCCGCCCGGCGTCATGCCGCCTATGTGGGCAAAACCCTCCGTGTACTGGTGGACGGCGAAACGGACGACAGCCGCTGGCCCCTGAGCGGCCGCACCGCCGGCGGACGGCTGGTGCATTTGGTGGGCGACAGGAGCGCCATCGGCACCTACCGCCATGTCACCGTTACCGACAGCAACACCTGGGCGCTGTTTGGCGAATTGACCTGAATGATTTGGTCGAAAGGTGTCGAAACCGTTGGAAAACAAGGACTTTTCCACCTAATCCACAACTTTTTGCACATCCTATTACCTACATGAAAGGAGCATCGCGGCATGGCAGAGCTGACTCCCATGATGCGCCAATATCTGGAAATCAAAAAACAGAATCCCGGCTCGATCCTCTTTTTCCGACTGGGTGATTTTTACGAAATGTTCGGCGACGATGCCCGCACGGCGTCCCGGGAGCTGGACCTGGCGCTGACCAGCCGCGACAAGGCCAAGGACAAGGCACCGGAGGAGAAGATCCCCATGTGCGGCGTGCCCTACCACGCCAGCGATTCCTATATCGCCCGTCTGATCGCCAAGGGCTACAAGGTGGCCATCTGCGAGCAGACGGAGGATCCCGCCACGGCCAAGGGCCTTGTCAAGCGCGACATTATCCGCGTGGTGACCCCCGGCACGGTGATCGACAGCGCCTGCCTTGACGAGGGGCGCTCCAATTTCTGCGCCGGCATCTATCTGGACGGGCAGTATGCCGCCCTGTGCGCCTGCGATGTGTCCACCGGCAAGACCCACGCCACCGCCTTTGAAGGCAGTGAGCGTGTGCGGCATCTGATGAACGAGCTGGGCCGTTTTTCGCCGGCGGAGGCCGTGCTCAACGGCGGCGCCGCCGACTGCGCGCCGCTGCGCGAGCTGCTGGAGAATAAATTCCGCTGCCATACGGAAATCCTCGGTGACAGCCGTTTTCGCACGGAGACGGCGGAAAAAACCATCCGCAAACAGTTCGGTGAGGAGGCCCTGACCCATCTGCCCCGCAGCAACCCTGCCGCCGCGCTGGCCCTGGGTGCGCTGCTGGACTATCTGCACGAGACGCAGAAAACCGATCTGAGCCACATCGACGCACTGGATTTTTACCGGGAGGGACAGTTTATGGAGCTGGACCTCACCACCCGGCGCAATCTGGAGCTGACGGAGACCCTGCGGGGCAAGGAGAAAAAGGGCTCCCTTTTGTGGGTGCTGGACAAGACCCGCACCGCCATGGGCGCCCGGTGTCTGCGTTCGTGGCTGGAGCGGCCTTTGCTGGGCGTGGGCGCCATCAACCGCCGTCTGGACGCGGTGGACGCGCTGGTAAACAACATGATGGCCCGGGAGGAGCTGATTCTGGCCCTCACCGGCATGGCCGACATGGAGCGCCTGATCGGCCGCATCGTCTACGGCACGGCAGGGGGCCGGGACATGGTTTCTTTGCGCACCGCCATGGAAAAGCTGCCTGAGGTAAAGGCGCAGCTTGCCGCCTTCCCCAAGGGGCTGCTGCATGAGCTGGACGAGCAGCTGGACGATCTGAGCGACCTGTCCGCGCTGATCGGCCGGACGCTGGTGGACGAGCCGCCCTTTTCCGTCCGTGAGGGCGAGCTGATCCGCGACGGCTTTGACGCGGAGGTGGACCGCCTGCGCGGTATTCTGCACGGCGGCAAGGACATCATGGTGAACATGGAGGCCGCCGAGAAGGAGAAAACCGGCATCCGCACGCTGAAAATCGGCTACAACAAGGTGTTCGGCTACTACATCGAGGTGTCCAATTCCTTCCGGGATCAGGTGCCCGAGACCTATATCCGCAAGCAGACGCTGGTAAACGGCGAGCGCTATATCACCCAGGAGCTGAAGGAGCTGGAGCACGACATTCTCTCCGCGGCCGACCGTGTTTCGGCGCTGGAATACGAGCTGTTTTCCGCCCTGCGCCGGCAGATCGCCTCACAGGTGGCGCGTATCCAGCGCACGGCTGCCGCCGTGGCGGAGATCGACACGCTCTGCTCCTTTGCCGCCGTGGCGGTGAAGAACAACTACTGCCATCCGGTGGTGGACGAGAGCGGTGTGCTGGAGATCCATGACGGCCGTCACGCCGTGGTGGAGCAGATGCGGCGGGACAGTCTGTTTGTCCCCAACGACACCTATATGGGCCAAAAAGAGGACCGGGTGGCCATTATCACCGGACCCAACATGGCGGGCAAATCCACCTATATGCGCCAGGTGGCGCTGATGGTGCTGATGGCGCAGGTAGGCTCGTTCGTGCCGGCGCGCGCTGCCCATTTGGGCGTGGTGGACCGTATTTTCACCCGTATCGGCGCCAGCGATGATTTGAGCGCCGGTCAGTCCACCTTTATGGTGGAGATGACCGAGGTCAGCGACATTCTCCATACCGCCACCGCCGACAGTCTGCTGATTCTCGACGAGATCGGGCGGGGTACGTCCACCTTTGACGGCATGAGCATCGCCCGCGCCGTGCTGGAATACTGCGCGGACGGGAAAAAGCTGGGCGCCAAGACGCTGTTTGCCACCCACTACCATGAGCTGACCGCCATGGAGGGGGTGCTGCCGGGGGTGAAGAACTACAATATCGCCGTGCGTACCCGGGGCGAGGAGATCATCTTCCTGCGCAAGATCCTCCCCGGCGGCGCCGACCGCAGCTACGGTATCGAAGTGGCGAAGCTGGCGGGCCTGCCCGATCAGGTGGTGCAGCGCGCCCGCAAGATCCTGCGGCAGTTGGAGGAAGAATCCGGAAAGCCCGCCGCACCCACGGTGCCGCAGAGCGATCAGGTGTCCTTTACCGCCATGGGCGAGGCCGAGGCCGTTGACCGGCTGCGCCGGGCACAGCTTGACACCATGAGCCCGCTGGAGGCCCTGCATTTGCTGTATGAGCTGAAGCAAAAGCTGTCATAAGGGCGCTTTCTTTACGACCCACACTTACTTATTTTTCCTATTTTACCGAAAAAGGAGGTCTTTCCCATGCCGCAGATCCAACAACTCAGCCCCCATGTGGCGGACTTGATCGCCGCCGGCGAGGTGGTGGAACGCCCGGCCAGCGTGGCAAAGGAATTGCTGGAAAACGCCATTGACGCCGGCGCAAGCGCCATTGTGGCGGAGATTGAGCGCGGCGGTCTGACCTATCTTCGCGTCAGCGACAACGGCTGCGGCATTGCGCCGCAGCAGCTCCCTACGGCGTTTCTGCGCCACGCCACCAGCAAGCTGCGCACCGCCGACGACCTGAACGCCATCGGCACGCTGGGCTTTCGCGGCGAGGCGCTGGCGGCCATCAGCGCCGTATCCCATGTGGATATTTTCTCCCGCCAACGGGGCAGCGAGGGCGGCGCCATGCTGCATCTGGACGGCGGCGTGCCCGGTGAGGTGAGCGACACCGGCTGTCCCGAGGGCACCACCGTCTGCGTGCGCGATTTGTTTTACAACACGCCCGCCCGCATGAAGTTTATGAGAAAGGACAGCGCCGAGGGCAGCGCCGTGACCGGCATTGTGACCCACTTGGCGCTGAGCCATCCCGACATTTCCTTCAAGCTGCTCCGCGACGGTGCGGAGGTGCTGCACACACCCGGCGACGGACAGTTGCTGTCCGCCATCTATGCCGCCATGGGCCGTGATTTTGCCCGCAGCCTGCTGCCTGTGCGCGGCTGCGGCGGTGACATCGGCGTGGAGGGCTTTGTGACCAAGCCGTTAAGCGGCCACGGCACACGGGGCAAGCAGGTGTTCTTCGTCAACGGCCGCTTTGTCAAGTCCCAACTGCTGACGGCGGCTTTGGAGGAGGCCTATCGCAACCGGATGCTCAAGGGCAAGTTCCCCGGCTGCGTGCTGCATATCACCCTGCCTGCCGCGCAGGTGGATGTGAATGTCCACCCTGCCAAGACGGTGGTGAAATTCCTGTCCGACCGGGCCGTGTTTGACGCGGTCTATCACACGGTGCTGGACGCACTGGACAGCGACGCCGTGCCGCCGGCGAAAAAAACCGAGCCGTCCTTCTATCAGACGATGTCGGCGCAGGCGTTTCGGGAAAAAACGGCGGAGGCAGAAAAGAAACCGCTGGGCTCCTACACCGCCCGTCCGTCCGTGCCGCCTGCCGCATCTCCCGTCAAACCCGCGGTCAAACCCGCGGTTGACTCCCTGTATCTCCGCGATGCGGTACGGGAGGAGGGGAAGCCCTTTACCGCGCCCGCTCCCAAAACAGGCGTACACTATGAAATCACACCGCCTGCGGAAAAGGCAGAGGCGGCGGAAACCGCCCGGCAGATCACCCTGCCTGACACCGCGCCGGAGCAGGTGCGCATCGAGGCGAAGCAGGAAGCGCCCTGGCGCATTGCCGGCGAGGTGCTGAAAACCTACATCGTCTGCGAGGACGAGAAGGGCTGCGTGTATTTCATCGACAAGCACGCCGCCCACGAGCGCATCCGCTTTGACGCGCTCAAAGCCCATACCCAGCCGCTGATGGCGCAGGTATTGCTCTCGCCTGTGGCGGTGACGCTCTCCGCCGAGGAATACGGCGCCGTGCTGGAAAACTTTGACACTTTACATGCATTCGGTTTTTCCTGCGAGGATTTCGGCGGCAGCACCGTGCTGCTGCGGGAAGTTCCGGCCGACATTCTCGCTGCGGATGCCGCCGCCACCTTGGAGGAACTGGCGCAAAAGCTGGTGCTGGGCCGCGCCGACCCCAAAGCGGCGCGGGACGGGCTTTTGCACACCATCGCCTGCAAAAGCGCCATCAAGGCCGGCATGACCACCGACCGGGCGGAAATGGCGGCGCTGGTGGAACAGGTGCAAAGCGGCAAGGTCCAATACTGTCCCCACGGACGCCCCGTTTGCGTCAAGCTGACCCAATACGAGATCGAGAAAATGTTCAAACGCGCATAAACACAGGAGTGACTATGCCCAAGATCGTCTGCGTGGTAGGCCCCACGGCCTCCGGTAAAACTAAATTCGGTGTGGCCATCGCCAAGCGCTTTCACGGCGAGGTGGTCAGCGTGGACTCCATGCAGATCTACCGGGGCATGACCGTCGGCACCGCCGCCCCTACCGCCGAGGAGATGGAGGGCGTACCCCACCACATGATCGGCGTGGCCGACCCGTGGGAGAGCTGGTCCGTGGCCCGGTTTACCGAGATGGCGGACGGCTGCATCCGTGACATTCTGGCCCGGGGCAAGCTGCCTGTCTTAGTGGGCGGCACGGGGCTGTATCTGGACGCGCTGGTGCGGGGTACGGACTTCGCCGCAGGGAACGCCCGCGGGGAAACCCGGGCGATGCTGCAAAGCCGCGTGGAGCAAGAGGGCATCGCCCCGCTTTTTGAGGAGCTGAGGGCCATCGACCCCGATGCGGCGGCCAAACTCCACCTGAAAGACGAAAAGCGCATCATCCGCGCCATGGAAATCTATCTGGAGACCGGCGAAACCATGACCGAGCACGACCGCCGCACCCGGGAGATCCCCCCCAAGTACGAGGCCATCTATCTGGGACTGGATTTTGAAAGCCGCGACGACCTGCGCGAGCGGATCGACCGGCGCGTGGATTTGATGGTGGAGCAGGGTCTTTTGCAGGAGGTGGAGCGCCTGCTGGCGGCAGGTCTGCCCAAGGACGCCACCGCCCTGCAGGCCATCGGCTACAAGCAGTTTCTGGCCGTGGAGGAGGGAAGCGCCACCATAGACCAGGCCGTGGAGGAAGTGAAGCTGCGCTCCCGGCAATACGCCAAGCGGCAGCTCACCTGGCTGCGGCGAAACAAGGACATCCACTGGTTTTATTGGAAAAAAACACCGGATTTTTGCGCCGCGCTACAAAATGCGACAGAAATCCTCACCGCCGAGGGATTATGCTAATCTCCGGCGGGCGCACATCGTCCGCACAAAGATATAAAAAGGAGCAGACGATATGCAAAAGAAAAACAACTTACAGGAAATCTTTCTCACACAGGCCCGCAAGCAGAATATCCCCGTGACCATGTTCCTCATGAACGGCTTTCAGCTGCGGGGCACCGTGACCGGTTTTGACAGCTTCACCGTGGTGCTCAGCACCGACGGTAAGCAGCAGATCATCTACAAACACGCCATCTCCACCATCGTCCCGCTGCATCCTGTTTCACTGATGGAGGAGGCCGAAGAAACCTGAAAGAGGTAATGCCATGAAATCTTCCCGCCCTTTCCAGCTTCTGTTTATCACGCTGCTGGCGGCTGTGCTGCTGTATTTTATCGTGCAGAGTGTTCATTACTTTTCCTCGCCCTTTTCCACCTCCGTGGCCTATCAGAGCATGACCGAGGAAACCATCGACGCCACAGGCTATCTGGTGCGCAACGAAGAAGTGCTCTCCGACGGCGGCGGCACCCTGCGCCATGTGGCCGCCGAGGGCGCCAAAATCGGCGTGGGACAGACCATTGCCGAAAGCTACCGCAATGCCGGTGCGCTGGACACCGTTTCGCAGATTGAGAAGCTGGAGCTGCAGCAGCAGCAGCTCCAATTCGCGCTGGACTCCTATCTGGACAATGACGCCGCGCTGAAGCTGGACAGTTCCATTACCTCCGCCGTGCTGGCTCTGCACCAATCCCTTGTAGGTGGCGACTATACCCTGGCACAGGAGGATCTGTCCGCGTTGAAGGCTTCCATCCTCAAGCGCGGCTACTCCATTACCTCGCCCGAGGAGATACGGGACGATCTGCATCAGGTAAAAGCGCAGATCGAGGAGCTGCGCGGCACACTCAGCGGTGCAGACTATATTACCGCCCAGCGTTCCGGCACCTACTCCTATGCCTGTGACGGCTACGAAACGGTACTGACGCCGACCTTTTTGGAGAGCGTGACGCCCGCATCGCTCAAGAACTTAACCCCCGCCGACAGCGGCAGCCATATCGGCAAAATGATCTACGGTGAAACATGGTATTTTGCCGCCGCCATCAGCCAGAGCGAGGCGGAAATGCTGCACACGGGACAGGCGGTAACGCTGCGTCTGTCAAAGGGTCTGACCCAGGACACGGAGGCCACGGTGGAGCGCATCAGTGCCGCCGAAAACGGCCAGGTGGCCGTGGTGCTCTCCTGTCGGGAATACCTTGCCAATGTGACGCAGCTGCGTCAGCTCTCCGCCGAATTGATCGTGGATTCGCACCACGGCCTGCGTGTTCCCTCCAACGCTTTGCGCGTGGAGGAGGACGGCCGCACCGGCGTTTACTGCGTCATCGGACAGGAGGCGCGCTTCAAGCCCTGCTCGGTGGTGTATCAGGGCGACGGCTACACCCTGGTCAAGGCCGATCCGCTGGCGGAGGGCGCCGCGATTCTGCGTCACGGAGACGAGGTCATCATTACAGCCAACGCACTGAGCGACGGCGCTCTGGTGCGATAATAACCGTTTGCTGCGGAAATTTTTTACGGAAGGGAAGAGTAAGATGTCTATTCAGGAAAATATTGCGGAGATTCGCGCGCGCATTGACCGGGCGGCCCGCTCAACAGGCCGCACCGGCGCTGACATTACGCTGGTAGGCGCCAGCAAGATGAACGACGCCGCCGCCTGTCAGGAGGCCATCGCCGCCGGCATTGATGTGCTGGGTGAAAACCGGGTACAGGAAATGACGGAAAAGCTGGCGCAAAACGCCTACGACGGCGCACCGCTGCACTTTATCGGCCATCTGCAGCGCAACAAGGTCAAGCAGGTGGTGGGTAAGGTGGCGCTGATCCAGTCCGTGGGCTCGGTGGAGCTGCTGCGGGAGATCGAGAAGGCGGCGGCGAAGCTGGCGCTGCGGCAGGACATCCTGCTGGAGGTCAACATCGGCGGCGAGGAGGCAAAGAGCGGCTTTGCCCCCGAGGCGCTGTGCGAGGCGGCCGCCCTGGCCAGGGAGCTGCCCCATGTCCGCGTCCGCGGCGTGATGGCCATTCCTCCCATTGAACGCGAGCCGGATGGAAATGTGCCCTATTTTCGGAAATTGCATGCCCTTTTTGTTGACATAAACGAAAAAATGTACGATAATGAATTAGAATACATCTCTATGGGTATGAGCGACGATTTTGAAAGCGCGATCCGCTGCGGCAGCAACATGGTTCGCGTGGGTACGGCCATTTTCGGCGCCAGAAACTACACTAAATAAATTTGGGAGGCCTTTGCCATGAGCTTTATGGACGAACTGAAGAAAATTATTCACCCCTACGACGACGAGGACGATTACGAATACGAGGAGGAATTTCCCCAGCCCAAGGCAAAAGAGAGCGCCGTCTTTGAAGACCGCAAGGAGGAGCGCCGCAACAAGGTGGTCAATATCCACGCTACCACCCAGCTCAAGGTGGTGCTGGTCAAGCCCGAGCGCTTCGAGAACGCCTCCGAGATTGCGGATCATCTTCGTGAAAAACGCACCGTGGTGCTCAATCTGGAGTCCACGAACAAGGACATCGCCCGCCGTCTGGTGGACTTCCTCTCCGGCGTAGCCTATGCAGGCGAGGGTAAGATCAAGAAGATCGCCGCCAACACCTACATCATTACCCCCTACTCCGTGGATATTATGGGTGATCTGATCGACGAACTGGAAAATAACGGACTGTATCTGTAAAGAAATAGAGCATTTGGGAGGATATTGCCATGTTCACACCCCAGGAAGTTTCCAAAAAAACATTTCCCGAAACCCGCAAGCGCGGCTATGACATGGTCAGTGTCGATGAGTTTCTCGATACGCTGACCGAGGATTACACCGCTTTATACAAGGAAAATGCCGCCTTGAAAACCAAGCTGAAGGTGCTGGCCGAAAAGGTGGAGGAATACCGCGCTACCGAGGACGCCATGCGCTCCACGCTGCTGACGGCGCAGAAGATGGCTGCCAAGCTGGTGCAGGAGGCGCAGACGGAAAAGGAAGCGATCCTGGTCGAGGCACGCACACAGGCCGCGAAGGAGATCGCCGTTCTGGACGCCCAGAAGCGCGAAGCCGAGCAGAAGCTGGCCATGGCACAGCAGAATCTGGCAGATTTCATTGCCCGCAGCGCCGCCCTGTGCGATCAGCAGAGCGCCTTTTTGAAGTCCCTGCCTGAGTTGGAGCTGGCCGTACAGGCCGATGAAAGTGACGACAAGGCGGCCACCGTACAGGCCATCGAGGAGGAGATCACCAAGGAATTTGACCCGGTCAGGGAAGCCGCCGCTCCGGCGGAGGAGCCTGCTGTGGAAGCGGTCGCTGCACAGCAGGAGGAAGCCACGGAAGCGCCTGCCGACGAGAGCGACAATGACGACGCCGTGACCGATTTCAAGCTGAGCCTGAACGAACTGAAGTTCGGCCGCAACTACGGCAGCGAAAACTGACGCTTATATAAAAAGCGGCTCTCATGAGCCGCTTTTTTCTTCGGAGGTAGCCTATGAACAAACCCATTATTGCCCTGCTGTACGATTTCGACAAGACCCTCTGCACGCAGGATATGCAAAACTATGCCTTTATCCCCAGTCTGGGCATGGACCCCGACGCCTTCTGGAAGGAGGCCAACACCTTCGGCTGGCAGCAGGAGATGGACGGTATTCTGGCCTATATGTATACCATGCTGCGCAAGTGCAGGGAGCTGGGGATCCCCCTGACCCGCGAGAGTCTTGTGGAAAAGGGACGCTCCATCGAGCTGTTCCCCGGTGTGAAGGAGTGGTTCGGCCGCATCAATGCCTTCGGCGAAAGTCTGGGCGTGGAGATCGAACACTATGTGCTCTCCTCGGGACTGAAGGAGATCATCGAGGGCAGCGGCATCAGCCACGAATTTAAGATGGTCTATGCCAGCGAATTTTACTACGACGAGACCGGCACGCCGGTGTGGCCCAAGCTGGACGTGAACTTTACCGCCAAAACCCAGTTCGTTTACCGCATCAACAAGGGCGTGCTGGCCGTGTCCAACGACAAGGACCTTAACGCCTCCATGCCCGATGACAGCAAGCGCATCCCCTTCACCAACATGATCTATGTGGGCGACGGACTGTCCGATGTGCCGTGCATGAAGATGATGCGCGCCTACGGTGGACAGGCCATTGCCGTGTATCAGGCCGGCAACCGTTTGGGCGTGGAGGAGCTGCTCTCCCGCGGACGGGTGGACTTCATTTTCCCCGCCGATTATCGCGAGGGCACGGCGCTGGATTCCACCGTGAAAAATATCATTCGCAAGATGGCCATTACCGATGCGCTGGTGGCGGAAAATACCGAACAGCTTAAAAGCGTGGGACAGTTTGAAGTGCCGTTCCAGGCCAGCCTGTTTGAATAGGGAAAGCCGCCGCACGACAGTAAAATAAAATACGCTGCACTTTCAATGGTGCAGCGTATTTTTCGTTATGGCAGATAGTTCAGCGGGTCCACCGCCGTGCCGTTGACATAGATGCGGAAGTCGCAATGGCTGCCGGTACTGATACCCGTCGAGCCCATATAGGCAATCACTTGCCCCTTATACACATGCTCACCGGCCGATACCGCAAGCGAGCTGTTATGGCCGTAGCTGCTCTCAAAGCCGTTGCCGTGGTCGATCTCCACATAATAGCCCATGCCGCCGTTCCAGCCCGACACGGTGACCGTACCGCCGTCGGCGGCGTAGATCGGCGTACCGTAGCCGTTGGCAATATCAATACCCTCATGGTAAGAGGTGGCGCCGTAGGTGGGCGCGCTGCGATAGCCGAAATAGGAGGTAATCGTTCCGTAGCACGGCCAGCGGAACGAACCGGTGGGGAACCATGTGGGACGCTCCTTGGTGCCGCGCAGCTGCTGTTCCGCCACGCTCTCGCGCAGCGTCACGCTGGCCACCACCTCGCGCTTCGTTTCCTCGCCGTTGATATAGGTCACATTGGCCGTCACATCCGCCTTGCCGTACTTACCGGCGGAAATGACCTCCGTATCGCCCTCATACATACTGTCATCGTCCGTGTACTCGATCTTATAGGGTACATCGCGTACATATTTCTGACGCTCTACATTCACCACGGTCAGATAGGGGACTGCCTGAGAAATGGTCAACTGGTCACCTTCATGCAGCGCGCCCGCATCGTAACCGGCGTTCAGCGCCAACAGCTCCTTCAAGCTGATGTCATACTTCTCGGCAATGCCGTAAAAGGTGTCGCCGGACTTGACCTTATAGGTCACGGCGCCCTCCTTGGTGTCGTTGAGAATCTCGGCAATGTAGCCCAGATTCATCATATAGGAGGTGCTCACATATTCCTCGCGGATCTCCACGGACTCCTTAAAATAGCTTTCCACCGTGTTCTCGGTCACATAGCCGATCTTCAACTGCTCCAGCAGCTCCTCCAGCGCACCGGGGAAGGTGGTGGCCACCACTTTCTCGCCGTCCACATACAGCACATTGCCGTAGGACACCAGGCCCACCTTGTCCGACAGCTTGGTTTCCAGCGCCTCGCCATCCTCCAGCGAGCTGCGGGGCACGACCTTGGTGGCGGTTTCCATCAATTGCCGGTCCAGTGTATAGCTCTCGTCACCCAGCGTTTCCCTTGTCACCGTTTCCAGATCCTCTATCACGGCATTGACCGTGTGCATACCGGATACCGTGCCCAGATCCGTGCCGGCATAGCGCACCGTGGTGCCCAGCGTATACAGCGACAGCGTCACCGCCAGGGCGGCGATGGCCAGTGCCGCGCCCAAAAAGGCTGCGGGGTGCATCTTGATCTCCTCCATGCGGAGTCTCAGACCCTCCCGCACACGAACGCGGCGGCGGCGATGGCGCAGGGCCGCGCCGATCTCGGAGCCGACACGGGGCAGCAGGCCCCACACAAACAGCAGCAGCTGGAACAATCTGCGCTCGGCCTCGGGGAACTCGTTGGCCCGATCGCGGCGGGCCAGACGCTTAATGTCACGGCAGAGCTTGGCGATCCTCTCTCTTAAAACCTGTGCCAGGTGCTTGACACCGCTTTGAATATCCAGCGTGAACCGGTCCGGATGCTCCTTGCGGTACCAGTCCCAATCCTTTAAGTTCTGCTTTAACAGCGCCCATAGCTGCCGCAGGGTGCGGCGCTCACGGGGTTTTTTCTCTTGTATATCTCGTATATCTCGACTCATACGGTTTGTTCCCATCTAAAAGTTACAAAATCGTTACAAATCACTATACACGGTTTTTTCCCATTCGTCAAGTCTTTTTTCGGCAATACCGGAATTACAGACACAAGACCGCACAAAATGACCGAATTTTATAACAAATTGTAAACCATACATCGCTCTGCAAAAGCGGCAAAACCGGCATAAAAACGGAAAATGACGGATTAAATACCGCGCTCGGCTTGCGTTTGTGCAAAATCCGGTTTACAAACTGTATAAAAAGTAGTATAATTTACTCCCTGTATTTTAAGGGAACGAGAGAGAAAAAAGAAGAGAGGGAAACATATGGTAACCGATTTTTCCCGCACGCTGAGTCTGCTGCGGCAGGAGAAGGGGCTTTCCCAGCGCAAAGCGGCGGCGGCCCTGGGCATTTCCCAGGCACTGCTGAGCCACTACGAAAACGGCATCCGCGAGCCGGGTCTGGCCTTTGTGACGAAGGTCTGCAACTTTTATCATGTGTCGGCCGACTATCTGCTGGGCCGCACGGCCAGCCGTGACGGCGCGATGATCGAATACGACGATCTGTACGATTCCAGCGACGAAAAGGGGACGCTGAAGGGCAGCATCATGGCGACGCTGCAAAAAAAGCTCATCGTCAACACCACGGGCGTGCTGTTCGACCTGCTGGGCAAATTAGGCGATCGGCAGGCCATCACCGCCGCCGGTGACTATTTAAGCGGCGCGCTGTACCAGCTTTTGCGCCGGTTTTACCGCCGCAGCGGCGGCAACGAGGATTTCTTTGCCGTAGACGCCGACGACTTTGATGCCGGACTGACAGAGGCGGACATGGCCCTTTCCCGCACACGCTACCATGCGGCGCTGGCAAAGGCCGACGACTTCCCCGCCCTGACCTCCGACGCCCTCACCGGCTATCCCGGTCTGGGGCAGAGCGTGGCGCAGGTGATCCACAACACCGACGAGCGGTGCAAGAAGCTGGGCGAGTAAGGCGCCCCGCTTTTTGCGCGAGCCAATGATTTACTATTCTTCATGCAGCAAGGAGAACCTATTATGTTTGATCAATCGAAGATCCGCAATTTCTCCATCATCGCCCATATCGACCACGGCAAGTCCACGCTGGCAGACCGCCTGCTGGAAAAATGCGGCGCCGTCAGTGAGCGCGAGATGGAAAATCAGCTATTGGATAACATGGACCTGGAACGGGAGCGCGGTATCACCATCAAATCCCGCGCCGTACATCTTCTCTACAAGGCACAGGACGGCGAGACCTACGCGCTGAACCTGATCGACACCCCGGGCCATGTGGACTTTAACTACGAAGTCAGCCGCTCCCTGGCCGCCTGCGAGGGCGCACTGCTGGTGGTGGACAGCACCCAGGGCGTGGAGGCCCAGACGCTGGCCAACACCTATCTGGCCATGGAGCACGAGCTGGAGATCCTGCCTGTGTTCAACAAGATCGACCTGCCCGCCGCCGACCCCATGAAGGCCAAGGCCGAGGTGGAGGACATTATCGGTCTGCCCGCCGTGGACGCGCCGGAAATTTCCGCCAAGCTGGGCATTAACATCGACGCCGTTCTGGAGGACATTGTGCACAACGTGCCCGCGCCGGACGGCGATCCCAAAGCACCCCTGCAGGCCTTGGTGTTCGACAGCCAGTACGACCCCTATGTGGGCGTGGTGGTGTATTTCCGCATCAAGCAGGGCACCCTCCGCAAGGGACAGACCATCCGCATGATGGCTACCGGCGCAGAGTATACCGTTTTGGAGTGCGGCTATCTCAAGCCGCTGGGCAATGAGCCCACCGAGGCGCTGCACGCCGGTGAGGTGGGCTATTTCACCGCCAGCATCAAGAATGTGAAGGACACCCAGGTGGGCGACACCATCACCGACGCCGCCGCACCTGCCTCTGAGCCGCTGCCCGGCTACCGGCCGGCCCAGAGCATGGTGTACTGCGGTATTTACACCGAGGACGGCAGCAAATACCCGGATCTTCGTGATGCGCTGGAGAAATTGCAGCTCAACGACGCCTCCCTGACCTTCGAGCCGGAGTCCTCCGTGGCGTTGGGCTTCGGATTCCGCTGCGGCTTTCTGGGCATGCTGCACATGGAGGTCATTCAGGAGCGTTTGGAGCGCGAGTTCAATCTGGATCTTGTGACCACGCTGCCCAGCGTGATCTATCATGTGTATAAGTCCGACGGCACCATGGTCAAGGTGGATAATCCCCACAACTATCCCGATCCCGCCACCATTGAGCACGCCGAGGAGCCGTATGTGAAGGTGTCCGTCATCACACCCCAGGATTTCGTGGGCAATATCATGCCCATGTGTCAGGACCGGCGGGGCGAGTTCAAGGATATGCAGTATCTGGACACCCATCTGGTGGAGCTGCACTATCAGATGCCCCTGAACGAGATCATCTACGACTTCTTCGACACGCTGAAGGCCAACACCAAGAGACTGTGCGAAAAGCTGAAGGAGAACATTCCCCGCCAGCTCTTTGAGGTGCCCATTCAGGCCGCCATCGGCGGACGCATCATCGCCCGTGAAACCGTCAAGGCCATGCGCAAGGATGTGCTGGCCAAGTGCTACGGCGGCGACATTACCCGTAAGAAGAAGCTGCTGGAGAAGCAAAAAGAGGGCAAGAAGAAGATGCGCAATCTGGGTACCGTGCAGGTGCCTACCGAGGCCTTCATGGCGGTGCTTAAATTGGACAGCGATTGATACCCAACGGATACCCCGGTGAAACCCGGCGAAGCGGTTTTGCCGGGGAGAGGAGCCGCAGCGCAAGGAACGAGCTTTGACCTTGCGGTTGAAGCGAGTGATCTGCAGCTTGCGGCGACGATATGGCGGTGCTTAAGCTGGAGGACGATTGATGCTATGCGGGCCGTCGTCCCCGACGGCCCCATGACCCCTATAATCACCAAACAGGACGCGGCCATATGGCCGCGTCCTGTTTAATTTACTGCTCCTTATCCTTGAGGATCTCTTTCATTTCACGGGCTTCGCTCGCTACCTCCCGGCGCAGGTCCCGCTCTTCACGGATCGCCTTGATGTCATGGGCGATGGCTTCCTTTTTCATCTCCCATTCTGTCTGGAGGACCTCCCGGTGATCGGCCAGATCATCCTTTACCTTGTCTGCCAGATCATGCAGCTTCTCCTTATCACCCAGCTTATCGGACAGATCTTCTGCCCACTCTTTGACGGCAGCTTTCAGCTCTTCTGCGTTTTTCATACAGCATCCTCCTTTTTTTACCACCGTTATGATACCAAATGGTTTACATAACGATATTGAACGGGATATGAAAATATTGTTAATTTTTTGTAAATAGGAAACCGCGGCCTGTAAGCCGCGGTTTCCTGCGTTTATTCGTCTGTTTTTTCGCTTTCCTCCGTCCCGTGGTCGCGCAGATACCGGAGTCTGCGCCAAGCGCGGTACGCCATCAAAAAGCCCACGATCGCCAGCGCGGCGCAGAGGACGCCCAGCAGGATCATCCACCAGGCGAAGGCCGTGACCTCACACAAATAGGCGAAGATCCTATAGGCCATCAGCACCATGACGATGCCGATAAACAGCAGCGCCACCAGCACGGTTTCATTACGGCAGGATTGAATCTTCTTCATCAGCACAGCTTTGCTCCTGCCGGAACGGCGTCGTCAATGAGCATCAGGTGCAGCTTCTCCTCGCCCTTTTCCTTGTGGACGGCGGAGATCAGCATACCGCAGGAGGGAATGCCCATCATCTTGCGGGGCGGCAGGTTCAAAATGGCGATGGCGGTCTTGCCGATCAGCTCCTCCGGCTCATAGTAGGCGTGGATGCCGGAGAGGATGATGCGGTCCGTGCCGGAACCGTCATCCAGCGTGAACTTCAGCAGCTTGTCGCTCTTCTTCACCGCTTCGCAGTTCTTGATCTTCACGGCGCGGAAGTCGGACTTGAGGAAGGTATCGAAATCCACATACTCCTCCACATAAGACTCGATCTCCAGTGCGGGCAGGGCGGCCTTCTTCTGTGCCTCCTGCAGCGCCTCCAGATCGGCCAGCGCCTTCTCGCTGTCAATGCGGGGGAACAGGTTCTCGCCCTTGCAGACGGTGGCGTCAGCGCGCAGGCTGCCCCAGACATTGGCCTTTTCCCAGGTACGGCAGCCCTCGCAGGCGCCGATCTTCTCGAAAATCTTGTCGCAGGTGTCGGGCATGAAGGGGGTCAGCAGGGTGGTGCAGATGCGGATGGTTTCCAGCAGGTTATAGAGCACGGTGGCCAGACGGGTACGCTTGCTCTCGTCCTTGCCCAGACTCCAGGGGGTGGTTTCGTCGATATACTTATTGGCGCGCTCCACCACCTTGAAGATCTCCTCCAGACCGTTCTGGAACTGGAACTTCTCCATCTCCTCCTCATAGCGCTCGCGCAGGGCACAGGCCATGGTCTTCAGCTCGCAATCCAGTGCCTCGTCCTCCCGCTCGGTGGGCAGGGTGCCGCCGAAATACTTCTCGGCCATACCGGTGGTGCGGGACACCAGATTGCCCAGCTTATTGGCCAGATCGGTATTGATGGTGTTGATAAGCAGCTCGTTGGAGAAATTGCCGTCGGTGCCGAAGGGGAAGGTGCGCAGCAGGAAGAAACGCAGCGCGTCCACGCCGAACATCTCGGAAAGGGCATAGGGGTCCACTACGTTGCCCTTGGACTTACTCATCTTGCCGCCGTCGATGACCAGCCAACCGTGGCCGTAGACATGCTTGGGCAGGGGCATCTCCATGCTCATGAGCATGGCGGGCCAGATGATGGAGTGGAAGCGAACGATCTCCTTACCCACAAAGTGGACATCGGCGGGCCAATACTTGTCATAGTCGTTGTACCGGTCGTTCATGAAGCCCAGCGCGGTGGGGTAGTTGAACAGCGCGTCCACCCACACATAGACCACATGGCCCGGATCGAAGTCAACGGGGATGCCCCAGTCGAAGCTGGTACGGCTGACGCACAGGTCCTCCAGGCCCGGCTTGATGAAGTTGTTGACCATCTCATTGACGCGGGTACGGGGCTGCAGGAAATCGGTGTCCTCCAGCAGGTGCTGCACCCGGTCGGCGTACTTGCTCAGACGGAAGAAGTAGGCCTCCTCCTCCGCGTCGTGGACCTCGCGGCCGCAGTCGGGGCATTTGCCGTCCACCAACTGGCTCTCGGTCCAGAAGCTCTCGCAGGGGGTGCAGTACTTGCCCTTATAGGCGCCCTTGTAGATGTCGCCCTTTTCGTACATCTTTCTGAAGATCTTCTGCACGGCCTCGCAGTGGTAATCGTCGGTGGTGCGGATGAAACGGTCGTTGGAAATGTTCATCAGCTTCCACAAATCCAGCACGCCGCGCTCGCCCTCCACGATGCGGTCCAGAAATTCCTTGGGGCTCAGTCCGGCTTCCTTGGCCTTGCTCTCGATCTTCTGGCCGTGCTCGTCCGTGCCGGTGAGGAACATGACATCGTAGCCGGTCAGGCGCTTATAGCGCGCCATGGTGTCGGCTGCCACGGTGCAATAGCTGTGGCCGATGTGCAGCTTGTCACTGGGGTAATAGATGGGGGTGGTAATATAGAATTTCTTCTGTTCCATAGGTTTGCTCCTTCCCTATATGGTTTCGTTTGTTGATTGATTTAATAAATATATTTTCACCCTTCCGGGGGAGAGGTGCCTTTGACGGCCGCAAAAACGGCGGGGAAAAAACCGCTTCACATTTCGTAACGATTTTTCAGTTGAAGTTGTAGTTGAAGTTGAAGTTGTAGTTGTAGTTGTAGTTGAAGTTGTAGTTGCCAACGAAAACGCATAGTTCGTGACGATTTGTCCCTTTTCGTAGCGAAATATCCTGCAGCCGGCAGGGAGAGCAGTAAAAAAAATCGCCCCCGACTTCACTGTCAAGGGCGACAGAAATATGCCGCGTTACCACCTTGCTTCACCGCCTCCTCACGGAAAACGGCCTTACGAAGTGCCATTACACTCCTGCGCTGTCACGGGCGCTCCCGTTCCGGTCTAAGGTGCTTTACGTTCGACCGGACGGCTCCGGGGCCATGTTCACCGGTTCTGTCACCGCGTCCGCTCTCACCTGTCCGGACTCTCTGATGGCGGGAAAAACCGGTTACTCTCCCTTTCACTGCCTTTTCTTGATTCGCTTACCGTATAATATAGCGCAATCATCGGGTTTTGTCAACAAATGGATTGGCTTATTGCCTGTATTATGCTAAAATGGAACAAAAATTATCCCCCCAAGGAGGTCATTCACCGATGAAACTGGTTTCATGGAATGTAAACGGTCTGCGCGCCTGTCTGGGCAAGGGCTTTTTGGACTATGTGAAGGAGGAGGACCCGGACATCCTCTGCCTGCAGGAGACCAAGCTGCAGCCGGAGCAGGCGGTTTTCGACCTGGACGGCTATCACCGCTTTTTCCACAGCGCCGACAAAAAGGGCTATTCCGGCACGGCAATTCTGACAAAGGAGGCGCCGCTGTCCGTCGCCTACGACTTCGGCGGCGACATCCACCGCCACGAAGGGCGCGTGATTACCGCCGAATATGCGGACTTTTTCCTGGTCTGCTGCTACACGCCCAACAGTCAGGACGGCTTGAAGCGCCTTACCTACCGCCTGCAGTGGGAGGACGACCTGCGCGGCTATCTCAAGGCGCTGGACGCGGTGAAGCCGGTGGTCTACTGCGGCGACCTGAATGTGGCTCACAGGGAGATCGACCTGAAAAACCCCAAAGCCAACCGGATGAACCCCGGCTTTTCCGACGCCGAGCGCGAAAAAATGACCGAGCTGATTGCTTCCGGCTTCACCGACAGCTTCCGCCATCTCCATCCCGAGGCCACCGGCGTGTACTCCTGGTGGAGCTACCGCTATCACGCGCGGGAGAACAACGCAGGCTGGCGCATCGACTATTTTATCGTGTCCGACCGCATGGCCGGGCGCATCCGCAGCGCGGAGATCCGCACCGCCGTGTACGGCAGCGATCACTGTCCGGTGGTGCTGGAGCTGGACAGATAGCTTTTTTTACTTTAAATGCGCATAAAAATACCCATAAAAATCTTCTATTTTCATGAAAAATCATATTTACAGCTTGTCTTGGATTCGGTATAATACAAGTTGGTAAAATATTGTGCAGTCTTTAGTGATTGCTGCATGAGGAGGAAACATCATGTCTTATAAGATTCTGGTTATCAATCCCGGCTCCACTTCCACCAAGATCGGCGTGTTTGAGGACGAGAAGCTGCTCTTTGACAAGACCCTGCGTCACCCCGCCGAAGAAATCGCCAAGTTCGACTCCATTCCCGCTCAGCAGGAATGGCGCAAGCAGTTGGTACTGGAAGCGCTGGCCGAGAACCATTTCGACGCCAAGGAGCTGGATGCTGTTTCCGCTCGCGGCGGTCTGGTCAAGCCCATCCGCGGCGGTACCTATGCCACCTCCGACGCCCTGCTGGCCGACTGCATCGCAGGCGTACAGGGTCAGCACGCCTGCAATCTGGGCGGCCTGATCGCCAAGGAGATCGGTGACGAGCTGGGCATCCCCTCTTTCATTGCCGATCCCCCCGTTGTGGATGAGATGTGCAATGTGGCGCGCTATTCCGGTTATCCCACGATTCTCCGCGTGAGCAAGTTCCACGCCCTGAATCAGAAGGCCGTTGCCAAGCGCTACGCCAAGGAAGTGGGCAAAAAGTATGAGGATCTGAACCTGATCGTCTGCCACATGGGCGGCGGTGTGTCCGTGGGCGCTCATGTGAAGGGCAGCGTTGTGGATACCGAGAACGCACTGGACGGCGAGGGCCCCTTCTCTCCCGAGCGCGCAGGCTCCCTGCCTACCGATGCTATCATGGATCTGTGCTTCTCCGGTAAGTACACCAAGGCTGAGCTGAAGAAAATGTTCGTCGGCCGCGGCGGTCTGGTGGCTTATACCGGCAGCACCGATATGCGCGATCTGCTGAAGATGGCAGAAACCGACAAGAAGGTCGCTGAGGTCGTGGACGCTTTCCATTATCAGATCGGCAAGGAGATCGGCGCTATGGCCGCCGCCATGAAGGGCAAGGTGGATCAGATTATTCTGACCGGCGGTATCGCCTACGGTAAGTACACCACCGATGCGCTGGCCGAGATGGTCGGCTGGATCGCTCCCATTACCATATATCCCGGCGAGGATGAGCTGCTGGCGCTGGCACAGGCTGCTCTGCGTGTGCTGAACGGCGAAGAAGAGGTTCAGACATATTGATATTCCCGTGTTTACACAGCCCGCGCTGCCGCGCGGGCTGTTTTTTTGTATAACCCATGAGTTGAGCCGATAAACTCTGCGCCAGATGCATTTGGTAAACAAAAAAACGACTGAGGTGTTCCTCAGTCGTTTTTTTGTTTGTTTCGGGCAATCTCGCCCCATTACCGCTTGTCGCGGTCGTAGGCCACGACGACGCGGCGGTTGGGCTCGCTGCCGATGGAGTAGGTGGTTACACCGGCCACTTCCTGCAGAGCGGAGTGGATCACATGGCGCTCATAGGCGTTCATGGGCTCCAGCGTGACGCTGCGGCGATACTTGGTCACCTTCACCGCCACCTTGCGGGCCAGACTCTCCAAACTCTGCTCACGCTTGGCACGGTAGTTCTCGGCGTCCACATGGATGCGGATGCGCTTGTCGACACCGCTGTTGACCGCGTAGTTGGCCAACTGCTGAATGGCATCCAGCGTTTCGCCGCGGCGGCCGATCAGGGCGCCCATCTTTTCGCCTTCCAAAATGGCCTTATAGCGGCCCTTTTCCGTTTCATACACCTTGACCTGTGCGGCGCTGTCCATATGCGCCAGCAAACCGCTCAGAAAGGCGGCAATACGCTTGGCGTTGTCATCCTCGCACACAGGCAGGGCTTCCTTACAGGGCGCTTCCGCCGCTTTTTCTTCCACGATGGGCTTTTCCTCTGCCACGGGCTTGGGCCGGGCAGCCTTGACGGGCTTTTCCGCCTTCTTGGCGCACTTTTCCTCCGCCTTCTTCACAGGCTTGACAGGCAGGGGGATCTCCTCCATGGGAGCTTCCTCCGGGCCATAGGTCACGCGGACGCGGGCATCATGACCGCCGATTCCCAAAAAACCGCTCTTGGCGCGCTCGAGAATCTCTACGGACACATCATCGCGATCCATTCCCAGCTGCGCCAGTGCCTTGCGGATGGCTTCCTCCTCAGTCTTGCCCGTTACATCAATATAACTCATAGACAAAACTCCTTAGTCATTGTAATGGTCCTCGCTGTAAGCGCGGCCACGGGCATAGGGGCGCTGGCCCACACGGCCGTTTTCGTTGGTAGAGGCGCGCTTTTCGCCGTTAGTCTGTTTCTTCTGCTGGGGTTTCTTCTTCGCCGTGTTGGCATTGTTGTACTCTGCCATCATGGCCTTCTGTCTTTCGTACTTGGCGGCACGCTTTTCGCGCTTTTCGCGTTCCTTGTCCGTTTCCTCACGGTCCAGAATCTTATTGAAGTACTTATTCAGCGTCAGCTCCTGCAGCACGGAGAAGCCGGCGTTGGCAGACCAGTAGATGCTCAGTGCGCCGGGCAGAATGAAGCCCATCCACAGGGTCATCAGGGGCATCATATACATCATGGCCTTGGAAGAACCGTTCATGTTGCCGGAAGAACCATTGCTCTTCATGGACACGAAGGTCATCAAAAACTGCAGGGCCGTGGCGATAACGGGCAGCAGGAACAGACCGAACATGGGCCAGCCGCCGTGGGGGAACTGGCTGAACATACTGCTGGGCGTAGCGGCCAGGTCAATGCCCAGGAAGTTATAGTCCAGATTCACCAGACCGTCAAACTTGCCGGCAAAGGCATCCCAATGCTCGTGGACGAACTTGGTCAGGTAGATCTGCTCATAGGCCGCCTGCTGGGTGCCTTCGGCAGCCGTATAGCCCAGAGAAGCGGCCAATGTCCCGATCTCCTTGATTACACTCTCAGACAGGGACATGAAGTAGCGCAAGGGGGTACGGATGATGTAGTACAGGGCGATCAGGATGGGGAAGGGGATGAAGGACCACAGGCAGCCGGACATGGGGTTGATGCCCTCTTTGGCATAAAGGTCGGCCATCTCCTGCTGCTGACGCTCTTTATTGTTGGCAAAGCGCGTCTGGATATCCTTGATTTTGCCCTGCATACGGTTCATACGCAGCATGCTCTTCTTGCTCTTGAGCTGGAAGGGCAGCAGCACCAGCTTGACCACCAGCGTAAACAGAATCAGCGCGATACCGTAAGAGCCGGTAATGCTGTAAAACAGGCGGGTCAGCCAGGCGAAGGGAACACAAATATAATATCCGATTTGTGCAAACATGGATTTTCCTCCGTAATTTTCTTTTTGAAAGAGGTTTGCGCTCAGGGTACGGGATCATACCCGCCCTTGTGGAAAGGATGGCATCGCAGAAAACGCTTTAAGGCCAGCCAGCCGCCCTTTGCCGCGCCGTACTTCTCCACCGCCTCCACGGCATATTCCGAGCAGGTGGGGATATAGCGGCAGCGGGGCGGGAACAGCGGCGACACGGCGCGCTGATAAAAGCGGAACACCGCCAGAAGCACCCGTTTCATCGCCTGTCCTCCGTCAGAAGGCCCAACTGCGCCGCCAGGTGACGATAGGCGTCCTCCAGCTTGCGGTAAGGCGTATGCACGGCCTTGACGCGGGCCACAAGGATCACATCGTATCCCGGCAGCAGCGCCGCCCTGTTCAGGCGATAAATCTCCCGCAATTGACGGCGCACGCGATTGCGCACCACCGCGCCGCCCAATTTGGTGCTGACGGTGACGCCCAGACGGCTCTTGCCCTGACGGTTTCGCTGGCAATACATCACCAGAGCAGGCGAAACGGCAGACTTCCCCTTGCGGTAGATGCGTCGGAACTCATGGTTCTCTTTTACCGTGACGTCAGCTTTCATGGTGTACTCCTTTGGCAAATGAATACATAGACCAATAGGGACGGCAGGTTTTCCCATCCACCGTCCCTGATGCATTTATCTATGCGCGATGCACTTTCCGTGACCTCAGAGGGTCAGGCGTGCGCGGCCCTTGGCGCGACGGCGAGCCAGCACTTTACGGCCGTTTTTGGTGGCCATTCTCTTACGGAAGCCGTGCTCCTTGGAGCGCTGACGCTTCTTGGGCTGATAGGTACGGAACATTGCATGACACCTCCATTTACATAAAATACGGCGGCTTTTATCAAAACCGCGCTTACTCGACAGCGACCGGTTCCCACCGGTCACCGCAGTCGATTGTTTCAGGCGCTGATCGTAAAGCAACGCACCAGTTATTATACATAAATCGCTCCACCCTGTCAACATAAAATTATAAGGATCGTATTCTTCGGCTTTTTTCGCAAAAAGGGCCGTTTTGCCTCTGTTTGTTGCCTAAATATGGTACATTTTATAGGTTTAGTTCCCCAATATATAGGGAAAAGCAGGAGATAAAAAATTGTACTTAATAATTAGAATATGTATAGACTTTTCCCGCTGTTTTTGCTATAATCTATCATAAGGAAAATTGGACAAATAGGCGCATTTTACAGATAAACGATCCTAAAGGGGGAGCTTTCATTGAATTCATTAGCCGATGTGTGGGAAGTTGTGCTGGAGCGGCTGCGCAGTGATTTATCCGAGGTCAGTATTCGCTCGTTCTTTGACGAGGTTTCCGTGGTGACCATGGAGGATTCCGCTTTCGTGCTGCACTGCAACAACCCTTTTAAAAAGAGTACCATTGAAGCGCGCTTCATGAATTATATCAAGGAGGCGCTGCGTGAGATCTTTTCCTCCAATCTGGAGGTGAAGATTCTGGATGACGAGCAGTTGGCCGCCTATCACGGCGTTGCGCCCGATCATCCCGGCGCGCTGATCGATTCGGACACCTTCACCTTTGAAACCTATGTGGTGGGCTCCAGTAACAAGCTGGCCTACGCCGCGGCCCGGGCGGTGGCCGAGCATCCGGGTGAAAATTACAATCCGCTGTTCATCTACGGCGACTCCGGTCTGGGCAAGACCCATTTGCTCTACGCCATTGCCCATCAGGTGAAGAAAAATCGCTCCGACAGCCGCATCGTCTATATCAAGGGCGACGATTTTACCAACGAGCTGGTGGCCTCCATCCGTGAAGGTAAAAACTTCGAGTTCCGCGAGAAATACCGTCAGGCGTCGCTGCTGCTGGTGGACGATATTCAGTTTATCGCCGGCAAGCAGCAGACCCAGGAGGAATTTTTCCATACCTTCAACACGCTGTATGAGTCCGGCAAGCAGATCGTGCTGACTTCCGACCGTCCGCCCCGTGAGATGACGCAGTTGGAGGACCGTCTGCGTACCCGTTTTGAATGGGGCTTGATGGTGGATGTTGTGCCGCCGGATTTTGAAACGCGTCTGGCGATTTTGAAAAACAAGGCGGCGCTGCTGGGCGTGACGCTGCCGGACGATGTGTCCGCCAACATTGCCGAGAATGTCACTGCCAACGTGCGGCAGTTGGAGGGCACGCTGAACAAGATTCTGGCCGTGCGTGACCTTTTAGGCACGCAGGTGGATGAAAATTCCGTGGACCGGGTGGTGCGGGATATGCTCAAGGCAGACAACGAGTATGTGCCCAAGCCCCACGACATCATCGACTATATCTGCAAGTATTACAACGTGGATGAGGATACCCTGCGCGGTCAGAACCGGGGACGCGACATCGTCAATGCCCGCCAGATCGCCATGTATCTGATCCGCCGCATGACCAATCTGTCCCTTAACGACATCGGCAAGGAGTTCGGACACCGGGATCACACCACCGTTCTGCACTCGCTGGACAAGGTGGAGACCCAGATGCGCTCCGACCCCGCCTTTGCCGAAGTGGTGAAGGAGATCACCACCAACATCAACGCCAAGCATTGACCTTTTTCCACATTTTCCTGTGGAATCCACGTGGAAGAACGGTGAATATCTTTCCTTTGTGGATAATCGGTGGAATCCTGTAGAAAAAAACCGCTTTTGGCTGTTGATAAATTTTCCTTTATTTGCAAGGATTCGCCATGGTTTTCCACATTCGTTTTCCCTACGACTACTGTTACTAAAAAAAGATTAGTTTATGTTTGGTTTTCCGAAAATATTCATGAAGTTTTAAGAAAGGAATCAAATCGATATGCTGCGATTTTCTTGTGAGAAGGCTCTGCTGCAAAATGCCATTTCCACCACCTCCCGCGCCGTGGCCGCCAAAAGCTCCATTCCCGCGCTGGAGGGTATTCTGCTGGAGGGTGACGAGCGTCTGACCCTGTCCGGCTTTAATATGCAGACCGGTATCCGCACCTCCTTTGAGGCGGAGATCCACGAAGCCGGCCGCATTGTGATCAATGCCCGCCTCTTCGGCGAAATTATCCGCAAGATGCCTGATGACATCATCGTGCTCCACGCCGATGAAAAGTACATGGTCCATCTGACCTGCGGCGACGCCAGCTTCGACATTATGGGTCTGAGCGCTGAGGACTATCCGGAGCTTCCGGAGGTGGACGACGAGTATTCCATGTCCATCGCCCAGAATACGCTCAAGTCCATGATTAACCAGACCGGCTTTGCCGTGTCCACCAACGAAAGCCGCCCTGTCCATACGGGTTCTCTCTTTGAGATCAGCGATCAGGGCTTAACGGTGGTATCGGTGGACGGTTTCCGTCTGGCCCTGCGCCGTGAGCCGCTGGAGCGCATCGACGGCGGCGCGTTCCGCTTCGTAGCGCCCGGCGCGGCACTGAAGGAAGTGGAAAACATCTGCAGCGACAGCGACGAGCTGATCTCCGTGATCCTGGGCAAGCGCCATCTGCTGTTTGAAACCGGCGCCACGCAGTTGATCTGCCGCCGCTTGGAGGGCGAGTTTTTGGATTACAAGAACGCCATTCCCCGCAACAACCCCATTTGCGTGCAGGTGGAAAAGCGCGCGATGATGGAGAGTCTTGACCGCGTCAGCGTGGTAATCAGCGAGAAGCTGAAAAGCCCCGTGCGCTGCGTGTTTGACTGCGATAAGGTCTATTTCTCCGCTAAAACCGGCAACGGCGAGGCAAAGGATATTTGCCCCCTGTCCGGTGACGGACAAGGGCTGGAGATCGGCTTTAACAACCGCTATTTGCTGGACGCCCTGCGCTATGCGCCGGCTGACACGGTGAATATCGAGCTGAATACCGGCATTTCGCCCTGCATCATTGTGCCGGCCAACGGCGAGGAGAACTTCCTCTACATGGTGCTGCCGGTGCGCTTGAAGGCGCAATAAAAGGTTAAAAGAGTGATATGATGACGACCATTACCATTACAACCGAATATATCAAGCTGCAGGATCTGCTGAAATTCGCCGCCATCGCCTCTACCGGCGGTGAGGCCAAAATTATGGTGCAGGAGGGACAGGTCACCGTCAACGGTGAGGTCTGTACCCAGCGGGGCAGGAAGATCCGCCCCGGCGATGATGTGTGCGCAAATGGCGCGCACTATACCGTCAGCTATGCGGATTGACGCGCTGACGTTGGAGGGGTTTCGCAACTATGAAAAGCAGAGCCTTTCCTTTGACCCCAACTGCAATGTGATCTACGGGGAGAATGCCCAGGGCAAGACGAATCTGCTGGAGGCCATGGTGTATCTCTCCTGCGGCCGGTCGCCCCGGGCAAGAGCCGATCGGGAAATGATTGGCTTTGAGAGGGACAGCGCCCTGATTGCAGGGCAGATCGATTCCCGCGGCCGCACCTTCAAGACGGAGATCCGGCTGCAGCGGGGCAAGCGGCGGAAGATGACCGTCAACGGCGTGACGGCGAAGAATAACGCGGCGCTGAGCCATGTGCTCCATACGGTGTTCTTTTGCCCGGAGGATTTGTTCCTGATCCGCGACGGCGCTGCCGCCAGACGGCGGTTTATGGACATTTCCCTCTGTCAGCTCCGTCCGCGCTACGCCGAAGCCCTGGCCGAGTACAGCCGTCTTTATGAGCATAAGACCCGTATTCTGCGGGACAGTGAGGACTATCCGCAGCTTTTGCAGACCCTGCCCGATTTTAACGCAAGGCTCTGTCAGGCAGGCGCGGTGCTGATCCACTACCGGGCAAGATTCTGTGAAGCATTGCAGGAGTATGCCGCACAGGCACACAGGGAGTGCAGCGGCGGCAGGGAGGAGCTGACTCTGTGCTATCAGACGGTAAAAACGGTCACAGACCCCTTTGCCGCCCACGGAGAGATCGTTTCGGCGCTGACAGAGCATCAAAACAGCCACTATGCGGCGGAGATTGCCTCCGGTCTGTGCCTGAGCGGCCCGCATAAGGACGACATCGAGGTCACCGTGAACGGGCACAGCGCCCGGCAATTCTGCTCTCAGGGACAGGTACGCACGGCGGCGCTTTCCTTGAAGCTGGCGGAGCGTGAAATCCATAAAAATGCCATCGGGGAATATCCGGTGATGCTGCTGGACGATGTGCTCAGCGAACTGGACCCCAAGCGGCAGGAGTATGTGCTCAACCGCATTGCCGGCGGTCAGGTGTTCATCACCTGCTGCGAAAATGACCGTCTGGACGCCCTGCTGCAGGGCAAGGTGTTCCATATCAGAAAAGGGGAGGTGTTGTGATGGGTTTTCTCCACATCGGACAGAATGTGATGCTGGAGGACAAGCGCATCATCGGCATCTTTGACTTGGACATTACCTCCCAGTCCAAGCTGACACGACAATTTTTGACCGCGGCGGAGGAGAACAGCGTGGTGCTGGACGCCTGCGAGGACATACCCAAGTCCTTTCTGGTGTGCGACCACCCCTATCACCGCCAGATCGTCTATATCTCGCAGCTCAATACCCAAACGCTGCTGAAACGAGCCCAAGAAGAAGGAGAGAAGCATCTATGTCAGAACGCGAAAAAGTAACGGCTGCCACGGAAGAATACGGCGCATCAAATATTCAGGTGTTGGAAGGCCTGGAGGCGGTGCGCAAGCGTCCGGGTATGTATATCGGCTCCACCAGCGCCAGCGGTCTGCACCATCTGGTGTATGAGATCGTGGATAACTCCATCGATGAGGCGCTGGCAGGCTTCTGCACGGAGATCACGGTGACCATCAACGAGGGCAATACCATCACCGTCACCGATAACGGACGCGGCATTCCCGTGGACATCCAGCCCCAGACGGGCCGGCCTGCGCTGGAGGTGGTGTTCACCGTGCTGCACGCCGGCGGCAAGTTCGGCGGCGGCGGCTACAAGGTGTCCGGCGGTCTGCACGGCGTGGGTGCTTCGGTGGTCAATGCCCTGTCGGAATGGCTGACCGTGCAGGTCCATAAAAACGGCAAGATCCACGAAATGGCCTTTTCCCGCGGCGACATCACCAAGGAATTGACCATCGTGGGCGACACCGACCACACCGGCACCGTCGTCACCTTCAAGCCGGACGATCTGATGTTCGACACGCTGGAATACGACTATGAGACCCTGCATACCCGTATGCGCGAGCAGGCCTTTTTGAATGCGGGTCTGCGTATCACCATCACCGATGATCGTCCCGGCAGAGAGCAGAGCGATACCATGTGCTATGAGGGCGGTATCCGCGAGTTTGTGACATTCATCAATAAAAATAAGACCCCCCTGCATAACGAGGTCATCTATATGACCGGCGACAAGGGCGACGCCACGGCGGAGATCGCCCTGCAGTACCACGACGGCTACAACGAAACGCTGGTGTCCTTTGCCAACGACATCCATACCCCTGAGGGCGGTATGCACGAAACCGGCTTCAAGGCGGCACTGACCCGCGTGCTCAACGCCTACGGCAGCAAATACGGCATGATCAAGGGAGACGATAAGGTATCCGGCGAGGACTGCCGGGAGGGTATCACCGCCGTGATTTCCGTCAAGCTGACAGAGGCGCAGTTTGAGGGCCAGACCAAGGCCAAGCTGGGCAATGCCCATATCCGCACGCTGGTGGACAGTCTGGTCAGCGATCAGTTGATGGTCTATCTGGAGGAGCACCCTGTGGTGGCCCGTACCATTCTGGACAAGGCGCTGACCGCCAACCGCGCCAGAGAGGCGGCACGCAAGGCCCGCGAGTCCATTCGCCGCAAGACGGCGCTGGGCGGCGCGGCCATGCCCGATAAGCTGCGCGACTGCAACGAAAACAACCCGGAGCTGACGGAGCTCTACATCGTGGAGGGCGACTCCGCAGGCGGCAGTGCCACACAGGGACGCGACAGCCGTTTTCAGGCGATCCTGCCGCTGTGGGGCAAGATGCTGAATGTGGAAAAGGCCCGGGCGGACAAGGTCTACGGCAACGACAAGCTGCAGCCTGTGATCACCGCGCTGGGCGCCGGTATCGGCGAGGAGTTTGACACCAATAAGCTGCGCTATCACAAGGTCATCATCATGGCCGATGCCGATGTGGACGGTGCCCATATCCGCACGCTGCTGCTGACCTTCTTCTTCCGCTTCATGCGGCCCATGATCGAGCAGGGCTATGTGTATTCCGCCGTGCCGCCGCTTTATAAGCTGACACGGGGCAAGACTACCCGCGTGGCCTACAGCGATGAGGAGCGCGATCAGGTCAGCGCCGAAATGCGCGGGGGCAATCCCGATGCCAAGGTGGACATCAGCCGCTTTAAGGGCCTGGGCGAAATGAACCCCCATGAGCTGTGGGAGACCACCATGGACCCGGAAAAGCGCACCCTGCGCCGTATTACGCTGGACGACGCCGTCCGCGCCGATGCCACCTTTACCGTGCTGATGGGCGAAAAGGTGGAGCCGCGCAAGGAATTTATTGAGAAGAACGCCAAATATGCGGTCAATCTGGACTATTAAGCCGCTGAAGACGCCCGCTCCGCTGCCCTATGTCCGCGGCGGAAGAGGCACTATATTTTCCTCAAGGAGGATAAAACATGAGTAAGAAACCCCAGTACGATCCCGAAGAAATTCGGTTTCCCAACCAGCACATTGTGGAAACGCCCCTTGTGCCGGAGATGGAGAGCTCCTATATTGAGTACGCCATGTCCGTGATCGTGGGCCGTGCCCTGCCCGATGTGCGCGACGGTCTGAAGCCGGTACATCGCCGTATTCTCTACGGTATGTATGAGGACGGCCTGACCTATGATAAAGCCTTCCGTAAGTGCGCCACCGCCGTCGGTGATGTGCTCGGCCGCTATCACCCCCACGGTGACGCCTCCGTGTACGACGCGCTGGTCCGTTTGGCGCAGGACTTCTCCCTGCGTCATCCGCTGATCGACGGTCACGGCAACTTCGGCAGCGTGGACGGCGACCCCCCTGCCGCCTACCGTTATACCGAAGCGCGCCTTTCCAAGCTCTCCAACGAGATGCTGCGCGACATTGAAAAGGACACCGTCAACTGGGACCCCAACTTTGATGAAAGCCGCAAGGAACCCAGGGTACTGCCCAGCCGCTTCCCCAACCTGTTGGTGAACGGCTCCAGCGGTATCGCCGTGGGTATGGCCACCAATATTCCGCCCCACAATCTGCGGGAGGTGATCGGCGCCTGCATTTGCGTGCTGGACAATCCCGAGGCAACGCTCTCGGATTTGATGGCGCATGTCAAAGGCCCCGATTTCCCCACCAGCGGCATCATCATGGGCCGCAGCGGCATCCGCGCCGCCTATGCCACAGGCCGCGGCAAGATCGTGGTGCGTGCCCGCCATGAATTTGAAGAGTTCGGCCACGACCGCATCCGCATTATCATCACGGAGCTGCCCTATCAGGTCAACAAGCGCATGCTCATCAAAAACATGGCCGATCAGGTGGAGGATAAGCGTCTGGAGGGCATCAGTGACATCCGCGACGAGTCCGACCGCAACGGTATGCGCATTGTCATTGAGCTCAAGCGCGACGCCAATCCCCAGGTGGTCATGAACCGCCTGTTTGCCCAGACGGCGCTGCAGAGCAGCTTTGCCATCAATATGCTGGCGCTGGTGGACGATCAGAAGCAGCCGAAGATTCTGTCCCTGCGCCATATGATCGACGAATATCTCCAATTTCAGAAGGAGATCATCGTGCGCCGCACCAAGTATGACCTGAAAAAGGCACAGGAGCGCGCCCATCTGCTGGAGGGCCTGCTGATCGCGCAGGACAACATCGACGAGGTCATCCGCATCATCCGTACCAGCTACGATGACGCCAAGGAAAATCTGATGCGGCGCTTCGGCCTTGACGATGTGCAGGCACAGGCGATTCTGGATATGCGCCTGAAGGCGCTGCAGGGTCTTGACCGGGAGAAGCTGCAGAACGAGTATCATGAGCTGGAGGAGAAGATCGCCTACTTCCGCCGGATTCTCGGTGACGAGGAGCTGGTCAAGTCCATCTTAAAGGAAGAGCTGCAGGCCATCGCCGACAAGTTCGGTGACGACCGCAAGACCGAGATACAGGATGTGGAGGATGAGATCGACATCGAGGATCTCATCGAGGAGGAGCAGTGCGTCTATACGCTGACGAAGAACGGCTATATCAAGCGCACACCCGTCAGTGAGTACAGCGCCCAGAGCAAGGGCGGCATGGGGAAGAAGGGCATCACCACCCGTGAGGAGGACTATGTGGCCGATGTGTTCACCGCCTCCACCCACGATTACCTGCTGTTCTTCACCGACACGGGTAAGGTCTACCGCAAGAAGGGCTATCAGATCCCCGAAAGCGGCAAGGCGGCCAAGGGCATTGCCGTGGTCAATGTGATTCAGGTGGAAACCGACGAGCGGGTACAGGCGATGCTGCACTTCCGCGACATCGGCAACGGCGATCTGAAGCTGACCATGGTCACCAAAAACGGCACCACCAAGCGTTTGGATGTGTCGCTGCTGAAGAATATCCGTCAGAACGGCCTGCGCGCCATCAATTTGGACGAGGGTGACGAGCTGGTGTCCGTCATTGAAACCGACGGCCATTCCCATATTCTGATCGCCACCCACGACGGCATGGCCTGCTGCTTCGATGAAAACGATGTGCGCAGCATGGGCCGCACGGCGGCGGGTGTGCGCGGCATCCGCCTGCGCGAGGGTGACTATGTCATCGGCGCGGCGAAGGCGGTGCCCGGCTGTCAGGTGCTGTCCATCACCGAGCGGGGCTACGGCAAGAAGACGCCGGTGGAGGAATACCGCATCACCAACCGGGGCGGCATCGGCATCAAGAACTACGAGGTCACGGAAAAAACCGGCCATGTGGTGGGTATGAAGGTGGTGACCGGCGAGGAGGATTTACTGCTGGTGACACAGAGCGGTATCATGATCCGCACCGGCGTGGAGAGCATCCGCTCCACCGGCCGCGCCACACAGGGCGTCATCGTCATGCGCTTTAAGGAGGAGGGCGACAGCGTGATTTCGCTGGCGCTGGCCGATAAGGACGAAAACGATGATTGAGATGAAGATCATCGCCCGGATACGCAGTCCGTTTCCGGAAAAATTCGGCGTGCCCCGTCAAAGCGGTCTGGTGGAAAGCCTGCAAGCACAGATCGTGTTTGAGGAGGGCTTTCGCAATGCCGACGCGGTGCGCGGACTGGAGGGCTTCAGCCATATCTGGCTGATCTGGCAGTTCAGCCGGGCCGTGCGGGAGACCTGGTCGCCTACGGTGCGGCCGCCCAGACTGGGCGGCAATGAGCGCATGGGCGTGTTTGCCACCCGTTCGCCCTTTCGTCCCAATGCCATCGGCCTTTCCTGCGTGAAGCTGGAAGGGATCGAGCTTGACTCGCGGCTGGGTCCGGTGCTCCATGTGTCCGGGGCGGATCTGATGGACGGCACCCCGATTTTTGACATTAAGCCCTATCTGCCCTATTGCGACAGCCATCCCGAGGCCGCAGGCGGCTGGACGGACGAGGCGGAGCACCGCCGACTGCAGGTGATGTTTCCACCGGAGCTGTTGGCGAAGGTGCCCGAAGGGCAGCGCGGCGGTCTGCTGGGCGTACTGGCCGGCGATCCCCGTCCGCGCTATCAGAAGGACCCCAAGCGGGTGTACGGCCTGCGCTTTGGCGATGTGAATGTGAAATTCACCGTGTCCGGCGCGGAGCTGACAGTACAGGCAGTGGAGTGATACGATGAAAACAGTAACGATTTATACCGACGGCGCTTGCAGCGGCAATCCCGGACCGGGAGGCTGGGCGGCGATTCTGGAATGGAACGGCAGGGAGAAGGAGCTCTCCGGCGGCGAGGCGGAGACCACCAACAACCGCATGGAGCTGACGGCGGTGATCCGGGCGCTGGCCATGCTGAAAGAGCCGTGCACCGTGGAGCTGTACTCCGATTCGAAATATGTCATTGACGCGCTGGAAAAAGGTTGGGTCTACGGCTGGAAGAAGAAGGGCTGGGTCAAGAGCGATAAAAAACCGGCGCTGAATGTGGATTTGTGGGAACAGCTCCTGCCGCTGATCGGGCGACATGAGGTGCATTACCACTGGGTCAAGGGCCACGGGCAAAACGAAAAAAACAACCGCTGTGATGAACTGGCGGTGGCGGAGAGCAAGAAATTTTGAGATGTTTACAAAAAGTTCATTTCCGATTCATGATTCGGTCAATTTTATCGGTTAGTATCTTAGCATACAAAGGAACCATTCCTTATGTGATTTTCTCTCTCTCTCTCCTAACAAACACACAAAGAAAGGCGTCCTGCCAAGCAGGGCGCTTTTTCTTTGTATTTCCTCAAAATCTGCGAACTGACGAGATCATCTTCCCCTTTTAAAATCCGCTTCACTGTGATACAATATCTCCAACAAAAGAGAAAAGGGAGGCTCCCCTATGGAATTTAACGCAAAGCTGCAATTGGCCGGATTGCTGGAATGGATGAACGAGCAGATGACAAACTGCGGCGGCAAAACGGCGGTCATCGGCATCTCCGGCGGTAAGGACAGCTCCACCGTGGCGGCGCTGGCGGTGGCGGCCTACGGCAAGGAGCATGTTTACGGCGTGCTGATGCCCGACGGCGTGCAGCCGGACATTGATTACAGCAACGGTCTGGTGGAGGTGCTGGACATCCCCCACTGCACCGTTAATATCCACGCTGCCACCGGCGGCATTTTGGACGAGATGGAGCGGGTGGGCCTGACGCCCAGCCGCCAGACCAAGGTGAACCTGCCCTCCCGCATCCGCATGGCCACATTGTACGCCGTGGCTCAGACGGTGCCCGGCGGCATCGTCATCAACACCTCCAACCTCAGCGAGGACTGGGTGGGCTACTGCACCATCTACGGCGACAGCGCCGGGGCGTTCTCTCCTCTGGGTATGTATACCACGGAGGAGGTCATTGCGCTGGGCCGCGAACTGGGTCTGCCCGAAAAGTATCTGGTCAAGGCGCCCTCGGACGGCCTGACCGGCCTGACCGATGAGGATAATCTGGGCTTCACCTACCACGCGGTCAACGAGTATATCCGCAAGGGCGAGGTGACGGCGGACCTCAAAGAGAAGATTGACCACAAGCATCGGGTCAGCCGCTTCAAGTTCCAGACCCTGCCGGTCTATCAAAACGGCATGCCCATTGTGCCGGACGAGCCGACGGATTATTACAACCCCCATAAGAAATGAGAAAAAGCGGTATGAAATTTTCATACCGCTTTATTCCTGCTGTGTGCGCTTTTAAGAAAAGGGAGGGGCGCTATCCCAACAGCCCCGTCACATCCTCCAGCGTCAGCGCCGGCTGCAGGGCCAGCGTAATGCCGTAGCCGATCAGACGGCTCAGCTCCCGTACGCGCTGGTCGATGTCGCGGGTGGTGAGAAACATTTCCTCGCCGCCACCGTCACCCAGATGTCGGGTGCTGATCACGGTGGGCAGTCCCACGGCGATGACCGGCACGCCCAGCGTTTCTTCGTTGATGGCGGTGCGGTGATTGCCCACACCGGAGCCGGGGATCAGTCCGGTGTCCGATAGCTGTACGGTGGCGCAGAGGCGGTGACGCTCCCGTGCGGCCAATGCGTCGATGACGATGACGGCGGCGGGCTTGACCTGGGCCGCCACACCCTGCACCAGCTCCAGCGTTTCCAGTCCCGTGCAGCCGGTCACACCGGCGGCCAGAGCCGACACCGGGGTAAAGGTCTTAAATTGCAGGGGCAGCGTCGTTACCATGTGCCGCGTGACCAGCAGGTTCTCCAGCGCCATGGAGCCCACTGCGTCGGCGGTCATGGCTCGGTTGCCCAGACCTACCACCATGGTGGGGGAATCCTCACCCACGCCGGGCAGCAGGGCGGTCAGCTCCTGAGCAAGACACCGTGCCCCCCGGCCGAAAAAGCCGGACTGGCGGCGGAAGTAGGGGTTCAGGTCAATGGTTACATAGCGGCCCATGGGCTTTTCCATGCGCCGTGCGCCGGTTTCGTCGGTGATGTGCAGCATGGTCACGCAGTAGCCCTCGCGCATTTGCTCGGTGATGCGCACGCCGTCTTGGGGCGAAAATGCTTCTTTTCCACCCAGATTTTCCGCCGTTTCCAGCGCTAAGTCCGTGCGATAGGCGTTCATTTTTGTGTCCGGCACTTCCTTTCAAGCACAAAATATTGTGGAATATCCTTAGATTATCCCGACGAAAAGAAAATATGCGAAAAATGAAAGTAAAAATTAAAAAAACCCTTGCAATTTTTTGAAAAAGATGCTAAAATATCATCCTGCGTGGAAGTGTTTGCTTCCGAGACGCAAATTCACTGTCGGGGAGGTGTTTGGTTTGCCGAATATCAAGTCTGCTAAGAAGCGTGTTCTGGTGGCAGAGGCGAGAAACGCTCGCAACAAGGCCGATAAATCCGCACTGAAGACTGCTATCAAGAAGTTCGAGGCTGCTGCCGTTGAAGGCAATCGCACCGAGGCCGAGGGCACTTACAAAGTTGCAGTCAAGGCGATCGACAAGGCCGCTGCTAAGGGGCTGCTGCACAAGAACAACGCAGCGCACAAGAAGAGCGCGCTGACGCTGAAGCTCAACCAGCTTGGCTGATAAAACCAAACCAAAGGACATCCGCAGGGATGTCCTTTTCTTTTTGTCTATTCCTCTTTCAGTATCGGAAACGCTTCTTCCGCTTCTGCCATACGCAGGGCCACCACCCTGGCATGGATCACTTCATATTCCTGCCGTGCCCGATCAAGTGCCGCCTCCGCTTCCTCCAATGCTTCCTTCAGCGCCAGGCTGTGCGCCGCGTAATCGCCCCAATCCAACATGATGACTCTCCTTGTAGGCATATTTTAGATATATTTTGCATTTGTTTAGCACATTTTAGCATAATGCAAACTTAAAATAGGAAAATAAACGCAAAATATGTCTATTTTGGGGCGATAATATGTCAGTGAAAAGTCTTTCGATAAGAATTGATGAAGCCATGTTGGATAAGCTGCATATCGTGGCGGACTATGAGGGACGCAGCGCCAACAGCCAAATTTTGATTCTGATTCGCGATTGCATCGAGGATTACGAGCAGCGCCACGGCAAGATCCGGCCGGAAAAGTGAGCGGTAAAGTGAGCAAATTCCCCCTTGACGGCGGTGGAAAAAGGTGTTATCCTGTCTGTAATATGAAAAAGGCGATGAGGAGAGGTGGCGCTCTCTCAGCCGCGGGAGGAAATGCCCGCCGTGCCGTTCGCGTTACGAACGATGAGTGTGGAGAGATCCAAATTCAGGTGGAACCACGGATAGTTTGCTATTCGCCCTGAGCCTATGCGGCTTGGGGCGTTTTTTTATGGACGCACCTGAGGTGTGTTTTGCCGCGGCTGTGCTGCGGCAGCAACGAGGAAAATAAGAGAGAAATGATTTGATCAAAAAGGAGAATACATCATGAAAAACACCGAAAAAACCATGGAAAAAATCGTCGCCCTGTGTAAAAACCGCGGCTTCATCTTCGCCGGCAGCGAGATTTACGGCGGTCTGGCCAACACCTGGGACTACGGCCCGCTGGGCGTGGAGCTGAAGAACAATGTCAAGAAGGCATGGTGGAAGAAGTTCGTGCAGGAGAACCCCTACAATGTGGGACAGGACAGCGCCATTCTGATGAACCCCCAGACCTGGGTGGCCTCCGGCCATCTGGGCGGCTTCAGCGATCCTCTGATGGACTGCAAGGAGTGCAAGGAGCGCTTCCGCGCCGACAAGCTGATCGAGGACTGGGCCGCTGAGAACGGCGTGGCGCTGGACAAGCCCATCGACGCGTTCTCTCAGGAGGAGATGGCCGCCTTTGTGGAGAGCCACAACATTCCCTGCCCCAGCTGCGGCAAGCACAATTTCACCGACATCCGCCAGTTCAACCTGATGTTCAAGACCTTCCAGGGTGTCACCGAGGATGCCAAGAACACCGTGTATCTGCGCCCCGAAACCGCACAGGGCATCTTCGTCAACTTCAATAATGTCCAGCGCACCACCCGCCGTAAGCTGCCCTTTGGCGTGTGCCAGATCGGCAAGTCCTTCCGCAACGAGATCACGCCGGGCAACTTCACCTTCCGCACCCGTGAGTTTGAGCAGATGGAGCTGGAGTTCTTCTGCAAGCCCGGCACCGACCTGGAGTGGTTCGCCTATTGGCGCGAGTTCTGCCACAACTGGCTGCTGGGTCTGAATATGAAGGATGAGAACCTGCGTTTGCGCGACCACGATCCCGAGGAGCTGTGCTTCTATTCCAAGGCGACCACCGACTTCGAGTTTATGTTCCCCTTCGGCTGGGGTGAGCTGTGGGGTGTGGCAGACCGCACCGACTACGACCTGACCCAGCACCAGAACACCTCCGGCGTGGATATGACCTATTTCGACCCCGAGACCAACGAGCATTATATCCCCTATGTGGTCGAGCCTTCTCTGGGTGCTGACCGTGTGGTGCTGGCCTTCCTGATCGAGGCCTATGACGAGGAGATCGTGGACGAGGCGAAGAACGACACCCGCGTCGTCATGCATTTCCATCCCGCGCTGGCGCCCTTCAAGGCGGCCGTGCTGCCGCTGTCCAAGAAGCTGAGCGACAAGGCCCGTGAGATTTATGCCGAGCTTGCCAAGGACTTTATGGTGGACTTCGACGAGACCGGCTCTATCGGCAAGCGCTATCGCCGGGAGGATGAGATCGGCACGCCCTACTGCATCACCGTGGACTTTGACACCGTGGGCGACGAGGCCAAGGGTATTGCGGCCGACAACTGCGTCACCGTCCGTGAGCGCGACACCATGGCCCAGGTGCGCATCCCCATCAGCGAGCTGAAGGCCTACCTGACGGAGAAGCTGGCCTATTGATCGGAAAAAAACGGGGGCAGACGGCGGTCTGCTCCTGTTTTCCTTTAAAAAAGGAGGACAATCTATGAAAATGAAGAAACAACTGGTGCTGGGCAGTGCCCTTTTAACGCTCACCACCGCCGCCTGCCTGAAGCTGGCACAGTGGGCAGGAAAAAAGATCAAGGAACGGGAAGAGAAAAAGGACTAACGGCTCTGCCGAAAACGGCAAAAAGGACACGACGCTAAGGCAGGTGTCCATAAGACGGTTAACAGCCACAGCGGCTTGCTCTGCTGTGGCTGTTTTTGTATTCTTTTCTGTTATGTGATAGTATGAAACCAAACAAACCTGCAAATCGAAATTTGTCGAACCAATAAGGACGCACTTCTATACACCGTTCGGTGCAGTGCATCATGTGCGGTTTCCCAGCGCACCAAAGCCTCCCTCTGACGAGGGAGGTGGCAAAAATCTTTGATTTTTGACGGAGGGAGAGAAAATGAAGGACTACAATAAAGATAACATCCCTCTTGCAAAGACACTCTGAAAGAATATGACCCCATGGGAACGGAGACTATGGTATGATTTTTTGAGAGACTACCCGGTACGCTTTCAAAGGCAAAAAGCAATTGGTAATTACATTGCGGATTTCTATTGCGCAAGAGCAAGGCTGGTCATCGAACTTGACGGTGGCGGACATTATACAGCAGAGCAGGCCGGAAAAGATGCGCTGCGCACAAAAGACTTGGAGTCTATGAATCTGACGGTAGTGAGAATTTGCAATCTGGATATAGACCGCAATTTTAATGGTGTATGCGAATCGATTGATCTGACTGTCAAGCGTCTCTCCCTCAGTCAGCTTCGCTGACAGCTCCCTCATCAGAGGGCGCCTTGGATACTCCAACCCAGACACAAAACATGAAAATCCGACCTATGATTGCAGCCATAGGTCGGATTTCCTGTTTTACGGACACCTGCCTTAGCGTCGTGTCCTTTTTTGCCGTAAAACAATCAGTCAACGATGATCTCGCCTTCGTCGGCGCCGCCGCAAGCGTTGTTTTCATCGGTATCGATGTGCATACCCACATTCCAGCCCTCGCCGGTGCGGATCACTACATCGTCAAAGATGACCTTACGGCCCTCGGCGCCCATGGCGACCTTGACAATCTGACCGCTTTTCAGACCCATTTCCTCGGCGGCCTCGGGGGACATATGGATGTGACGCTTGGCCACGATCACGCCCTCCTTCAGCTCCAGCTCACCGGCCGGGCCCACCAGCTTGCAGGCGCCGCTGCCCTCGATCTTACCGCTCTCGCGGATGGGGGCGTCGATCCCCACGCTGCGTGCGTCGGTCATGCTCAGCTCCACCTGGCAGGCAGAGCGCGCCGGACCCAGGATGGACACATTCTTCAGCTCCTTCTTGGGGCCGACCACGGTCACGCGCTCGTTGGTAGCGAACTGACCGGGCTGGGACAGCTCCTTGCGGAAGGTCATCTGATAGCCTTTTCCGAACAGCGCTTCCAGGGCTTCCTGGGTCACATGGATGTGACGGGCAGAGGTTTCAACAAGAATCTTCTTCATTTTGTGCTCTCCTTTATTTACTCCTGCGGCTTTTCCATGCCGTTGGGAGGAATTTTACTGATGATCGTTTTGTACACATGGGCATAGAAACCGAGGGTCACTGCCAGCGCCACCACTTCGGCGATGGGATAGCACCACCACACCAGATGGCTGTTGTCCACCGTCGCGCCGTAGCGTGCCAGCACATAGGCGACCGGCACCAGCACCACCAACTGACGGATAAACGAGTTAATCATGGAATAGACGGATTTGCCCAACGCCTGCAGGCTGCTGCCCAGTGCGATACACGCACCGGCCATGGAGAAGCTCAGCGAAATAATGCGCAGACAGGGCACACCGACGGCCATCAGCTCGTCACCGGCGGAGAAAATCTTCATCAGCACCTGCGGCACGACCAAAAAGACGATCATACCGAAGGTCATGATGCAGGTTGCGTAGGTGACGCTGCGCTTGATGGTCTCGACCATGCGCCTGCGGTTCTGCGCGCCGTAGTTGTAGGCCACGATGGGCACCACGCCGTTGTTCAGGCCGAACACCGGCATAAAGATCAGGCTGTTGATCTTGAAAAAGACGCCGAATGCGGTGGCGGCCGTTTCGTGGGCGGCATGATAGGTGATGAGGATCTTGTTCATCAGGAAGGTCATCACCGAGCCGATGGCCATCATGATGACAGAGGGGATGCCGATGGCGTAGATACCGCCGATGATCCGCCAGTCGGGACGGAAGGAGCCAAAGCGCAGACGGATGTCGGTGTTTTTCTTCATGTTAAAGTAGATCGCCAAGGCGCAGCCGCAGCACTGGCCGATGATGGTGGCGATGGCGGCACCGGCCACCCCCATCTTAAACACGAAGATGAACACAGGGTCGAGGATGATGTTGATGATGGCGCCTGTCCCCTGCGTAATCATGGAGTAGATGCTCCGTCCGGTACCCTGCAGCAGCCGCTCGAACATGATCTGACCGAACAGGGCAAAGGAGCAGCCGGTGATGATCTTCAGATAGCTGTTGCCCATGTCAATGATGTGCTGCTGATCGGTCTGGAAGGAGAACAGCGCATTGCTGAAGGCAAGTCCCAGCACAGCGGAAATCACAAACCCTATAAAGGCCAGAAACACGCCGTTGATGGCCACCTTGTCGGCCCGGTCCTGCTGTCTGGCGCCCAGTGCGCGGCCCATCAGCGCGTTGACGCCGACGGCCGTACCGGTGCCCAGACCGATCATAAGCTGCTGGGCGGAGAACGCCAGCGAAACGGCGGTCAATGCGTCCTGACTGACCATGGCCACGAACATACTGTCCACCACATTGTATAGCGCCTGCACCAGCATGGACGCGATGATGGGCAGGGACATATTCCAAATCAATTTGCGAATGGGCATGACGCCCAGCTTGTTTTCCTGCATCTTTTGCGACTTCCTTTTATCTCATAATACAACATCTCATTGTAACACGCCGCGCCGGAAAAGAAAACCCCCCAAACCGACGGAAACGGCAATGTTTTGCTGCCTTTTTTCAGGAAAACAGGCAAAACAGTTCATGCTGCGTGAAACTAAGAGAAAAACGCAGGAGCGGACGCCGTCCGCCCCTGTGTGATATGACGATTTGTATAAACAGAGATATACAATACGCTCAGCAATCGAAAAACGCCCGAATCTCCTCCGCTGTGGCGGCTACACTGCCCTGGGCAAAGCCGTCACGACCGCCGCCGCGGCCGTTCAGCGCCTGGTTCATGTGCTTGATGAGCGCGCTGATGTCCTGTCCCGGGTGAATCACGGCATATTTATACCCGCCGTCCGCGCCGGCAAATACGGCGCAGCGACCGCCGCACTGTGCGCTGACCGCGTCGCACAGGCGGCGCACACCGTCGGAGGACATCTCTTCGCGCAGCAGCAGGACGTCGCCGGCTCCTGCGTGTGCCTTGGCGATCCGGGCAAAGGCGTCCTCCTCCAGCCGGTCCGCCTTGGCTCTGACGGCCGCCAGCTCATTTTGCAGCCGTTCCACTGCCGCGAAGGTCTTTTCCGGCTTCACCGACAGGGCCTGACCGATGGCGCGGTTCTGCTCCCAGCTCTGGGCAAGACAGCGCAGCGCGCGCTGACCGCACAGAAGCTCCAGCCGCACGCCGTCACGGAATTTCTGCCAGCCGATGAACTTCACCAGCCCCACCTGACCGCTGTGCGCCACATGGGTGCCGCAGCAGGCGCACATATCCGCGCCGGGGAAAACCGTGATGCGCACCGCGCCGGTCCGCTCCTTTTTGCTGCGGTAGGGGAGGGTTTTCAGTTCCTCGGCAGAGGGCCACAGCACCTCAAAGGGGTGGTTTTCCCAGATGTAGGCGTTGGCCTTCCGCTCAATTTCCAGCACACCCTCCCAGGGGATGTCGGCGTTGTAGTCGATAATCACGCTCTCGGCGCCCATGTGGAAGCCGGTGTTGTCGCAGTGGTAGTTCGCGCAGAGCATACCGGAGACAATGTGCTCGCCGGAGTGCTGCTGCATGTGGTCAAAGCGGCGCTGCCAGTCAATCTCGCCGTGTACGGTCTCACCCACGGTCAAGGCTTTGTCGCAGGTGTGAACGATCACGCCGTCCTTTTCCTGTACATCGCGCACCTTGGCCTCGCCCAAAGTGCCCCAGTCGCAGGGCTGGCCGCCGCCCTCGGGGTAGAATGCGGTGCGGTCCAGCACCACGGCGAAGCCTTTTTTCAGCGCCTCGCAGGATAGAACGGTGGCGTCAAATGCGGAGAGAAACGCATCGTTGTAGTATAATTTCAAAGTTTCCATGGTTACACGCTCCTTTTCACCTAAGTGTGCCATAAATGCACGAAAAGTGCAAGTAAAAAGGGCGGCACAGCCGCCCTTTTTTATTACCATATGACGCTCAAGACGATGCCGGTCCTTCACCGCCGGACCGGATGCGGTAAAAGATACTGTCGTAGCAGAGGATGTTGCTTTTGAAGCTGGTGATGACCGTCGATACTGTGCCGCTCACAAGTCAATTTGATAGTAAATAGCGCGCTCCAAGGGATTGTCGTTGTAGCGGGCGATGCGGTAAAACCCCAGCTTTTCGTAGAGTCCGATGGCGGGGAGCATGGCGGGGAAGGTGTCCAGCCGCACATGGCGATAGCCGTAGCGGCGGGCATCGGAGAGCAACTGCTCCATCAGTGTGATGCTCAATCCCTTGCCGCGAAAGGCGGGATAGAGGAAGATACGCTTTACCTCGCCGTAGTCCGGTTCCAACGCCGTCAGTGCGCCCATACCCGCCACGGTGCCGTCGCATAGCACCACATAGATACTGCCCCGGGATGCGTACTTTTCGCCAAGGTGGGACAGCTCCTCGTCGTAGTCCTGATTTTTAAGGCACGCCCGCATCCCTTCGTCCACATCGTAGAGCATGGCGGCATACGCTTCAAACAGCGGCCGCAGCAGTTCCGGCCTGTTTACGGCGGAAATGAGTGATATGTTCATGGCAATACTCCTTTTTGAAAAAGAGCCGGTCATGAGGCCGGCTCTTTTCGTCATTTATTCCTCGCTGTCGCCCACGATGGCAATATGCAGCTCATCAAGCTGTTTCTGCTCCACGGCGGAGGGGGAGCGCTCCGAGCGCCGCCGGTGGCGGAAGAAGCGAGGAGAGCGAGTGGCAGCGGTCAAATTTTCAAGCGGCGCGGCGGAAGCCTGCGCAGAAAATTTGGGCACCGCAACAGGGGCGGCCTCCAAAAAAGCTGACGAAAACGTCAGCTTTTTTGTATGCGGATTAGTCCTCGATGTCGCCCACAATGGCGATATGCAGCTCATCAAGCTGTTTTTGCTCGACGGCAGAGGGCGCATCCATCATAATGTCCTGCGCGTTCTTGTTCATGGGGAAGGGGATAATCTCGCGGATGGAGCTTTCACCGGCCAGCAGCATGACCATGCGGTCCACGCCCGGCGCAATACCGGCATGGGGCGGCGCACCGTAGCAGAAGGCGTTATACATGGCGGGGAATTTCTTCTTCACATCTTCCTCGCCCAGATGCACCATCTCGAAAGCCTTAATCATGATCTCGGGATCGTGGTTACGCACGGCGCCGGAGCTAAGCTCCACGCCGTTGCACACCAGGTCGTACTGATCGGCGGTGATGCTCAGCGGATCGATCTCGCCGCGCTCGGCCTTCAGCAGCACCTCCATGCCGCCGCTGGGCATAGAGAACGGATTGTGGCAGAACTCCAGCTCGCCGGACTCGTCACCGATCTCGTACATGGGGAAGTCCACGATCCAGCAAAATTCATAGCGCTCCTTATCCATATGGCCCTCGCAGGCAGCGCCGAAGGTCTTGATCATCACGCCCACGCTCTTGGTGGCGCTCTCACCGGCAGCCACGACCACCAGCGTGTTGGGCGCCAGAGACAGCACCTTGCCAAGCTCGTCCTTCAAGGGCGCCACAAACTTGCCGATGCCGCCGGCGATCTCGCCGTTCTCGTCCACCTTGAACCAGTAGCCCTTGCTGCCGCTCTGCACTTCGCAGTCGGTCAGCAGCTTTTCGATCTGCTTGCGGGTCAGCTTGCACTCGGAGATGTCCACCATCTTCACGGTCTGGCCCTTGAACGGCTCAAACTCGCTCCGGACAAACAGATCGGACACGTTCTTGCAGGTCAGGTCGATACGCAGGTCGGGCTTATCGGAGCCGTAGGTCTCCATGGCTTCGGTGTAGCCGATGCGGCGGAAGGGTGCGGAGGACGCGGTGTTGTAAATGCCGAACTTGGCGAAGATGGGAGGCAGCACGTCCTCCAAAACGGCGAACACATCGTCCTGAGTGGCAAAGGCCATCTCCATATCCAACTGATAGAACTCGCCGGGGCTGCGGTCGCCGCGGGCGTCCTCATCGCGGAAGCAGGGTGCGATCTGGAAATAGCGGTCAAAGCCGGAGGTCATCAGAAGCTGCTTGAACTGCTGGGGCGCCTGAGGCAGGGCATAGAACTTGCCGGGATGCTTGCGGGCAGGCACCAGATAGTCGCGGGCGCCCTCAGGTGAGGAAGCGGTCAGAATGGGGGTGGTGATCTCCAGAAAACCGTGCTCGGTCATGGCGGCGCGCAGGGCGGCCACCACTTGGCAGCGCAGGATAATGTTCTGCTTGACAGCGGGGTTGCGCAGGTCCAGATAGCGGTACTTCAGACGCTGCATCTCGTCCGCCTCGCGGCTGCGGTTGATCTCGAAGGGCAGGGCGTTATAGCGGCAGCGGCCCAGCACCTCGATCTTGGAGGGCACCACCTCGATCTCGCCGGTGGCCTGCTTGGGATTCTTGCTGCTGCGCTCACGAACAACGCCCTCCACGCTGATGGTGGACTCCTTGTTCAAATCGCGGATCACGGCCATCATGTCCTCGGACTCCACCACTACCTGTGTGGTGCCGTAGAAGTCACGCAGCACCACGAAGGCGAAATTGCTGCCGACCTCGCGGACATTCTCCATCCAGCCTACGATCTTGACCTGCCGGCCCACATCGCCCAAACGCAGCTCATTGCAGGTATGTGTACGCATTTGCATCATCATAAAACACTCCTTTTTGATAAAGAATTGTATAAATTATTTGAAATATTACGAATTGGAATTACTTTTCCACGATCACCTTGCCGCTGTTCTTCTCATCAATGCCCTTGCGGATCAGGGCAAGCGTATCGTCGGCGCTCAGCTTGGTCTGCTCGCCGCTCACCATATCCTTGCAGGTGACGATGCCCTGTGCAATCTCGTCCTCGCCCAGAAACAGCACATAGGGGATCGCCAGCTTGTCGGCGTAGTTCATCTTGGCCTTGAACTTCTTGGCCTCGGTGTAGAGCTGGGTGCGGATGCCGCCCTGGCGCAGCTTGGTGGCCAGCGCGATGGCCGGCGCCAGCTCGTCGGTCATGGGCAGGATCAGCACATCGGCCGGTGCGGTAGGCAGGTCGGGGTTCAGCATCCCCTGCTCGCCCAGCACATAGAACAGACGGGTCAGCCCGATGGAGATACCCACGCCGGGCAGTTGGCGGTCGGTGTAGTACGCGGCCAGATTGTCGTAGCGTCCGCCGGAGCAGACGGAGCCGATCTCGGGATGATCCAGCAGGGTGGTTTCATACACCGTGCCGGTGTAGTAGTCAAGACCGCGCGCGATGGTCAGATCCACGGCGAAGTTGGCGGCAGGCACGCCAAAGGCGGAAAGATACTTCACCACGGTGTGCAGCTCGCGCAGGCCCTCGTCAAACACCCCGTTGCGGCCCTCATAGCCGTGCAGGGCAGACAGCACCTCCTCGTTGGTGCCGCGGATGGCGATAAATGTCAAAATCTCCTCCGCCTGCGTGTCGGTCAGGCCGCAGTCGTCCATCAGGCAAACGCGTACCTTTTCCGCGCCGATCTTGTCCAGCTTGTCCACGGTGCGCATGATCTCGCCGCTCTTTTCGCTCAAACCCTGCATGGCATAGAAGCCGTTGAGGATCTTGCGGTTGTTCACGCGGATCTGAAAACGCTGCAGACCCAGCGCGGTAAAGGTTTCGTAGATGATCGCGGGGATTTCGGCCTCGTTGATAATGTCCAGCTTGCCGTCGCCGATCACATCGATGTCGGCCTGGTAAAACTCGCGAAAACGGCCGCGCTGCGCGCGCTCACCGCGGTACACCTTGCCGATCTGGAAGCGGCGGAAGGGGAAGGACAGGTCATTGTAGTGCAGCGCCACATATTTGGCCAGGGGCACTGTCAGATCGAAGCGCAGCGCCAGATCGGCGTCACCCTTGCTGAAGCGGTAGATCTGTTTTTCTGTCTCGCCGCCGCCTTTGGCCAGCAGCACTTCGCTGGCCTCGATCACGGGGGTGTCCAGCGGCGTAAAGCCGTAGCGCGCGTAAGTGGTGCGCAGAATCTCCATCATGCGCTCCATCTGCTGCTGGGGTGCCGGCAGCAGTTCCATGAAGCCGGACAGGGTCCGGGGTGTCATTTTTGCCATTGTGTCTGCTTCCTTTCTTTATTCGTCCTCCGCTCTGACCGCCGCCGCGCCGACCGCAGCGTCTCCGGCTGCGTCCTGCGCCGCGTCGGCTGCGGTATCTTCCGTCTTGTCGGCGGCCGCGCTCTCGGAGCTGTCAGTCACTTTGTCCTCCGCGGTGTCTCCTGTAAAGCTCTCCACAAAGCCGTCAATGCCGGACAGTGCCGGTCGATTCTGCCGGCCTTCCAGCTCCTCGGTCTCCATCTTCTTCATCTCCCGTCCGATCTCCCGGTAGATGTTGTCCATTTCCATGCCCTTGCTGCGTCCGATTTTGTAGCCCACAAAGCCCAGCGCGATCATCACAAGGAAAAACAAAAACCACAGCTTGGGCACAAGGCAGGTCAGGATACCGCCGATCAGCGCCAGGGAAAAGGTGCCGATCTGGGCGTACTGGGAACGCACGGAGTGAAAAGCGCCTCTTTTTTCGCGCAGCGTCTTGATGCGGCCCAGCTCCAGGAAGCACACGATGATGCGATAGACGCAGAAAAGGCAGACGGGTATCATGTATCGGTACAGATTTTCGGTGAGGAAGTGGATAATTTTGTCCATAGTAAATCTCCTTTAATGTTGACAGCACGAAAAAAGCGCTCCCGTCCCGGTTTTGGGACGAGAGCGCAAAAACACTTCGTGGTGCCACCCAAATTCAGCCAGAAAAGGCCCTTGTTGCTCCTGTTACGGGGAGTGTGCCGTGACGGTTTCCCGTCCCGCTCGAAAGCTGTCTTCACTCTGCCTGCTGCGGTGCGCTTTCAGCCGATGGCGCGCCTCTCTGAGGGCAAGCGGTGTAGAGCTACTCCTGCTCCGTCCACGCGGTTATTGACTATTGTAAAAAATTTTTCCCGAAATGTCAAGACCGATTACAGCGTTAACGGCTTACTCTTGGGATTGACAATGTCGCGCCAGTCCAGATCGCCCCGTGCCAGACCCAGCACCAGCATTTCGGCGGTAGCGATGTTGCTGGCAAAGGGGATGTTGTTCTGGTCGCAGAGCTGGAAGATGTAGCTCACATCCTCGTTGGGCTTTTTGTTGCGGGGATCGTCAAAGCACAGCACCATGTCGATCTCGTTGTAGGCGATGCGTGCGCCGATCTGCTGCCCACCGCCGTGGGCAAAGGACAGGAAGCGGTGAATGGGCAAGCCGGTTGCCTCGGCGATCTGCTGACCGGTGGTAGCGGTCGCGCAGAGGGTGTGCTGTGCCAGAATGCCGCAATAGGCGGTGCAAAACTGCACCATCAGTTCTTTTTTGTTGTCGTGTGCGATCAATGCAATATTCATGATGCCGCTCCTTCCTCTTATATCTTCATCAGGGACACCTTGCGTCCCGCAATTCGTTTGGCAATATGCTCGTAGGCCCGCGCCGCGTAGTAGTTGCGCTCACGCAGCACCATGCCGCGGTTGAGGGCGAAGCTCAGATCACTGTCCTCGGGGATCACGCCCAAAAGCGGCAGACCGGCGGTGTCGATGGCGTCGTCAATGGTGGCGTGCATGGCTTTGAGCATCTTTTTCTGCACCCGGTTGACCACCAGATGAATACGGCCGGTGGGGAAGTGACTCAGCTCCGTCACGGTGCGCTGGGCATCGCGCAGTGCAATGGCGTCGGTGGTGGTGATCACCACCACATTGTCGGCATAGTCGGTAGCCAGACGGAAGCCCTGCCCCAAACCGGCAGGCGCATCGATCAGGCAGTAGTCAAAATTCTCCCGAACCTCCTGCAGCAGCCGGCGCATCTGCTCGGGCGAAATATCCATATCGCCGGAACAGACGGGCGCGCTTAACAGATGCAGTGTGGGGTAGTTGGGGTGGCTCACCGCGGCCTCTGTCAGGGTACATCGTCCCTCGATCACATCGGAAAAGTCCATCAATGCCTTGTCGCTCATGCCCAACGCCAGATCCAGATTGCGCAGCGTAATGTCGCAGTCCAGACACAGCGTCCGGTAGCCCAGCGCGGCAAGGGCCAGCCCTACATTGGCGGTAAAGGAGGTTTTTCCCGTGCCGCCTTTTCCGGATACCACTGCGATGATCTTACCCATAGTATAACCTCAAATTCCAAAAATTCCTAAATGCTGTCAAATAAGCGGCGCCTTTTTGATCTTGGCAAATGCCCGGGGGAAAGCGGCGGGCGTGGGCTTCACCTTGCCGATCACCACCACACGGTGTGTGATGTCCGTGCCGGGAATGGTGTAGTCGCGGATGTCCTCCACCTTGCCGCCTAATTGGGCAACGGCGCTTTTTGCCGTGCGGATCTCGTCGTCGCTGTCCACGGCTTTCATGGCCAGAAACCGTCCGCCCACTTTGACCAAAGGCAGCGTCAGCTCACACAGCACATTTAATGCCGCCACGGCACGGGAGGTGGCAATATCGTATTGCTCCCGGTGCATCGCGGCAAATTCCTCGGCGCGGGCATGGACACAAGTCACCCGCTGCAGGCCCATTTCGTCACAGACCCGCTGCAGGAAGGCAATGCGCTTGCCCAGACTGTCCAGCAGCGTCAAATCAAAGTCCGGCTCCAGAATACGCAGGGGCATGCCGGGAAAACCGGCGCCTGTTCCCACATCGACCACGCGCTTGCCGCGAAAGTCGGTGATGTTCAGCAGCGCCGCGCAGTCCAGCAGGTGCAGTCTTGCCATATCCTCCGGCTCGGTGATGGCGGTGAGGTTCATCACCTTGTTGGTCTCCAGCAACTGTGCCGAAAACGCCATCAGCGGTACGGCGGCGTCCGTGGGGAGGGAGAGGGCCGCCAGGCCCTCGCGCAGGATTTGCTCCATCATGTATTCCGCTCTTTCAGCAGATCGCGGATCTCGGTCAGCAGCTCCTCACTGGTGGGAGCAGCCGGCTGCTCGACAGCAGGCTCGTCCTCTTTCTTCCTGCGCAGCCTGTTCATGCCCTTAATCAGCAGGAAGATCACAAAGGCGATGATGATAAAGTTGATTATCACAGAAAGCAAGGTGCCGATGCCCAGCATCACGGCGGGCGTAGTTTCCGTCATCACGCCGTCCACCATCTCCGTGACGGCGGGCTTGAGGACAATATCCCATTTGGTCAGATCAATGCCGCCGGTGAGCAAACCGATCAAAGGCATGATGATGTTGTCGACCAGAGAGGTGGTGATCTTGCCAAACGCGCCGCCGATGACAACGCCGATGGCCATGTCGATCACATTGCCGCGCATGGCAAAATCTTTAAATTCGTTCAGGAACTTCTTCATTTTTATTTCTCCTTAAATACAAAGAGTATAAATGATAGAAAATATTACAAATAGAAATCAACTTTGCTTCTTGGGAACGATGATCTCCTTGCCGCCCATGTAGGGGCGCAGCGCCGCGGGGATCCGCACGCTGCCGTCGGCGGACAGGTTGTTCTCCAAAAAAGCGATCAGCATACGGGGCGGCGCCACCACGGTGTTGTTCAGGGTGTGGGGCAGATAGGTCTTGCCGTCCTCGCCCTTGACGCGGATTTTCAGGCGGCGGGCCTGTGCGTCGCCCAGGTTGGAGCAGGAGCAAACCTCGAAATACTTTTGCTGACGGGGAGACCAGGCCTCGATGTCGCAGGACTTGCACTTCAGGTCGGCCAGGTCGCCGGAGCAGCACTCCAACTGGCGCACGGGGATGTCCAAAGAGCGGAACAGCTCCACGCTGTAGCGCCACATCTTCTCGTACCAGTCCATGGATTCCTCAGGCTTGCAGACCACGATCATTTCCTGCTTCTCGAACTGATGGATGCGGTAAACGCCGCGCTCCTCAATGCCGTGGGCGCCCTTTTCCTTGCGGAAGCAGGGGGAGTAGGAGGTCAGCGTCTGGGGCAGCTTGTCCTCGGTGAGCATCTGGTCAATGAACTTGCCGATCATGGAGTGCTCACTGGTGCCGATCAGGTACAGATCCTCGCCCTCAATCTTATACATCATGGCGTCCATTTCGGCAAAGCTCATCACGCCGGTGACCACGTTGCCGCGGATCATAAACGGGGGGATGCAGTAGGTGAAGCCCTTGTCGATCATAAAATCACGGGCATAGGCGGTCACGGCACTGTGCAGGCGGGCGATGTCGCCCATCAGGTAGTAGAAACCGTTGCCGGATACGCGGCCGGCCGCATCCATATCGATGCCGTCAAAGCGCTCCATAATGTCGGTGTGGTAGGGAATCTCAAAATCGGGGGTGACAGGCTCACCGAACCGCTGCACCTCCACATTGCAGCTATCGTCCGGGCCGATGGGCACGCTGGGGTCAATGATCTGGGGAATGACCATCATGATCTTGTTGAGCTGCTCGGCGGCAGCGTCAATGCGGGCATCCAACTGCGCCATACGCTCGGCGTTGGCCTTCACCGCTGCATTGTTGGCGTCGATTTGGGCCTGCAGCTCGGCCTTTTTTGCCTCGTCGGTACATTTTTTCAGTTGCCCGTACAGAGGACCGTTGGCCTTGCTCAGTTTGTTGCGCTCTGCCTTGAGCGCGTCACTCTCCTGCATGGCGCTGCGCTTTTCAGCGTCCAGCGCAATGGCCTCGTCCACCAGGGGCAGCTTGGCGTTCTGGAACTTCTTGCGGATGTTTTCCTTTACTGCTTCGGGATTTTCCCGTACAAATCGTATATCAAGCATAGCCTGTAACCTCTCTTTATGGATGTTTCACGTGAAACACGGTCAAAACACATTGCGTGCCGCGGGGCTGGCTCTTGCGGCGGCAGGATACCATGTTTCTGTTTACTGCTTCTTCAGCGTATACAAAGCGTCGATCAGGTCGTTCAGATCGTCCACGCCGTAGTATTCCAGCTCGATGCGGCCCTTCTTGCGGCCGGAGACGATCTTGCAGCCACGGCCTAAACGGCTGCTCAGCTCCCGGGCGGCCTCCTCGGCGTAATCCACGGAGATGCCGCTCTTCTGGGGCTTTTCCTTGGGCTGGGCGGTCAGCTTCTTGACCAAAAGCTCCGTCTGGCGCACGGACAGGTCGTTTTTGATGACGGTGGCAGCGGCCTTCTCCTGTGCTTCGGGGGCGAGGGGCAGCAGCGTGCGCGCATGACCGTTGCTCAACCGGCCGTCCTCCACCATGGCGCGCACCGAAGGGCACAGATGCAGCAGACGCAGGGCGTTGGCCACGGCGCTGCGGGACTTGCCCACACGCTGAGCGGTTTCCTCCTGGGTCATGTTGTACTGGCTCATCAGCATTTGGTACCCCTCGGCTTCTTCGATGGGGTTCAAATCCTCGCGCTGCAGATTTTCGATCATGGCCAGCTCCATGGCCTTGCGGTCATCGGCTTCAATGACAATTGCAGGCACTTCGCTCAAGCCTGCCATGCGGGCCGCGCGCCAACGGCGCTCGCCGGCGATGATCTGATAGTAGCCGGACTGCAGCTTGCGGACAGTCAGCGGCTGAATAATGCCGTGTTCGCGGATGGAATCGGCCAAATCGGCCAGCGCATCGGCGTCAAACTGCTTTCTGGGCTGGGATGCGCAGCTCTCCACCTGTGAAATGGGGAGGAACAGGCTGTTTTTCTCCTCTCCGGAGTCCATCACGTCGTCGCCCAGCAGGGCGGCGAGGCCTTTGCCGAGGCCTTTGGAGGTGTTAGCCATCAAAAAATCTCCTTTCCGTTAGGGATTCTTTTTCAAAAATTCGGCGGCAAGCGCAATGTAAGCGTCTGCACCGCGGCAGTTGCCGTCATAGGAAGTGATGGGCTTGCCGTGACTGGGCGCTTCGCTCAGCCGCACATTGCGGGGGATCACCGTGCTGTAGACCTTTCCGGGGAAGAAGCGCTTCACTTCCTGCGCCACCTGCATAGCCAGATTGGTGCGGCCGTCAAACATGGTCAGCAAAACGCCCTCAATCTCCAGGCGGGGATTCATGTTCCGGCGCACGATGCGCACGGTGTTCATCAAGTCGCTCAGACCCTCCAGAGCATAGTATTCGCCCTGCAGCGGCACCAACAGGGAATGAGCGGCGCAGAGCGCGTTCAATGTCAGCAATTCCAACGAGGGCGGGCAGTCAATGAAAATGAAGTCATAATCGGCCTCCACAGCGTCCAGTGCGGTCTTCAGACGGAACTGGCGATCCTCCATTTCAATCATTTCAATACCGGCTCCTGCCAGCGCCTTGCTGCTGGGCAGCACATCGCCGTAAGGCGTGGAGACGATGGCCTTTCGGGTATCGACCCCGTTGATCAGCACATCATATACCCCGTTGGACACGGACTTGTCCACGCCTATGCCGGAGGTGGCATTGGCCTGCGGGTCGAAATCGCACAAAAGCACCCGCTTGCCTGCCTGCTTCAAGGCCGCGCCCAGATTCACACAGGTTGTTGTTTTTCCCACGCCGCCTTTTTGATTGACAATTGCTACAATCTTTGCCACGAAACAGCCCACTCGCTTTCTTTGGTAGTTTATTTCTGATTTATATAGTATACCACAAAGAAAAATTGTTGCAATAGCGCAGAGGAAGAAAAATACAAAAACTTTGCATGGGGTGGCCGTGTTTCACGTGAAACAGTGACCGCAGCACAAAAAGACAGGCAGATGTTTCACGTGAAACATCTGCCTGCGGATCAAATCAACACAAGGGCGGACAGCGGCGGCAAGCACAGGTGCAGCAGCCGGTCGCGGACAAAGAACTGCTGGGAGGTCAGGGCGTCGGTGGCCAGAGACCCATCCCAGGGGAGCGTCAGCTCCAGCGGTTCGGTGGAGGCGTTCAGCGCGGTGACGGTTGTCTCATCGCCGCTCCGACGGCGCAGCACCAGTCCGGCGCCCCGGGCATAGAGATAGGTGATGTCGCCTGCCTGCAGGGAGGGTCGGGAGCGGCGGAGCCGGCCTAAGGTTTGATAGTAACGGAGGAGCTTTTGGTTTTCCTCGCCCCAAGGGTAGGTGCCGCGGTTAAAGGGATCTTCAAAGCCCTCCATGCCCACCTCGTCACCGTAGTATACCGTGGGCGAGCCGGGGAAGGAGTAGAGCAGGGCCGCCGCCAACTTCAGCCGCTGCAGAGCCAAAAAGCGCTCGGCGGGGGAGAGACGGTAGGCGGCACGGCCGTCCTTATCCTGCGGCGGCTGTATGGCACCTAAAAGCGTTAGAATACGGGGGGTGTCGTGGGTGCCCAAGGAGTTCATGGCGGAATAAAAAGCGGCGGGGGGATAGTTCTCACGGAGCGTCTCCATGGTCTCCTTAAAATCTGCCGCATCACCGCCGCGCAGCCAATCCAGAGCCGCGTTGCGGAAGGGGTAATTCATCAGGCCGTGGGTTTCGCTGCCCAGCAAATACCGGCGGCGCTGCGAATAGGCGATCTTGTTGCTGCCGTCCTCCCAGACCTCGCCCAAAAGAAAGCTGTCCGGCTTTTCCTCTGCCATCACCCGACGAATCTCGGCAATAAAGTCGTCGGGGAGTTCGTCCGCCACATCCAGACGCCATGCCGAGGCGCCGCAGCGCAGCCAATGGCGCACCACGCTGTCTTCACCGGTGATGATAAACCGGCGATAGGTGGGGTCATGCTCGTTCACCGCAGGCAGCGTGTGAATCCCCCACCAACATTCATAGCGGTCGGGCCAATGGTGGAACTGATACCAAGGAGCGTACAGCGACACGGGACTCTGCGCCGCACCCAACTGGGAATAAAACCCTGCGGCATTAAAGTAGCGGCTGTTAGAGCCGGTATGATTGAACACCCCGTCAAGCATCACGCGCATGCCGCGCTTGGCGGCCTCGGCGCAAAGACAGCGAAAATCCTCCTCCGAGCCCAACATGGGGTCGATGGCCAGATAATCGGCGGTATCATAGCGGTGATTGCTGGCGGATTCAAAAATCGGGTTCAGGTAAATGGTGGTGACGGAAAGACTTTGCAGATAGTCCAGCTTGCTGATAATGCCCTGCAGGTCACCGCCGAAAAAGTCGCGGTTGGTGATCTGCCCGTCGGCTTCCGGACGGTAAAGAGGCTGGTCAGACCAGTTTTCGTGCACCAGCCGGTCGCCCACCATGCCGGTGGGGTCGGGCATACGGCTGCGGCAAAAGCGATCTGGAAATATCTGGTAAGTCACGCCGGCGCCGAACCAGGACGGCGTCACGCCCTCGCCGTCATAGACGGTGAGCTGCCAGCGCTGCAATTGCGCTTCGTGACAGTAACCGTTACGGCCGAAGCAGACGCAGGAGCCGTCCCGACGGGTGAAGCGGAAGCCGTACCAGAGCAGGTCGGGCTGTGAGGGGACAGGCAATGTGCCGCAAAACAGGTCCCCCTGATCGCCCACGGCAGGAAGCGGGATGCTCAGATCACGGGCGGCAAATTCGCAATGGCACAGCAGCGACGCGGAAACAAAATCCTCACGACGCAGAGGACGGAGGGTAAAAGTGACCTCGGTGCTGCACGCAGCAGCACCGAAGGGAGATTTATACCGACTGTCGCGGGGATCAAAGACAAAGGCATTCGTCATGGCAGATACCTCTACGGAATGGTTTTACTGCATTATTGTGTTTTCGCCCACAATGGCGGTACCGATCTCATCGTGTGAGAAGTAGGAGTTGATAATCTCCACGGCGGTACTGGCCAAGGCTGCGCCGGCGCCGCCCTTTTCAATGGAAACGGCTACCGCGATCTCGGGATCCTCATAGGGGGCAAAGGCGACAAAGACGCCGTTGCTGGTTTCGGAACTGCCGGTTTCGGCCGTACCGGTTTTGGCGCCGGCAGATACCACGCACTTGCTGAAATAATAGGAAAGGCTGGAGGTGGTCAGGTCGTGCATACCGGTTTTGACCGCTTCCACGGTGCTGTCCTTCATTTTCACCACATTCACGGGGCCCTTATTGTAGGCATAGACCAGTGTGGTGTTATCGTAGGATTTCACATTCTTGAGAAGGTGCGCTTCATAATGCTCGCCGTCACCCACCAGCGTGGCAATATAGTTGGCGAGCTGCAGGGGCGTAAAGAGATGATAGCTCTGGCCGATGGCAGCCGTCAGCGTTTGACCGTCCGTCCATTCCAGGTCGTTTGCCTCGGCATATTCCGGCGAGGCAACGGCGCCCTTGCTCTCCGCGCCGTTCTTGCCGCCGATCTCGATGCCGGTATATTCACCCAGACCGAACTGGCGGGCATAGCTTGCCAGCGTTTCGATGCCTGTCAGGCGCCCGACCTCATAGAAGAAGTAGTTGCACGACACCGTCAGCGCTTCGCTCACATCCACTGCGCCGTGGGTGCCGCCGGTGTTGGAATAGATCCAGCATCTGGGCTGGGGAGAGGAGTAATAGTCGTAAATGCCGCGGTCCACAACGGTGGTGGAGGTCGTGATAGTGCCGCTTTCCAGTGCGGCCACCGCCGTGCAGGGCTTGAAGGTGGAGCCGGGAGGATAGGTGCCCTGGGTGGCGCGGTTATAAAGGGGCGTGCCCTCCTCATCATTGACAAGGTCATCGTAAATCTCGTCCCACTTGGACAAATCGTAGGTGGGATACGACGCCATGGCCAGCACTTCGCCGCTGCCCACGCCGATGACCACCGCGGCGGCGCCGCGGGTGAGGCCGTCGGCCTCCGTCATCTCCTGCACCGTTGCCGCCAGCGCCTTTTCCGTATCGGCCTGCAGGTCAATGTCAAGCGTCAGGGCCACCGTGTTGCCGGGCTGCGGCTCTTTGGTATACAGCTCGCCGGTGATCTTGCCGTCGGCATCGGTGGTGATCAGGCGGGTGCCGTTGGTGCCGTGGAGATAGTCCTCAAACGCCTCCTCCACCCCGTCCCGGCCCACCAGCGTGTTCATCAGGTAGCCCTTATCCCGGTAGCCGATGATGCCGTTTTCCTTGTCGCCCTCCCAGTCCTCCTGATAGATGGGGGAGAGGCGGCCGAGAATGTGCGCGGCATAGGTGGTGTTATAAACACGGGCAGAGGCAGTGCCGGTTTTGACGCCCTCGTAGTGCCCGTCCACCACCTGAGCGATCAGCTCCACCGTAATATCGGAGGCGAAGACATAGTTGCTGCCCAGCAGATGATGCACCGACAGCTCATAGCGGACGCCGGCGATCAGACGCGCCTGGGCATCGGTATAGGTATCGTCAATGCCATAGAGCTCACGCAGTAGGGCAAAAAACGCGTCCGCCGTGATACCGGGGGTGAGAGAGGGCGAGGTATGGTAGGGTATATCCCGGTTTTCCAGGAACATCTCAAAGTTTTCATCCATTTTTTTGGTATAGGTCACCGGCACAGACTTGCTCAAGGGCAAGGTGTCGTGCCAGGACATCTTGTTCTTCTGACAAAGCTGAATCAAGCGCCAGATGGCCGCATTTTCCCGCGCATCATCGTCGTCAAAGACCGAATCGTCCAATGTAAGCGTATAGGTGAGGCGATTGGATACCAGCACCTTGCCGTTGCGGTCGGTGATAATGCCGCGGGAGGCCTCCACCGTTTCCGTGGTAGCGTTGCTGGTGATGGACTTGGCACGGTACTCGCTGCCGTGGATGATCTGGGTGGAACAGAGCACCGCCAAATACGCCAAAAGCACGGCACCGAACAGGCCGAGCAATATATGCAGGCGGGTTTTCAAGGGATTGGAAGACTTCATGAGGTGCTCCTTTCAAGCAGAGGGGATCAGACCGGTATATCAATATACCGCAGTTCGCTTATGCAGCCAGCGGTAGGGGAAATAGACCAGCGGCATGCATGCCACGGAAATCAGCTCCTTCCCCATCAGCAGCAGCGCCGGAAGAAGGGAGATGCCCGCACGGTAGGAGAGAAACAGCATCTGCAGCAGGTCACACAGGACGATGGACAAAATCGAGACGAGGAAGGCGCACAGCAGGCCCGGCACAATCAGATGCTTAGCGATCAGCATTACGGTGACAGCCACCACGAAGAAGGCCAGCGTATAAAAGCAGGGGATGGGACCGGTGGTGGTCAAGTCGGTCAGCAAACCGAAAATCAGTGAAAAAACAACGCCCTCATTGCCCTCCCACATGGTGGCCAGTGCCACGATCAGCGGCAGGAGGAACGGATGAATACCCCAGAGGGTGATATGATTCAACAGCAGGCTTTGCAGTACCACAAAAAGCAGTGTGGCAAGTCCGTAAAGCAGCCATTTGATGGCAAAATTCCGTCGCGTCATAGGCGCCCTCCTCAGTCAACCACGTCAAAGGAGGTGATGACAAACACTTCCGTCAGCTCCGAGAGGTCTGCCTGCGGCGCGAGAATGGCGTATTTGGTCAAACCGCCGTCGTCCGTGAGGATCTCCTCCACCGAGCCGATGACCAGGCCCGAGGGATAATAGCCGCCAAGACCCGAAGTGACCACCAGATCGCCGTTGATGAGACTGCTCTCGCTTTCCAGATAGCTGAGCTTAAGGCGGTTGCGGCCCATCAGGCTCAAATCGCCCATGGCCACCGTAGTCTCGCCGGTGCGGAAAACCTTGGCGCCGATCTGGGCCTCGGTATCCAATACGGTGGCCACCGTGCACCAGTTAAGGCCGGCTTCCGTCACGATGCCTACCAGGTAACCCTCGCTGTCCACCACGCAGTTGCCCTGCACAATGCCGCAGGAGGTGCCCTTGCTCAGCGTCAGGGTGGAGGCCCAATTGGAGCTGCTGTGCCCGGTGATATAGGCCGATTCAAAGACAAAATCACGGCGCTGCTGACGCAGGCCCAGCAAGGTGCGCAATCGTTCGTTCTCCTCACTGTCAACATTGGCCTGACGCACGCTCTGCTCCAGTTCGGCAACCTGGCGGCGCAGCTCGGCGTTTTCCTCTTTCAGCTCGTCCACCGATTCAAAGTGCTCAAAAATATTGTCTGCCCAACGCGATACGGCAGCTCCGGCGGCGCGAAACGGCGAGGCCACCACACCGGCCGCATTGTGCAAAAAGCCTGTGCCGCCGCTGACGGCTGACACAATGCACATAATGACCGCGATCAGCGTGACGGCGGCCAAAACCCAGATTCCGTTTTTGGAGAAGAACTTTTTCATAATCCAGTTTCCTTACGATAAAAGTGTGATGCCGAACTCCTGCAGCATACGGCTGACAAGCAGGACGGGCAGGCCCATAACATTGAAAAAATCGCCGTCAATACGCTCCACCAACAGAGCGCCCTGCCCCTGCACGCCGTAGGCGCCGGCTTTATCCATGGGCTCGCCGCCGGCAATGTAGGCGCGAAGCTCCGCCTCGGCAGCCGGTCGGAAATAGACATCCGTGACGGCGCTCTTTGTCAGCATACGGTCGCCCTGCCGCAGCGTCACGCCGGTGCACACCGTGTGGCGGCGGCCGGCAAGGGCCGTCAGCATACGCAGCGCGTCGTCCGCGTCGGCAGGCTTGCCTAAACGCTTGTCATCCAAAAAGACCATGGTGTCGGCGGTTATGACGATCTCGTCCGCAGCGGAGGGCACCGCCAGCGATTTTTCCCGGGAGATGTAGGAGACGATCTCCGCAGGCGTCAGGCCGTCGGGATACCGTTCCTCCACCTGCGGGACGCGGACGGTGAAATCCGTGATTCCCATGCGCTGCAGCAGCTCCTGACGGCGGGGTGAGCCGGAGGCAAGTACGATGTGTGCCATATCCGTCACCTGCCCGTAGAGCCGAAGCCGCCGGTGCCGCGCTCCGTTTCGTCCAGCGTATCGGTGAGGGTGATCTGAGGCTGTACCACGGGGACCACCATCAACTGGGCAATGCGGTCGCCGGGTTGGATGGTATAGCTCTCCTCAGAGAGATTCACCAGACCCACGCCGATCTCGCCGCGATAATCGCTGTCAATCACGCCCACGCCGTTGGAGAGGCAGATACCCTTTTTAATCCCCAGTCCGCTGCGGGCAAAGACCAGCGCCACATACGCCGCCGAGGGCAAAGCAATGGCGATGCCGGTGGAGACCAGCGCGCGCTGGGAGGCGGCCAAGGTAATGGGCTCGTCGATGCAGGCGCACAGGTCCATGGCGGCGGCGCCGGGGGTGGCAAAGTGGGGGACGGGAATGTCCTGTCCGATACGAGGGGAGAGCGCTTTGATTTTCAGTTCCATAGTAACACCTTTTGTCGGTAAAATTGATAACAAACTGTAAAATATAGATAGAATATTACGAACAGTGATTATTCGACGCCACGGTAGAAAAGGCCGCGGGTGTAATGCGGCGGCAGCCAGTCGCCCCGGCCCATATAGCGGCGCAGGACAGCCACGCACGCCTCCGGCGATTCCGTGGTGAAGCGCAGACGGGCATACTGCAAGCCTACGCGGCAATAGTCCGGTTTATCCGCCAAAAAGAGAATTTTGCTGTTTTCGATCTCGTTGCGGTGGCCGTAAACGGGGAGCAGGGGGAACCGAGCGCCGGTGCGGTCGGTGAGATAGTTCTCCTGTTGGCAGCGGCAGCCGGCGTTGTTGGCAATGACACAGTTTTCCGTGACCATCAAAGGCAGTGCCCCATAGACAATGGCCTCGCAGGGGAGATATTTTTTCAGATCGCGTATCTGCTCATGGCGCAGCTCAAAGGACACCGTAGCGGTGGACAGACCCTGCTGCTTCAAAAACAGCAGCGCACGGGAGTTAAACACATTCAGACCGAAGTCGCCGCGCACCTCCAGTCCCAAATCCGCCACGACGGGCAGATGGCCCAGATTGCTGACGGCCACGGCGGAAATGTGGGCGTGGTTTTGCAGTGTCTGACGGAAATACGCCTCGTCTGCCGTGCGGAAGATTCGCGGCAGGACGGCACAAAAGGTGGTTTGTCCGGCATAAGGGGACAAATCCAGTGTATCCAACAGCTCCAGCGGGATATACACCGTGTCGGGGCGGCAGGCGATCAATTCGGCCGTCAACTGCTCCGGCTTCATAATGGAGCAGGTGAGACGGGGAGATGACGGCGCCTCCTCGCAGTCGGGCAGGGCCGATGCAGGATAGGTGCGCCGCGCCGGCATGGCAAGAAGCTGCGCTTCCATGGCCTCCAGCGCGTCCCGGCGCAGGGCATTGACGGCGCTGGCAGGCAGCATCAGGCCGTCGTCCAGCGTGATGCGAATCTGCCGGACGGAAAACAGCGTGCCGCCGGTTTTGGACAGGCGCGTGCGCAGTTCCTCCTCCGTCAGAGAGCGGCTGCGCGCCGTTTCGGGCACGGCGCCCCGGACGGTGACGGTATGGTGAGCGCAAGTGACGCTCAGCGCGGCAGGTGCGTCCTTGCGCACCGTGCAGTGCATGGTAACGGGGCGTGAGAAATGCTCCTTTTGGTATTCCGCCCTGACCTCGGCAAACCATTCCTCCGGCCAACGGGCATTCTCCGGACGCGTACCGAACATATGGGCGCCCTTTTTGCCCTGATAATAGCCGTCGGTGAAGCCGCTGCGGCTGAAGGCCTCCGCCAATTGACGGGCTTCTGCCTTGGTAGGGCCGCGCTTTTCATCCAGCAGCCGCCGGTAGACGGAGGTGATAACCGACACATACTCCGGACGCTTCATGCGGCCCTCCAGCTTCAAACAGGCAACGCCCATCTCCGACAGCTCCTGCACATAGGCGGAGAGGTTGGCATCCTTCAGGCTCAGGGGGTGGCCGCCCTTGCAGGGACCGTTCACCCCGTAGGGCAGGCGGCAGGGCTGGGCACAGCGGCCGCGATTGCCGCTTCGGCCCCCGATGAGGGCGGACATTTCGCACTGGCCGGAATAGCACATACACAGCGCGCCGTGCAAAAAGGTCTCAATCTCCCCGCGGCAGCCACGGCAGATTTGAGCAATTTCCTCCCGTGAAAGCTCACGGGCCAGTACCACCCGCTCCATCCCCAAATCCACCGCGTAGTTGGCGCCGCCCAGGGTATGGAGGCTCATTTGCGTGCTGGCATGGATGGGGAGATCCGGTGCGACCTCCTGCGCCAGCGTCAGCACGCCCCAATCCTGCACCAAAACCGCGTCGGCGCCCATGCGGGACGCCTTGCGCAGCAGCTCCGCGGCTTCGCTCAGCTCGCGGTCGGTGAGCAGTGTATTCAGCGTGAGATAGACCTTAACGCCGCGCAAATGGCAATAGCGCACCGCCTGAGCAAACGATTCGTCGGAAAAATTCCGGGCGCTGCGGCGGGCGTTGAATGCGCCGAAGCCCATATACACGGCATCCGCACCGCTCTGCACCGCGGCCACCATGGCCTCCCACGAACCGGCGGGAGAGAGAAGCTCGGTCATATCAGCGCTTATTCTGCGCCTTGAACAACTGGCGCTTCAGCTCGGAAACCTCGTTCTTCGCCTGCGCGGCCTCGTCCAGATAGGCCTTCACCTGACGGCGCAGATTTTCCGAAGCCTCCTGTGTCTTATACAGCTCATCGGCAATGTTCAGCGCGGCCAACACGGCGGCGTCGGTACGACCCACATGGGTGCCGGTCATGACCTCCGTCATCTTTGCATCCACCAGTGAGCCCACCTTTTGCATGTAGGCGGCGCTCTCCTCGGCCACCAGGGTATATTCCTCACCACAGATGTTCATGGTTACTCGATTTGCCATATGTGAAACCTCCTGTCATTTGTGTAGGTACAGATATGTATACATAATATAATATAGCACAAAGGCGAAAGACTGTAAAGCCTTTCGCCTTTGTGCCGTCCAAAAAGTGGTGTGGCCGTTTTGACGGACGAAAAAGAATTTATTCGGAGGCGGCGGCCTGTTCCAGCTCCAGCAGGAAACGCTTAATGGCAAGGCCTCCGGCATAGCCGGTCAGCTTGCCGCCTGCGCCGATGACACGGTGGCAGGGGATGAAAAGGGGGAGGGGATTGCAATGATTGGCCATGCCCACGGCGCGGCAGGCTTTGGGGCGGCCGATGGCGGCGGCCTGCTGGGCGTAGGTGCGCGTCTGGCCGTAGGGAATATCGCAAAGGGCCGACCAGGCCGCCTGCTGGAAGGCGGTGCCCTGCGGTCTGAGCGGCAGGGCAAACGTGCGGCGCCGGGCGGCAAAATACTCCGTCAACTGCTGCGCGGCATGCTGCAGCAGCGGTGTGGGCGGAGGGCTGACAGTCTCGCCGCCGAAGCGGAGCGCCGTAATGGCGCCGTCGGTCTCCTCGATTGTTAAAAGTCCGATGGGACTTTGCATGGTAAAGGCAGGCATAGCGTCATCTCCTTTTTTTTCTCCAGTATAGCACAAAGTGGGGCAAGGGCACACATTTTTTATGTTTTCCCGACGGTTTTCGCCCGTCTTTGCGCACCGCACAGGGTACAATGAGGAGGAAAAGGAGGAGATGACCATGAAAAACAACCCAAAAGGCGAATTTTTGTCCAGCCGCGTGCAATATCTGCCCATCAATCAGATCCGGCCCAATCCCCAGCAGCCGCGCCGCCATTTCGATGTGGAGGCATTGGAGGAACTGGCGGAGAGTATCCGTACATACGGCATTTTGCAGCCGCTGACCGTGCGGAAGGTGGCAGCCGGGTATGAGCTGGTGGCAGGAGAACGGCGATTGCGCGCATCGCGTATTGCACAGTTGAGAGAGGTGCCCTGCCTGGTGGCGCAGGTGGACGAGAAGGACTCGGCACTGCTGGCACTGATCGAGAATTTGCAGCGGCGGGATCTGGACTTCTGGGACGAGGCGGAGGCCATTGCAAGGCTCATCAGCCGCTACGACCTGAGCCAGGAGCAGGCCGCCAAAAAAATCGGAAAATCCCAATCGGCGGTGGCCAATAAACTGCGGCTGCTGCGGCTGAGTGACGGAGTGCGGCAAAAACTGCAGGAGGCGGGACTGACCGAGCGCCATGCCCGGGCGCTGCTGCGGCTGACGGATGAACAGGAGCAGCTACGCGTGATCGGGCACATTGTCAAGGGGCAGATGAATGTGGCACAGACCGAGGATTACATCGAGCGGCTTCTGCAGCAAAGGCAAACCGTGCCGCCCAAAGGGCGCACCACATACATCATCAAGGATGTGCGGCTGTTCCTCAACAGCATCAGTCGGGGACTTGACATGATGCGCCAGGCGGGTGTGGAGGCCGACTGGGGACGGAAGGATACCGACGAGGCCATACTTTTGACTATTCGCATACCGAAAAAGGCCGAAATTTAGGGAATAATTCCCCACTTTGTAACCAATTTGAGTTGTTTTTTTCTATTTAGAAGTATATAATGCTACACGGCACAGTTTGCCGAAAAAGAGAGAAGTGCAATTCGTGTGTAAAAAGGAGAGGCAACGATGAAAGTCGAAAAGGATATGCCCTTGGAGGAAACGGCGGAGAAGAAGCCGCCGCGCCGGAAGAAGCTATTATGGATTGTCGGCGGTGTTGTGGGCGGCCTGGCGGTTGCCTGTGCGGTCATCTGCGCGGTGGCAGCCGGCGGCAACAGGATTCTGAACCATACAAGCGTTCTGGGCGTGGATATGAGCGGTCTGACCCGTGAACAGGCCATTGCCCGCTGGCAGGAGCAGGGCGGGAATGCCTGCAAGGTCACGGTGATCCCCCTGACGGTGGACGGGGAAGAAACCGCCGAGGTGTCGCTGGAGGAGCTGGGTGTGACGGTCACGCCGGAGGAAGCCGCCGACGCAGCATGGAACGCAGGTCACGGCGGCAATTTCCTGAAAAACGGCTATGCCCTGGTGCGAAGCTGGATGGCAAAAACGGAGGCGGTGCCTGCCATAGCCGGTGTGACGGCCCAACAACTGCAAAAGAGCGTACAGACGCTGAAAGAGAAGCTGGATATTGCGGCAATTGACGGCAGTTACCGTGTGGAGGCGGATAAGAAGGACGGATTCTACCTGACGAAATGCGCCGACGGCCGCACGGTGGACGGTGACAAGCTGTGCGCGGCACTGCTGGAGGCGCTGCAAAAGGGCGATCTGTCGGCGATCGACTGCCGGAGCGAAACAATAGAGGCCAAGCCGCTGGATGTGCAGAAGCTGCAAAAAGAGCTGTCCGGCGAGGCGAAAAACGCCTACTACCATGCCTCTACCGGTGAGATCACCGAGGGAAACCCCAGCGTGGAATTTGACGCGGCCAAGGCGCAGCAGCTAATGGACGAGGCGGAGGCGGGTAAGGAATTTGAAGTGCCGGCCAAGGTGACCGTCCCCAAGGTCACCAAGAAAGATCTGGAGGGTCATCTCTTTACCGACCTGCTGGGCACCTATACCACCTATGCCAGCGGCTCCTGGGGCCGACTGATGAATGTCAGCAAGGCGGCCTCCATGATTAACGGCGCGGTGCTCAATACCGGCGAGCGGTTCAGCTATAACGAGGCGCTGGGCTATCAGAGCGCCGAGACCGGCTGGTATCCTGCACCCGGCTATATCAACGGTAAGACCGTGGATATGTACGGCGGCGGCGTATGTCAGGTTTCCTCTACGCTGTACTACGCCACGCTGCTGGCCAACCTGAAGATCGTGACGCGCTACTGCCACCAGTTTGCACCCGGCTACATCACCTGGGGCTGCGATGCCACCGTTTCTGAAGGCGCCGTGGACTTCGTATTTGAAAACGACAGGGATTATCCCATCAAGATCGTGGCATACGATTATAACAACTATGTCACCGTGGAGATCTACGGCACCAAGGTGGACGACCACTATGTACAGATGGTCAGCAAGACGCTGGATGTGACCGATTACAAGGTCGTTGAGAAGAAAACCGACAAGCTGGCCGCCGGTGTGCGCAAGGTGGAGCAGACGCCCTACACCGGTTACTACGTCAAGACCTGGCGCTATGTGTATGACGGCAACGGCAATCTGATCTCCAGCGATCTGGAGGCGGTCAGCGATTATGAGGCGCGGGATGAGATCATTCTGGTGGGCACGAAGCAGGAATCCAAACCGGCTGTCAAGCCGCCGCAGGAGCCGACGCCTACCCCCGATCCGGAACCGCCTCTGACCCCCGAACCGGAAACGGAGCCTGCGGCATAATGTAAGAAAATAAGGCACATAAAAAGGACACAACCCTGCGGTTGTGTCCTTTATTCGTGGGTGAAATTTATTTACCGGCTTTTTACCGGCACAGATAGCTGAACCAGCCCTCGCTCTGACGGGTTTCCAGAATCGTCCAGCCGTTGCCAAGCAGGCAAGCGGCCACTTCCTCGGCCCGGTCGTCAATAATGCCCGAACAGAGGAACAGGCCGTCCTTTTTCAAAAACGGGCGGAGCTGCGCAGCAAGACTTATAATCACATCGGCCACAATGTTGGCCACAATCACATCGTATCCGGTACCAAATTCGCTCCGGAGCCGGCAATCGGACAGCACATCGCCCCAGCGCACGGTGTAGCGGTCCTTGCCCACGCCGTTGAGTGCAGCATTTTCGTAGGCTACCTCCACGCACTTTTCGTCAATGTCGCAGGCAAAGGCGCGGTCGGCGCCCAAAAGCAGCGCCGCGATGGACAGAATACCGCTGCCGCAGCCCAAATCCAGCACTTTTTCGCCGCCGTGGATATGCTTTTCCAGTGCCGTCAGGCACAGGCGCGTAGTGGCATGGCTGCCGGTGCCGAAGGTAAGGCCGGGATTGAGTACCAGCGGAATACGGCCCTGCGTGTTGGCCTGCTCCCACTCCGGCACCACGATCAGGCGCTCACCGATTTCCATGGGCTTATAAAACTGCTTCCAATTATTCTCCCAATCGGCATCGCAGAGGCTACCCGAGGTAAGGGTCAGCGGAGCATACTCGCTGTGCTGCGAGCGCAAGTCCTCCAGCGCCGTGCGCACCTGCGCCAAAACGGCATGACCTGCCGCGCTGTCCTCCAGATAGAAGGTGATGCGGCACACGCCCTGCTTCTGCCGCAGCAGCGCCTCGTCCACATAGTCCCAGTACTGGCGGTTATGCTCCAGAAAATCATGGAAATCACCCTCCTCGTCAATGACAAGACCGGTGATGCCCAGATCTTCCAGCAGCATACTGACGCGGTCAATACCGGCAGGGGTGGTATCGATTGTCAATTCCAGCCAGTTCATATGTTACCGTTCACTTCCTATGAAAAACAGTCCCAGCGTATTGGGGCCGGCATGGCTGCCGATGACGGGGCCGATATAGTTGATATACACCGTCTTGACACCAAGGCGCGTTTTCAATTCCTCCGCCACCATGCGGGCGTCTGCTTCGCAGTCGGCATGGCAGATGAACATGGTCTGCTTCTCCGGCTCAATGGCCAGACGCTCCACCGCATCCACCAGCGCCTTCAGGCTGCCCTTGCGTCCGCGCGCTTTGCCCACGGCAGTCAGCTTGCCCTCGTCCGACATATGCATGACCGGCTTGATGGACAGCATGGTGCCCACCAGTGCCGTGGTGGCAGATACGCGGCCGCCCATTTTCAGATAGTTCAGATCATCCACGGTGAACCAATGGCAGATGCTGCCCTTGGTTTGCTCCGCCCAGGCCGCCAACTCCTCGGCGCTCAGGCCCTTTTTCTTCTGCTCGCTTGCCAGATACAGCAGCAGCCCCTGCCCCAGAGAAGCGCACAGCGTGTCAACCACATAAATGTGCGCATCGGGGAAGTCCGCAATCACTTCATCGGCGGCAATCACCGCAGACTGGTAGGTGGTGGACAGCGCTGAAGAAAAGCTCAGGCAGACAATGTCCTTGCCCTGCGCCAACACGGCACGCATGGCATCCTCAAACTGCCCCACATTCACGGCCGAGGTAGTGGCCAGCATGCCGGAACGCATTTTCCGATAAAATTCCTCAAAGCTGATGCCGGAGCCATCCAGCATATTGGGATAATCCTTGCCGTCCATGTGCAGCATCAACGGCAGCACATATAAGTCCATCTGCTGCGCCATATAAGCATTCAGATCGCAGCAGCTATCGGTCATGATAACATAATCTCGCATCGTATGAGCCTCCTTTTCAAGGAATAGAATACTTCTTTTATACCATGTTTTGGCAATAATTAAAAGGGAATAGAAAAAGTTTATAATTTGTTCATCTACTGGTAAATATTTCCAAATTATTTTCCCACGCAGAAGCGGGAGAAGATGGTGGCCACCAGATCCTCGCGGAGGCTCTTGCCGTTCAGCTCACCCAAGGCGGAGAGTGCATTTTCCACGTCAGAGAGCACCACGTCCGGCGTCATGCCGATGCGCAGCGCACTGCGTGCCTCTCGAACGGCGTTCCATGCACGGCTCACGGCACCGGCCTGGCGGGCATTGGTGAGCAGCTCGCCCTGCGCCGCGCTGCCGGCAGGATAGAGGGAGGTGATGTGGTCGGTCAGCGTGGTGATGCCTTCGCCGGTTTTGGCGGAGAGGGAAATCACGTTATCAAAGCGGTCCGCCAGCGCGCCCACGTCTATGCGGCGCGGCAGGTCGGCCTTATTGACGATGACCACAAGGTTCGCTACGCCCTCCGCCACGGCGATGGCGGCCTCGTCCTCCGCATCCAGGGGGGCCGAGCCGTCCAGCACCAGCAGGGCCAGCGACGCCTTCCCGGCAGCAACGCGGGAGCGCTCCACGCCGATCTTCTCCACGCTGTCGGCGGTTTCGCGGATGCCGGCGGTATCGATCAGGCGCAGCAGCACATGGTCAAGACGCACCTTTTCCTCCACCGTGTCGCGGGTGGTACCGGCCACATCGGTGACGATGGCACGCTCGTAGCCCAAAAGCGCATTGAGCAGGGAGGATTTGCCGGCATTGGGCTTGCCCAGAATCACCGTGGGCACGCCTGATTTCAGCAGCTTGCCACGGGAGAAGGTGGCCAGCAGCTCCTGCAATTTATTTTCGCTGCGGCGCAGAGTGTCCAGCAGTTCTGCGCGCTGCAGGTCCTCAATGTCCTCGTCGGGGTAATCCACCACCGCGTAAAAGCGGCTGACGACCGCCATAAGCGCCTCATAGATCTCCTCTACCGTGCGGCTGAGCGTGCCGGAGAGCTGTCCCACCGCGTTGCGGGCGGCTTCAGCAGTTTCGGCGTCGATCAGGTCAACGACGGCTTCGGCCTGAATGAGGTCCATGCGGCCGTTTAAAAAGGCGCGGCGGGTAAACTCGCCGCCCTTGGCCTGCCGTGCGCCCTTGGCAAAGAGGGAGGTCAACCCCTCGTTGAGCACGATGGGTGAGCCGTGGCAATGGATCTCGGCGCAGTCCTCGCCGGTATAGCTGTTCGGCGCGCGAAACAGTACGCACAGGGCGTTGTCAATCACGCGGCCGGCGCTGTCCAGCAGCGTGCCGTAGACCATGTTGCGTCCATCCTGCGCGGACATGGGTTTGCCGTTTTTAGGACAAAACACGCCGTCTAGAATGGCGCAGGTGTCCGGGCCGCTCAGACGCAGTATGCCGATGGCGGAGGGGGCTTGCGCCGTGGCGATGGCGGCAATGGTATCATTCATAGGAACGCTCTCCTTTATATGCAGCAATATATTTATTTTATCACATCGCATGTGAAAAGGGAAGTGGCGGAAAATTGTAAAAATCCGCGCTGCGCTCTTTACGAAAAAAGAGTTATCGTGTAAAATAGAGGAAAAATGGGGAGGAGGTGCGCCATGAGCGGCTATATTTTGCGGCAGGAGGAGAAAAATTATGTGCTGCGCTCCAGCCAGATCGACACACTGGTGCAAAAGGGCGACAGCGATGCGGCCCTGCTGTATCTGTTCCTGCTGCGCACGGAAAATCCTCCCACACCCCAGGAACTGATGCGCCGTCTGCGCTGGAGCGAGCTGCGGCTGGACGCGGCGGAACGGGCTTTGCAGCAGATGGGGCTGATCGACCGTCCGGCGGAGGTGAAGGCGCTGGAGCCGGCGGAGGAACGGCCGGCCTACAGCAGTGCCGACATGGCGGCCTTCCATGAAGACCCCCTGTTTGAAGCGCTGTTTACCCAGGTGCAGGAGAAGCTGGGCAAGAAGCTCAACAGCAACGACAGTCAGATCCTGGCCAATCTGTATGACTGCGTGGGGCTGCCCTGCGATGTGATCTACCTGCTTTTGAACCACTGTCTGGAGCGGGCGGAACGCAAGTACGGTGCGGGCCGCAAGCCCACCATGCGGCAGATCGAGAAGGAGGGCTACTACTGGGCGCGGCAGGGCCTGTTCGATCAGGAGAGCGCGGCGCAATATCTGCGCGATTATGAGGCAAAGCGCGGTCTTACGGCGCAGTACATGAAGGTATTGGGCATCGGCGGCCGGCCGCCGGTGGTCAGCGAGGAGCGGTATATCCGCGGATGGATCGACTGGGGCTTTGACACCGACACCGTGGCCATGGCCTACGACAAGACGGTGTTTTATAAAAAGGAACTGAACTGGCGCTATCTCAACGGGATTCTGCGCCGGTGGCATGAAAACGGCTGGCACAGCGTGGCGGCGGTAGAGCAGGGCGAGCAGCAAAAGCCGCAGAAGTCCGCCGGACACGCAGAGAAAAACGCGTGGATGCGCCAGTATACAAAGAGGTGAGAGCAAATGGCTTATGACGGCAAGGTGATGCGCGCGGCGCTGGAGCAATTTCAGGCAGACAAGCAGCGGCGGAGCAGCCAGTTTCTGGAGCGGCAGCGCCGTATTTTCCGGCAGGTGCCGGAGCTGCAGGAGATCGACCGGGAGCTCCGCGGCACCATGTCCCAGATCATCGCCTCGGCGCTGCAGCGCGGTACCGATCCGCTGCCTGCGATCCGTGTGATCCGCGACAGCAATTTGGATTTGCAGCGTCGGCGCGCGGAGCTGTTGGCGAAGCACGGCTATCCCGTCGATGCGCTGGAGGAGAAGGCTTACTGTGAGCTGTGCAACGACAGCGGTTATCGCGGCGGCGGTCTGTGCATCTGCTTGCAGGAGTACTACAACCGGGCGCAGATCGCGGAGCTGTCCCAAATGCTGGATCTGGGCACGCAGAGCTTCGACACCTTTTCCTTTGCGTGGTACAGCGAGCGTGTGTCGCCGGAGCTGGGCATCTCGCCCCGTAAATTGATGGAGAATAACTTTGACATCTGTCGGGACTACGCCTACGAGTTCGGCCCCCGCAGCGACAATCTGCTGCTGAGCGGCGATCCGGGGCTGGGCAAGACTTTTCTGTCCGCCTGCATCGCCCGCGTGGTCAGTGAAAACGGCTTTTCCGTGGTGTACGACACGGCATCCACCATTTTTTCCCGCTTTGAGGCGGCGAAATTCCGCCGGGATGACGATACCGCACCCGACGAGGATGTGGCACGGTATGAAAACTGCGACCTGCTGATTCTGGACGACCTGGGCACGGAGATGACCACCACATTCGTACAGAGCGCGCTGTATCAGCTTATCAACGGACGGCTGATGGCAGGGAAGAAGACCATCATCAGCACCAACCTCAACCCCGAGGAGATCGGGCGGCGCTATTCGCCGCAGGTGCGCTCGCGCCTGGAGGGAGAGTACCGCATTTTACCCTTCTTCGGTGAGGATATCCGCAAGCTGAAACGGGGATAAGCGCCGAAGCGCCGCCGGTGGCGGAAGAAGCGAGGCGCTTTCGAGGAAGTGTTTCGATTGGCGGACGCGGCAGTGACCGGGAATCGGATGACACGACGGTGAGCGTGCTTGCGGCAGGGACTTGCCCCTGCGCAGTTTACCCGAAGCGAGAAGAAAAACAAGAAAAATCCACCCGAGAGGGTGGATTTTTATTGTTGCAAAAAATAATTAGTTGATGCTGTCAATGTTCAAGCTATAACCAAGAACTTCACCAACATCGGTAATCTTGCCGCGGACAACAATCGGATCATCTGTGCTCATTTCCATAATCTGAGCAAGCTGCTCGTCGGACTTGACATAGCACTGCACATCCTGGAGAAAGTAATCATAATTATTGGAACCGGCTCCCACACAGATATAGCTTCCGCTGCTGTCAATTGTACCGAGATAGCCCTCAATTTCTACATACTGCCCCTTAAAAGTGCCGGATGCCTTTAATGCATTATCCTCCAAGGCGTCGAGCAAATCGGTCACATTGTAGTGCATATAAGTGATGGATTCTTCCTCCTTTACGGGTTCTTCCTGCTTTGCGGTTTCTCCCTGTGTTGTCTCATTGTTATTGGCAGGGTCAGAAGGTGTATTCTTGGAGCCGGAACTACCGCCGATAATGCTGCCGATGATAATCACCACCAGCACCCAAAACCACCACTTCTTAAAAATAGGCTTCTTGTTTTTTGCACCGCACTGAGGACAAACTTTGGCGTTTGACGCCATCTCGGCACCGCAGGTTTTACAGTTGATTAACTTGTTTGCCATACTTTTTTTCTCCCTTTCTCTATTACGATAACAAAAGTGTTATCACATGGTATAAAGATAACATATCTGTTATAAGCTGTCAAGGTAAAGAATTTGATAAGGGAGCTTATAGCATGATACAGCGCATGATTGACATTCGCATCGACCACGATGAATCCCAGCGTGATTTAGCCAAGGCTATCGGTTACCATCAGGTGCAGATTGCACGGTATGAAACGGGGAAAAATACACCACCGATTGCGTATTTGATAAAATTTTGTGAGCATTACAAGGTCAGTGCGGACTATGTTCTGGGTCTGCCGAAAGACGGCGCATGGCCACGCTGATAGCAATAAACAGGGAGGACACCGGTCGGCGTCCTCCCTGTTGCTTATACGGCTTATTTTGTTTACTTCACGATCTCGCCGGCGGCTTCCTTGGCGGCGATCTCCTTCATGGCGTCCTTGTGAGAGAGGTTCCAGCGGCCCTTCTCGTCGATCTCCATGAACTTGACCCACATCATGTCGCCCACCTTGCAGGCGTCCTCCACCTTCTCAATGCGGTGGTCAGACAGCTTGGAGATATGCACCAAGCCGTCCTTGCCCGGCGCGATCTCCACGAAAGCGCCGAAGGTCATCAGGCGCACGACGCGGCCGTAGTACAGCTCGCCCACCACGGGAACGAACACGATGTCGTCGATGCACTTCTTGGCGATGGCGCAGGAGTTGGCATCGGGAGAGGCAATGTGGATGGTGCCGTCATCATCAATGTCGATCTTGGCGCCGGACTCGGCCACAATCTTCTGGATCACGCTACCGCCCTTACCGATGACATCGCGGATCTTATCGGGATCGATGTGCATGGTGATCATCTTGGGTGCATACTGGCTGACCTCGGCGCGAGGCTCGGCGATCACAGGCAGCATGATCTGGTCCAGAATCTGCACGCGGGCATCGTAGGTGATGTCCAGCGCGTTCTCGATGATCTCCATGGTCAGACCGTCGTTCTTCAGGTCCATCTGGATGGCGGTGATACCCTTCTTGGTGCCGGCCACCTTGAAGTCCATCTCGCCGTGGAAGTCCTCCACGCCCTGAATGTCAATGAAAGTGGTGAAAGAGCCGTCGTCATCCTGAATCAGACCGCAGGAGATACCGGCAACAGGCGCCTTAATGGGCACGCCGGCGTCCATCAGAGCCAGCGTGGAGCCGCAGATGCTGCCCTGAGAGGTGGAACCGTTGGAGGAAACCACCTCGGACACCACGCGGATGGCATAGGGGAACTCCTCCACGGAGGGCAGCACGGGAACCAGTGCGCGCTCCGCCAGGGCGCCGTGGCCGATCTCGCGGCGGCCGGGGCTGCGGGCGGGCTTGGCCTCACCCACGGAGTAGCCGGGGAAGTTGTAGTGGTGCATATAGCGCTTCTCGGTCTCTTCCCAAATGGTGTCCAGCTTCTGGTTGGCGGACAGGGTATCCAGCGTGGCAACGCTGAGCACCTGGGTCTGGCCGCGGGTGAACAGGCCGGAGCCGTGAACGCGGGGCAGTACGCCTACCTCGGCGCTGAGAGGACGGATCTCGTTCTTCTTTCGGCCGTCCACACGGTGGCCTTCCAGCAGCCATGCCTTGACGATCTTCTTCTGGAACTTATAGGTGATCTCGTCCAGATACTGGTCCATATCGGGATGCTCGTCCAGATACTTCTCGTGCCACTTCTCGATCATGGCATTCCAGCGGTCCTCGCGGACGTTCTTATCGTCGGTATCCATCGCGGCCTTGGCCTCGTCCATAAAGTCGGCCACGATCTTGTCAAACAGCACCTGATCGAAAGCGGCGTGGGGATACTCAAACTTGGGCTTGCCGATCTCGCTGACCATCTGGTTGATGAGCGCGATGATCTTCTGGTTTTCCGCATGGGCCGTCTTGATCGCCTCGAACATCACATCGTTGGGCACCTCGTTGGCGCCGGCCTCGATCATGACCACCTTCTTGCCGGTGGACACCACGGTCACATCCAAATCGCTGACCTTGCGCTCCTCGGCGTTGGGGTTGATGACCAGCTTGCCGTCCAGCAGGCCCATCTTCACGGCGCCCACGGGGCCGTTCCAGGGAATGTCGGAAATGGCCAGCGCGGCGGAAGTGCCGATCAGGGCGGCCACTTCGGCGGAGCAGTCATGGTCCTGCGCCATGACGGTGCACATCACGGACACATCGTTGCGGAAATCATAGGGGAACAGAGGGCGAATGGGGCGGTCGATGACACGGGAGGTCAAAATGCCCTTTTCGCCGGGGCGGCCCTCACGGCGGTTGAAGCTGCCGGGGATGCGGCCCACGGAGTACATCTTCTCCTCAAAGTCGACACTCAGGGGGAAGAAGTCAATGCCGTCACGGGGACGGGGTGCGGCGGTGACGCAGCACAGCACGCGGGTGTCACCGTAGCCCACCATAACGGCGGCGTTGGCCAGCTCGGCCAGCTTGCCCACCTCCATGGTCAGCGTGCGGCCGGCCAGGTCCATGGTGTACTTATGGTAGTGGGGGAACTGTCTTTTGGTAATGATCGTAGACATGGTTTTTTTGCTCCTTTTTCAAAATTTGATGCGGGGAGCCAAACCATTTAGCACTTGAAAACACGCCCAAAGGCTCAGGTGCATTTTCAAGTTCTAAATGCAGTGATTGGCTCGCCGCAAGATTGAAAATAGGGTGATGCGTGAACCGCATCACCCTGATTTCACAATTACTTACGCAGACCCAGCTTGGCGATCAGGGCACGATAACGCTCGATGTCCTTCTTGGCCAGATAGTCCAGCAGACGGCGGCGCTTACCGATCATCATCTGCATACCGCGACGGCTGTGGAAGTCGTGGGGATGCACCTTCAGGTGAGCGGTGAGCTGGGAAATGCGCTCGGTCAGGATAGCGACCTGCACTTCGGGAGAACCGGTGTCGGTCTCATGGGTACGGTTGGCCTCGATGATAGAGGTCTTCTGATCTTTCAGCATCATAGTTGTGTTTCCACCTTTCTTATAGTTCGCCCGCATCCTGAGTGCATCGGACAGGTGAACGGTCCGCAAGACTAAGGTAAGGGGCCATGCACATTCGCGTGCTCACATAGAATATCATTCAGCGCCTCGGGCTCCAATTGCCGTTGGATGAATGACATTCGCATGCTTACATAGAATATCACACCAAACGCTGATTGTAAAGCCATATTTTCAAAAAAATACCCTGTTTTCGGTAAAAAAACGGGTTATTTAATGTCAATGGCATCCACGGGGCAGTTATCGGCGGCCTCCTGACAGGCCACCTGCCATTCCACAGGGATCTCCTCCGTAATCGCCTGCGCCGGTTCGCCGGGCTCCAGGGAAAAGACCTGCGGACAGATCGTGGGACACAGACCGCACTGGATACAGGTTTTTTGCTCCACCATGGCGTGCATAGAAACACCTTCTTCCGTATTGATATAGGTAGTGTACCCACAATCACAAAAAAATACACTTGACAACAGGTGTATTCCGTGATACATTAAGTGTACTAACACAAATAGTACACTTTGGCGAAAGGAGGAAGGTACGATGATCCATTTGGACTATCGTGACAGCCGGCCGATTTACGAGCAGGTGAAAGACGGCCTGCGGCATCTGGTGGTCACGGGTGTGATGGTGCCGGGCGACAAACTGCCGTCGGTGCGCACGCTGGCCACACAGCTTGCCATCAATCCCAACACCATCCAGCGGGCCTACGGCGAACTGGAAACGGAGGGATTCGTTTATTCCGTGACAGGGCGGGGGACGTTCGTGGCAGAAGGAGATACACAAAGCGCGGTACGCCGCCGGGAAGTGGCCGACAAAGTCAAGCCGATGCTGGAGGAGCTGAAGAATCTCGGCATGAGCCGGGAGGAGCTGCTGGCAATGTGGGAAGGAGGAAACAACGATGCTTGAAGCAAAAAATGTCGTCAAGACTTTTGACGGCTTTCGCGCATTGGACGGCGCTTCGCTGACGGTGCCCAAGGGCGCGGTATACGGTCTGGTAGGCCCCAACGGTGCGGGCAAGTCCACCATTATCCGCCATCTGACCGGCGTTTACCGCGCCGACGAGGGTGAGGTGCTGCTGGAGGGACAGCCCATCTACGAAAATCCCGCGGTGAAGGAGCGTGTGGTCTCCATTCCCGACGACTGGTACTATTTCCCGCAGGCGTCCATTGCCGAAATGGCGAAGCTGTACGAGGGAATGTATCCCACCTTCAGCCGTGAGCGCTACGAAAAAATGAAGCAGGTCTTTCCCCTCAACGACAAGCAGATGATCCGCCGCATGAGCAAGGGTATGCAGAAGCAGGCGGCGTTCTGGCTGACCATGTGCTGTATGCCGGAATACCTGGTGCTGGATGAGCCGGTGGACGGGCTGGACCCCGTCATGCGCCGTCAGGTGTGGAGCCTGCTTTTGGGCGATGTGGCCGAGCGCGGCACCACCGTACTGGTGTCCAGCCACAACCTGCGCGAGCTGGAGGATGTGTGCGATCATGTGGGCATCATGAACAAGGGCAAGGTGCTGCTGGAACGGACCCTGTCCGATCTGCAGGACAACACGGTGAAGCTGCAGGTGGCGTACCGCAGCACCGAGGAGCCGCGTCTGCCTGCCGAACTGAAGATTCTGCACAAGTCCTCTGTGGGTCGTGTATACACCTACATTATGCGCGGCAAAAGCGAGGAGATTCAGCGCCGCATGGCCATCTGCGATCCGCTGCTGATGGAGGCGATCCCGCTGACACTGGAGGAGATTTTCATCTACGAAATGGGAGGTGCTGACTATGCATTCCGCGACATCGTACTTTAAAACGCTTGTCCGCAGCGATTTGCGGCACTATTGGCCCGTCGGCTTTGGCTACACCTTTATCTGGATCCTGGTCCTGCCGGTGATGCTGCTGCAAAAGCTGCCCGACGCAGAGCAGCCGCTGACCGCCGCGGCCAACATTCTGTCCGAAAAAAGCCAGCCGGCCATTTGGATCGCGTTCTTTTTCGGCGTGATCATGGCCATGGCGTGCTATTCCTATCTGATGACCAGCCGCAGCGTGGGGCTGCTGCACAGCCTGCCCGCCAAGCGCAGTACCCAGTTTTTCGCCCACTTTACCGCCGGTATGGGTATGCTGCTGGGCGGCAATGTGATCGTCTTTTTGCTGACGGTGCTGGCCCAGGTATCCGCCATAGGCGCGGTGGCCTGGAGCGACACGCTGCTGTGGCTTTTGGCGGCGACGCTGCTGGATTTCGTCTTTTTTGCGATGGCCGTTTTCTGCGCCATGTTTACCGGCTGGCTGCTGGCTGTGCCGGTGCTGTATGCCGGGTTGAACTTTGCCGCGTCGGTGATCCATCTTCTAATCAAGGGGCTGTCCAATGTGTTTTACTACGGCTTCTGCGACACCGAGTTCCCGCCCCTTGCCGAATGGCTGACGCCTGTTGTAAAATTAAGTGAAACATCCAACAGCAGACCTTACCTCTACGAAATTGCCGTCAAGGAGTATTCGGCGGAGGAGTTTATGACGGCCGTGGGCGCCTACACGGCTGCGGCGCTGGTACTGCTGGGCGTGAGCTATCTGCTGTACCGGGCACGCCGCAGTGAGGCGGCGGCAGACAGCGTGGCCTTTTCCTGGGCAAAGCCCATTTTCCGCTATGTGATCGCCCTTGTGGGCGGCCTGTCGCTGGGCCTGGGGCTTTACTGGCTGATCAGCAACGGCGAAGGCTCCCGGGTGGCGCTGGTGATCTATCTGCTGGTGATGACCGTGATCTGCTACTTCGCGGCGGAAATGCTGATCCGCAGGTCTCTGCGTGTGTTCAGAAAGAGCTGGAAGGGATTGGTGGCAGCCTGCGCCGTGACCGCCCTGCTCTGTATTGCCATGGGCTTTGATGTGTTTGGCTTCGAGCGCTATGTGCCCGAGGCCGAAAAGGTGGAAAGCGTAAGTGTCAATATCTCCGGCCGGAATTACGCGGAAGGACTGGACTGCACCGATGAGGAAACCATTATGATGGCCATTGCCGCACATGAAACCGTTGTCGCGCAGGATCGTCCGGCCGACGGTCTGGAAGAGAACGTAAATCTGTACTTGAAGTATACCATGGCCGACGGTCATCAGGTGTGCCGCAGATATAAGCTGGCGGTAAAGCCGGACACCGATCTGTATACGGCCTTGAATATGCTGGGCAATGCCGGCAGTGTACAGCGCTATACGCTGATGGGCGACGGTAAGGACTGGACGCCGGAAATGATCCGCGGCGGTTATATCAGCGGCGAACAGGGCTACTGGCAGATGACGAAAGAGCAGGCACGCGCCCTTTACGATGCATTGCATTGGGACATGGTAGCAAACAGCAATAGCTGGGATGTGCTGAAAGAATATGACTACCTGTATTACGACATCGAATTTGAGGGCAGTACGGATATGTCATTCTATGTGGGCCGTATCCCGGCAAGCTTTACAAATACGCTGCAGGCCATCGAGTCCATGGACTTTACAAGCGACGAGCTGTATGAAGGATGAGCGATAAAAAGAGAAAAAGCAGAGCGGTGAAACGCTCTGCTTTTTCTCTGTAGAGGAAGAAAGGATTATTCATTGGTGTAGTTATCAAAATAGCCCTGGATATAGATAATAGGCGTGCCCTTATCACCGCTGCCGCTGGTCAGGTCGCACAGCGAGCCGATCAGGTCGGTCAGATGGCGGGGCGTGGTGCCCTCGGACACCATGTTGCCAACCAGTGAAACGGAGGCATCCTTGGCGGCGATCTTCTCGCGGATGGCGTATTGCAGCGCATCGCCCTCCAATTCGCCGAAATCGTGGTCGGCCAGATATTTCAGCTTCAGCTCATTGGGTGTGCCCACCAGACCTGCCGTGAAGCCGGGGGACACCACCGGATCGGCCAGCTCCCAGATCTTGCCGGCAGGGTCCTTGAAGGCGCCGTCGCCGTAGATCATGGCCTCGATCTGCTTGCCGGTGGCATCGCTCAGCGCGGTGCCGATGGCCTGCGCCACCGCCATGGTGTTGCGGGGAAACAGCTTGACGCGCTCGTCGTCCGCCTTGTTGGAGCCGAGCAGACCGTACTGCTCATTATAGCCGCTGCCGTTGACAGAGGCGGTGAGAATATCGTCCAGACCCAGCACCACCTTGGCGCCGGCGGTATTCAGAAGGCGCTTGCTGCGTGCCCGGGTATGGATGTCGCCGCAGATCACCGTGTCGGTGTAATCCAGAATGGTCTGCACCCGGTTGGCAAAGACGATCTCCGCCTCTGCGCCGGCAGATTCGATGATTTTCTTGTAATAGGCCACATAGTCCACACCGGTGAAGGGATGGATCACCTCTCCGAAGGCGGCACGGAACTGCGAAAGGGACAGCACATCGTGCCACGGGTCAATACCGGCCTCATCCAACTGATCCGGCGAGATCAGATGGTTACCCACCTCGTCGGAGGGATAGCTCAGCAGCAGTACGACCTTCTTTACGCCTGTGGCGATACCGCGCAGCAGCAGCGAAAAACGGTTGCGGCTGAGGATGGGGAAGGTCACGCCTACCGTCTCGCCGCCGGTTTTGGCGCGCACATCGGCAGCAATCTGGTCCACGGTGGCGTAATTGCCCTGACAGCGCGCCACCACGGATTCGGTGACGGCCACCACATCCCGGTCGCGGGGCGTGATGTTTTCACTCTGCAGGGCGCTCAAAACGGTATCAACAGTGGCGGCGACCACATTGTCGCCTTCGCGGAAAATCGGCGCGCGTACGCCGCGTACCACCGTACCAAAAGCTCGACTCATATCACAAAACCTCTTTTCAAAAAATGAGTTTCCGTCAAACATCTTCATTATACACAGATTTTACAATAAGTAAAACATTGATATTTAATATAGGACATAAATAAAACTTATAATATGGGCCGGCAAAAGAACCTGCTTTTCTTTTCGCGGCAAATATGATACAATCAGCCAAAGCAAAAAAGACGGGAGAGATTTCCATGAGTTTTCTGTATGTGCTGGAGAGCATCCGTCACCCGGTTTTAGACGGATTTTTCTCCGTCATCACCTATTTTGGCAGTGAATGGCTGTTTATTGCGGCGGCGGTGGCGGTGTTTTGGTGCCATAACAAGCGCGACGGCTACTATCTGCTGGCCGCCGGATTGCTGGGCACGGTGCTGAATCAGGTTTTGAAAATTACCTGTCAGGTACCGCGTCCGTGGGTGCGGGATCCGCAGTTTACCATTGTAGGAAGTGCCCGGGCCGGAGCCACAGGCTATTCGTTCCCCAGTGGGCACAGTCAGAATGTGACGGTGGTGATGGGATGCGTGGCACGCACCGTCAAAAAAACATGGGTGCGAGCGGTGAGTATCATTTTCGTGGTGCTGGTGTGCTTTTCCCGCATGTATCTGGGCGTGCATACCCCCGCCGATGTGGCGGTAGGCTTCGGCTGCGCACTGGTGCTGGTGTTGGTGCTGTACCCGATTTTCCAAAAGAGCGAGGAAAAGCCGTGGATCATCACGGCGGTCTTTGCCTTTGCGGCCGTTGTATCGCTGGGGGCGGTGCTGTATGTGGAGCTGTACCCCTGGGCCGCGGATGTGGATGCGAAAAATCTGGCCTCGGCGGTAAAAAACAGCTATACCATGCTGGGCTGTGCGCTGGGCGTTTTGGTGGGTCAGCCCATTGAGCGGCGCTATGTGAAGTTTGATACGAAGGCGCCCCGGTGGGGGCAGATCATCAAGTGCGTGGTGGGTGTCGGCCTCGTATTGGGGCTGAAAGCCGCGCTGAAAGCGCCGCTGCTTGCGCTGCTGGGCGGCCACGCCGCGGCCACGGCCGTGCGCTATTTTCTGGTGGTGCTGACGGCGATCGTCGTCTGGCCCATGACCTTTTCGTGGTTTGCCAGAAAATCGTAAGAAAGACACGCGCCGGAGAGCAGGCACCGCTTGTAAAAATCAAAACCTAAAATCGGAACCTCCGCCCAAAGGGCGGAGGTTCTGATTTTATAAACACCGGTGTATTGTCCGGCGGGAGGATGGATCGCCCGGTATGCCTTTGACCATCCATATACAATTACCTGTCAGATAAGGGGGAACACTTCCAGCTCCACATCGCTCAGTGCGTAGGTGTTGCAGGGATGGATCCAGCCGAACTTCTTGTCAGCCATACGGCGGCCGTCAGCACTTTCGGGGACAAATACCCTGCCGGCTATCAGACGGGAATGGCACCAGCCGCACTCGCCGCTGCGGCAGTCAGAGGGAACGCGGATGCCGGCACTCTCCATGGCGCGCAGCAGGCTCTGGTCTGCCCGGCAGGGAACGGTGGTCTTTTCGCCGCGAATCCAAACGGTGACGGTAAACTCCTTGCCGCAGGCTTCTGCAGGATAGCGCTCATCCTGCGCAGGATCGCCGAACTCGCCGCTCAGCTCGAAGCGCACGCGGCGCTCGGGCAGGCCCAGCTTGGCGATCTCGCCGCGCAAAAAGTCATACATGGCCTTGGGGCCGCAGACAAACACGCTGTCATCGCTTCCGGCGTACTTTCGAATGATGTCGGCGGTGATAAAGCCGTGCTCATAACCCTCCACGGCTTCGTCGGACAGCACATGGACGACCTTGACCCTGCCGTTGCTGCGGGCGGCCACCGCATCCAGCTCGTCCTTGAGCAGGATGCTGTCGTGGGTGCGGCTGCCGTAGAGGATGGTCAGATCGAAGTCCTCAATGCCGTCGGCAATGGCGCCGGCCATGGAGAAGAACGGCGTAATGCCGCTGCCGCCTGCCAGAGCGACCACATGCCCGGCATCGCGCAGGTCCTGATAGTAGAAGTTGCCCAACGGGCCGGACATAAGAACCTCCGTGCCCACCTCGAAGTGGGAGAGGATGTACTCGCCGCCCTGTGCGCCCTTGCCGTGCTTGACGGTCAGCGTATAGCTGGTGTTCTCATCGCCCAGAGCATCCTTGGGACTGGAGCACAGGGAATAGGGCTTGTTGGCGGTGACGCCGTCCATATCCAGCGCCAAGGACACATACTGACCGGCGCGGAAATAGGCCAAAGACTTGGTGCCCTTGCTCTCATCGGGGACAAAGACGAAGCTCTTGGCATCGCCGTGGTCGATCACCTTTGCGATCTTGGTGAACTGCACATGGGGGTGCAGCTTGGCTGCAAGGATGTTGGGATTGTAAACGGATTTAGGCAGGGTCGTATCGGCCGCTTCGATATGCTTGGTGCGGGTCTTTACTTCGCCCAGGAAGGGGAACGGGGTCAGACCCTTGAGCTTGGACTTATCATAATTGTATTTTGCCATATTACTTGCCCTCCTTCATATCCAGCAGCATATAGCGTGCCTGCTCCGAACCGGAGAGGTATGCCTGGCTGTAGCCGTCCATCTGTGTGCCGTGGCCGCCCACAAAGCGCAGGCCCTTGATGGTATAGTCCTCATGATGACCGGACTGGACGCGGGGGAACATACCGTCCCAGGTGCGGGGATAGTAGCCGTACACATTGCCCCTGGGGGTGCCCAGATACCGTGCCCAGGTCATGGGAGAGGCCACCACGATCTCCTGAATGTGGCTTTGAATATTGCAGCCGGTCACTTCCTCGTAACGCTCCACGCACTCACGGGCAATGCGATCCTTGATCTTGAAATACGCTTCCTCGGTGACATCCTCGAAAGCATCGCCGTCGTAGAACTTGGAAAACTGCAGGAAAGCGCGGCCCTCGCCGGCGGCATCGGGAATCGCAGCGTTCAGGCAGGTAACGGTGATGTCCTTATGGGTGTCAATGCTGCCGGAGCTGAGCCACTGTTCATGGTTATTGGGCGAATAGCGCATGAAGGTGTCGTAGTTCTTCAGGCCGATCTCCTCGGCGGAGGCGTCCAGTCCCAGATAGACGGTAAAGGCAGCCTGCGCCATCTTGCGGGCGTTCATAGCCTTCAGATCACGCTCGGGGATCTCGCTATGGTCCACCATGCGGTCGAACACCACATGGGGCATCAGATTGGAGATCACGCGGTCGCAGGCAATGTAAGTGCCATCGGCCAGCACCACGCCGTGTACGGCACCACCGCGCACATCGATCTTTTTGACCTCGGTGTTGTACCAGATGTCGCCGCCCAGCTGGCGGATGCGGGCATCAAAGGCCAGTGTGATTTCGTGGCTGCGCTGCTTGGCGATCCACGGATGCTGGGTCAGATACACATAGGTCATGAAGGCGTACACCGCGAAGCTCATCTCCGTGGAGTCCGACGCGATAAAGGTCCAGTAGGATTCAAAGATATGCTTCGCCTTTTCGGGAACGCCGATCCTGTCAAGCATTTCGTCGCAGGGAACAGGCACCACCCGCATCAGGTCGTAGTATTTAAGCAGCATTTCCACCTTGGCGGGAGGAGAAGGCTCATTGTTGTGCTTGGCCAGCCAGTCCACGCCGTCAACCAGCATACGGGCCAGCTCCATGACGGTGGTCATGGATTCGCGGGAGCCGGGAACGGCCTTCTCCATCTCGTCGATGAAAGCCTGCACGCCAACAGGCATGGATACATTAAAACCGCCCTCGTTGGTGGCCACGGAGGCAAAGGATTCATGGATGGGGACCCATTCTACATCCAGCTTGTAGCGATCCTCCAACAAAGTGCGCACAGCGCCCTTGGGACGGCCCTCCTTGCCGTCACCCATCTGGCACATCTCATGCAGCGTCGCCTCAAATTCATACTTGCCGCGTCTGAAGCTGGTAGCACAGCCGCCGGGCAGGTTGTGCTTTTCCAGCACCAGCACCTTCATGCCTTCCGTGGCAAGATAGCAGGCTGCCGACAGACCGCCGTTACCGGCACCGACAACAACGACGTCATAGCGTTTATTTGTTTGCATAGGCATCCGTTCTCCTTTTCAAATTTAGTGGTATAACCACCAGTCAACATAGTATCATTTTAAGGAAAGAAAAGCAAGCCTCCCTTGCGGGAAGCTTGCCGTTTTTGACGGATTTTTCATTCGTAACGCTGCTGCAGCACAAGAATGCCGCGATTGATGATGGCGCGCACTTGCTGCGCGGCTTTTTCCTCGTCCTTATTGCGGATGTGGTCCAGCAACCGGCGGTACATCTGCGCCGAGGACTGAATATCTGCCGCCTGCAGCACATAGTGGCGGGAGATCAGCGTGCGAAGCAGCGGCTCAAAGGCGCGAAACAGCATACTGTAAATAATATTGCCCGACGCCTGGGAGAGCCGATAGTGAAACTGATACAGCGTGTCGGCAGGATCGCCGTCGCCCGCGGCAAAGCGCTCGGCCAAGGCGGTCATTTCCGCAAAGGTGTTCTCATAAATATGGCGGCAGGCCAAACGGGCGCACTCCGACTCGATCAGAAGGCGAAATTCCATCAAATTGCCAAACAGATCACGATCCAGCTCGGAGGAGCCGTAGGTCATAACGGCGGCCAGCGACTGAGGGGTGGGCTGCTTGCGATAGTCGCGCACCACCGTGCCGCGGCGGGGCACGATCTCCAGAAAGCCCTGGCTGGATAGCTGCAAAATCGCCTGATTGACGCTGCTGCGGCTGATGCCCATCTGCTCGGCCAGATCACGCTCCGGCGGCAGCCAGTCGCCCACCTGCAGATCGCCGGAGAGGATCTTTTCCAGCAATGCCTGCACGCACATATCCTTCAGGGACGGTTGGGTTAATTTTTGAAATAATTTATCCATGGAATAGACCTCTTAGGTAGTTCATGCACCTCATTTTAACAAAAAACAGCCGCCTTTGCAACCCCTGCCGCCACGGAAAAAACAATTGCAATTCATAAAAAGGTATGATACAATACAGCGTGGTATAACCACCAATCAAAAGTATTTGAAAAGGGGTGTCACATGAAAAAGTATGATGTTGTTGTCGTCGGTGCCGGTAACGCCGGTCTGTCCGCTGCGATGCAGATGGCACTGGCCGGCAAAAAGACGCTGCTGATTGAGCAGCACAATCTGCCCGGCGGCTGCGCCAGCAGTTTCCGCAGGGGCCGCTTTGAAATCGAGCCCTCCCTGCACGAGCTGTGCGATCTGGGCCCGGTGGAGAATCCCGGTGATGTGCGCAATATCTTTGAGCAGTACGGTGTGGAGGTGGAATGGAAGCAGGTACCCGATTGCTTCCGCGTGATCACCAAATACTCCGACGGTACGCCGATGGATGTGACCATGCCTTCCGGTATTGAGGCGTTCATCGACAAGATGGAGGTGTATGTGCCCGGCAGCCGCGACAAGATGGTGGAGCTGTTCGATCTGTTCCAGGAAGTGCTGGACGGTATCGCCTATATCACCGCCTCCAACGGCCATGCCGACTCCAATGTGCTGAAGGAAAAGTATCCCAATATGCTGCGCACCGGCGCCTATCCCACCAAGAAGGTATTCGACGCGATGAAGCTGCCCCAGAAGTGCCAGGACATCCTGTCCATCTACTGGTCCTATCTGGGCGTGGATATGGAGCATCTGGCGTTTATCCACTATGCGGCCATGGTACATAAGTATGTCAGCCGCAGCGCTTATATCCCCACCCATACCTCCCACGAGATCAGCACGGCCATCACCGAGCGCTTCCGTGAGCTGGGCGGCGAGATCTGGTTCAACTGCCGCGCCGAGGAGTTTTTGTTTGACGGCGACCGCTGCTGCGGTGTCAGGACCAGCCTGGGCACGGTGGCGTGCGACTATGTGCTGGCCAACATCAATCCCGATATTATCTACGGCAGGATGATGCCCAAGGAGCTGATCCCCGAACGGGAGAAGAAGCTGGCGGCCGCCCGCGGCCAGAACTACGGCGCCCGTATGTTCACCGCGTACTTCTGCCTGGATGTTCCCGCCGAGGAGCTGGGCATCAAGGATTACAGCATCTTCCTGCCCGGAACGGCCGACTCCGCCAAGGAGTATAAGAATATTCTCAACGGCATGGAGACCAATGAGTACAGTATCTTCCTGTGCTACAATATTGCCAACCCCGAGGCATCTCCCGAAGGCACCTGCATCTGCTCCTTCACCTCCTTCGGCGCACCCAAGGATTGGAACGACCTGAAGATGGAGGACTATGTGGCCTTTAAGAACGGCGTGGCCAAGAAGTTCCTCAAGTGCCTCAAGGACAAGGCCGGTATCGATCTGAGCGGCCATATCGAGGAAATGGCTGTTGCCTCTCCGTGGACCTTTGCCCGTTATCTGGGTACGCCTGAGGGCAGCGTATACGGCCATGAAACCTCCGATTGGGACGGCATGATGGCGCGCATGATGATGCTGTCCACCGACTATCCCATCAAGGGCCTGCGTCCCATCGGCGCGGCCGGTCCCCGCGGCGACGGTTACAGCGCCGCCTATATCTGCGGTCAACTGATGGCAAAGCTGGCCATCAAGGATATGTCTGAGGAAGGAGGCAACCAGTAATGGCATTGAATGTAAAAGTGGGCCTCATCGGCGCCTTTGATATGCTCAAGTTCAAGAACATGGCCAAGGTGCGTGAACAGGCCATTCAGGCGGCTCCCGCCAACGAGATCAAGGCAGACTATGCCATCAACAGAAATGCCAAGATCCTGCACCCCGACTATCAGAAGCTGGTCGTCAGCGAGATCATCGAGCATCCCGGCGCCGGCGCCAAGACCTTCGTGTTTAAGCGCGAGGACGGCGAAAATCCGGCCTATTTCCGCGCCGGCCAGTATCTGTCCCTGAAGCTGCCCATCGGTGAGAGCTTCGTGACCCGCCCCTATTCCATCAGCTCCTCTCCCAAGGAAGCGCTGGAGGGCAAGGTGTCCGTCACCGTGCGCGCCAACCCCAACGGCTTTGCGGCCGACTGGCTGCTGGAGAACCTGAAGGTAGGCGACAAGGTGCTGGCCTCCGACGGTCAGGGCCAGTTCTACTATGAGGACCTGCGCGATGCGGAGAATGTGGTGGCGCTGGCAGGCGGCAGCGGCATTACCCCGTTTTTGTCCATGGCCCGTGCCATCCGTGACGGCGTGGAGGATTTCAACCTGACCATCCTCTTCGGCAGCCGCACGGAGGAGAGCATCCTCTTCCGCGAGGAGCTGGACGAGATCTGCGCCGCGTGCGATAAGGTCAAGGTCGTGCATGTGCTGTCCGACGAGGAGAAGGCCGGCTTCGAGCACGGTTTCATCACCGCGGACATCATTCAGAAGTACGCCGTGGCGCCGTACAGCGTGTTTATCTGCGGTCCCGAGGCTATGTACCGCTTCCTCAGCGGCGAAGTCGCCAAGCTGGCGCTGCCTCGCCGTCTGGTGCGGCGGGAGATGCTGGGCGTGACCAAAAAGGTGTGGGAGCAGCCCGGCTATCCCCAGGATGCCAAGGGCAAGACCTTCCGGATGACCGTCCGTCAGGGCGAGATGGAGAAGGTCATCGACGCTTCCGCCGACGAACCCATTCTGGTGGCCATCGAGCGGGCCGGTATCGCTGCGCCCTCCCGCTGCCGCAGCGGTGAGTGCGGCTGGTGCCGCAGCAAGCTGGTGTCCGGCGACATCTTCGTTCCCGAGGAGAACGAGGGCCGCCGCTGGGCCGATGTGCAGCATGGCTACATCCATCCCTGCTCCACCTTCGCGCTGAGCGATTTGGTGATCGAAGTCCCCGGCGAATATATCGGCTGACTGCTGCTGCAAAAAACTTGCGGCAAATGCTGCGAGGCGCTTTTGATAAGATGAAAGACCGGAAGCTCACGCTTCCGGTCTTTTCTTACAGCTCAAAATCCGAATCCGACTGTCGCCGTGCACCTTTGGCTTCCAGCAGCAGCGCCACCAGATCGGTCTGGTTGGCCTTGCTGGCCGCGCGGAGATAGCCGTCGATGTGTGCAGGCTCTAACAGGTGACAATGGACCAATCCCGACAGGGCAGGGGCGTTGTCGTATTTCAAAATGCGCTCCATAATCAGCGCCTCCTGATGACGGATCAGCTTTTTGGCGCGTTCGGATACGGCAGGTGCGTGGCGCTGGGGACAGGAACACCACAGCAGGGTATATTGCAGTTCCGCCGGCGCGCTGTCCTCATGGGGGTAGCCCGGCGCCATATAACCCTCCACCAGGGCGTAGTTACTGCCGAAGGCATTTTTTTCGATTATCGTATCCCGCCCCCACACATTGGCGCGGCGCAGGTTTTCGCAGGACCAGAAAGCGCTCTCGCCGATGCGCGCCACGCTCTCCGGCACGTCCACGGCATACAGGCCGCTGTTCCAGAAGGCCATGGGGTCAATTTGGCGCAGACCGTTTGGCAGCGTGATCTGATGCAGTGCCGTGCAGTCTAAAAAGGCGCCCTCACCGATCACCTGCAGGGCAGGGGGCAGCTCAATGCGCGACAACTTTTCGCATCCGGCAAAGGCGGCCGCGCCGATGGCGGTCAGCTGCGGCGGTAAAACGACGTCCTCCAGCGCCGTGCAGCCGGAGAACGCCTCGCTGCCGATGGTCAAAAGGCCATCCGGCAGCACCGCGCGGCGAATATCCCCGCGTCCGGCATAGGCGCCGTCTGCCAGTGCTGTCATACCGACGGGCAATGTCAAAGTGTGATCCATAATGACTACCTGTTTCCCTGTTTTTGTACATTGTACCGCATAAATAAGGGAAAAAGCAACCGTAATTTGGCGCATGGAGGCATTTGGCGGCCTGCCGGCAAAGCATTTGGCAGAAACGCGGCACAGATGCTGCCGCAGGCAATGGCAAAGGGCGTCCATCACGCTTTGGAGCAGAGAAACCGGCGCGGCCGGACATAATATGGTGGAAAAAGGCCTGATGATGTGGTATGATAATTTTACATAAATTTTACATACACCCGGTAACAGATTTTATATCCCCGGGATATGATAAAGCCGTAAACAGGGGATTTTACTTTGACTGAGGGAGTGATACGATGATCTTTTGTGTGGAGGATGACGCCGCCATCCGCGATTTGATGCTGTATACCCTGACCTCTGCGGGATTTGAGGCAGAGGGCTTTTCCGAGAGCACCGCGCTTTGGGCGGCACTTGCCGAAAAGACGCCGGAACTGATTATGCTTGATTTGATGCTGCCCGGCGAGGACGGCATTTCTATTTTGAAGAAGATCCGCAGTCAAACGGCCACGGCGGACATTCCCATTATTCTGGCCACCGCCAGAGGGACGGAATATGACAAGGTATTCGGCCTCGATCTGGGCGCGGATGATTATCTGGCCAAGCCTTTCGGCATGATGGAGATGATCAGCCGCGTGAAGGCAGTGCTGCGCCGTGCCGCACCGCAGAAAAAGGCACGGACGCTGCGCGTGGGTGAGCTGACCATGAATGTGGGTGAGCATACGGTGGAGGTTGCCGGAAAGCGTGTCACGCTGACGCTGAAGGAATATGAGCTGCTCCAAAAGTTTATGGAGAATCTTGGCCTTGCCTTTACACGGGAACAGCTCCTGCAAAGTGTTTGGGGCGCGGACTTTATCGGTGAAACGCGCACGGTTGATGTGCATATCGGGACGCTGCGCACGAAGCTGGGCGCCTGCGGCGAGTATATCGAAACGGTGCGCGGCGTCGGTTACAGAATGGAGGCTCGGCTATGAAAAAACATATTTTCCGCTCTATTTGCTTTGTGGCGATCAGCGTGTTCCTCGCCTCTCTGGTGCTGATTATGGGGGTGCTGTACGATTACTTTTCCCGCACGCAGCAGACCCAGTTGAGAGTGCAGACGCAGTTGGTGGCGCAGGCGGTGGAGCATGAGGGCATGGCGTATTTCCGCGATCTGTCACTGGACAAGACCCGTGTGACATGGATTGCGGCGGACGGCAGCGTGCTGTATGACAGCCAGTCCAACGCCGACACCATGGAGAACCATTTAGACCGGGCGGAAGTCCAGCAGGCATTGGCAACCGGTACCGGCGAGAGCTCCCGTTACTCCTCCACACTTATGGAGCGCCAACTCTACGCAGCCCAACGCCTGGCAGACGGTACGGTGATCCGGCTCTCCGGTGCGCATCTGTCCCTGCCGTCGCTGGCTTTGATGATGATCCAGCCGATTTTGATTGCCGCCGTCATCGCCGTGGTGCTGGCACTGGTTTTGGCCATGCGTCTGGCAAAGAGGATTGTAAAGCCGCTGAATGAGCTGGATTTGGACAAGCCGAAAGAAAACAAGGGATACGAAGAATTACAGCCGCTTTTGGACCGTGTGGACAGCCAGCAGCGGCAACTGAAATGTCAGGAGGCTGAGCTCAAGCGCAAACAACTGGAATTTGAAACGGCGACGGATAATATGAGCGAGGGTGTGGTGCTGCTGAACGAACAGGGCATCATCCTGAGCATCAACAAAGCGGCCTCCCGACTGCTCTCCGTCAGCAAATACTGCGTGGGAAAGGACATTCTGCTGCTCAACAACAGCTTTGCCCTGCAGGAGCTTTTGCGGCAGGCAAAAGGCGGCGCGCATTGCGAAACCGCCATGCAGCTTGACGGGATTGACTATCAGCTCAATGCCAGCCCCGTGATTTCCGATGGGGCGGTGACGGGGATTGCCCTGCTGATCTTTGACATCTCCGAAAAGGAAAAAGCTGAGCAGATGCGGCGGGAGTTTACCGCCAATGTGTCCCACGAGCTGAAAACGCCGCTGCATGCCATCTCCGGTTATGCGGAATTGCTGCAAAACGGCATGGTGAAAGCGGAGGACACGGAGAAATTCTCCGGCCGTATCTATGCAGAGGCCCAGCGAATGATCGCGTTGGTGGACGATATTATCAATCTGTCCCACCTGGACGAGGGGACAGGGGATACCCAGCGGGAGGAAGTGGATCTCTACGCACTGGCAGAAGAGGTCATGCGTATTTTGCAGCCGGCAGCAGAGGAGGCAAAGGTGACGCTGTCCCTTACCGGAGGGCCGGCCGTGATGACCGGTGTGCCGGCACTGCTCCATGGGATCATCTACAATCTTTGCGACAACGCCATCAAATATAACCGCAAGAACGGCTCTGTCAGCATCCGCGTTGCCCAAACGGACAGCGCCGCGGTGCTTTCCGTGAGCGATACCGGCATCGGCATCCCCGAAGAACACACGCAGCGGGTCTTTGAACGCTTCTACCGTGTGGATAAGAGCCACTCCAAGGAGGTGGGCGGTACCGGACTGGGACTGTCCATCGTCAAGCACGCCGCCAAGCTGCACAACGCCAAGATCGAGCTGCACAGCGTCGTGGACGGCGGCACCACCGTAACGGTGACATTTCCCAAGCAGGAAGGGACAATATGAACTACGAACAGATCAGAGAAAACAAAGTAATCCGCACCTATATCGCGCAGGCCGACGCCTCGCTGATCGCCCTGGGCTTTACCGAGCACAGCTTCGGACATGTCACATTGGTGGCGGAAAAGGCGGGGTATATCCTGCAGACGCTGGGCTACTCGGAGCGCATGGTGGAGCTGGGCAAGATCGCCGGTTATCTGCACGACATCGGCAACCTGGTCAACCGGGTGGATCACAGCCAGAGCGGCGCCGTCATGGCATTCCGCCTGCTGGACGAGATGGGTTTTCCGCCGGAGGAGATCGCCCTGATCGTCACGGCGATCGGCAACCACGACGAGGGGACCGGTCAGCCGGTGAATGAGCTGGCAGCGGCGCTGATTCTGGCCGATAAGTCGGATGTGCGCCGCAGCCGTGTGCGCAATCAGGACATTGCCAGCTTCGATATGCACGACCGGGTGAACTATTCCGTGACCAAGGCCGAGCTGAAGATCAATGAAGCGCATACGCTGATTAAGCTCAAGCTGACGGTAGACACACATTTCGGCTCGGTAATGGACTATTTTGAGATTTTCATGCAGCGCATGCTTTTGTGCCGGAAGGCGGCGGAAAAGCTGGGACTGCAATTCAAGCTGATGATTAACGAGCAGCAGTTGATTTAAACGGCGGAGGGCCTCATCCCAAAGGATGAGGCCCTTTTTTGCACTTTTACAATGTTTTTACACTACCGCGATAATGGATTTGATGCGCCCCTGCTATCATAAAACCGTGATCTGAGAGATTGCAAAATATGACAAAGGAGTGAAATGAAATGAAGAAAATGATAGGTATTATGATGACAGTTGTCCTGATGGCGGCCGTATTGAGCGGCTGCGGAAGCAGCCCGCAGCAGGCGGCGGGATTAAGCGGCAGCGTGTCCACAAACGGGTCGACCTCTATGGACAAGGTCGTCGGTATTCTTTCCGAACAGTTTATGAACGACAATCCGGATGTGACTGTGACATATGACGCCACCGGCTCCGGCACCGGTATTGAGGCAGTGGCCAACGGCACCTGCGATATCGGACTTGCCTCTCGGCCGTTGAAAGAGGAGGAGAAGGCCAAGGGCCTTTCTCAGACGACCATTGCGCTGGACGGCATTGCCATCATTGTCAACGAAAACTGTCCTGTGGAGGATCTGAGTGTGGAGCAGATCGCGTCGGTTTTCACCGGCAAAATCAATGACTGGGAGGAACTGGGCGGAAACGGCGAGATCGTTTGCATCGGCCGTGAGGCCGGCTCCGGTACGCGCGACGGCTTCGAGTCCATGACAAAGACGACCGACAAATGTGTACTGAAGCAGGAGCTGACTTCTACCGGCGCTGTCATTACCGCCGTGCAGAACAATCAGAATGCCATCGGCTACGCGTCTCTGGCGGCGGCTGAAGGCCAGGCCGGCATCAAGATTCTTGCCGTGGGAGGCGTGCCCTGCAGTGCGGACAATATCACCAACGGAAGCTACGCGATCCAGCGTCCCTTCAATCTGATTACCAGGGACGACGGCACATGGAGCGAGGCGGCACAAGCGTTCTTCGACTATATGGTTTCTGCTGAGGCGGCACAACTGATTACGGAGGCCGGTGCCGTGCCGACGGCGAAGTGAAGGACATGAAGACAAGATCAACCGGGCAGATCGCATTGGAAAACGGCATACATATGCTGTTTTTCCTTTGCGGTATGATTACTGTGGGCTTTGTGCTGTGCATTTCCGCCTATCTGATCATTTCCGGTCTGCCGGCCATTTTGAAAATCGGAGCGAAGGACTTTTTCTTAGGCACCACCTGGATGCCGACCGCCACAACCACGGAGGCGTCTTATGGCATCCTGCCCTTTATCCTGACCAGCATTTACGGAACGGCAGGCGCTGTCTTGATCGGTGTTCCCATTGGATTGCTGACGGCCGTATTCCTTTCGAAAATTGCGCCGCCGAAGGTGGCCCGAACTGTCAGCGCGGCAGTGCAGATGCTTGCCGGTATTCCGTCTGTGGTTTACGGCCTGGTGGGTATGATCGTTTTGGTGCCGGCAACGCAAGAGATCTTCCACCTCTCCTCCGGCGCAACACTGGCGGCGGCCATTATCGTGCTGTCCATTATGATCCTGCCGTCCATTATCAATGTGTCGGAAACCGCACTGCGCGCCGTACCACGGGAATATGAGGAGGCCTCACAGGCGCTGGGCGCAACAAAGCTGGAAACCTACTTCCGCGTCAGTATTCCGGCGGCCAAAAGCGGCATCGCAACGGCCGTGGTGCTTGGTGTAGGGCGCGCCATCGGAGAGGCCATGGCAATCATCATGGTGTCGGGCAATGTGGCCAATATGCCCCGCCTGTTTGGGTCCGTCCGATTCATGACCACCGCTATTGCAAGCGAGATGGGCTATGCGGCGGTAGGCTCGCTGCAGCAGCAGGCCCTGTACTCGATCGGCCTGACACTGTTTCTGTTTATCATGCTCATCAACATGTTTTTGAATGTCGTCATCAAGAAGAAAGAAGGATAAGAGATGCCATTTTCCGCAAAACGAAAGCTATGGAACGGCGGCGTGAGAAGCCTGGTCTATCTGGCCTCCGGATTAACGGTGGGATTACTGCTGTTCCTGATCGGCTATATTCTGTATCGCGGCATTCCTTATCTGAGCTGGAAGCTGCTTACGGGTGAAACGAGCTACATCAAAGATACCATCGGTATTTTGCCGAATATTGTCAACACGCTCTATATCATCGTGGTAGCCATGGCTGTTGTGCTCCCGCTGGGCGTCGGTGCGGCCGTTTATCTGACGGAGTATGCCAAAAGCAAAAGAGCGGTGGCGCTGATCGAATTTGCCGCCGAAACGCTGACCGGTATTCCGTCCATTATCTTCGGCCTGGCGGGTATGCTGCTTTTTACGCAGCTTTGCGGATTCGGTGCAGGTATTCTGGCCGGCGGCCTGACTTTGGTCATGATGATCTTACCCACCATTGTCCGCACGACGCAGGAGAGCCTGAAAACCGTTCCGCAGTCCTACCGGGAAGGTGCGCTGGCTTTGGGCGCCGGCAAGTGGCGTATGGTGCGCACAGTGGTGCTGCCTAATGCAATCGACGGCATTGTCACCGGATGTATTCTGGCCATAGGGCGCATCGTGGGCGAATCGGCGGCGCTGCTGTTTACGGCGGGCTTCGGCTTGAAGTTGCAGGGGTTTTCCAAGGCGCTGCACGCATCATCGGCCACCCTGACGGTGGCGCTGTACGTCTATGCCAGCGAACAGGGACAGATAGACACGGCGTTTGCCATTGCCGTTATTTTGCTGGCGCTGACCTTGCTGATCAACTTTGCTTCGGCGTATGCAGGACGGAGGTTAAAAAGGTAAGAAATGAATGCAATTATGACAACAAAAGACCTGAATCTCTGGTATGGAGACGATCAGGCACTGCATCATATCAGTATAGAATTGCCCAGAAACGAGATAACGGCGCTGATCGGCCCGTCCGGCTGCGGCAAGTCTACGTTTTTGAAAACGCTGAACCGTATGCAGGACCTGGTTCCGGGCGTCCGGATCAGCGGGAAGGTGCTGTATGAGGACAATGACATTTACGATCCTTCCGTAGATGTGACATGGCTCAGAAAACGCATCGGCATGGTGTTTCAAAAGGCAAATCCGTTTCCCATGAGCATCTACGACAACATTGCCTACGGCCCGCGCACCCACGGTATCCGCAGCAAGGCCAAGCTGGATGAAATCGTGGAAAAATCCCTGAGGGATGCGGCCATATGGGAGGAGGTCAAGGACCGGCTCAAGACATCGGCCTTGCGTATGTCCGGCGGCCAACAGCAGCGGCTGTGCATTGCCAGGGCTTTGGCAGTGGAGCCGGATGTCCTTTTGATGGATGAATCCACTTCTGCGCTGGATCCTATTTCCACAGGCAAAATCGAAGAGCTGGCGCTGCAGCTCAAGGAAAAATACACGGTGGTCATGGTGACCCACAATCTGCAGCAGGCAGTTCGCGTGTCAGACAACTGTGCGTTCTTTTTGCTGGGCAATCTGATTGAATTCAGCCGCACGGAGGCTATGTTTTCCAATCCCCATGACAAACGCACCGAGGACTATATCACAGGGAGGTTCGGTTAAATGCGCTCTCAATTTGACAGGCAACTGCAAAAGCTGAAAACAGAGATGATCGCAATGGGCTTACTTTGCCGGATGGCCATTGATAAGGCAAGCAAGGCGCTGCTCCACTGCGATACCTCCATGGCAAGGGAGCTGCCGGAGCTGCTGGCCCATATCGACCAAAAGGAGCGGGAAATCGAGGCCATTTGCCTGCAGCTTCTGCTGCAGCAGCAGCCGGTGGCACGGGACCTGCGAACCGTATCCGCAGCCATGAAAATGGTGACGGATATTGAGCGTATCGGCGATCAGTCTGCGGATCTGGCGGAAATCATCGCTATGGGGCATATAACGGCAATTCCGAAAACGCTGCCAATGGAAAAAATGGCCCTGTCTGTGATCAAGATGGTGACAGACAGCATTGACTCCTTTGTCAGTCAGGATGAGGATGAAGCACGGGCGGTGCTTCGATATGATGATGTGGTGGATGGCTGCTTCAATGAATGCAAGGCGGCGCTGATCGCGCTGCTGCAGGCAGCGGAAATTGACGGTGAGGCCATGCTGGACCTGCTGATGATATCGAAATACTTTGAGCGTATCGGTGACCACGCCGTCAACATTGCAAAGTGGGTAATCTTCTCCGTTACGGGAACGATCGTGCAGGATGAACACGCTGCGCAAACGGACTGAAAAGGACTTTACATACATTTTACAAAAGGATGATAACAGATTTGACGAAAGTACCATAAGCTATATTCGTACACAGATGAAAGGAAAGATGTATGGATATTTTTAATGTACTGAGTCTGATCGGAGGCTTATGCCTGTTCCTGTTTGGTATGAATGTGATGGGACAGGCGCTGGAACGCAGAGCCGGCGGAAAGCTCCGCAGCCTGCTGGGTAAAATGACGACCAACAGGGCGGCAGGTCTTGTCACGGGACTTGGCGTGACGGCCGTGATCCAAAGTTCTTCTGCCACCACAGTCATGGTGGTGGGCTTCGTTAACTCGGGCCTCATGACCTTGAAGCAGGCCATCAATGTGATTATGGGCGCCAATATCGGAACCACGGTCACCGCATGGATTCTGAGCCTTGCAGGCATTGACAGCGGCAATGTCTTTGTCAGTCTGCTCAAGCCCACGTCGTTTACACCTGTTCTGGCGCTGGTGGGCATTATTTTCTATATGTTCAGCAAGAATGCCAAGAGAAAGGACACCGGCATGATTTTGCTGGGCTTTGCCACGCTGATGTTCGGCATGGACGCCATGTCCGCCGCGGTGTCGGGCCTGCGCGATGTGCCGGCGTTTGCGCAGTTGTTCCTGCTGTTCAAAAACCCCGTTCTGGGTGTGTTGGCAGGTGCTATCCTCACGGCGATCATCCAGTCCAGCTCGGCCTCGGTGGGTATCCTGCAGGCGCTGGCTGTTACCGGGCAGGTCAGCTACGGCGCAGCCATCCCCATCATCATGGGTCAGAACATCGGCACCTGTATTACCGCCATTCTCTCCTCGGTGGGCGCCAATAAAAACGCCAAGCGCGCCGCGCTGGTACACCTCAGCTTTAACCTGATCGGTACGGCCGTATGGCTGACGGTGTTCTGCGTGGTCAAGGCGATTCTTCATCCGGTGCTGCTGGGCGCCCCCGCCTCGCTGCTGGGCATTGCCGTTGCACACTCGGCCTTCAATGTGCTGTGCACGCTGCTGATGCTGCCCCTTGCCGGCATGCTGGAAAAACTGGTGTGCCGTCTGGTGCCGGACGCCAAGAAGCCGGAGACCGAAACAGAGCTGGACAAACGACTGCTTGCCACGCCGCCTATCGCGCTGGCGCGCTGCCGTGAGGTGACCGCGGATATGGCCGTGTGCGCCGTAGGCGCATTGAAGGACGCCCTCGCCATACTCTCCGACTATACGCCGGAAGCGGCGGAAAAAATCCGTGCCGCGGAGGAGAAAACAGACCATTATGAAGACCAATTGGGCACCTATTTGGTGGAACTCAGTGCCAAACAAATCAGTTCCGAGGATAGCCATGAGGCGGCAAAGCTTTTGAAAGTCATCGGTGACTTCGAGCGCATCTCCGACCATGCCGTCAATCTGGTGGAGTCGGCGGAGGAACTGGAGGAAAAGGGCTTAAAGCTGTCAAAGCCTGCAGAAAAGGAGCTGGCTGTACTGACAGCGGCTGTGGATGAGATACTGGGCCTGTCGCTTACGGCATTTACGGATAATGACCTGTCGGCCGCCGCCCTTGTGGAGCCGCTGGAGCAGGTCATCGACGAGTTGAAGGAAAAGCTGCGCACACACCACATTCTGCGTATGCAGCAGGGCCAGTGCGGCATGGAGGCAGGCTTTGTGTGGTCGGATCTGCTCACCGACCTGGAGCGCGTGTCAGACCATTGCTCCAACATTGCCGGCTGTGTGACGGACATGAGTGAGGGCAATCTTAATCTGCACGAATCCCTTCGTGCCGTCAAGAACGATCAGGGAAAGTTCGCGGATTGCATTGCGCAGTATCGGGACAAATACGCAGTAGCCGCCGAGTAAGGGCAGAGGTTGTCCGCAGGATATTCCGTCTGACCATTGAGGGCAAAGGCCTGTATGATATTGCCCGTATTCTCTATGACGATAAGGTAGAAACACCTGCCGTTTACTTTGGCAAACAGAACAAGGGCATTTGGAAAAGCAAGGAGGAATTTCCCAACCCGTATAACTGGAGTGGTTATATTGTCGGGAGCATCAGCAGTCCTACAAAGACAAAAATCCCGTGATGAACCCCAAAGAGAAATGGCTGATCTTTGAAGATACCCATGAAGCTATTGTCGATAAGGAAACTTGGGAGCTTGCACAGAAACTGCGAAAAACACCAAGACGGCATGATACTCTGGGCGAAGCAAATCCGCTAACAGGACTTCTGTTCTGTGCCGACTGCGGAGCGAAAATGACCAACCACCGTTCCAGAGGCGGCACGGAGAACAATCCCTACCCCTCCGGCTTTTATGACTGTTCCTCTTATACGCTGGCACATCAAAAACGCACCCATGCTTGCAGCGGCCACTATATCAGAACAAAAGCACTCAGAGAGCTGATTCTGGAAACCGTCCGTACAGCCAGCACCTTTGCCATCACCAATCCAGATGAATTTATGGAAAAGGTGCGTTCCGCTTCTCAGATCAGACAGGCGGAGGCAGCAAAGGAAACCAAGCGCAAGCTGAACAAAGACCGCAAGCGCATCACTGAGCTGGACAACATCATTAAAAAGCTCTACGAAACCTTTGCTGTTGGGCGGATCTCCGATGAACGCTTTGACAGTCTGCTTGCGGAATATGAAACGGAGCAAAAAGCCCTTGTCGCTTCTGTTGCCGAAGCGGAGCAGCGTTTGTCCTGCTTTGAGGAAGATACTGACCGTGCGGAGCAGTTCCTTTCTCTGGCGAAGAAGTACACCGACTTTTCGGAGCTGACCACGACCATGATAAACGAGTTTATTGACAAGATCATCGTCCACTCCCCGGAAAAGATTGACGGAGATCGTGTGCAGGAAGTGGAGATTTATCTGAAGTTCATCGGGCGCTTTGATTTGCCTGAGCCGGAGCTGACCGCAGAGGAAGCCAAACGGCAGGAGCAGCTTCGCAGACACCGCATTAAGAGCCGTGAACGCTATCAGAAAATCAAGGCTGGCGAACACGCAGTTGGTCAGCCGTTTAAGCTGACCTGTAAATGCTGCGGCGAAGAATTTGAATCCAAGCGTTCAAACACTCTGTTTTGTACCCCTAACTGTCGTGCAAGATTTTATCGGCAGGAAGCGGCTGAAAACAGAAGCCGGGAATGTGTTTGCGAGAACTGCGGCAGTACCTTTATCACAACAAGATCGGACACGAAATATTGTTCGGATGCTTGCAGGACGGCAGCTAACCGCAGGATGCAGAAAGAACGCAACGCAGCAAAGAGGGCGGCAAAAGCCGAGCCGGTATTGCAGGAAATTCAGCACACGGAAGAACCGGAAAAGAAAACAGCATAATGAATGACGCTAACGGCGGCTTGTGAGAAAAATCTCACAGGCCGCCGTTTTGCGTTTGCCGCCATCTTTGGCAGAAAGGATTCTATATGACTGAAAACGAAAAGAAACTATTACAGGCGAAGCACCGATTGGAGGAAGCGCAGATGCGTGACCGAAATAAGGAGCGAAAAGCAAGGACACGGCGGCTGATCCAGGAGGGGGCGATTTTGGAGAAAGCATTACCTCATACAACACAGATGACATTGGAACAGTTGGAGGAATTTTTGTGCGAGGTATTCAAAGCAATACGATGATTTTATGCGCTCCGGGCAACCGGGGCGCTTCTCTTTTATCCCGAAGGGCGCACTTACTCACCACCCCGAAGGGGCGGTGGTATTGCCTGCGGCAACTGTGCGCTCTGCGAGGCGGATGCGGCTTCTGCGGAAGCCTTATGGACAATGTCACATCACGGCGGTGCTGCTGTCATTGTCCACGCAGACGGCTTTATATTTTGCTTCATCAGCAGAACAGTTGTTTCCGTTTTGGAAACAACTTGCCGTCTGCCAGTGAAAAACATCAACCTGATGTTTTTCACTGCTATGGGTATCGCTTCTTCTGCGACACCCATTTTCTTTTTGCGAAAAAGAAACAAAAAAGCTGAAGGACGAAAGGACGGTGAGAACGAATGGCTATCTACCACTTGGAAGCAAAGGTGGTCAGCAGAGGTACGGGGCGTTCTGCGGTTGCCGCTTCCGCTTATCTGAGCTGTACTAATATCTTAAACGACTATGACGGAGTACGGCACGATTTCACACGGAAGAAAGGGCTTGTGTGGCAGGATGTGTTTCTGCCGGAGTTCGCTCCACCC
>SFIY01000037.1 GCA_004555205.1 Clostridiales bacterium
GGTGAGATCATGTACACATACACCGAGGAACGGAACAGGGGGCGCGGCAAATGAAACTTATCGTCAACGGCGTTGATATGCTCCCTTATCTTGACGGCGGCGGGTACACCGTGACCAGAGAGGACGGCGACAGCTCGGACGCTGGGCGAACGATGGATTACACCATGCACCGGGCGAGGATCGCAACGAAATTCCGCATTGATGCAACGTTCAAACCACTGTACACCAAAGACGCCGAGATCGTTTTGCCAGCGCTTATGCCGGAGTACGTCGAAGTAACCTATACAAACCCGTGGTTAAAGGGGACGCAAGTCACGACGATGTACAACAGCACCGGAAAGGCTACGGTCGATACATCTTTCGGTGATGGGAAAGAACGCTGGAACATTGATGCGCTCGCCCTTGTGGAGAGATGAGCCATGCAGAACACAAGCGCAACATAAAGCTCGTTATCGGCGACGAGTTTTATTTGATCGACGAGCACGCAGACTATATCACGTTTGGCGGGACAAGGATTTATTACGATTCCGATTCCGGTGGGTACGGCGGGAACATGCTCAAAGAGATCAAGACCACACAGCATCTTTTCACGGACGACAAGCCGATGGTCGGGTGCTGTGTAGCCGCGGAAATCGATGTCACGATGGTAAAGCCGACGGCGACGATCAAGAGAATGTCCTCCATCAAGCCGTTTATCCGTGCGGTGAATGAAACAAAGACAAGCGAGTGGATACCGAAAGGTATCTTTTACATCGATACACGCTCCGACGGAGAGAACACGGACGAGATCGTATTCCACGGATACGACGCGATGTTAAAGGCCGAGAACGATTTCCCCATGAATGGGGACATCGGCGAATGGCCCAAAACGGACATTGACGTTGTAAGCCTTATTGCTGGTCATATGGGCGTGGAGGTAGACACACGCACGTTTGAAATCATGCAGCGTGGGTATCCGGTGCAGTATCCCGGCGGATACGCTATGAGGGAAATCCTTGGATACATCGCGGCAATGTACGCGGGGAATTTCATCATGTCGGACGATGGAAAGCTCCGTCTTGTCCGGCTGAATGAGATCGGCATCGAGACACACTATCTCGTGGATACTGCCGGGTATGTCCTCACGTTCGGAGGTGACAGGATCCTTGTCTGAATCGGTTTTTATCGGAAGAAGCGCAAAGGGATACACTTCAACACCGGAGCTGCCGAAATACACCAAAGTCCGCATCAACGTTGACGATGATTCCTGCTACGAGGCCGGGAGTGGCGATAATGTCTTAGAGCTTGACTGCCCGTGGGGTTCTCAACAGATGGCAAACGACATCTTAGAGAGCATTGTGGAGTTTGTCTATCGCCCGTATGACACGGAATGGGCAAAGCTCGACCCTGCGGCAGAGTTAGGTGACGGCGTTACCATCAATGGAGTTTTCTCCGGCATTTACGTCAACGAAACGAATTTCTCCACGCTGATGGCGGCGCGTATCGCCGCACCGCAGGAGAACGCGGTTGACCATGAGTATCCATATAAATCCCCGACCGACCGGAAGACAACCCGGCAGTTTGCCGAGACGCGGGCAAGCCTTAGAGTTAATGCCGCGAGCATTCAGGCGGAGGTCACGGCCAGAGAAACGAGCGAAGCGGAAATGCGGGCGGCTTTGGAACTGCACGCGCAGGAGATCGCCGCGAGAGTGACGCAGACTGGCGGCAATTCCGCCTCTTTTGGTTGGTCGCTGACGGCGGATGGGTTTGTGTTAGAAAGCTCCGGGCAGGAAGTATTCAAGGCGACGAAATACGGTGTAGACATCACCGGCAAGATAACGGCAACGTCCGGATTCATTGGAAGTAAGAACAAGGGTTTCACCATCACGGATAACGCCATTTATAATGCGCTTTCCTCGCTGTATGGTACGGTGAACGGCGTTTATATCGGAACAGACGGTATAGCCCTCGGCGGCGGAAAGTTCCGCGTGAACAGCTACGGCCAACTATACGCAACAGACGGAACATTTACCGGGAATGTCTATGCTAACAGGATACAGACTGGCGGCGACGCCGGAACAATTCAAGGCAGCCAGATAGGGTCTGGAACAATCACGACGGCGAACACCAATGGATACTTAAACGGCGGCATTGCGAATGGGTATTTTGCTGGGGATGTGTTCAGCGGGGCTGCCATTGCAAGCGCCCTTAATACCAATTCGTTCGGCCTCAATTCCGACACGTTCAATTTGCGCGGAAACACGATTTACAAAATCAGCAACAGCTCTCTCGGGATCAAGTACCTTGGATATTATTAACGGAGGCAGCTATGGACAAAATCATTTTTCTTGATGGAAGCGAATACCCGTGCGCGTTTTGTGGTCTTGCTACGGTTGGACTGTTATATGTCACGCTGACCGGCCTTTCATTCGTGGAAGCAGCGTCGATATTCGGAGACGAGAAGAAAACGGCGAAAATCCGCTATGTAGCCGCAAACGGAGATGAGACGGTATTCGAGCATTACACGAAGTTTGAATACCTCGTCAATGAAACTGGCGGGCAACGGGCGGCGCTGCGGCAGAAGTACGCGAGCGAGGTTTAAGCATGGAAGAACTGAACAAAATCAAGGAGCTTCTCGGTACTCTCCGCGTCGATGGATGGGAGAATTTCGAGAAGCTCGTTTACATTAAGCTGCTTATCGAAAAAATGATGAAGCCGGAGACGGCGAAAGATAAGGAGGAATGACTTATCGCGGATAAAACAGTAGGCGAGCTTCCGAGAGCATCAACCGTAACAACGACAGACCTGTTCGTCATGGAACAGGCAGGACAGGCAAAGTCTCTGACCGGACAGGTGCTTATCAACGACCTTGCAACGGCTCTTGACGGACACGGCGGAATTAAAAGCATAACTCTGAACGATGATTATACCCTTACGTTCACCATGGCAGACGATACGGAGGTAACAACGACTTCGGTACGCGGCGCGACTGGTGCAAAGGGCGACAAGGGAACGGATGGTCGGGCAATCACGAGCGTTGTGAAAATCAGCACGTCCGGCCTTGTGGACACTTACAAAATCTCGTTCTCGGACAACACAAGCACCAATTTTACCGTGACCAACGGCTCATCCATCAAGAGCATTGCAAAGACGGCAACGAGCGGCTTGACGGACACCTACACCGTAACGCTCACGGACGGAACGACCTCTACGTTCAACGTAAATAACGGCAACGGTATAGCGTCTATCACGCTGCAAAGCGGAACGCACGCGCCCGGCACGACGGATACATACAAGATCACATTCACCAATGGGGAGTTTACCACGTTCTCTGTCTACAACGGCATGAACGGCACCGGCTCTGTCGTCACGGTAAATGGCAAAAACCCGGACGCCTCCGGCAACGTGTCGCTCACCGGCGAGGATATCAAGTTCAGCGTGTCGGACAGCGGCACGGTCGCTGCGAAGATCAACGACCGGCTGCCGGTAATCAATAACGCTGGAGCGCACAACGCAGTCTACCGCGGAAACAATCTCGGTTCGGCAGTGACTGCTGCCCAATGGTCGGCAATTCAGGCCGGGACGTTCGATGATATGTACATCGGTGACTATTGGACTATCGGCGGTGTGACCTATCGTATCGCCGCATTTGACTACTATCTGCTGGCTGGTGACACGGATATGACCACCCACCACGTCACGCTGGTTCCTGACAGCGCTATGTACAGTCATGCGATGAACGACTCCGAAGTAACCACTGGCGGTTATGTGGGCAGTAAGATGTACACCACTGGCCTTGCTAATGCGAAAACCACCATCAACAATGCCTTTGGTTCTGCCCATATCCTGACGCACAGACAGTATCTTTGCAACGCTGTCAGCAACGGTAAGCCCTCTGGTGGCTCCTGGTATGACTCCACTGTGGAGTTGATGACGGAACAGAATGTGTATGGCGGCAAGGTGTTTGGTGCTGGCAATGATGGTTCCACCGTTCCTGCACTGGGCACTGTGGACAAGAGCCAGTATCCGCTTTTCGCTTTCCGTCCTGACCTGATTTCCAATCGTACCAGTTTCTGGCTGCGTGACGTGGCATCCGCTGTCAATTTTGCCCTTGTCAACAACGGCGGCAGTGCGACCAACAACAACGCTGCTTACGTTCTTGGTGTGCGTCCAGCGTTCAGCATCAAAGCATAAAGGAGCGTGATCTGATGTACAAAATCACTCTGAATGACGGCACAATACTGGAAAATCTCGTGCTCAACGGCAACAACTTCATTGCCCAGACGGCGGTGGACGACGCCGTTTTCAAGGACAACATGGCGAGCGTCACCATCACGAATCTCGAGGACGGCACCGCCGAGCAGATCGAGGACGGTGTGCTTTTGAGCAACATCGTCTGCGAGGGCTGTTCGTGGATCGTGCTTGGACAGAAAACGCCGGAGCAGAAGGCCGAAGAGGCCAGAGACAAAGAGATCGCAGAGCTGCGCCGGGCAATGGCCGTTCTGCTGACCGGTAAGGAGGATTGACCATGGATATCATGCAAGCCGCCCTTGAGATGCGGAAAGCCCTGCAAATGTTTGTCGGGACACTCGACGTGGAGACGCAGCTTGACAAGATGCTGGAAATCCCGTCCGTGTTCCCGGCCTACGAAGTTGGAAAGGCGTACAAAACCAAGGACGTCTTTAGTTACGGAACAAACGCTGTCGGTGATCCGCAGCTCTATCAGGTGCTGCAAGACCACACCAGCGCGTCGGAATGGACGCCGGACGCGGCAGCCAGCCTTTACAAGGCGATCGGCATCACCGAGGACGGATATCCCGAATGGGTTCAGCCGCTCGGCGCGACCGATGCTTACAATAAGGGCGATATTGTGAGCTACAATGGCAAGCTGTACCGGTCTACGATTGACGGCAACGTCTGGTCTCCGGAAGCTTACCCTGCAGGATGGGAGACGTACGAAAAATAAACGGCGGAGCGCAACATCGCCAAATGCGACTCCGTAGCAAAATTCAAATCGGAAGGAGCGTGGAAATAGTGCTAACGGTAGACAAGGACAACACCATCCATCTAACACGCGGCGACACGGCACGGTTTTCTCTCGGTCGTATCGTGAACACAGTTACAAAGACGAACTACACACCCACGGCGGAGGACACCGTTACCATGACGATCAAAAAGACGACGCTGGACGCAGCCCCGTGTGTGCAGATCATCGTCCCCGGCGGTGAGGTTTTGCACATCAAGCCGGAGGACACAAAGGCGATGGCTTTCGGAAAGTATGTATACGACGTGCAGCTCACAACGGCGGACGGGGATGTATACACCATCATTCCTCCGACGACCTTTGACCTGCTCAAGGAGGTAACGTGATGGCCGACATTACACCGATTGTATCCCTGAACGGCGAGATATCACCAACAGCCTCGCTGACCGGCGAGCTTGCCATGCCGGAAAAGGTATGGATGCAGGGTCCTCCGGGCCCGCAGGGGCCGAAGGGCGACAAGGGCGACACCGGAGAGCAGGGGCCGCAGGGAGAGCAAGGCCCGAAGGGAGAGCAGGGGCCGCAGGGAGAGCAGGGGCCTACCGGACCGCAAGGACCAAAGGGTGATGCGTTCACATATGCCGATTTCACGGCGGAGCAGCTTGCCTCGCTTAAAGGTGTAAAGGGAGATACCGGAGAAACCGGACCGATGGGGCCGCAAGGTGAACAGGGGATAAAAGGAGACACCGGAGATGTTGGCCCGCAAGGGCCAAAGGGAGATACCGGTGCAACTGGAGCGACTGGACCTCAAGGACCAAAAGGTGATAAAGGAGATACTGGCGATCCCGGCCCTGCTGGTCCGAAGGGCGACACGGGAGAGCAGGGACCGCAGGGTATTCAGGGCCCCAAGGGCGATACGGGTGCGACTGGGCCTGCCGGTGCGGACGGCGTATCGCCCACTGTGTCGACCAGCAAAAGCGGCAATGTGACGACCATCACAATCGTAGATGCCTCAGGTACGAAAACCGCGACCATCAACGACGGCGCGAAGGGGGACACCGGCCCAGCTGGTCCTGCCGGTGCAGGTGTTCCCGATGGCGGTACAGCCGGACAACTGCTCAGTAAAACGGAATCCGGTACTGCTTGGATAGACCCTCCGCAGAGCGGCGTACAGTCCGACTGGAACCAAAACGATGAAACCGCGGCGGACTATGTGAAGAATAGACCGTTCTATATTGGCAATCCCGTGGAAACGGTGATCGATGAAGAGCGTACCATCGTGTTTTCCGCTATGGGTAATGGTCTTCATATAGCAGAAATTCCAACATCGCTTGATGCTACAGTTGGGACGCTTTATAAGGTATATTGGGATGGCGACGCGTATGAAGGCACCTGCGTATATGCTAACGGCAATAGATGCATTGGAAATCTATCTATCATTGGCGCTGGCCCTGATTCTGGCGAGCCATTTCTTTTGGGCCTCAGAGATAGTGGATCCCTTGTTATTTTTACAGTAAACGCCGCTGCAACTCACACACTTTCTATTAGTGGTTTTGTTCCGGAAATAGTAAAAGTTGATGAGAAGTATTTGCCGGAGATCACCGCCGACAAGCTCCCAACGATTCCTGCTGACAAGCTCCCAACGATTCCTGCTGACAAGCTCCCAACGATTCCTGTTATAGAATTTACAACCAGCATAGGGGCAAATATTGCAAGTACCACACAACCGTCTTTTACTGTCTCAAATTTGGGTTATTCCGAAATTTATTCTGTTGTTGAAAAAGGAAATTTTCAGATTAAAGATTCAGATGGGGAAAACTATAGACCAATAAAATGCAACTTTGACACGTCCGGAAAAATTAGTATTACCATAATGGTTGTTGGAAGCCCTATGAATTGTGCAATTTTGTCTTGCGACGCCGGTCAAACGATGTTTTATCGAGAGAGCTGGTGGCAAATTGAAGCAACACAGAAATAATCCGGAATTGAGGTAACGTAATGACAGAAACAGAACTTCGACAGAAATTAGTGGATACAGCGAGCTCGTGGCTTGGGACGCAAGAAGGCACGGCGCGGCACGCTGAAATGCTCAATATCTACAACGCCCAGCGACCGCTTCCCAGAGGTACGCGGATGCTCTCCACATGGCCGTGGTGCGCGGCGTTCGTTTCTACCGTTTCCCTCCAGTGCGGACTGCGCGACATCATGCCAACCGAGTGCGGATGTCCGCCGATGATCCGGCTCTATCAGGATATCGGCAGATGGGTGGAGGACGACGCCTATGTTCCCTCGCCCGGCGACGTCATTTTCTATGACTGGCAGGATACGGGGTACGGCGACAACGTAGGCCAGCCAGATCACGTTGGCATCGTTGTCGGATGCACGGACGGCATGATGACCATCATCGAGGGAAACTGCGACAATGCCGTGAAGCTGCGGCGGATCGCCGTGAATGCCCGCTTCATTCGCGGATACGGTTGCCCGGATTACGCAAAAAAATCCGACGGCGCAGAGCCGAAGCCTGAACCGGCGACGGAACCGACGCCGGCACCGACGCCGCAGCCTGAACCCGAGAAGCCCGCCGAGGAGCCGACGGTTGATCCGTTCATCACGGCAAAGGCCCGCGAGGTCATCGCCGGAAAATGGGGAAACGGACAGGCGCGCAAGGACGCGCTTGCCGAATGGTTCGTCAAGGCCGTGCAGGACGAGGTTAACCGGATTCTCGGAGGCTAATTTGCCGCCATGTAGGAGATAGAAATGGAAATACTCAAAACAATCATCACCGCGTGCGGCGGTGCTGCCGTTGCTGGCATCTTCTCTCTTATCATCGCCAACCGCAAGAACAAAAGCGAGATAGTGAAGCGGCTTGACGCACTTGATGGTAAGCTCGGAAAGCACATCGAGGACGACGCTGCGCGCCGAGCTGACGAGGCGCGAAGCCGCATACTCCGCTTCGGCGATGAAGTGCGGCAGGGCGTATTACACACCGCCGAGCATTGGGCT
>SFIY01000038.1 GCA_004555205.1 Clostridiales bacterium
GAGGCCACTACTACGGAGATATCCAAGCAGAAAGCACCGAGTACATTTTCGGAGAATATGGCAGTCGCTCGTGAAGGCGGTGAGGCCGCTGGAATTGCCCGGAAAGCAGTGGAGGAGCGCACGGGTGTTCCTGTCATCACACCCAAGAACGCCGCACAGCTCAATCAAGTCGTAACGGACCTGCTGGAGGGCGCAGTCTCCGACACAAAGGAAAAACCGAAAGACAAGTGAGCGTTGCACGTCAAGGTTTTCTTGCCGTCATACGACGATTTTTTGAAAGTAAATTTCGAAAAAAATCTATAGTGTTGAGGTATGACAGAGAAAAGCCGACTTTTTTGCACAATGCAAAAAAGTCGGCTTTTCTTTTTGGCATTTTCATGCTACAATGGGACTGACAAACGGAAAGCGGCAGGAGGGCCACATGGAACCTTTCACCATACTGCAGGAGCTGTGGGAATCCGACACCGTCATATTTGCGCTGATCGGATGCGCTGTTGCCGTATGGATCGGCATCCTCCGAAAGCAGCCGGGGAAGCACCTGACCGGTGCGATCATAAGCGCTGCGCTGTACGCCGTTTGTGAAATACTATCGGGCTTACATACCGGCTACATGCCGGCAATCCTTCTGCTTTTTGTGGGTACGACGGCCTTGGGAAGCTGCATAGGCTGCTTGCTCGTCCGGTTCACTGCAATAGTCGGAAAGAAGTAAATTTTGCACGGCTGTGCTGCTTGATACAATCATAAATCATCATAAAGGAGAGTACCGTATGACACGCAAAGAAAAAGCAATGGCATATTTCCGCCAGGGCTATAACTGCGCCCAGGCAGTGGTGCTGGCCTTCGCCGATTTGACGGATATGGACGAGGCCACGCTGTCCAGAATGAGCTGCTCTTTCGGCGGCGGCATGGGACGGCTGCGCGAGGTGTGCGGCACGGTAACGGGTATGTTCCTGGTGACCGGTCTGCTGCGGGGCTACGACGGAGCGGAAACCGGCGAAGTCAAGGCGGCGCATTATGCGCGCATCCAGGCCCTTGCCAAGGAGTTTGAAAGACAGAACGGCTCCATCGTGTGCCGCGAGCTGCTGGCGCTGCGCCAAAAACACCGCGACGACCCCACACCGGAGGCACGCACAGAGGCGTATTATGCCGGCCGGCCCTGCGCGGAGCTGGTAGGCAGTGCCGCAGAGATCCTGGAGAACTATTTGGCGATAGACAGCGGCGAAAACGGCCGGTAAAATAAAGGTATTATGGGAAAAGGAGAGAGAACGATGAAGTATGAAATCAAGGGCGAACCGATGCCCGTTGTGATCTGCGAACTGGAAGCAGGCGAGAGTATGATTACCGAGCGGGGCTCCATGGTGTGGATGAGCCCCAACATGGAGATGGAGACCTCCGCAGGGGGACTGGGCAAGGCGTTTGGCCGTATGTTCACCGGTGAGTCCATCTTCCGCAACATCTATACCGCCAGGGGCGGCCACGGCATGATCGCCTTTGCCTCCAGCTTCCCCGGCGCGATCCGCGTGGTGGAGATCACGCCCGATCATCCCGTGGTGGCGCAGAAGGCCTCCTTCCTGGCGGCCACCAGCGGCGTGGAGCTGTCCGTGTTCTTCCAGAAGAAGGCGGCTGCCGGTTTCTTCGGCGGCGAGGGCTTCATTATGCAGAAGCTCTCCGGACGCGGCCTGGCTTTTCTGGAAATCGACGGCTCCGCCGTGGAATATGAGCTGCAGGCCGGTCAGCAGCTCATCGTGGATTCCGGCAATCTGGCCATGATGAGCGATACCTGCAAAATGGATATTCGGACGGTCAAGGGCATGAAGAATGTGATCTTCGGCGGTGAGGGCCTGTTCAACACGGTGGTCACCGGCCCGGGTCGTGTGACGCTGCAGACCATGCCTCTGGTCAACTTCGCCGGTACCATCGCCACCTATATCCCCAGCAAGGGATGATTTTCCGCGAAAAAATACCGCTTCCTCACGGAAGCGGTATTTTTTATGGAATGGGATGGTAGGAAACCGGCGTTTTGCCGTCAAAGAGCACCTGATAGCCTGTGCCGGGGTCCGGTGTGCGCAGATAGCGGCTGTTTTCCATAGGGAACCACTCGCCCAGCAGGGTGGCGATCACGCCGCCGTGGATGAGGCACACGGCGTCCTCGCCCTGTGCGACGATGGGCGCGATGGCGGCCATGACCCGGCGGGTAAAGTCGCGGACACACTCGCCGTTGGGGCAGGCATTGGCCTCCACATCGCCGCTGCACCATGTGCGAAAGGCTTCGTCGTGTTCCAGGTCACCTTCGTAGGCGCGCATCTCGAAGTCGCCGAAATTGAACTCACGCAGGCCGTCCACCACGGTGTAGGGCACATCGCCGTACAGAATCCACAGGGTCTGCCGGGTGCGGCAGAGGGGCGAGGTGTAGTAGTGATCGGCAGTGGGATAGGGATGTGCCGCGGCGAGGCGGCGCAGCGCCTCCTCGCCCTCGGGGAGCAGGGGAATATCCGCCGCTCCGTAATACAGGCGGCGTGCGTTGCCCTCGGTAATGCCGTGACGGATCAATGTCAGCTTCATGGTGGTGACCTCCCGGGATAATTTTGCTCTACCATACCACAATGCGACGGATTTTGCAACGGTAAAACATCCCCCCGGGGGGCTTCACTTGGGTAAAATAATACAGTATAATGGCCATATCCTAAGGATAAAAAAGGAATCGTATCGATATGAACGTGAGAAAAAAGCGCGGCGTTATGATCGCACTGGCTGCCGCCGTTATCCTGATGGCGCTGGTGTGTCTGTTCATCGGCTCGTCCCATATGTCCCTCGGCGACTGCCTGAGGGCGCTGACGAAGTCCGGTGACCCGGCGGCCGTGCGTATCATTTGGAATATCCGTATTCCCCGCGTTCTGGCGGCGGTCATCGCCGGCGCAGGACTGTCTGTTTCGGGCCTGATGATGCAGACCACGCTGAACAATTCCATGGCTTCGCCCTCCACGCTGGGCGTGTCCAATGCGGCGGTGTTCGGCGCCAATCTCTCCATAATTGCCTTTGCCGGCGGTTTTCTGAGTACCGGCAACAACCTGCAAAGCTACGCGGTGAGCGCCAATCCCTATGCCACAAGCGTGATGGCGTTCTTGTTTTCTACCGCGTCCATTCTGCTGATTCTGGCGCTTTGCAGAATCCGCGCGTTTTCGCCCAATGTGGTAGTGCTGGCGGGTATCGCCATCGGCTCGGTGTGGACGGCGGCTACCACCGTTTTGCAGTTCTACGCCACGGATGTGGGGCTGTCCGCCGCCGTGATCTGGAGCTTCGGCGATCTGGGCCGCGCTACCTACCGCACCGACGCCATCATGTTCGTTGCGGTGGCCCTCAGTACGGTGTTCTTCCTGTTGCTGTCGTGGCACTATAACGCGCTTTTAAGCGGGGAAGCCACCGCCAAGAGCATGGGTGTGCGCGTGGACGGACTGCGTTTTGCCTCGCTCCTGCTGTCCTCGGTTATTACGGCGGTGTGCGTGTCGTTTTTGGGCGTCATCGGTTTTGTGGGCATCATCTGTCCCCATGTGGTGAAGAAGCTGCTGGGACAGGATCACCGCCTGTCCATCCCCGCCTCGGCACTTTGCGGCAGCTTGCTGCTGCTGGCGGCGGATACGCTCTCCCGCAGTCTGGGCAACGGCTCGGCGCTGCCTGTGGGCGCGATCACATCGCTTTTGGGCGCACCTTTCTTTATCGCCATCATTTTTTCAAAGAAGGAGAACGGCTGATGTTGACGATTGAAAACCTGCAATTTCGCTACGGCAAGCGTTCTCCTCAAGTGCTGCGGGGCGTGGATCTAACGCTGCAGGACGGCGAGATCGGCATTATTCTGGGCAAGAACGGCTGCGGTAAGACCACGCTGTTTCAAAATATTCTGGGCATCAACGATCCCGATGAGGGGCGGATGCTGTTTGACGGGGAGGATTTGCTGCATATGCCCCGTCGCCAACGGGCAAGGCGCATCGCCTATGTGCCCCAGCATATCCACTTCGGCGCACTGAGCGTATTCGACTCGGTGCTCATGGGCCGCGTGTCCTATTTCGGCCTGCGTGCGGGGCAGGAGGACTGCGACGCGGTGAGATCGATCCTGCGGGAGATGCAGTTGGAGGATTTTGCCCGGCGCAATGCCGAGGAGCTGTCCGGCGGCGAAAAGCAAAAGATCGCCATTGCCCGCGCCATGGCGCAGCAGCCGCGTCTGCTGGTGTTCGATGAGCCTACCGGCAACCTGGACATTGCCAACGAGCAGCTTATCGTGGAGGAGACCAAAAAGCTGGCGCGGGAAAAGCGCGTGGCGATTTTAAGCTCCCTGCACGATCTCAATCAGGCGCTGGACATGGGCGACCGCTTCTTTTTCATGAAAGACGGCGTTATCAAATATACCGGCGGCAAGGAGATGTTCACGCCGGAGGTTATGGAAGATATTTTCGACATCCGCGTAAGAGTTGTGGAGGTTGACGGACAAAAAATCATCATCGGAGGGAAAAAACAATGAAAAGGAAGAGATGCATCACATTGCTGCTGGCGCTTATGATGGCACTGAGCCTGTGCGCCTGCGGCCGCAGCGAAGCGGAGGACACGGAACCGGCGGAAACCGCCGTCACCGACCGGATCGGCCGCACCGTGGCCGTGACGCCCGGCAGCTACAAGCGCGTGGTATGTATCGGCGCCGGTGCGCTGCGGATGTACAGCTATATCGGCGACACGGCGCTGCTGTGCGGCGTGGAGGACATCGACAACACCTCATTGTCCCAGCGGCCCAAAATGTTCGACAGCGTGGCAAGACCCTATATGCTCTCCTACGGCGACACCTTTGCCGCCCTGCCCTCCTGCGGCGTAGGCGGCCCCAACGCACAGGCGGCAGAGGCGGAGAAAATCCTCTCCTGCACGCCGGACATCGTTATCTCCGAATACGAGGATGTGGAGAAGGCAGACGCTCTGCAGGAGCAGATCGGCGTGCCGGTCATTACCCTCAGTTCCGGACCGGACGGCGTGTTTGACGAGGATTTTGCTCAGAGCATGACCCTGCTGGGCACCATCTTCGATGAGGAAGAAAAGGCGGCGGCGCTGATTTCCTTCATCCGTGCGCAGGCTGATGAGATCAGCAAACGCACCGCCGATGTGACCGACAAGCCCCATGTGTATATCTGCGGCTTGGGCAACTGGGGCACGACCGACCACCTGATGACGTCGCCTGACTATGTCGCCTTTGACATCGCCCATATCAGCAATGTGGTCACCGATCTGGCGTCCAAGGGTGTGCAGCCCATCGAGGAGGAGAAGTTCACCGCACTGGGCAGCGACATGGACATCATCATCATGGACGCCGCTGCCGTGAAGAACATCAAGCCCCTATATGCCGAGGACAACACCATGTTCGATAGCTGCAAGGCCTGGCAGAACGGCGAGGTTTATCTGCAGATGGCCTATAATGCCTACTACACCAACTACGAGATAGCGCTCATCAACACCTGGTTCATCGCCAAGACGGTCTATCCCGACCTGTTTGCCGACATCGACATGACCGAAAAGACCAACGAGGTCACACAGGCGTTCTTCGGCAAGGATCTGGCAGCGGAGATTTTCGCCTGTCCCTCCAGCTTCGGCGGTTACCGGAAGATCGACACCGCCACCTTCTTCGACTGACAGGAGCACCTTATGGATAAACGAGATGTGATCGCCTTTTTTGACGCTCTGGCACCCCAATGGGACGCGGACATGATCTGCGATGAGCAGGTCATCGCCTCCATTTTGGACGGCGCACAGGTGAAGGCAGGCCGGCGCGTACTGGATGTGGCCTGCGGCACAGGCGTGATGATCCCCCACTATCTTTCCCGCGGCGTATCCCATGTGACCGCCATCGACATTTCCCCGGAGATGGCGCGCATTGCGCAGGAGAAGTTTGCAAAGGCGCCGCAGGTGGAAGTGGTCTGCGGCGATGTGGAGGAGGCGGTGTTTGACCGTCCCTTTGACGCGGTTGTGGTCTACAATGCCTTTCCCCATTTTCCCGAACCTGAGCGTTTGATCGCCCGCCTGGCCGCCCTGCTGGTACCCGGCGGTACGCTGACGGTGGCACACGGCATGAGCCGGGAGAAGATCGACCGCCATCACAGCGGTGCGGCGCATAAGGTGTCCATGGGCTTGATGCACGAGGACGAGCTGGCCGCCATCTTTGAAAAGCATTTGGAGGTAACGGTGAAGCTGTCCGATGAGCGGATGTATCAAGTCACCGGCGTGAAACGGTAAAAAGAAACCGCCCGGCTTGCGTGAGTCGGGCGGTTTTGCTGCATGGATTATTTTTTCAGGGCCATACCTGCCAAACGGCAACCATACACGCGGCTTCTTATAGCTGCAAGTCGCGTCCGGCCGCCTCGGTGTGGGCCCGCATGGCGGACCGTGCCGCGCGGCTGTCCTGCTGCTCGATGGCTGATAGAATAATGCGGTGGGTGTCCAGAATCCGGCGTCCCAGTTGGACCCACTCATCCTCGGACAATGTCAGTATCTTGTTGCGCAGTGTCTCCTTTTCCACATTGCCCAGCACCTCGGTGACGATAATGGCCACCCGATTGGCACTGGCTTTGGCCAGCAGACTGTGGAAGCGGACATCCAGCTCGATAAAATTCTCGAAATCCTGCAGGGAGTTCTCCGCCTGCGCAATGCACTGACGCATAGCCGCAATATCTTCGTCGCTGCGCCGCTTGGCGGCCCACGCGGCAATGGTGGAATCGTTGTTCTGGCGATACTCGTTCAGCTCCTGAAGTGACACCTGACTGAGCTGGATCATATCCTTCAGCGGCTCCTCCGCGGCATGCAGGCTCAACTCCTGCACCACTGCACCGGAGGCCCCCTGGGTAGAGGTAACGTACCCGCCCTGCTCCAGCCGTTTCAGCGCCTCGCGAATGGTGGGACGGCTGCGCTGCAGCTCCGTCATCATGGCCCGCTCGGAGGGAAGGCGGTCGCCGGGCTTCAATGCGCCGGAGGTAATCATGGCGCGAAGCTGTTCGTAAATGTCGTCGCTGGCCCGCTTGCCGGGATCCAGATGAATGTGTAATTCACGACTTTCCATGGTTTCCGCCTCCTTTATCAATGAATTATCAGTATAGCAAAACGGAACCGTAACGTCAAGGATACGGCCCAAAAAACCGCCGTTACGGGGGAAATAAACCGCGCTGTGGGGTAAAAAACAGGCTGTGACAGAAGTGACAGCCTGTTTTTTAGTTGCTCAAAATTACATAGCGGCCTTGGCAGCCTTGATGGAGTCGATCAGCATGGGAACGACCTTGAACAGGTCACCGGTGATACCGTAGTCAGCCACCTCGAAGATGGGAGCGGTCTCATTCTTGTTCACAGCGATG
>SFIY01000039.1 GCA_004555205.1 Clostridiales bacterium
AAACTTTTTATACTCGTCTTTTGTCCAAAACTTCATTTCCTTGCGTTCCTCTGTGCCCATATTTCCGGCTTTGGAAGCGGGGTTGGAACGAAGGTCATAATGTCTTACAGCGTGGTTAAAGATGGCACTAAGCTGATTGTGGACGGTTTTGAGATAGGTCTGTGAATACGGCTTCTTCTTTTCATCACGAAAAGCGAGCAATTCATTTTGCCAAGCGATTACGTCTTTTGTGGTGATCTCGCTGACATTTTTCTTTTCAAAATAGGGTAAAATCTTGGTTTCAATGATATGCTTTTTGGTCAGCCAAGTGTTTTCTTTTAAACGGGGTTTTATGTCCTTTATATAAAGCTCAACAAAGGCGGAAAAGTTCATATCCATATCGGCAGCACTTTGCTGCTTAAATACTCGCTCCCACTCCTGAGCCTCTCGTTTGGTTTCAAAACCTCGCTTACATTTCTGTTTGCGCTCGCCTTTCCAATCTACATATCGTGTTAAAACATACCAAGTGCCGTTATCTTCATTTTTATAAACAGGCATTTTTGTTCTCCTTTCTGGCTTGGTACAGCCTTTCATTAAAATACTCTCTATTGACTCTTCCTGATATGGTAATAAAGCCTTTGCGCTTCAGTTCCTCGTTCAGCTCTCGTATGACTTTGTAGGCATACGAGGTTGAAACATCGAGAATCTCAGCGACTTCTTCCACTCGCATAAACTGTTGTCCCATAAGTTTCCTCCTTTCTTCGGTTAGTACAATGGGTTGCCGTTTTACTCAAGTGCCGTTCCTGCCCCTGCTTTTTCAGCGGCGTTGTTTTGCTCGCTCCGTCGCCACTCGGAGGTCTTGACAAAATCATATCCCACTTGGACGGTCATTCAATTCACTAAGCGTAAATGCTTAGTTCTATATTATTATACTAAGCATATTTGCTTTTGTCAAGTGGCTTACGAGAAAATACTAAACTTTTTTGCTTGGATTTCTCTTGACATCACTAAACATTTCTGCTATACTATGTACGAACACTTGAAAAGAGGTGCTTTTATGGCTATTAGCGAAAGAATTCACTTTTTCCGCAATCTGCGTGGAATGACACAGAAATATCTCGGATTACAGCTCGGTTTTCCCGATAAATCTGCTGATGTTCGTATGGCACAGTATGAAACAGGTTCCCGTACTCCAAAAGCAGATATTACCGCAGCGTTGGCACAAGTTTTGGATGTTGCACCGGAAGCGTTGAACGTGCCCGATATTGACAGTTACATAGGTCTGATGCACACGCTGTTTGCCCTTGAGGACATTTACGGCATTACCGTCAGCGAAGCAGATGGGGAAGTCTGTCTTAAAGTCAACTCTGAGAAGGGCAAGGATGCCGCAGAGATTATTCGTATGATTACCGCTTGGAAAGAGCAAAAAGCCAAACTCGATGTAGGTGAGATTGATAAAGATACCTACGACCAATGGCGTTACCACTATCCTAAGTTCGACACGACGGGCGGTTGGGTAAAGGTTCCTTCGGGGGAACTGAACGATGTAATGTTAGACACCTTCAAAGATCGCCTGAAACCCGACTAAGAAAAAAGACGACAAAAAGCCCTTAACTGCGGTACAAATCCACAGTTAAGGGCTTTTTAATCGTATAATACAGATTTATTTCTTGGTAACAGCCATTTGAGAATTATTCTGATAACCTACAAGCCACTTGGGGTATAGAATAATAGTCACTTCAAATGATGTTATCAAATCGTTATCAAAAGGGGTGGGCAAAGTCCGAAAATCCTTGATATTACTGGGTTTTTAGACTTTCTGTGATTATTCCCACTCCACCGTGGCGGGGGGCTTGGAGGTGATGTCGTAGCAAATTCTGTTGATGTGCTTTACCTCGCCCACGATGCGGCCGGACACCTTGTCCAGCAGCTCGTAGGGCAGGCGCGACCATGTGGCGGTCATGAAGTCCTGACTCTGCACCGCCCGCAGCGCCAGCGTATAGTCGTAGGTGCGCTCGTCGCCCATGACACCCACGCTGCGCAGGTCGGTCAGCACGGCGAAGAACTGGCTGGTGCTGCGATCCAGACCCGCCAGACGCATTTCCTCCCGGAAGATGGCGTCTGCGTCCCGCAGGATGGCCAGCTTGCCCTCCGTCACCTCGCCAATAACGCGGATGGCCAGACCGGGGCCGGGGAACGGCTGCCGCCACACCAGCTCATCGGGCAGACCCAACTCCGTACCCAGCTTGCGTACCTCGTCCTTGAACAGGCGGCGCAGCGGCTCCACGATCTCCTTGAAATCCACGCAGTCGGGCAGGCCGCCCACGTTGTGGTGGCTCTTGATGACCACGCTCTCGCCGCCCAGACCGGACTCCACCACATCGGGGTAGATGGTGCCCTGTGCCAGGAAGTCCACGGCGCCGATCTTCTTGGCTTCCTCCTCGAAGACGCGGATAAACTCCTCGCCGATGATCTTGCGCTTGTGCTCCGGCTCGGTCACGCCGGCCAGCTTGCTCAGGAACCGGTCGCCGGCGTTCACACGCCGCACATCCACGTGGAACTGGTGCTTCATCACCTGCTCCACCTGATCGCCCTCGTCCTTGCGCAGCAGGCCGTGATCCACGAAGATGCACGTCAGCTGGTCGCCCACGGCGCGCTGCAGCAGCGCCGCCGCCACAGAGCTGTCCACGCCGCCGGACAGCGCCAGCAGCACCCGGCCGCTGCCGATCTGGCGGCGGCATTCCGCCACGGCCTCGTCCAGATAGGACGCCATAGTCCACTCGGCGCTGAAGCCGCAGATGCGGTACAGGAAGTTTTCCAGCACCTGCGTGCCGTATACCGTGTGCAGCACCTCCGGGTGGAACTGTACGCCGTACAGCTTCTTCTCCGCGTTCTCCACAGCGGCGAAGCCGCAGCCCTCGGTGGTGGCGATGACCCGGAAGCCCGGCGCGATGCGCTCCACCTCCACGCCGTGGCTCATCCAGCACACGGACGTCTCCGGCACGTTTTCGAACAGGGGAGAGGCGATGTGGGTCAGCTCGATCTTGCCGTACTCCCGCGTCTCCGCCTTGCGGCACTGGCCGCCCAGCAGATGCATCATCAGCTGCTGCCCGTAGCAGATGCCCAGCACGGGAATGCCCATTTCGAACAGCGCCTTGTCCACCATGGGGGCGTTGGGCTCGAATACGGTGGCGGGGCCGCCGGTGAGGATCAGCGCGTCCGGCGCGAAGGCGCGGATGTCCTCCATGCTCAGGCGATAGGACTTGATCTCGCAGTATACGCCGCACTCGCGGACGCGCCGCGCCACCAGCAGGTTATACTGCCCGCCGAAGTCCAGAACCAAGACCTTTTTCATGTCAGCTATCCTCCCGGAAACGGATCACGCCGTCATCGACGCTGTCGATAATGGCCAGCGACTTGATGGGGTACCCCTCCCGGCGCAGGCTGTCGCCGCCGTCCTGGAAGCCCTTCTCCACCGCCACGCCGATACCGGCCAGGGTTGCGCCGGCCTTGTTGACGATGTCGATCAGGCCGCGCATGGCGTAGCCCTTGGCCATAAAGTCGTCGATGATGAGCACCTTGTCATCCTTGGTGATCCAGTCCTGGCTCACCAGCAGCGTGACCTTCTTTTTATAGGTATAAGAAAAGATATCGCTCTGGTACAGGCCGCCCTCGATGTTGTCGCTCTTGGCCTTCTTCGCAAAGACCATGGGAACGCCGTACCGCTGGGCGCAGATGGTGGCCAGAGCGATGCCGCTGGCCTCCGCGGTCAGTACCATAGTGATATCTTTTACGTCAAAATACTTGGCGAACTCGTCCGCGATCGCCCCCATCATAGCCGTATCGACCCGATGGTTCAAAAATCCGTCCACCTTGATGATGTTGCCGGGCAGGACGCGACCCTCCCGCAGGATGCGCTCCTTGAGCTGCTGCATGACCACCACTTCCTCTCAAAAATATAAATATAACCATCGATTGACAAGGGCAAACACGCCTGACAGCGCGTCTTTCCGGCGCTTTTTGCCCTTTTCGCCTTGCTGGGCGTCAGCCCAGCGGCGTCTCAAAAACCAAAAATCACTCGAAAACACATCGCTGCCAGGTGCGGGCAGTTTTGTCGGAGCAGAAATGTGTCCAGACAAGGAAAGGCCCGCAGAGAATACTGCCGTATTGTCAAGGGACTTGACGCGGTATGGGCGCATTTCTGCCCGTCAAAACCGTGTCTGCCCTTGTCAATCGATGGTAGTATCCCCACTATACCTGATTTCGCGGGGAAAAGCGACAGGGAAAAACAGAGAACTATTTCTCTGTGTTCCCCCGCTTTTTGTCGGTTTTGCCGGGGCGTAAAGCCCCTGTTATTGCTTGGATAAGCTGTCCTTGACGAAGGAGGTGAACCGCTCCGCCGCGGCGGACTGCGGCACATCGCTCAGAAGGCACATGTCCACGCTGCGCGCCGGTATTTCAAAGGTGGTGTGCAGCTTCTTCAGCCGCCCGCTTTCCAGATCCTTCCGGACGAATTCCTCCGTCACGCCGGCCACGCCGAAGCCGATGGCCGCCAGATCCACCAGCAGGCTCCGGGCGCCCAGCTCGATCTCCGGGTTCAGCTTCAGCCCGTTCTGTAGGAAGAACCGCTCCAGATACAGGCGGCTGGACGCCTTGCGCTCCAGCAGGATCAGCGGGAACGCGGCGATCTCCTCCAATGTATAGGTGTGGTCGAAGTCGCAGGGATATCCGGCGCCCGCCACGAAGATGGCGTGGGTGTCGAAGCAGGGATACAGCAGCAGGGAGGAGGTGTCCGACGGCGTGCTGGCAAAGGCGATGTCCACCTTGCCGGAACGCAGCAGCCCCAGCACCTTGTGGCTGCGGCCGGAGATGATCTGAATGTGGATGGCCGGATGCTCCTTGTGGAACTCGTCCAGATAGGGCAGTAGGAACTGGCTGGTGACGGTGTCGCTGGCGCCGATGGTCAGCTGCCCCATTTGCAGCTCCCGCGTCTGGCTCAGCTTCTCCTCGCCTGTTTCCAGCAGGCCCATGGCGCTGCGCACATACTCATACAGCATCTGCCCCTCGGCGGTCAGGGACACGCCCCGGCTGTTCCGGGCGAACAGACGCGTCTGAAGATCGCGCTCCAGCTGCTTGATGGACTGGCTCACGGCGGACTGGGAGATATACAGCGCCTGCGCCGCGGCGGTGATGTTGCCCACCTCCGCCACCTCCTTGAACACACGGTACAGCTCCAGCTTAACGGACATAGTATGCGCCTCCTATTAGCTCCGGCAATATGTGCGCCGGTCGATATCTGGTGTGATTATAGCAGAAAATCCGGCGAATGCAAGGGGAAAATACGGATTCCTGTGGCTTTTTCCCTTGCATACGCCGCCGCAGTGTGGTAGAATCGGACTGTTGAGAAAAGGAGAGTGCCTATGAACCGACTGAAAGATCTCTGGGGCGGACAGGACGCCATCAATCGCGTGGCCTTCATCGCTGCCATCGCCGCCTTTGCCTGGTGCATCGTGCAGGGACACGGAATGTACGGCGTGGTGTTCGCCGTGGTCATCCTGTTTTTGATCATCAGCCGCCAGAACCAGCGGGAGAAGCGCTTCAGCCGTCTGTACGGCACGATGTATTTCCCCATGCCCGACGGCGAGCTGGTGCCCCGCTCCTTCGAGCAGGTGAAAAACGAATATGTCCACGGCGCCCAGAGCAACTATGCCGACCGCAAGGTGGAACTGCGCTTCCCGTGGTGGTATCTCAACAGCGCCGGGGACATCGACACCGGCTTCGGCCTGACCGTCCGCATCGGGGACAAGCAGGAGCTGGCGGACGAGGCACGGCTCATGCGCCGGGGCGACAACGTCCGCGTGGTGGGCACGCTGGTGGCCGAGAGCCGCCAGTACTTCTACATCGGCAAGCTGGAGGAGCTGCAGCGCATCTCCGAAAAGGAGCTGTACCCGCTGAAGGAAAAATAAAAGCCCGGCTCCGTGCGCCCGGAACAGGCGCGCGGGACTGAGATAAAGAAAAGGAGAACACTATTATGAGCTTTATGATCGAAACATCCGCCCGCCACATCCACCTGACCCAGGAGACGGTGGAGAAGCTGTTCGGCGAGGGCTATCAGCTGACCATCCGCAAGCCCCTGTCCTATCCCGGCCAGTACGCCTGCAACGAGCGCCTGACCATCGTCGGTCCCAAGAAGGAGATGGCCAACGTGTCCATCCTCGGCCCCACCCGTAAGGCCGATCAGGTGGAGGTCTCCGCTACCGACGCCCGCACGCTGGGCATCGACGCGCCCATCCGCGAGAGCGGCGACGTGAAGGGCAGCGGCGCATGTAAGCTCATCGGGCCGAAGGGCGAGGTGGAGCTGTCCGAGGGCGTTATCATCGCCAAGCGCCACCTGCATGTGCTGGAGAACGAGGCCAACGAGATGGGCATCAAGAACGGCGACATCATCAAGGTGTCCTGCGGCGGCGAGGGTCGTAAGCTGATCTTCGACGACGTGGTCGTCCGCGTCAACAAGGACGGCGCCACCACCATGCACATCGACACCGACGAGTCTCAGGCCGCCAACAACCCCACCGTGGGCGAGCTGGTTCGCTGACAGGAGCATAAAAGCGTAGAAAATGACCACCCGAAAGGGTGGTCATTTTTCGTAGGGGACGGCGTCCCCTACGATTTTTGTGCGGGACGGGGAGGGGGGCGAAGCCCTCATCTGCCGCTAAAATTTATTCGTACTGCACAAAAAATTTATTGTCTTTTTTGTCACAATGTCACTTGACAAACCCGCTGAAAAAGGTATAATTTGAAGATAGAAATTTCATAATATCAGTCAATAGAGGCGCGGAGGACAGGGTACTGTGTTTTTGGGATCAGACCCCCGGGAAGAGCATGGGAAGGGGTTCTCCGCCGAAGGGATCGGACGAGTCTGAGCGGTCGGTTCCTGGCAGCGCGGTGTAAGCGGCGCTGCTGTCATGTAGTGATACATGGAGCGCTATTGGTCAACGACCTTGACCGATAGCGCTTTTTTCATACCCAAAAGAAGTGCCGAGGCCAGCTCTGGTATTTGGAATGCACGTCCAAAATTTTGAAGGAGGAAAAACTTATGGAAAAGATGACATCTCTGCTGCGCCTGCGCATGAGCGCAAAGGACGCCCACTACGGCGGCAACCTGGTGGACGGCGCCCACATGGTTCACCTGTTCGGCGATGTGGCTACCGAGCTGCTGATCAAGTGCGACGGTGAC
>SFIY01000004.1 GCA_004555205.1 Clostridiales bacterium
ATACCGCGAGTCAAATTTGATAGCATGTGCTGACCGATAGACGCTGTCCGTTGGTACATTATTTTGAAAACTGTGTCCAATTTTTGTTGACTACTGCATGCCCCCTCGCGGGGGCATGACTTGAAACTTTACGATGTAGTTGTACTGGCTTTTTTTCGCTGATGCCCCCTCGCGGGGGCATGACTTGAAACATTTGTTGCACGCCGTCCACTCGCGCAACGGCTGATGCCCCCTCGCGGGGGCATGACTTGAAACTGAATACGCACGGATAAATGCGACACCGTCAGGCACGATGCCCCCTCGCGGGGGCATGACTTAAAACCTGTCGGCCATCATCGACTTAAGACGCAATCTGCTGCCGCAAAAATGACACTTCGTTCTGGGGAGCCGACGGAATATTTGCGGGCGTTTAGAGTCAGAAAACAAAGCGTACTTCCAAAATGCGGTAAAAACCGCCGGAAACCCGGTGATTGCAACGGTTTCCGAAACATGGGTACGTTTTGACCCCTCTGTGTCGGCCGATTTTGCTGAAAACCCGTCCCAAAAAAACAGTATTTGCAAGGGTTCTAAACTCGTGTTTTTTTTGACGCGTCTGTACCAATATCGGTCAGCAGACCTTTCAGCTCTGCGTAAGGCATGGAATAGCGCTGGCTCAGATAGCGCAGCGAAGCGCCGAGTTCACCGTCGGGCCCACCGTATTGGCTGATAATAACCGCGGCCAATTTAGGGTTTGTATTGGCAATTTTAACCGGATACTGCAGTTTCTTTTCATAAATAAACATCAGTCATTGCCTCCTTTTTCCCAAGGCCATGGGTCGTTCAGCCACTTATACCCGCCGGGCGTAATGGTGGTCTGCAGCAGCGGACCGTATACCTCCTCATATTTTTTGCGGCCTTCATTGGCCAGCTTGATATAGGACCAGTAGAGATTCAAAGCGTCCTGATCATCTGGATGTGTCGTTAAATACAGACCAAGCTCGTCGATAGCAAAATCCAACGCCATCAATTCGGACAAGGCCTGGTTTACGGCAGGAAAACGCGTTTTCAGATCCCGATGAAACGGCAGATTTAAGCCGGGGAATAGGGTGCCGTTTTCTAAGGCTTCTTTTTGATCGTAACGCTTAGGATTTTCACCCTGCATTGCAATATAGGGGAAAACCATATTGCCGCACTTCCCGGGCAAAGCGCCTTCCATTGTGGAGCATCTACCTGCCTGGACAGCAGAAGTACCGGCCGTGCTATTGTTGTTGGCTGGGCGGTTATTTTGCATTGGCATGGAGTTTTCCGTTGCCATGGTTGTTTCGGTATACAACACAGTTGCCTCCTTTGGATTCTTTGTGAGCTTTTTGGGAAGCTCAATCCATTTTATGTTGCGCGGTCAAAATGGGAAACTGGGGATTTGCAGAGGACCTGTTTTGTGCTACAATAAGCATAATCCCATGGTGACGCGCATAAAGTGGCGGACAAGGGAGGCGTATACAGATGATTTTGATTTGCAGGCGCAAACATTTGCTGGCGATCGTCGGATTAGTGGCTCTGTCTGCTGCCGGACTGCTTTTGGCGGCAGGGACAAAGGCTGTGCCGGCGTTTTCATCGCAGACACCGCAAGGTGAAATTGTCATTATAGACGCCGGGCACGGCGGAGAAGACGGCGGCGCTGTATCCGCAGACGGCGTGGCGGAGAGTCACATCAACTTGTCGATTGCCAAGCGTGTGGAGAATATACTGCTTTTTTTGGGCCAGGAGACAATGATGACACGGACAGGGGAGGAGGCCGTTTATTCCTCTGACGCCACAACGCTGCGGGAAAAGAAAGCTTCTGACTTGAAAAACCGTGTGGCGATGGTCAACGAACAGGAACATGCCGTACTGCTCAGTATTCATCAAAACAGCTTGCCGTCCCATCCGAGTGTACACGGCGCGCAGGTTTTCTACAATACCGTTGAACCGGGACAGGCCATGGCAGAATCCGTGCAGCAGGTGCTCAACCAAACCGTCAACAATGGCAACGAAAAAGCGACAAAGCCTATTGACAGCAGTGTGTATCTGATGAAGAACAGCCAGGCACCCTCCATTTTGGTGGAGTGCGGATTCATGTCAAATGCGAATGAGGTGCAGCTGCTGCAAAATCAAGACTATCAATTACGGCTGGCGGCGTGTATTGTCGCCGGATTCAGACAATATCATGTGAACGAGGGATAATAAATGAAGACGAAAAGCGTGTTTTTCTGCACCGAATGCGGCAACGAAAGTCCCAAATGGTCCGGACGATGCTCTGCCTGCGGCGCATGGAATTCCATGGTTGAGCAGACGGCAGAAAAAGTGAGCAAGGGAAGTAATAAGCGTGTAAGGACAACGAATGTAAAGTCAACATGCATTACAGAATTGGACACCATGGATGAGATTCGTTTTCTTACGGGCATGGGCGAATTAGACCGGGTTTTAGGCGGCGGTGCCGTGAAAGGCTCGCTGGTTTTGGTGGGCGGTGCACCGGGTATCGGTAAGTCCACCCTGATGCTGCAAATCTGTCAGCAATTGGGACAGTTTGCAAAGGTTTTATATGTATCCGGTGAGGAATCGACGCATCAGCTGAAGATGCGCGCGCAGCGCCTGCGTGTGGATAGTGAGAATTTGCGTGTGCTGTCGGAAACCTGTTTGGGTGATGTGATGGCCTGTGTAGAAGAAGAAAAGCCGGATGTGTTGATTATCGACTCCATTCAAACGCTGTACAACGAGGAGTTGGATTCTCCTGCCGGCGGTATCGGACAGGTGAAGGACTGCACGATGTCACTGATGCATTTGGCGAAAGGGCAGGGGGTTACAGTCTTCGTGATCGGCCATGTCAATAAGGAAGGCTCTATTGCCGGACCTAAGGTGCTGGAGCATATGGTGGACTGCGTGCTTTATTTCGAGGGTGACCGGCACATGACCTACCGCATTTTACGCGCGGCAAAGAACCGTTTTGGCGCCACCAATGAAATCGGCGTATTTGAAATGATGGACAGCGGCCTGCAGGAGGTGGAAAATCCCTCGGAGATGCTGCTTTCCGGACGGCCGAAGGATGCACCGGGCACTTGTGTCACCTGTGTGATGGAGGGTGCGCGGCCTGTGTTGGCCGAGGTGCAGGCTCTGATCGCGCCCTGCGCCGGAAGCAAACCTTTGCGCAGCTGCAACGGCTTTGATTACAGCCGTGCCGCGATGCTGCTGGCGGTGCTTGAAAAGCGTGGCGGACTGAAGGTGTCACAATGTGATGCCTATTTGAACATCATCGGCGGTCTGACCTTGGACGAGCCTGCTGCTGATCTGGCAGCGGTGGTAGCCATTGCTTCCAGTTATTTGGATAAGCCGGTTTCCGGCGAAATGGCGGCTATCGGTGAGGTGGGCCTGTCCGGAGAAATCCGCAGTATCAGTCATCTGGAACAGCGCTTGAGCGAAGTGCAGCGTCTTGGCTTTACCCGATGCATTGTGCCTGCCCATCGCGCCAAGGAGCTTAAAGCGCTTGCGCATCTGGAGCTGCTGCCGGTGCAGACGATTGCCGAGGCTCTGCAGCTATTGGTGCGTGGGAAATAGGCTGAAAATGAACGCACAGATGCGTCATATCCGTTTGGCCAATGGAGGTGCATTGATTCAGCTTGCATAGGCCGTCTTCTTGAAATCGACACGCTTGGGTGCATGGAATCATGCTCATAATCAACATCCTTTCTATCGGTATTTTTTGCGCTATCCCTATTTTTATAACCATTCAAAAGGAATTTCGGACGGCTGTGTCGAAATTCCTTTTTTTGCATTAAATTCCTATATACAAAACGCTGTATATACAGAATATATTGCATAAACCAGTTGTAAATCCCGAAGAAATGTGGTAATATACATAATTACTGAACAGTGGCGCAGTATCCTAGTCAGATCTGCCATCTCCTAAGAAGGGCCTAAAAATCCTTTAAAGGGCACAACTGTGAATCCTCTGGTGCCTGCTTCTTACGCCCAGTTTGGGGTGGGTGCTGGAGGAAGGCGCGGCATATGTGCCGTGCCTGCGGATTCAGGGCGCCCTCCAATGGCATGGAGGACCCGACCCTGCTTTCGTGGAGACCTGCTGTTGTGCACAGGCGTACTCCCTTTGTGGTCAAGCGACCTGTGTACGAAGCAGATTGAGAACCTGCATTGCGGTGCTAAAGCGGTCTTTGACCGCTGTAACGCTGTGTGCAGAGTAGCCTGCCTTGCGTGGGCAGGGTGGATAGGGGAGCTCATGCGTGAACTCCCCGGCCAGGGAGCTAACGCTATTCCCTTGAAACCCTGTCTGCAAAAGAGGCTAAGAGATGGTTTGACTGTGGTGGAAATCACCTAGGCTGTCTTCATCGGGCACCGAAGGGATTGCAGTGCGGACTAAGTGGCAGTCGGGTATCATGGCGGGCAACACCATGATGCAGTACCGAACGGGAAACCGCCTGATCGGCAACGAGAGGTGTGCTGCAGGGAAATCCAACCCGTACCTAAGCCGTAAGATTTACTTTCGGAGCTGCCCTGTTCAGTATTACTTAATAAGTGAGGCTTTATTTTGAGCGATAAAGAGAAAAACAAAAAGAGTAAGGGCAAGAAAAAGCACAGCCATTGGCCGCTGAAAGTGTTTTTGATGTCCATTGCCCTATCCGCCGTGCTGAGCTTTCTTTCCTCCACGGCGCTGAGCGGTGCCGGCTCTATTGTAGCCATCGTGGTATTGCTGGCCTTTATTCTTCTTGGCATTATCTTTGACATGATCGGTGTTGCAGTGACCGCGGCCGATCCCCGCCCGTTCCATTCCATGGCGGCACATAAGGAGAAAGGCGGCAAGGAAGCCATCCGGCTGCTCAGCCGCGCCAATGAGGTCAGCTCTTTCTGCAACGATGTAGTGGGTGATATCTGCGGTATTGTCAGCGGTTCCACCGCGGCTGTAATCGTTGTGCAGCTGCAGCGCAATTTTAACACAACTTCCGTTTTGATCTCCATCGGTGTTACCGCCCTGATCTCCGGCTTGACCATCGGCGGCAAGGCACTGGGTAAGACGGTGGCGATCAATGATTGTACCAATGTGGTGTATCGTGTGGCGCGTGTGATGCATACGCTGCACCTTTTCCGTTGAAAAGAGGACATTTTTGTGATTTTAGAAAGAATCCATGATCCGAAGGATGTTAAGGATCTGAATAAGACAGAAATTCAACAGCTTTGCGATGAACTGCGCACATTTTTGGTGGAAAAAGTGTCCAAAACCGGCGGACATTTGGCCTCTAACCTGGGCGTGGTGGAGCTGACGGTGGCGATCCACCGTGTATTTGACACATCAAAAGACCGCCTTGTTTTCGATGTGGGTCACCAGTGCTATGTGCACAAAGCATTGACCGGACGGCAATCGCTGTTTGAGAGCTTACGGCAATACGGCGGCCTCTCCGGGTTTCCCAAGCCGCGGGAGAGCGAGCATGATGCCTTTATTGCCGGACATGCCTCCAATTCGGTTTCCGTGGCGCTGGGTATGGCGCGCAGTCGTACGCTGCGCCATGAAAACTATCATGTGCTGGCACTGATCGGTGACGGTGCCATGGGCGGCGGCTTAAGCTTTGAAGGCTTGAATGATGCCGGTGCCTCCGGTGAGCAGATGATTGTCATTTTGAATGATAACGGTATGTCGATTAATACCAATGTGGGCGCGATGTCACGCCACCTTTCCAAACTGCGCAATAAGCCGGCCTATTATGAATTTAAAAAACGCTATCGTCGTGCGCTGGAATCTTCGGAGGCCGGACGAAAATTCTATGAGTTGAGCCATGATGTGAAAACTGCACTGAAAAAGTCGGTTTATCCGGGCAGTACCATGTTTGAGGACATGGGATTCAAATACATGGGACCGGTAGACGGGCACGATGTAGAGGCGCTGACGCAGGCACTGCTGCTTGCCAAAGAACTGCGCCGGCCTGTGTTGCTGCATGTCAATACCGTAAAAGGCAAGGGGTATCGTTTTGCCGAGGAAGACCCCGGCCGTTTCCACGGAATTGCTCCGTTTGATCTGCAGACAGGCAAGCTGCAGCAAAAGCCTTGTGAAACCTTCTCTCATGTGTTCGGCGAAACGATTTGTCAGTTGGCGGGCAAGGACAAACGCATCTGCGCAATTACGGCTGCCATGGAGGAAGGAACGGGACTCACCGCATTTGCCAAGGCTTATCCAAAGCGCTTTTTTGATGTGGGCATTGCCGAAGGCCATGCCACAGCGATGGCTGCAGGTATGGCCAAACAGGGAATGGTTCCTATATTTGCCGTATACTCAAGCTTTTTCCAGCGCAGTTTTGATATGTTGATGCACGATGTGTCACTGAGCCGTGTCCATGCAGTATTTGCCGTAGACCGTGCAGGCTTGGTAGGCGCCGACGGTGAAACCCATCACGGCTGCTTCGACCCGATGTATTTATCCATCATACCCGGTATGACGGTTTTGTGTCCGTCAAACTTTTCCGAGCTGCGCATGATGCTTCGCACGGCGATTGAGGAAATGGACGGCCCGGTGGCCGTGCGCTATCCTCGCGGAGGAGAGGGGAAGTACCGGGACTGCTGCGGCAAGGGACTGGTCACACAATTGCGGGACGGCAGCGATATTACCATCGTTTCCTATGGCATTATGATCAATGAAGCGCTGGACGCCGCCGAGATACTGGCCGAGCATGGGATCGCCGCCCGTGTGCTGAAGCTCAATCGTATTGCGCCGCTGACCAATGACGAGGTATGCCGGCTGCTGCGCCATGAAAAGCATCTGCTGGTGCTGGAGGATTGTTTGGGGACCGGCTGCGTCGGACAGCGCATTGCGGCAATCCTGGCGCAGGAGGGCGCAGCACCGCAGCACCTGATCTTGAAGAATCTGGGTGGTGTGCTTCCCCTGGAAGGGAGCGTGGCGCAATTGTACCGTGAGCGGGGCCTGGACGGTGCCGGTGTTGCACAGGCGATTAAGGAGATTCTGTCATGAGCAAAAAAACACGGTTGGACATATTGCTGACAGAGCGCAGTCTGCAGGAAAGCCGCCAGAAGGCGCAGGCCGCCATTATGGCGGGGATTGTGTTTGTCAACGGTCAACGGGTGGACAAGCCCGGCACACAGGTGGCGCCTGATGCAGATGTAGAAGTGCGCGGCCATGGGATGCCCTATGTAAGCCGCGGCGGCTTGAAGCTGGAGAAGGCAATGCGGACATTTCATTTGACATTGCAGGACAAGATCTGCGCGGATATAGGCGCCTCGACCGGCGGGTTTACCGACTGTATGCTGCAAAACGGCGCCAAGCGCGTATATGCCGTAGATGTGGGATACGGTCAGTTGGATTGGAAACTCCGCAACGACGAGCGCGTGGTGTGCTTGGAGCGCACCAATGCCCGCTATATCACTCACGAGGAGATCCCCGATACACTGGATTTTGCCTCCGTTGATGTGTCGTTTATTTCATTGAAACTGATCTTTCCGGCACTTTACCGACTGCTTGGCGACAATGGCGAAATTGCCTGCCTGATTAAGCCTCAGTTTGAAGCAGGACGCGAAAAAGTTGGGAAAAAGGGTGTGGTTCGCGATGCGAAAGTACATCTTGAAGTGCTGGAAAACTTCTTGAATCATGCAAAGGAAAATAACTTTACAGTAGTTGATATGACGTTTTCTCCTATTCGCGGACCGGAAGGGAACATTGAATATCTCGGCTATTTGCGGAAGAACGGCGGCGATAACGGGAGCTTTGATCTTCAATCTATTGTGGAGGCTTCTCATGCCGATCTGAAGGAGGCATAATGAAAAAAGTAATTTTATGTCCCAATCCGTATCGTGATAACGATATGAAAGGTGCAAAACAGGCGAAGGAGATTCTGGATAAAGTAGGCTTCCGGACAGTCGTGTGTCTGCCTTTTCATAAGGAAGGCTATGGCGATGAAATGGGTGTCCCCGTTATGCAGCTGCAGCAGGAAATTCGCTCTGCCGATCTGCTGATCGCCTTTGGCGGTGACGGCACCATTCTGCATCTGGCACGCACCGTTGCTTTACACAATGTGCCGGTGCTGGGTATCAATTTGGGCAGTCTGGGCTTTATGTCGGAGCTGGAAGTGAATGAAATGGAGCGCCTGCAGGATTTGGCGAGCTGGGACTTTACCGTGGAGCGGCGCATGATGCTGGATGTCAGCGTGATGCGGGACGGACGAGCGGTATACAGCAATATTGCGCTGAATGATGCTGTCGTTTCAAAAGGCTCTATTGCCAGAGTTGTCAGACTGAGCATTTTCACGGAAGAAGGCCATTTGACCCGCGTGGGCGGCGATGGTGTGATCGTCTCTACCCCTACCGGCTCTACCGGTTATTCCATGGCAGCGGGCGGCCCGATTGTGGAACCTACGGCACACAATCTGCTTTTGACGCCGATTTGCCCTCACGCAACAAGATCCACTTCCTATGTTCTTTCTCCTGACCATGTGATTACGGTAGAGGCTGCCGATGCCAACCGTAAGTTTGTGTATCTGTCTGTGGACGGCGGCAAAGCTTTCTCCTTGAAAAACGGCGATCAGGTGAAGGTGTGCAAGTCAAAATATGAAACGCAGCTTGTGCGTTTGTCAAAGAAGAGTTTCTGCGAAATCCTGGATAAAAAAATGGGGATGGAGGCTGCCAAATATGAAAAATGACCGTCAAAATCAATTATTGCAGATTATCAATGAAGAAAGCATCGAGACCCAGGAGCAATTGCTTGAGCGCCTGCAGGCGCGCGGCATTAAATGCACGCAGGCGACCATTTCCCGTGATATTAAGGAGATGCACCTGATTAAGGAGCCGGCTGGACAGGGAAAATACCGCTATGCCGTTTCCGCGCACCGTACGAAGCTGAATTTTGCCGAAAAACTGCGTACCATCTTCCATGAAAGCGTTGTCAGCGTTGATGCGGCACAGAATCTGGTGGTGATCAAAACCATGCCGGGCCTTGCTTCTGCGGCGGCTTCGGCACTGGACGGGATGGAGATTGCATCCAAAGTCGGTACATTGGCCGGTGATGATACGGTGCTTTTGGTGATGCGTGACATGATCAGCGCGGAGGATTTTTGCGCTGAACTTAAGGAAATGCTGCGCTGATTGCGTGCGTTTGCGGAGGGATACAGGATGCTGCAATTACTTCACATCGAAAATATTGCCATCATTGAGCAGGCGGATATTGTTTTTGAAGCCGGTTTTAATGCCCTTACCGGTGAAACCGGCGCCGGTAAGTCGATCGTAATTGACTCGTTGAGCGCCGTGTTGGGCCAGCGCACTTCCCGCGACTTGATCCGCACCGGCGCTCAAAAAGCGTTTGTCAGCGCCTGCTTTACGGATGTAGAGCCGCGGATTGGCGAGGATCTGGGCATTGAAGCGGAAGAGGAGCTGCTTTTGCAGCGTGAAATCCATGCCGACGGCAAGAATGTCTGCCGTGTCAACGGCCGGCCTGTGACAGTGACGCAGCTTCGCACGCTGGGCAACCGTCTGCTGAACATTCATGGCCAGCATGACGGACAGCAGCTTCTGGATGAAGAACAGCATCAGGTCTATCTGGACAGTTTCGGCCGCACGCAAATGCTGCTGGAGGATTACCGCGCCAAATATGAGGCATTTGTCTCCTTGCGACGCCGGATGCAAGCTCTGCAAATGGACGAATCGGAGAAAGCGCGCCGTGTAGATACGCTGCGCTATCAGATCGACGAACTGGAACGCGCCGATCTGAAAGCCGGGGAAGAGGAGGAGCTTCTTGGTCGCCGTAATCTGCTGCGCCATAGCGAAAAGTTTATTGCGGCCGTGTCGGAGTCGGATGTTTGCTTAAACGGCAGCGACGAGCAGGAGGGTGCAGCAAATCTGATCCGTCAGGCGCAAAACGCATTGCACGGTGTGAAAAACCTGGACAGCAGCTTTGAGGATATTTTCAACCGCTTGGAATCACTGTACTGTGAAGTATATGACCTTGCCTACACGATTCAGGATAAACGCGATCATTTTGACTTCTCGCCCCATGAATTGGACGAGGTGGAAGGCCGTTTGGACCAGTTGTACCGTTTAAAAAAGAAGTACGGCCCTACGGTGGAGGACATGCTTTCTTATCTTGAGAAATGCCGCAAGGATTTGGATGAGATTGCCTATGCCGACGACACAATCCGGCGACTTGAGGGTGAGATGAAAAAGGCTCAAAAAGCGGCATTGGATGCAGCAAATGTTTTGTCCCAGGCAAGAAAAGCGGCGGCAAAGGATTTGGCACAGCAGATTTTGTCGGAGCTGCAGCAGTTGGATATGGGTAAGATCCGCTTTGAAGTGGCCTTTGACAGCAAGGATATGGACGCCACGGGCATGGATCTGATCCGCTTTTTGATGTCCGCCAACGTGGGCGAGGAATTGAAGCCTATCAATAAAATCGCCTCGGGTGGTGAATTGGCGCGCATCATGCTTGCGATGAAAAATGTGCTCAGTGAGCAGGACCATGTGGGCACGATGGTGTTTGATGAAGTGGATACCGGTGTGTCAGGCCGCGCGGCCCAGAAGGTGGCGGAAAAGATGGCCCGCATTTCCCGGAAAAAACAGGTGCTTTGCGTAACACATCTGCCGCAATTGGCGGCCATGGCAGATAATCATTTTTCCGTGGAAAAGGGAGAAAAGGATCATCGTACATATACCAAAGTACAGCGGCTCAGCCGCACACAGCGCCGGCAGGAGCTGGCCCGTCTGACCGGCGGGGCTCATGTATCGGAGGTTATGCTGCGCGGTGCTGAAGAACTGCTGTGTGAAGCGGATGCTTTTAAGCGTTCGTCGGAATAAAGTGCTTGACAAAAGGAAAAAATCTGATTATAATAACAAAAAATTTGATTTGTGATTGCGTTGAAGGGAATAAGTAACATTTTCAAAAATCTGCAAAGAGAAACTCCGGTCGGTGGAAGGAGTAGAGATGCGAAAATGTGAATACATCCCGGAGCAGCCTTCTGAACACGGAAACGCCAGTAGGAATGTGTCGGGTTCGCCCGTTACAGCGATAGGGTATGTTTGTACCCGACGAGGCTGTTTTCCGTGAGGAAATGGCGAATACGAGGTGGTACCGCGATTTTTTGTCGCCCTCTGTCTGAACGGCAGAGGGCGTTTTTTATACCGCCCGATGAACAATGAAAAAACTCAGGAAAGGAAATGTGAACAATGGGAATTTATGAAGAACTGGTAGAGCGTGGTTTGATCGCGCAGGTTACCAACGAGGAAGAAATCCGCGAAATGGTCAACAACGGCAAGGCTACCTTCTACATCGGTTTTGACTGTACGGCGGACTCTCTGCATGTGGGACACTTTATGGCCCTGTGCCTGATGAAGCGTTTGCAGATGGCAGGCAACAAGCCGATTGCCTTGATCGGTGACGGCACGACGCTGATCGGCGATCCCTCCGGCCGCAGCGATATGCGTCAGATGCTGACCGAGGAAACCATCGCCTACAACGCCGAGTGCTTTAAGCGTCAGATGGAGAAGTTTATTGATTTCTCTGATGGCAAGGCGTTGATGCTGCGTAACTCTGAATGGCTCAAGCCGCTGAACTATATCGAGATGCTGCGCGAGGTGGGTGCTTGCTTCAGTGTGAACAACATGCTGCGCGCCGAGTGCTACAAGCAGCGTATGGAAAAGGGCCTGAGCTTCCTGGAGTTCAACTACATGATTATGCAGAGCTATGACTGGTACTACATGTTCCAGCATTATGGCTGCAACATGCAGTTCGGCGGCAACGATCAGTGGTCCAATATGCTGGGCGGTACGGAGCTGATCCGCAAGAAGCTGGGCAAGGATGCCCACGCCATGACGATCACGCTGCTGCTAAACTCCGAAGGCAAGAAGATGGGTAAGACGGCTTCCGGCGCTGTGTGGCTCGATCCCAACAAGACCTCTCCCTTTGAGTTCTATCAGTACTGGCGTAATGTGGATGACGCCGATGTGCTCAAGTGCATCCGCATGCTGACCTTCCTGCCTCTGGAAGAGATCAACAAGATGAACGACTGGGAGGGCGCGCAGCTCAATAAGGCCAAGGAGATTCTGGCTTACGAGCTGACCAAGCTGGTCCATGGCGAGGAAGAGGCCAAGAAGGCTGAGGCTGCCTCCCGTGCACTGTTTGCAGGCGGCGGTGATACAGAGCATATGCCCACTACCGAGCTGGTGAATGACGATTTCGGCGGCGGTGCTATCAATGTGATGACGCTGCTTGTCAAGTGCGGCCTGTGCGCCAGTAAGGGCGAAGCACGCCGCTTGGTGCAGCAGGGCGGCGTGACCATCAACGATCAGAAGGTTACCTCCATTGATGACAGCTTCGGCTGCGAGCAATTTACAGGTGACGGTCTTGTGATCCGTAAGGGTAAAAAAGTTTTCCATCGCGCTGTTTTGGTCTGATAACGATGATACAGCAGAAAAACCGCGGCATCTGCCGCGGTTTTTCTATCGGCAAAAATTGACTAACAGGGAAGAATATGATATAATTCACCGCTGATGATTTGGCGTTTTTGAGCCGTGAAATGAGTTGATTTGATGAAAACAAGTGATTTTAATTTTGAGCTGCCGCAGGAGCTGATCGCGCAGACGCCCATCAAGCAGCGTGATGCGTCGCGCCTGTTGGTGCTGAATAAGGACAGCGGCGCATGGGAACACCGCCATTTCTTTGATTTGCCGGACTATTTGCACAAAGGCGACTGCCTGATTGTAAACGACTCCCGTGTGCTGCCTGCCCGTCTGCTGGGTCAGCGTTTGCCCGGCGGCGGCGCCTGCGAAGTACTGCTGCTGATCGACCGCGGCGAAAAAACTTGGGAATGTCTGGTACGCCCCGGCAAAAAGATGCGCACAGGCGCCAGGTTGTCCTTTGGAGACGGTGAATTGACCGCAGAGGTCGTCGAAGAATTGCCCGGTGGAAACCGGTTGGTGAAGTTCGATTATGAGGGCATTTTTCTTGAGGTGCTGGAGCGTCTGGGCAAGATGCCGCTGCCGCCTTATATTAAAGAGGAGCTGCAGGACAGAGAGCGCTATCAGACGGTCTATTCCAAAGTGAACGGCTCAGCTGCTGCGCCTACGGCGGGCCTGCATTTCACGCCGGAGCTGTTGGAAAAGGTGCAGTCTATGGGCGTGAAGGTCGGCTATGTGACGCTGCATGTGGGTTTGGGCACTTTCCGCCCGGTGAAAGAGGACGAGATCACCGACCACGAAATGCACAGTGAATACTGCGTGATCCCGCAGGAAACGGCGGACTTGATTAATGACACAAAGCGCAGCGGGGGCCGCGTGATCTGTGTGGGAACCACCTCTTGCCGTACCATCGAATCCTGGGCGAAAGATGACGGTACCGTGGAGGCAAGCGCAGGTTGGACGAATATTTTTATCTATCCCGGTTATCGCTTTAAGGTATTGGACGCGCTGATTACGAACTTCCATTTGCCGGAATCCACGCTGATTATGTTGGTATCCGCGTTGGCAGGCCGTGAACATGTGCTGGCGGCTTACGAGGAAGCGGTGCGCGAAAAATACAGATTCTTTTCCTTTGGCGATGCCATGTTTATCCAATAAAGGAGCAGCGATATGTTTCAGGTAATCAAAAAAGAGGGGCGTGCCCGGCGCGGTGTGTTCAAATGTGCACACGGCGGGGAAGTGCAGACCCCCGTATTTATGAATGTCGGTACACAGGGCGCTATCAAAGGCGGCGTCAGTGCCTTTGATCTGAAAGACTTAGGCTGCCAGATCGAATTGAGCAATACCTACCACCTGCATCTGCGTCCGGGCGATGATGTGATACGCCGGATGGGCGGATTGCACAAGTTCATGCGCTGGGATGGCCCGATTTTGACCGACTCCGGTGGTTTTCAGGTGTTTTCTCTTGCCGGTTTGCGCAAGATCAAAGAGGAAGGCGTGACCTTTGCCAGCCATCTGGACGGACACCGCATTTTTATGGGCCCGGAAGAAAGTATGCAGATCCAGTCAAATCTTGGCTCCGACATTGCCATGGCTTTTGACGAATGTGTGGAAAATCCTGCCGCTTACGACTATGCCAAGGCTTCCTGCGAGCGCACACTGCGCTGGCTGGAGCGCTGTAAGGCGGAACATGATCGCCTGAACGCGCTGCCGGACACGGTCAATCCCCGCCAAATGCTGTTTGGCATCAACCAAGGTGCAACCTATAAGGATCTGCGCATTTGGCATATGCAGCAGATTGCCAAAATTGATTGTCACGGCTATGCGATCGGCGGTCTGGCAGTGGGCGAGCCTACGGAAGTGATGTATGATGTCATTGAGGCGGTGGAGCCGTATATGCCGGAAGACAAGCCCCGGTACTTGATGGGAGTGGGAACGCCGTCCAATATCATTGAGGGTGTGGCGCGCGGCGTGGACTTCTTTGACTGCGTTATGCCGGCCCGTAATGCACGGCACGGAAAGCTCTTCACCTGGCAGGGGACGTTGAATATCAAAAACGCCAAATATAAGCTGGATGAACAGCCGATTGATCCGGAGTGCGACTGTCCGGTGTGCCGCCATTTCACGCGCGCCTATATCCGCCATCTTTTCGCGGCGGAGGAGATTCTGGCTATGCGTCTGGCGGTTATGCACAACCTGTATTTTTACAATAAGCTGGCCGAGCGTATTCGCGATGCCCTGGATGCCGGCGCATTTGAGGAATTCCGCAAGGAATACAGCGGGAAATTGGCCAAGCGCGTTTAAAAACAGTCAGAAAACTCTTGCCAAAACTTAAAGAGTTTTGTATAATAGCAACATATTTGTGGAAAAGGAGTTAACCCATGTTTAATTTGATTGATACTGCATATGCAGCGGCTGCCGAAGGTCAGACTGGCGGCGGTCTTGGTTCTACAATTCTGATGATCGTTGTTATGATAGCGATCTTCTATTTCCTGCTGATCCGTCCTGAGAACAAGCGCAAAAAGCAGGCCGAGGAAATGCGCAGCGCCCTAAAGAAGGGCGATTGGCTGACCACGATCGGCGGCGTGTATGGCCGTGTCGTGACCATCACCGACCGCACCGTGGTTATTGAAACCAGCGAAGATCGCGTCCGCATCGAGTTCTTGAAGTCCGCTATCGGTTCTGTCGGTACGCTGGACGAGCAGGCTGCGGCCCAGCAGCGCGGCGTCAAGAAGGCCGTGAAGAAGGAAGAGGCTATTGAAGAACAGGCTGAATCTTCCGATAACAACGAATAATTCCTGAATAAGAAATTCTCCCCTGAATATGCTTGAGTAGAGCATTCGGGGGAGGTTTTTTTATGTCAAAACTACGCAGCTTACTGCAAAAGAAAACATGGCTGGGGTTATTTTTTGTGTTTTTAGTCAGCTTAGCCGTCAACGCATTGTGCTCCTTACTGCTGGTAAAAGGTGTTCTGCCTGAGTCGTCTGCAGGTAGCTGTGTCTACACGGCATGGGGAGCAGGAGGAGTGATCGGCACCTGTATAGCTGCAAAAGGGCAGGATGGAACACTGCTGCGAGGCTGTTTTCTGGCGATTGTATCATTTGGTTTAGCCTGGCTGTTAGGATTTTTGATTTTCGGTTCATCAAATTTCGGCGGCTTCGGATGGGGCGTTGCAGCGGCACTTGGCATAGGCTGTGTACTGGGCAGCTTTTTGGGCGGAGGAAAGAAATCCAAACGGCATAAAACGACGGGGAAACGAAAAGCGGCAAAACGACGCTGATTTAACAGACCATGGTAAAAATACACGAAAATGTAATTTTTTTAATAAAAAACTTGACTTGACGCGGCAGCAAGGCAAGGTGTGCGCTGTTTCAAGATGTAGTGAAATAATTTGTGGACAAAACCATATCTTGCCGTTTGAGATAGCGCCTGCATAAATCATTCACATAGTTTACATAAATGAGTAGACATAACATTTTAACATAATTTACAAAAATTTTTTTATTGCCGTAAAACACTTGCGAAATCAAGGATTTTACCTTATATTAAAGCAAGTGGCGCTAAGGGACACGCTTCTATCTCAACGGCTTGTTTCATATAGTTCGGTGAGGTGAATGCGTCTATGAGGTTACAGAAAATTTCGCAAGGCAAGCAGCTACGTTCGACATGCAGTCCGCAACTGCTGCTGCTTTGCCTTTTTGTTGCCGTTGGGGCAATAATAGGTTTCTTCGTGCAAAAAACCGTCAGTACGGAAAGCAACGCCGAATTATGTGAATATCTGCATCAATATGCGGCTTGTTCTGCGCAGGGATCATGTACGCCGGTTTCGTTTTTGCGCGTAGCTGCTGTGTACTTTCGCTATCCCTTGTTGGCGTTTTGCCTGGGATTTTGTGCGTTTGGAATCTATTTGCTGCCGCTTTTATGTGCAGTGCAGGGTTTTTTTCTCTCTTTTTCCGTTTGCTGTTTTGCCTCAGCTATGGGACGCGCAGGCGTATATCTGGCCTTTTCAGCGTTCGGATTGCGCGTATTGATTACGCTGCCGTGTCTGATGCTTTTGACCTTGCAGGCATTTCATAATGCCAGAGCTTTATCCTGCGACGCGCCGCATAAAAACAGAAACGCTAAAAATAAGCTGAGTGCATCCTATTTTATTTTGTTTGGTATATGCAGCATTGTGCTATTACTCGGCACGATACTGGAAATTACATTTTTACCGCATATCTTTCAATGGATGATTGAAAAAATTGCGTAGAAAAGAGGAGGTGACATCGGAATTATGACAGATTATGTATCCTTGTATCATGACTATCTGACACAGGAAAAGCACGCCGCAGCCAATACGCTCAGCTCTTATATGCGTGATCTGACACAGTTTCAGATGTGGCTGATTGCATCAGGCTCCCCTGATTTGCGCAAGGTGAAAAAGGACATGATCGGCGATTATTTAATGTCACTTACTCGTCAGGGGAAATCTCCCGCTACGGTAACGCGCTGTACGGCTTCTATCAAGTCGTTTTATAACTTCATGACAAAGAACGGCCACATGAAAGTAAATCCCGCTAAATCGGTGGCTGCGATGAAAGTGGAGCGTAAATATCCTCAGATTTTGACCAGCAAGGAAGTAGAGTTGTTCTTGGATCAGCCAAAATGCGTGGATGAAAAGGGTTTCCGTGACCATGCGATGCTGGAACTGCTGTATGCCACAGGCATCCGTGTATCGGAGCTCATTGGTTTGGATGTCAGTGATGTGAATTTGTCCATTGGATTTGTCCGCTGCCGCAATAAGGGAAAGGAACGCAGTATTCCGCTCTATCACGGTGCAGTAAAAGCATTGCAGGATTACATCTTCAATATCCGCCCCAGATTGGTAAGCAGCGAAGAAGAAACGGCGCTGTTTGTGAATATGAATGGTGAGCGGATGAGCCGTCAGGGATTTTGGAAGATTATCAAATACTATCAGGAAAAGGCGGAGATCAATAAGGAGATCACGCCGCATACCCTGCGTCATTCGTTTGCGGTGCATCTGTTGGAAAACGGCGCGGACCTTCGCTCCATTCAGGAGATGCTGGGCCATGCGGACATTTCCTCCACACAGATCTATACCCAGGTGATCAACAAGCAATTGAAGGATGTCTATACAAAGGCACATCCCCGCGCATAGTAGAACGACTGTTCCGCTGAACAGTCGTTTTTCTATTGCCTTTCTTTTGTGATTTTGGTATAATGCTTATAATTATGTGGTGGAGGAGCGGCTCATGCGTATTTTGGGAATTGACCCCGGTGTAGCGATCGTCGGTTTTGGCGTCATTGAGTCCGACCGCGGTCAGCAGCGCATGATCCAATACGGCGCCATCACCACGCATGCCGGCTTGCCCCTGGCAACGCGTCTTGTCCAGATCGGTAACGATCTGGAGCAATTGATCGAGCAGTTTCAGCCGGATGAGCTTGCCATTGAAGAACTGTTCTTCAGCAAAAATATCACCACCGGTATTGCCGTTGCGCACGGACGCGGCGTGGTTTTGTATACGGCTGAAAAGATGCAGATTCCCATTTATGAATATACCCCCATGCAGGTCAAACAGGCGGTGGTAGGGTATGGCTTGGCGGAGAAAAAACAGGTCATGGACATGACGCGCCGCCTTCTGAAGCTCAAGTCTATTCCGCGTCCGGATGACGCGGCCGATGCTTTGGCAATTGCGATCTGTCATGCGCGCAGTGCCACCAGCCTGCTGCGGCGCAAGGACCCGAATGTGAAGGAGACAGTTTGAGATGTTTTACTATGTAAACGGCATTGTGGCTGAGATCGACGCCAATTTAGCCGTTATTGACTGCAATGGCGTAGGTTACGCCTGCGCCACAACAAACTATACGCTTTCGCAATTGAAGAAGGGCGAAAAGGCAAAGCTTTATACCTACCTGAATGTCCGCGAGGACGCCGTGGATCTGTTCGGCTTTGCCAGCCAAAGTGAATTGAACAGCTTTAAGATGCTGCTCGGTGTATCGGGTGTCGGCCCTAAAGCGGCACTTTCCATTCTTTCTTCCACCACGCCGGGCAACCTTGCCATGTCCGTGGTGATGGGGGATGAAAAGGCGCTGACGGCTGCGCCGGGTATTGGCAAGAAGATCGCGCAGCGAATCATTCTGGAGCTGAAAGATAAGCTGGCAAAAGAGCAGGCAAGCGGCAGCTTTGAAGTAGGTGGCGGCAGCGTTCCGGTGATCGTGCAAAACAGCAAAGCAAGTGAGGCTTCGGCGGCTTTGGCCGTTTTGGGATATACCGCGCAGGACATTGCCCTTGCGCTGAACGGCATTGATATGGAGTCGCTGCCCTTGGAGGAGATCATTCGTCAGGCGCTGAAAAAAATGGTGCGCTGATGGCTATATCGCGTTGAGGAAGTGATTTTTTGAGCATTGACTTCGGAACAGATATTTATGAAGAGCCTATTGTGGCCAAGACCTTTTTAAGTGAGGATTCGGCCGAAGCTTCCCTGCGTCCGCATACCTTGAAGGAGTATATCGGGCAGGAGAAGGCGAAGCAAAATCTGTCCATTTTCATTGAGGCGGCGCGCCGCCGTACAGAAGCGTTGGACCATGTCTTGCTGCACGGCCCTCCGGGGCTCGGCAAGACGACGCTGGCGGGCATTATTGCTGCGGAAATGGGCGTCAATATCCGCATTACATCCGGCCCGGCCATTGAAAAGCCGGGTGATTTGGCGGCCCTGCTGACAAACCTCAATGAAAATGATATTTTGTTTGTGGATGAGATCCATCGGCTGAACCGCGCTGTGGAGGAGATTCTCTATCCCGCCATGGAGGATTATGCCATCGACATTATCATCGGCAAGGGCCCGTCCGCCAATTCCATTCGCCTGGACCTGCCCAAATTCACCCTGATCGGCGCAACGACACGCGCCGGCTCACTGTCCGCACCGCTGCGTGACCGTTTCGGCGTGACACTACGCCTTGAGCTGTATAGCCCGGAAGAGTTGGCGCAGATCGTGACACGCAGTGCAGGTATTTTGGATGTGCCTATCGAGGCAGCCGGCGCCATGGAGATTGCCCGCCGTTCCCGCGGAACACCCCGTATTGCCAATCGGTTGCTGCGCCGTGTGCGTGATTTTGCGCAGGTGATGGCCGGCGGCGTGATCACCAAGGAAGTGGCGGACCGTGCGCTGTTGGCGCTGGAGGTGGATTTTCTCGGCTTGGATCAGGTCGACCGCCGTATGCTGCGCGCCGTTATCGAGAATTACGGCGGCGGACCGGTTGGACTGGACACCTTGGCGGCCACCATCGGCGAGGAATCGGTGACACTGGAAGATGTTTACGAGCCGTATCTGATGCAGATCGGCTTTTTGACGCGCACGCCACGCGGACGGTGTGTAACGCGCAAGGCGTATGCACATCTCCATATGGATTATTTGGGACAGGAACAGTTAGAATTATAAGATCGGAGATAGATTCATGGGTAAATTGTTCGGTACGGACGGCATCCGCGGTGTTGTCGGCCAGACCTTGACGGTGGAGCTTGCCTACCATGTAGGTCAGGCGGTGGCAACGGTTTTAACGGAAGAATTAGGCCGTAAGCCCGTTATTACAATCGGCAAGGACACACGCATTTCTTCGGATATGCTGGAGTCCGCTCTGATGGCGGGTATCTGCTCTGTGGGCGGCGATGTCAAACCCTTTGGCACGATCCCTACGCCGGCTGTGGCGTTTTTGACGGTGCAGGAAAAGGCGGATGCCGGTATCGTGATTTCGGCCTCTCACAATCCGTATGAACATAACGGCATCAAGGTCTTTAATGCACAGGGCTATAAGCTTTCTGACGAAACGGAAGAGCGTGTGGAGCAGTTGATTCTTACCAAGGCTCCCATGAAGATCAAAACCCATGGCGAGATCGGCAAGCGCTATCACGGTATGCGCCAGATGAAGAAAGACTATATTCATCATCTGTATTCTTCCATCGATTGCGATCTGACCGGTATGCGTGTTCTGGTAGACTGCGCCAACGGCGCAGCCTCTGCTACGGCGCCGCAGCTCTTCGGTATGCTGCCGCTGATGGCTGATTTTATACATATGACACCCGATGGCATCAACATCAACAACTGCTGCGGCTCCACACATCTGGAATCGCTGGCCAAGGGTGTGGTGATTGGCGGTTACGATCTGGGCATTGCATTCGATGGTGACGCTGACCGCTGTCTGTTGGTGGATGAAAAGGGTAATACCATTGACGGCGATAAGGTGTTGGCTGTGTGTGCTGCCGGCATGAAACGCAAGGGTAAGCTCAGCGGCAACGCCATTGTAGCCACGGTGATGTCCAACCTGGGCCTGCATGAATTTTGCCGTAACAATGGGTTGGATTTGATTTGCACAGCCGTAGGTGATCGCCATGTGTTGGAAAAAATGCTGGAATGTGGCTATGACATCGGCGGTGAACAGTCCGGTCATACGATTTTCCGCGCCTTTGCTACCACCGGTGACGGCGAACTGACGGCATTGCAGTTTTTGCAGGCGCTGAAGGAATCCGGAAAGAAGGCCTCCGAATTGGCGGGCTGCTGCGCGCAGTATCCGCAGGAGTTGATTAATGTGGAGGTTCCCCATACGCCCGGCGAAAAGGAACGCATTATGGCGGATGAATCGCTGTGGAAGCGTGTAAAGGAAAGGGAAGAGGAGCTGAACGGCGAAGGTCGGGTGCTGATTCGTCCCTCCGGCACGGAAGCGCTGATCCGCGTGATGGTAGAGGCGAAAACAGATGAAATTGCACTGAATATTGCCGCGGACTTGGCCGAATTTATAAAAAATTTGTAAAATACTGCACACTTATGACAAAATTCCACGAATTGCTTGACAAATTATTTAGTAAAAAGGTATAATAAGTGATGGTAAATCGTAATGAGGTAAGTTATGCTTATCTGGAGCAATTGAACGATGAGAAGCTATGCGAACTGCTGCAGGCGGGGAATCGGCTTGCGGAAGAAGTGCTGGCGGACCGTTGCCATCGTTTGGTTCGTTCCTGTTCTCGTCCCTATTTTCTTGCAGGAGGGGACAGTGAGGACCTTTTGCAGGAGGGAATGTTTGGCCTGATTAAGGCCATGCGTGAGTATGATACACAGCATGAAACCGCATTTCGCACCTTTGCGGAAACCTGCATTCGGCGTCGGCTTTATACTGTGATTAAGGCAGCCTCCTCAGGTAAACATTTACCACTGAACCAGTCGGTTCCCTTGAATCCCTCTTTCTTTGATACCAATTCTTCTTTTGCACAGGTTGATCCCGAAGATATTTTGATTGACATGGAAAAAACAATCAATCTATTGGAGAATGCCCGCAAACAGTTATCCAAATTAGAGGAAAAGATTTTAGGGTATTATTTGGACGGTCTTACGTATAGCGAGATCGCCAAAACTGTGGGCAAGTCCGCCAAATCGGTGGACAACGCTGTGCAGCGCATACGCCGCAAGATAGCGCGGCAACTTAATTGGGGCGATATCAGCAACGGCTGAACGCAATATATTTTTCTCAAAGAGAGGGTAAAATCATGTACGAAGATAAGACTTTAGTTTGCAAAGAATGCGGCAACGAGTTCGTTTTTACTGCCGGCGAGCAGGAGTTTTATGCTGAGCGTGGCTTCCAGAACGAGCCTCAGCGCTGCAAGCCCTGCCGCGATGCACGCAAGAACGCTGCCCGCGGTCCCCGTGAGTATTTCACCGCTGTTTGCGCACGCTGCGGCGGCGAGGCTAAGGTTCCTTTTGAGCCCAAGTCCGATCGTCCCGTTTTCTGCAGCGAGTGCTTTGCTAAGATGAGAGAGAACGGCTGATTCTTTGCTAAAACTTGACATATGATAAAATGACGCGCCGTGTTGGCGCGTCATTTTTGCCGGTAGGGAAGATAAAATAGTAATTATTTCTCGTTTTTAGTTGTTTTTGCCGTTAAGAGAGAGTATAATTACCATGTTCGAGGATACGACTCGAAAAAGCATACTGCATGAAATTTACATCCGGAGGTAAATACGATGTTCACTAATTTCAAAGAACTGGAAGCCTATGTGCTTGCTCAGAATACAAAGAAGCGCATTGCTCTGGCCAACGCGCATGATGAGCCTGCGCTGTCCGCCGTGGTCAACGCCAAGCGTAAGGGCGTTGTGGAAGGCACACTGATCGGTAAGCAGGATATGATTATTGATATGCTGCACGAAATGGGCGAGGATGAGAAGGATTACGAGATCATCAACTTTGACGGCGAAGAGCTGGAAGCTGCCAAGATCGCAGTGAAGCTGGTACGCGAGGGCAAGGCTGATATTCCCATGAAGGGCATTCTGCAGACCTCCAGCTTTGCTAAGGCTATTTTGAACCGTGAAACCGGTCTGATTCCCGAAGGCGGCCGTCGTTTGGTCAGCCAGGTTGGTATCTTTGAGTATGAAGGCCGTTTCATGATGATCACTGACGCGGCTATCAACATTGCTCCCGATGTGGAGACCCAGATCGGCATTGTTGAAAACGCTCTGCCCGTGGCTAAGGCGCTGGGGAATGATTGCCCCAAGGTTGCTGTTCTGTCCGCTGTGGAAACCTATAATGAGAAGATGCCTTCCACCGTCTCTGCAGCAGAGATCGCAAAGCGCGGTATTCCCGGCTGCATCGTGTCCGGCCCTCTGGCTCTGGATGGTGCCATTTCCATGGAGTCTGTTAAGCATAAGTCCATCAAGAATCCCGTGGCAGGCCAGGCGGATATTCTGCTGGTTCCCGTTATTGAAGTGGGCAATGTACTGTATAAGTCCATCACCTATATCGCCGGCAAGACCATGGCGTCCAGCATTTGCGGTGCATCTTGTCCTGTTATTATTACCAGCCGTGCCGACACGCCTGACAGTAAGTATTATTCCATTCTGCTGGCAGTCCTGCGCTGCCTGAAAGCATAAGTAATTTGCACAATTTATACTCCTCATTAAGCTCATTTGGCTTAATGAGGAGTTTTTTGTCATTTTTGCAGAGTTTTTAGTTGAACAAAATATTTCCTTGTGTTATTTCCTGTAATGTGTATAATAAGGTATAGAGCAAAAGAATCTATTTATAAAAGGGAAAGTAGTCATATTGATGCAGCGAAAAACTTTGCAAAAAACGATATATTATATGTTGTTCGTAATCTATAGTCTGACAATGCTATGGCTTTTGTTCGGCAGGCAGCAGTACCATCGTGAAATGATGGATATGCTGGTGAATCTGCGGCCGTTAAAAACGATACGCGCCTATCTGTATGTGCTGCAAAACAGGGAAGAGGCGTACCTGCTGCGCATTGCTGCGTTTAATTTGTTCGGCAATGTGGTATTGTTCATTCCATATGGCATTTTTTTGCCGTATCTGTTCCGCCGTATGCGAGCGCTATGGAAAGTGATGCTGTTTGGTGCGGTCACCATCGTATGTGTTGAATTGCTGCAGATCGCCACACTGCGCGGAAGCTGCGATGTCGATGATCTGATCTTGAATATGATGGGCATTTTAATCGGCTATATCGTGTTTCGGATAGCGCATTTAAGATGTCCGAAGAACACCGGCGAGCCGACAAATTGAACAAAACAATTATTTTGTTACACAGTGTGCAGGCGTTGCCCAGCTCAAGCGCCCGGCAACTGCCGGAGCGGCAATATCATAACTTCTTGCAGTAGGAAGGACAGTGTGGTAAAATGAAAGACGGCAAGGAGAATTATAGCTGATTGTTCCCGTAGTTATGATTGAACAAAATAAAAATTTTGTTCAATCGGGTGGAGGGGAATTTGCATTTTACCATATCATAAGGAGAATTATTGATGCCAGGCATTACAGTGACCAACGGACGGCAAATGGTTATTGTTCCGTTTGAAGATGGCGAAATGACGGCTGTGGCGCTTCAAAGAGTTTTAAAATTTACAACGCCGTGTCACGGGCACGGTACTTGCGGCAGATGCAAAATACATGTCATTTTGCCCAACGGTGCTAGATCTGTGCAATTGGCCTGTATGTATCCTGCGCGGGAAATGACCATTGAAATGCCTGTAATTCGATTAAAGGTGGATTAAATATGCCTATCAATTATCGTTTGGATTCGCCGCCGATTTTGATTGATTTTTTGTCTTATCATGAAACAATCAAAGCGCATTCACAGCGCACGGTCGATGAATACTATTTGGATCTGCGGAACTTTTTCCGTTATTTGAAGCAGATCCGTGATCCGTTGCTCCGCGATAAAAAACTGGATGAAATCAGCATTAAGGATATTGGACTGACATTTATGGCCTCTATCACATTGACGGATATCTATGGATATATGACATATCTCAGCCGTGAACGCGTGATACATCAACATAGTGAAAATTCTGACAAAGGTTTGAGTGCGTCTTCCCGCGCACGAAAATTAGCAGCCATTCGCTCTTTTTTTAATTATTTATGCAATAAAGCACACCTTTTGGAAGAAAATCCCTGTAAGGATATCGACACGCCTAAACAGAAAAAGTCACTACCCCATTATCTGACATTGAATGAGTCCCTTTCCCTGCTGGACGCAGTAGACGGTCAGAATCGTGAGCGCGATTACTGCATTTTAACGCTGTTTCTGAATTGCGGACTGCGTATTTCTGAGCTGATTGGCCTGAATATCAGCGATATACAGGACGATGCGGTGCGTGTACTGGGCAAAGGAAACAAAGTGCGCATTGTGTATTTGAATCAAGCGTGTAAGGATGCCTTGGCACAGTATCTTGCCATTCGCCGACCTATATCCGGCGCAGATCGTGATGCCCTCTTCCTCTCTGCGCAAAATAAGCGAATCAGCCGTTCCATGGTGCATGCGCTGGTAAAAAAGCATCTGGCAGAAGCCGGACTTGACAGCACGCAGTACTCTTCACATAAGCTTCGCCATACAGCGGCCACCCTGATGCTGCAAAACGGTGTAGATGTAAAGGCTGTGCAGGAGGTTTTGGGGCATGAACACTTGAATACCACTGAAATTTACACGCATATTGACAATGAAGCGCTTCGCATAGCTGCAAAGGCAAATCCCTTGTCACGCGTTAAAATAAAAGGAAAAATTGAAGATAAAGAAACGACGGAATCCTAAGATTCCGTCGTTTCTTCTTATTGCCAGTCGTAGTATCCGGTAATATGCAGTACGCGCAGATCCGTGTATTCATAGGTGCTTAACGGCCGCCAATCTGCGTCATAGCTATGTGCGGCCAGCAGGATCCCTTCCGGGTTGCCGGTGCCATCGGTTTCGACGACAACCGGTGAATGGCGAAAACCTACGCCTTCAAAGGATAGCTGAATCACATCGCCCGGCTCTGCCTGCGCCAAATCCGCTTCGATACAGACCGGACCGACAGACGGCTTGTTGCGTGTGAGAAATTGATACAGATAGATCACACCCGTCCAGGCCGGAGCCTTATCGTTGGCATTTCTGTAATACCAACCGTAGGTTGGCGTATAGTTCATCACGCCTGTTCCGGCATAAATGCACTGTGAAGCAAAATTCGTGCAGTCGCCGCCGATATTTTCGTAGTCGTAGTAAGCAGGATTTCGACCGTAAGCCCATTGATGGGCGTATGCGACGGCCTCTTGCCGCCGATATGGATGGAATTGCAAGGTTAATCCCCCCTGCTTATCTTATGCAGCTTACCGTCAGACGCGCATCGCGCGCATGGCATTCAACACGGCCAGCATACAAACCCCCACATCGGCAAAAACAGCGATCCAAAGTCCCATATTACACACAAGACTAAGTGTAAGGATAAGTGCCTTTACAGCAATTGAAAACGCAATATTTTCTTTGGCAATTGCCATGGTCTTTCGTGCAATACGAATGGCAAGCGCGATCTTGTTTGGTTCATCGCTCATGATGACCATATCCGCTGCTTCCATCGCGGCATCAGAGCCAAGACCACCCATGGCGATCCCCACATCTGCCACAGCCAGGATCGGCGCATCATTGATACCGTCGCCGGCATAGAGTAAAGTTTCGCCATTTGCTTTCAATTTCTGTGCGCATGCCACTTTTTCCTCCGGCAGCAGCGCACCGAAGGCGTGGTCAAGACCGATTTCCCTTGCAACCTGATCGGCAATGCTCTGGCGATCGCCGGACAGCATGGTCAGATCGTGCAGACCCAGACGGCGCAGCTCCTGTACGGCTTTAACGGCATCCGGTTTGATCGTATCAGACAGCAGGATACAGCCCAAATACGCACCATCCAAAGCCACATATACAGCGGTTTCGCCGCTCTGCGTCAGTTCGACCATATCACCGATCAGCTCGCTCTTACCGCAGAGCGCCTGCTTTCCGTCCAGAACAGCTTGCATACCGTGACCGGCAATTTCCTTCAATTGGCTCAAGCGTGTGTTGTCGATGTCGGTGCCGTATGCGTCCACAATGGCGGTTGCCAAGGGATGTGTGGACTGGCTTTCGCAGTAGGCAGCTACTTCCAGCAGCAGCGCCTCGCTTACCCCGCTTGCCGGCTGTAATTTGGTCACTCTGAAGTTGCCCTCGGTCAGTGTGCCGGTTTTATCAAAAGCGGCCACTTCCACTTTCGCCAGCAGCTCTAAATAGTTGCCGCCTTTCATCAGGATACCGTGGTGACTGGAGCAGCCGATTCCGGCAAAGAACGACAGCGGCACGGAGATCACCAATGCGCACGGACAGGAGATGACCAAAAAGGCCAATGCCTTATGGATAAATTGTGCCCAGGTGCCCCAGCCCATGAGCGGAGGCAAAACAGCCACCAAGACGGCAATAGCGCAGACCAGCGGCGTGTAAACGCGTGCAAAACGGGTGATAAACTGTTCCGGTTTAGCCTTGTTTTCCTGTGCATCCTCGACCAGCTTCAAAATGCGGCTGACACTGGACTGGCCAAAGGATTTGGTTACTTCGATCTTTAGTGCGCCGTCCTTGGCCACGCAGCCTGCTAATGCGCTGCTGCCTGCCGACCACTCCTGCGGAACGGACTCCCCGGTCAGCGGAGAGGTATCCACATAGGCATCCCCCTCACGCACGATGCCGTCCAGCGGTACACGCTCGCCGGGACGCACCATAATCATTTCGCCGATGTGGACGGTTTTCGCTTCAACGGTGACAATGCCGTCCTCTGTCATCAGGTTTGCGTGGTCGGGCCGAATATTGACCAGCGCCTTAATGGATTCACGGGAGGAATCCACCGCTTTATCCTGCAGCATTTCACCAATATCATACAGCAGCATAACAGCCACCGCCTCGGGATATTCGCCAATGCAAAAGGCACCGACAGAAGCAACCGTCATCAGAAAGTTTTCATCAAAAAATTTGCCGTGCATCATATTTTCCGCGGCTTCTTTCAACACAGGAAAACCTACCGGCAAATAGGCAATCAAACAGACAAGCAGTTCCGCAGTGCCCTTAAAAAAGAATAATGCCGCAATTAGTAATATACCGGAGAGAACCATGCGTATGACGGCAAGGCGGCTTGCCTGCGTCTGTCCATGCACACAATGTTCCCGGCTTTCATGTTCACAGCAATGACAAGACACCGTTCAGCCCTCCCTTTCCTCCATAATGTGCGTAAATGCCAGCGAAAAGATCTCGCCGATATGAGCATCGTCCAGCGAATAGTAGACCACTCTTCCCTGCTTGCGGCTTTTCACCAGTCGTGATGAGCGCAGAATACGCAGTTGGTGAGAAATAGCCGACTGCGTCATGTTAAGCAATGCGGCCAGATCGCACACGCACATTTCCTCCAAACGCAGCGCACAAATGATGCGCGAGCGTGTGGAGTCGCCAAACACCTTAAATAGCTCGGAAACTTCATAAACCGGTGTTTCATCCGGCATTTGACGCCTTACTCTTTCCACCACATCCTCGTGAATGATGTTACATTCGCAAAAATCCATCTTATCCATCATGCTTCATCTCCTATATATGAATATATGCTCATATGTTCTTTTATTCATATATACACCCGAATCTTGCGCTTGTCAATAGAAAATTAAAAAATATCGCAGGAATCCAATGCGGATTCATTGACTTTTTTCGGCAAATGCATTACTCTTATCATTGGTATTTTATTGATTGGAGGTTGCTCATGAATACGGCAGAACTCTCCTGTGTATGCAAGCAAGTACGCAGAGATATTATCAACATGACCGCCAATGCTGGCAGCGGTCATCCCGGCGGTTCTTTGTCCGCGGTGGAATTGATGACCAGCGTGTTTTACAATCATATGCGTATTGACCCGAAGAATCCGCATGATGAAAACCGTGATCGCTTTGTGCTGAGTAAGGGCCATGCTGCCCCCTGCTACTATGCCGTTTTGGCCGAGCGCGGTTTTATCGATGCCAAGGAGTTTAAAAATTTCCGTCAGCTCCACAGCATTTTGCAGGGTCACCCTGACTGCAAGAAGGTGCCCGGCGTAGACGCCTCTACCGGTTCTCTGGGACAGGGATGCTCTATCGCGGTCGGTATGGCGTTGGGGGCAAAGCTCCAAAATAAGGACACCAAGGTCTTTGCGCTGTTGGGTGACGGCGAATGTCAGGAAGGCCAGATCTGGGAGGCATTTATGTCTGCCGCGCACTATAAGCTGGATAATCTGACGGTCATGATCGACAACAACGGCCTGCAGATCGACGGCAGCAATGAGGAAGTCATGTCCTTGGGCGACATGCCTGCCAAGCTGCGTGCGTTCGGTTTTGAAGTATACGAGCTGGACGGCCATGATCTGGATGCCATCGAGGCTGCGCTCAGTGCACCGGCCGTTCCCGGCAAGCCCAAGTGCCTTTTGGCGCATACCGTCAAGGGCAAGGGTGTGTCCTTTATGGAAAATCAGGTAGGTTGGCACGGTAAGGCTCCCAATGCCGAGCAGCGCGCCCAGGCTTTGAAGGAATTGGAGGACTAAAGAATCATGAGTGAAAAAATTGCAACCCGTGAAGCTTACGGCAAGGCGCTGGTGGAGCTGGCCGCCGTGAACGAAAAAGTCGTGGTGCTGGATGCCGACCTGGCAGGCGCCACAATGACCAAGTATTTTAAAGCCGCCTGCCCTGAGCGTTTCTTTGACTGCGGTATCGCAGAGGGCAATATGATGAACATCGGTGCCGGACTGAGCACCATGGGTCTGGTTCCCTTCTGCTCCACATTTGCGATGTTCGGTGCAGGTCGTGCCTATGAACAGATCCGCAATTCTATCGCATATCCCAAGTTCAATGTAAAGATCTGCTGCTCTCATGCCGGCGTGTCCGTCGGTGAAGACGGCGGCAGCCACCAGGCGATTGAAGATATCGGCCTGATGCGCATGATCCCCGGTATGACCGTGATTGTTCCCGCTGATGCCAAGGAGGCCCGCAAGGCAACCTTTGCACTGGCTGCGTTCAAAGGCCCGGCCTATATGCGTCTGGCCCGCCTGGCCACCCCTGTATTTGACGAGGAGTACCCCTTTGAGATCGGCAAGGCGAATATTCTGCGCGAGGGCAAGGATGTTGCCGTGTTTGCCTGCGGACTAATGGTCAATGAGGCGCTGGAGGCTGCCAAACTGCTTGCTGCCGAGGGCATCGAAATCAGCGTGATCAATGTGCATACCATCAAGCCCATTGATGAAGCCTGCGTGAGCGAATATGCCGCCAAGTGCGGCAATGTGGTCACAGTGGAGGAGCATAGTGTGATCGGTGGCCTTGGCGATGCCGTGGCCGGCGTACTGATGGGTAAAATCAACTGCAAGTTCCTCAAAATCGGTGTCAACGATCAGTTCGGACAGTCCGGCAAGGCGGCCGATGTACTGCGCGAGTACGGCTTGACGGCAGATCAGATTGCCGCTAAGATCAAGGCAACGCTGTAAAGCAATTTTCCTTTTCAAGCATATAAAAACAGCGGAATGTGAACACACATTCCGCTGTTTTTGTGTTGTTGGCATCAGTCGGCCTTGCCGTCACAGCCCAGGACATGGATGAGCTTGTGCTTCACCAGTTCCTTCAGGTTATTGCGGGCAGGCTTGAGATACTGACGAGGATCGAAGTCTGCGGGGTGCTCGTTCAGATACTTGCGGATGCTGCCGGTCATAGCCAGACGCAGATCGGAGTCAATATTGATCTTGCACACGGCCATGGAAGCGGCCTTACGCAACTGTTCCTCGGGAATACCCACTGCATCGGGCATGGCGCCGCCGTTTTCGTTGATCATCTTCACATATTCCTGCGGAACGGAAGAAGAACCGTGCAGCACAATGGGGAAACCGGGCAGACGCTTCTGGATTTCCTCCAGAATATCAAAACGCAGAGGAGGCGGCACAAGAATGCCCTTTTCGTTGCGGGTGCACTGTTCGGGCTTAAATTTATAGGCGCCGTGGCTGGTGCCGATCGCAATGGCCAGAGAGTCACAGCCGGTGCGCTCTACAAACTCCTGTACATCTTCGGGACGGGTATAGGAAGAATCCTCAGCGCTGACGTTGACTTCATCCTCCACACCGGCCAGCGTACCCAGCTCGGCCTCGACCACGACACCGTGTGCGTGGGCGTATTCCACCACCCGACGGGTAATGGCGATGTTTTCCTCAAAAGATTTGGAAGAGGCGTCGATCATAACGGAGGTAAAACCGTCGTCAATGCAGGATTTGCAGGTTTCAAAGCTGTCGCCGTGATCCAGATGCAGGCAAATGGGCAGGCCGGTCTCAATCACAGCGGCCTCTACCAGCTTGACCAGATATGTGCGGTTGGCATATGCGCGGGCGCCCTTGGAAACCTGCAAAATAACAGGAGCATTGCACTCCTTGGCGGCTTCCGTGATCCCTTGAATGATTTCCATGTTGTTTACATTGAAGGCGCCGATGGCATAACCGCCCTCATACGCTTTTTTAAACATTTCAGTTGAAGTAACCAGTGGCATAGTAAACTCTCCTTCTATATCGTATTTATCATAAACATAACCTAAAATCGGAACACCTTAATGATACCACATCTTTTCATTTTTGCAAGTATAACCGGTTTACTTTAGTCGACAGGCGTGGTAAAATAACCGGTAGAAAGTTATTTGTGGAGGTATGACACATGAATGAATTGAAGGGTGCCTGCATCATCGGCCAGTCCGGTGGTCCCACCTCTGTCATCAATGCCAGCGCATACGGCGTCATTGATACAGCTTTGAAATCCGGGGCTATCACACAGGTGCTGGGCGCCGAGCACGGCATTAAGGGCGTGTTGAATGACCGTCTGTTTGATATGGGTCTGGAGGATCCCGAAGAGCTGCGCCTGATGAAGTATACGCCCTCTTCCGCGCTGGGTTCCTGCCGCTATAAGATCGCAGATCCCGAAAAGGACGATACAGACTATAAGCGCATCCTTGAGGTGTTCAAGAAGCATAATGTTCGCTATTTCTTCTATAACGGCGGCAACGATTCCATGGATACCTGCCATAAGATCAGTGCTTATATGCAGTCTGTAGGCTATGACTGCCGCGTGATGGGCGTGCCCAAGACCATTGATAATGACCTGTTTGGCACGGATCACTGCCCCGGTTACGCCTCTGCTGCCAAATACATTGCCACTTCCATGATGGAGGTCTATCAGGATGCGCATGTCTACGATACCGGCATGATCGTGGTGATGGAGATTATGGGCCGTCATGCAGGCTGGCTGACGGCAGCCGCTGCGTTAGCCAATGAGTACGGTGCAGGTCCTGATCTGATCTACTTGCCGGAAGTTGACTTTAGTATGCCCCGATTTATCGAAGATGTGAAGCGCGTTTATGCTGAAAAAGGCAGCTGCATTGTTGCCGTGTCGGAAGGTATTCATTACGAGGACGGCAGCTTTGTATCCGAGGCAAAGGTAGCCGCCAATGACGGCTTCGGCCATGCACAACTGGGCGGCCTGGCCGCAATTCTGGCACAGGTGTTGAAGGAGCAGACCGGCGCAAAGGTGCGCGGCATTGAGCTGAATCTGCTGCAGCGCTGCGGCGCACATCTGGCTTCCGAAACCGATATTGAAGAATCCTTCATGGCTGGTAAGGCGGCTGTGGAGAATGCCGTCAACGGCATCAACGGCTGCATGATCGGATTTGAGCGCGTGATTAAGAACGGCAAGTATACCTGTAAGACCAAGCTGATTCCGCTGAGTGAAGTGGCCAATGTGGAAAAGAAGATCCCCCGCGATTGGATCAATGAAGCTGGCAACGGCGTCAAGAGCCAGTTTGTTGACTATGCCCTGCCGCTGATTCAGGGTGAACCGAATCTGCCGAAGGTGGATTCCCTGCCCCGCTTCTGCAAGCTGAAGAAGATTCTGGCCAAGTAATGTAAGAGTTAAGTGATTTAAGATAAGAGATAACGCGTAGATGAGTCCATCATCTACGCGTTATCTCTTATTGATTCTTTTGATAGATCGTCCACAACCCGTCCATCAGCAAATTTTTGTCGTATTGCACCTGATGGCGGCAATAGCGTGCGATGACCGGCGCAGGTGTACCGGTAGCGATAATCGTCGGTTCCTGGTCAGGAATCATGCCGCGGATACGGTCAATAATACCGTCCAGCATACCGGCCGTACCGTAGACAATGCCGTTGCGCATACAGTCCTCGGTGTTTTTGCCGATGAGATTCTTGGGATGCTGCAGGGAAATGTCCGGTAATTGCGCCGTATGCTCGGACAGAGCATCCAGAGACAGATACACCCCGGGGAACATGACGCCGCCCTCATAGCAGCGCTGGGCGGAGATATAGGAGATGGTTGTTGCGGTACCCATATCGATCATAATGATGGGCGCCGGATACTTTTCCAGTGCAGCCACGGCGGCGGCCACCAGGTCGGCACCCAACTGGTTATGCACTTCCATCCGAATGTTCAATCCGGTCTTGACACCGGGGCCGACCATCATCGGCGCTTTGCCCAGCAGGCGTGTCAACGCTTTTTCCATCATAAAGTTAATGGGCGGCACGACGCTTGAGAAGATGGCACCCGTGACATCTTTGATGTCATAGTGGTACAGCGCAAATATGTTCATCAGGTCGATACAGATTTGGTCGGAAGTCTTGCGTGCATCCGTATCGATGGAAGATAAAAACTTCAGTTCACGCTTTTCATCAAATAAGCCAACAGAAATGTTGGAATTGCCAATATCGATTGCTAACAGCACTGCGGGCACCTCCTTTTTCTTTATTGTACCACGGAAATTCAGGCTTAGCAACATAAAGCGGTGACAATTTTTAGCTGTCACCGCTTTATAATATGAAAAGGACTTTTACTTTACAGAATAATGCAGATAAGGCCTCCGCCGCCTTCGTTGATAATACGCTCCAGTGCTTCGCGCATCTTCTTTTGGGCATCCTCCGGCATACGCTGCAGTTTTGCCTGCAAGTCATCTCCGACAATTTCATGGAAGCTGCGGCCAAAGATGTTTGATTGCCAGATCTTGCTGGTATCCCCTTCAAATTCCTGCATCAGATAATTGACCATGTCTTCCGACTGTTTTTCATTGCCTACGATCGGTGATACGGTGGTTTCGATGTCGGCGCGAATCATATGAATGGAGGGCGCGCTTGCTTTCATGCGGACGCCGTAGCGGCCTCCCTGCCGCACGATTTCCGGATCTTCCAGATTCAACTCCTCCACGCTGGGCAGGACAATGCCGTATCCTGTTTCACGCGCGGACTGCAAGGCAGAAGCGACTTTATCATATGCCGTTTTTACTTGCGCCAGCTCTGTCAGCGTTTCCAAGAGATCCCCGTCATCGGTTACCTGCAAGCCCGATTGTTCACTCAGTGTGCTGTAAAACAGTCCGCGCGGCAAATGAAGCTCTACTTCGGCTACACCGGTACCCAAATTGACGCCTCGTGTTGTGACGGATTGAATCTGATCATCCGATTTCAGGTGCTCTATGCACGGCTCCAGATCGCGAATGTGCTGCAAATCCTGCGTTTCGGTGCGAATATGCTGGAACAGGTGACTTTTGATGGCGTGATCTGACGGCAAAGCGTCCACCCAAGGCGGCAGAAACAGACTCAATTCCTGCACAGGAAATTCATAGAGCAAACCCTGCAACAGCTGCGCCATTTGCCCCTCATCGATCTCCTGACAGTTTACGGGGAAGCATTTTACCTGGCATCGTTTTTCTATTTCCTGCGCAATAGAATGTGCTCTGGCAGAATTGGGTTCTGCCGAGTTCAGAAGAACCACAAACGGCTTGCCGATTTCCTGCAGCTCGCGGATCACCCGTTCTTCCGCCTCCTGATAATCCTCGCGCGGAATGTCGGTAACGGTGCCGTCTGTTGTAATGACAATACCTACGGTAGAGTGATCGGTGATGACTTTCTTTGTGCCGATTTCGGCTGCTTCGGTCATGGGAATTTCGTGCTCAAACCAGGGCGTCATGACCATACGCGGCGACAGGTCTTCATACTGCCCCACGGCACCCGGCACCATGTAGCCCACACAGTCGATCAGACGCACAGAGAAAGAAACGCCATCGTCCAGTTTGACCTCCACGGCTTCCTCCGGCACAAACTTCGGTTCAGCGGTCATAATGGTGCGGCCGGAGCCGCTCTGGGGTAATTCGTCCTTGGCACGATCGCGGCGATAGACATTATCGATATGCGGAATGACCTGTGTTTCCATAAATCGCTTGATAAACGTGGATTTTCCGGTTCGTACCGGCCCTACCACGCCGATATAAACACTGTTGCCCGTACGCAGCGCCATGTCCTGATAGATTGATGTGGATTGATTCATATTGCCATCCTCCCGCTTCTTACAGCTTGTTATTCTAACTGTATGTACCACAATTCCATAATAGAAGAAAAACTTTGGCTAAAAGAGGCAATTGCGGGAGTATAGGAGGCAGAAAAAAAATCCACCGGTGGTGAAATAGGGCATATAGCGTGTGTAATGATACAAATAAGGGCTGAGGTCATAGACTTCAGCCCTTATCTTATTTCAAGCTTCGTTTAGTCCTGCTGCCAGTTGTGCCACACGTTCTGCACGTCTTCTTGACTGGAGCTAAGATTGTGATAATTTAAGCGAAAATCAAAGCAAAATATATGTTTATGGGGCTATTTTGTTAAATAAAACATACCATGTAATAGGATATTTTTCAGTGTTGTTTTAGATGGCTCAAAAGCCCTTGAAATCACAGGTTTTTCTGTTTTAGAGGTATTCTAAAAATTACCACAAAAGTATCACTTTAGTGTGCTCTCAAAGTCTGCATTTGACGATGTAAACCACCTGTCAGCTTGATTATGGCAATACTGAATGTATCTGTGTGTGGTTTTATGCTCGGCGGGGTTATATGGTTCACTGGCACGGCATTTACTAGAAATACATCGTTTCTTCTTCAAGAACTCGCATAGCTGTTTTGCTTCATAAGACCCTTTACAATCATCTAATCTAATAAGACCTAAATGAATGTGTCTAGGTATCTTCTTACCCAATACTACCCGCTTTCTTCTGCCACCTGTATCTACATACTCATGTTTCACAAGGTCATTACTATGCATGTCCGTTGTACTCTCTGCAACGAACCATGCGAGGTTTGGATTCTCTGCTGTCATCCGTCTTAGCTTATTTCTTACTGCATCTGTATCAGCAGGGGATATATCCCTGTTTGTGTTATAAATCTCAAGGTAATAAAATGGCTTATCCTCTGTAATTATTGCTTTATTCTCTTCTATAGTTACATGCTCCCTTTCTTTAGTAAATCTTTAATTAGCGTTCATACTGCTCTTTTATCCACTTATCTAAGCCGTCTGCATCCACATAGAACTTTCGACCAATTCTTACTAGTGGGAAGCTAGGTTGTTTACACAGCTTGTAATATGTACATTTGCCAATATGTAGAATTTGCTGAACTTCTTCTCTTGTTAGCAATTTATTCATTATATTCAATGCTCCTTTCGTTCTTTACTGTAATAAATTATAACACTGTTATGTCAATTTGTCAAGCTCAAATTAGTGCAACCTGACGAATAATTGAAAAATATTTTATATATTTTGCACTAGATTAAATAATCTATTAAACGAATACTGTATACAATACACTTTGTATAAATATTCGTAATAATGCAAAAGAGAAAGGGCAGAAAAACTGCCCTTTAACTGTTAATGATATTTACTTTACAGGTTTTGTAATACCGAGTGTCCCCGTGCAATTTCTAGTATAGAATCATTAGAAAGACTTCTCAGGTATGTTTGCGTAATAGCGATGTTCTCATGTCCCAACAAACGGGAGATTGTGTACACATCTAGACCTTGTTTTAATAGCTGTTGTGCATTGGTATGACGGCAGGTATGCGGGGATATTCTAATACCCTCTATCCCCTGTCCTCTTTTCCTGAGTACATTCTCCACTGCTGAATTATTTAGCATTCTGCCGTGAAATGAAAGGAAATAGTTATTATCATGTTGCCTTAAATCGAAATAGGCTTTTTTACAGCGTTCATACCTGAGCATTGCCTTTTTCAATGGCGGGGTAATAGGGACTACTCTTTGCTTGTGATTCTTGCCGTTGATAATGATAAAATCACTGTGTATGTCTGATTCCTTTATAGAACATAGCTCTAAACACCTTATACCCGTTTCAAAGAACATTGTTAGAATACAGGTGTCACGAATGTCCATAAAATCATTACCACAGCAGTTTTTGAATAACTTCTTAATATCTGCGGGGGAAAAGGTCTGAATGACTGGCTTCTCTTCTTTCAGCCACTTGAAAGACTTCTTTGTGTTGAATCCCTCTCCATACTCTTCATAGATATATGTGATATAGGACTTAATGGTTTTAAGCAGACCATTTATGTATGTTGCCTTTCTGCCGTTGTGCATCATGTGCTTTGTAAACTGCTTTACAGTGCCTAGTGTTAAGTCTGTAGTGTCTTCTACACCGATAGAAAGACAGAAGTTGCAGAACAAACTCAGATTGTTTTTATAGCTTCTCAGCGTTCTAGGGGTATACTTTCTGATTTCACATTCTGTTAGATATTCTGTAATTGAGCTAGGGATTTTCATGTTATTCTCCTTTCAATGTATAGCCCAACTACATATATCATGTTTGTTTTCGCAAGTAAATTGTATGTCACAACACCAAAAATTACCAACTCAAAAAAGTTGCAAAAACAAATAAAAAAGGTGGTAAACCTTATGATTTACCACCTAAATTATTGCTTTTAGTCCTGCTGCCAGTTGTGCCACACGTTCTGCACGTCTTCGTTGTCCTCCAACATGTTCAGCAGCTTGTTCATGTTCTTCACATCGTCTTCACCGGTCATGGTGATGTAGTTCTGGGGAACCATTTCGATCTGGGCGGAAACAAAGGTATAGCCCTTACCTTCCAGAGCGGACACCACCTCGTTGAATGCTTCGGGTGCGGTGGTGACCTCAAACACGGGGCCGTCGGCTTCCATATCGTCAGCACCGGCATCCAGCGCGTCCATCATGACGGTTTCCTCGTCCAGCTCTTCGTCCTCATTGTCAATGACGATGACGCCCTTACGGTCAAAGGACCAGCTTACGCAGCCCTGCGCGCCCATACCCTTCCCGTACTTATCAAAATAGTGACGGATTTCCGGGGCGGTACGCTGACGGTTATCCGTCAGTGCCTCAACGATCACAGCCACGCCGCTGGGACCGTAGCCTTCATAAGTGACGGCCTCGTAGTTATCGGTATTGCCGGCGCCCAGTGCCTTTTCAATCGTGCGCTTAATGTTGTCGTTGGGCATGTTGTTGGCCTTGGCCTTTGCCACAACGGTAGCCAGGCTGGAGTTATATGCGGGATCACCGCTGCCGCCCTGCTTCACGGCGACAATGATTTCCTTTGCAATCTTCGTAAAGGCAGCGCTGCGCTTGGCATCGGCTGCGCCCTTCGTCTTTTGAATGTTGTGCCACTTGGAATGTCCGGACATAGTTGTATTTCTTCCCTTCTGTTTGGTATATGTAAGTAAAAAATTCAATTCATTATAGCATACAGAATTGTTAAAAACAACCTGTTTTTACAGGAATTGTATGCTGTCGCGGTGCGCTTTTGATAAAACCACATCAACGGCGGGAAATTCTTTTCGTAAATAGGAAGCCAACACATCGCAAACGGGATTTTCCGTTTCAAAGTGACCGGCATCTATCAGGTTCAATCCACAGTCCACGGCGTTTTGAAACTGGTTATACTTCACATCCGCAGTTACCAGCGTATCACAGCCGGCACGCAGCGCAGTCTCCGCTTCCTCACCGCAGGAACCGCCGCCCACGGCTACCTTGTGTACGGCTTTTCCGCCGTCAACATAGCGCAGTCCCGGGCAATGCAGCCTGTCTTTTACAAAGGCGGCAAAGTCGGACAGGCTTTGTACTGTCGTTTCGCCGGCACGCAGCAGCCCCCACTCTCTCCCCTGCTCATCTGTGCCGCGAGGGGCAAGGACGGTAACATGCTGCAGCGCCAGAACCTGCGCTAAGCGGTCGTTGACGCCGCCGGGCGCATTGTCCAGATTGGTGTGGGCGTTGGCGGCGGCTATATCGTGCCGGGCCAAAAACAAAAGGCACTTCCCTACCCCATCGCCGTCGGTGACAGACAGCGGCGCATGGAAGATCAACGGATGATGTGTGACGATCATGTCTGCCCCCACTTCGGCAGCCTCCCGGCAGACAGACAAAAACGGATCCAGTGCCACTAAAACCTTGCGGACTTCCTTCTCCCTGCGGCCGCATAGCAATCCCACATTGTCCCACTCTTCGGCATAATGGCGCGGTGCCAGCGCAAACAGCGCCCGTTCAACATCTTTTGCTGTGGTCATTGCAGTCGCCTTCTTTCCTGTTCTAATTCCTGTTGTATCTTGATAAGCTCCTGTGCTTTTTCATGGCTGTCAACGCTATTTGAGCGATTCATGCCGTCGATAGCACGCTGCAGGCGCGTAATATGCTGCGACAGATATTCACCGTAAAGCGGGTCATCTGACAGTGCAACACCGGCAATGCGCTGCAGCGCCGTCAATTTCGCCTGCTTGCCTGCGGTTACCTGCATAATGGGATAGAGAAACTCCTTATCCCAAACAAGTCGCTCCCGCACAAAGCGGTAGCCGTGATCTGCCAGCCAACCACGCAAAAGCTCCGTTTTTGTCATCGGCTGCAAAAGCAGCGTATGACGCCCGCTTTTCGTCCACAGGGCGCTCTCTAAAATGTGAAGGATCGTTTCGCCGCCCATGCCGGCAATAACGATCGTATCGACTTCCTCCGGACAGATGGCCTCCAAACCGCCGCAAAGACGAAAATCAATACCCGCTGTACCGTATTCCTGTGCCGACTGCCTGGCATGTGCCAAAGGCTCCGGGCGTATATCAGAGGCAATGGCGCAGGGGATCTTCCCCTGCTGCAGCAGCCAGACCGGGAGATAACCATGGTCTGTACCGATGTCGGCCAAACGGCTTCCCAAAGGCACCATATCCGCCAGAAGCTGTAATCTCGGCTGTAGTTGCAGTTGTTTTTGTTCCATCATCTCACCTGTCTTGGCATAATCAGAACGCATACAGCTTTCGCCGTATGCGTTCTGCTGGCATATCTGCTTATTCAGCGCTCTTGTTAGCCTCTTCGTTGACAAGCTCCAACAGTTTGTCAACATCCACACCGTGAACGGCGCAGGCCTCCTCCACGGTTTCACCGCGGGAAGAGGGGCAGCCCAGGCAGTGCATGCCGATGGACAGGAAAATCGGAGCGGTCTGCGGCGCAATATCCAGAATGTCGCCGATAATGGTATCCTTGGTAATTTCAATCATGTGAATGACCTCCGTTTCTGATTTCCACCATAGTATACCCCAAATTGACATCTGTTTCAACAGAAAGTTTCATAAAAGGCGGAAAAAGCGAAATGCATGGAAAGAACACTTGCTATATTCCGCAAAATCCTGTATACTACACTTAAAATCAATGTTAGGAGGCATTCCTCTATGGATTTCTATCAGTTCATTTTTTATGGCCTTATTGCTGTGGGCGCCATTTTGATCATTGCACTGACTATCTATCGTATTGACTGGGCCCGCCATCCTGAGAAGTATCAGAAGTATGTGGAGGATGTGGAAAAAGAGGAATACTGGAAGAAGAAAAAGAAGGACCAGCAGGCTGCGCTGAAAAAGGCGAAGGAGAAGGAAAAAGCGCGTAAAAAACAGCAGCGTCTGGACCGAGCCAACCAGCTTCTCGATAAAAATAAAAAGAAAAAGAAATAAGTGATGCCCCTGCACCGCTCGGTGCAGGGGCTATCTTTTACTTCTCGCGGCTCACCATCTGATCGGCCAGTTCCCACAGAAATGCGTGATCCGGCCATTTGCCGACAGCTTCTTTCGCTTTGACGGTACATTCCTCGACCTTGCGGGCACAGCCCTCCAGGCCCAGTATATCGACGAAGGTGATCTTGCCTTCTTCCCTGTCCGAGCCTATCGGTTTACCGAACACGGATTCGTCACCCATCACATCCAGCATATCATCGCGGATCTGAAAAGCCAAGCCCAATTGGTCGGCAAATTCGATGGCCTGCCGGCGCATGGCGGCATTCATACGGGAGGCCACACAGCCCAGCTCCGCTGCGCCGGAGATCATCACGCCGGTCTTCAATCGGTTCAGCAAGGTAAGTCCCTCTGCGCTGTCCACATGGCAGAGGGTGTCCAACACCTGACCTGCTACCATGCCGGTGGCGCCGCAGGCATTAATCAGCACGCGCATGGCTTCCACACGGCTTTCAGCGCTCATGCAAGGCGCTTCGGCGATCAAGCGAAACGCTTCCGGCTGCAGCGCGTCGCCTGCCAAAATGGCCAGCGTTTCACCGTAAACCTTATGGTTGGTGGGCTTGCCGCGGCGCAGATCATCATTGTCCATACAGGGCAGATCATCGTGGATCAACGAATAATTGTGCACCAATTCCAATGCACAGGCATACGGCAGCGCCAGATGCCAGTCGATACCGCCCAAACGGGCAAACTCCAGCGTCAGAACCGGACGAATACGCTTTCCGCCGGCCAGAACGCTGTAGCGCATGGACTCCTGCAATTTGCCGTAAGGCTGGTCGGTGATAAACAGTTTATTCAAATAACTCTCAATTGCCTCCTGATAGGCGGCATACTGTCTGCTGTAATCCATGGTATTATTCCTCGCTTAAAAAATCAGATTCGATGGGCGCACCGTCCGGCCCTTTCATCAGCTTTACCACCTGCTGTTCCGCCTGATCCAGCTCCTTGCGGCAGGCGGATACCAACTGTGTGCCCTCTTCAAACAAGCGCAGCGATTCACTCAACTGTGCGTCGCCTTTTTCCAGCTTGTTGACGATTTCTTCCAAACGGAGCATGTTTTCTTCAAATGTTTTTTTCGTAGCCATACAAGTCACTCCCCTTTTCCTTCTACGCTGCATTGCAGGCTGCCCTGCGCCAATTTCACGCGGATACGCTCGCCCACCTGCACCTGCTCGCTGGATTTGAGCACGCTTCCCTTTTCGTCCTGTGCCATCGCGTAGCCGCGGCCCAGTACTTTCAATGGACTCAGGGCATCCAGCTTTGCGGTGAGCTGAGCAAAGCGGCGCATATCACCGTCCAACTGCCTTGCTGCCGCGTTCCCCAACTTCTGCTGCACAAAATCCAACTGCAAGCGCTTGTCCTGCACAAATGCCATGGGATCGGTCAGCACGCGCTTGTCCATACATGCACGAAGGCGCTGCTTTTCGCGGTCTAAGAGATTGCTCTCACCCTGCAGCAGCCGCATTTGTGAAGACTGCAGATAGCGCAGCAGCTCTCCCATATCCGGCACGGCAATTTCGGCGGCGTTGGACGGTGTGGAGGCGCGTCTGTCCGCCACAAAGTCAGCAATGGTCACATCCGGTTCGTGGCCAACGGCCGAAATGACAGGAATCTCGGAGGCATAGATGGCACGAGCCACCCGCTCATCATTGAAAGCCCACAGATCCTCAATGGAACCGCCGCCGCGGCCTGTAATCAGCACATCGGCCAATTGCCAGCGGTTGGCATAGCGGATGGCGCCCGCAATCTCCGGCGGCGCTTCCACGCCCTGTACGCGCACCGGAAGCAGCAATATTTTGGCAATGGGATAGCGGTGACGCAAAATGCGGATCATATCGTGCACGGCTGCGCCGGCAGAGGAGGTAACGACAGCAATGCGTTGCGGGTACTTAGGAAGCGGTTTCTTATGCGCTTCATCAAACAGCCCCTCTTGAAACAGCTTTTCTTTTAACTGCTCAAAAGCCACATAAAGATCACCGATGCCGTCGGCATTCATCTGTGTACAGTAGAGCTGATAGGCACCGTCACGGGGAAACACGCTGATGCGGCCGAATACGACCACTTTCATGCCGCTTTCGGGGCGGAAGCGGAGTTTCCCGGCTGCACCGCGGAACATGACACAGCGCAAGGCACATTCGTCGTCCTTCAAGGTAAAATAATGATGCCCCGACGGATAGATTTTATAATTGGACAGTTCGCCGCGAATCAATAAACCGTTTAACATCGGTGTGCCATCAATCAGATTTTTTATATAGCCGTTGACTTCCGTTACGCTGAAAACGCGCTGTTCTTCCATGCCTTCACCTCCTTCATAAAATCGGAAAACAGGCAGAGCGATAAGGCTCTGCCTGTGCTTCATTCCTTACGCCTTGATTTCCTCACGCAAGAAGCTGCCCAAAATGCCGTTCATAAATTTCACGGTTTCCGGCGACTCATACTTTTTGGCAATTTCAATGGCTTCGTTGATAGATACACCGTGCGGGATGTCGGGCATATACATCAACTCAAACATGGCCACACGCATAATGGCGGACGCCACCAGAGAGATGCGGTCGAAGCGCCAGCCTTTCGCATAGCGTTCAATATAGCTATCCAATTCAGCGGCGTGTTCCGCCACGCCGGAAACCAGGCGGCGGATATACTGCTTTTGCTTTTCGTTAGGAAGCGCAGTATAGATGTCACATTCCGGCGACAGATCTTCAAAAGTCTCGCCGGAGAGCTGCCGGTCCAGAAATGCCTCAACGGGCAAATCGGTAAAGCTCAATTCATACGCCAAATGGGTGGCAATTTCCCGTGCTGTACTGCGTGTCATATCTCTCTGTCCTTTTCTCTGTAAATCCTCAGTTAAAGCTGATTCCGCCCACATGAACATTGACGGCATTGACCTGGAAGCCGGTCATACCTTCCAGTGCAGCGTAAACCGTATGCTGCACCTTCTTTGCAACATCTGCAATAGCGCAGCCGTAGCGGATCACGATAAAGAGATTCACCACAATGCCCTCGCCGTCCATTTCCACGCGGACGCCCTTGCCGGACATCTTCTTGCCGCTCATAAAGTCGGGCAAATTGCCGGTCAGCAAGCTGCTCACACCGTCTACCTCCTGACAGGCGCTGATGGCGATGGAGGCCACCACATCCTCGGAGATTTGAATGGTGCCCATATTCTCCTGATGGGTCATATATTCTTTGTTATCGGCCATAAAAATGTATCTCGCTTTCATCATTATTGCAATTAAAGCAAGTATACCATTTTTACAAATAAATTACAACTACTAATTTGCTTCCATGATCTTGATTTGTTCCGCCGTATAATCCGTTTCGTTGATTACAATGTCCTTGATTTTGGCCACATCCGAAGTATCCAGTCCATCCGCGTCGGATACCACCACGCTGATGCTCTCCTCGCCCATGAAGGCAACACAATCGGCATAGCCTTTAGCCGTTACCAGACTTTCAATCTGCGATTCGGCTACCGTATAGGCCGCCAGAACCTGCAAGGTTTCGGATGCTTCATTAAGGACATCTTCATCAGCATTTTCATCGGCTTCTGCCTCTTTCAACATACTGATGGCGTTGTCACGGGCCTGCTTGCGGCTCAAGCGCGCAGTGGAAAAATAGTCATCCTCAGTTACCGGCTTGGAAGCCTCTTGTGCGTCGTCCGGGGCATTTACCAGCGTTGACTCGCCCAATACCTTGGATGAATCGACTGCATTTCCGGCATAGCGCCAATTAAGGTATACCGCCGCACAGACAAACAACAACACGGTTGCTACCACGGCCCGTTTTTTCCATACCTGCTTCATTTTCCTGTTCCTCCTATTATGAATTCCATTTGACAATTGAAATTTTGTCTGTGCTCAGACCGGTCAAAGCCGCCACTGCTTCTGTCACGGCCAGCCGAACAGACGATTGATCGGCTCCTTGACAGACGATTACCGCGCCCTGATATGTCGGATAAATCGTATTGGTCACCACAACCTCCTGGTTGCCGCTTCCGCGATTGATCGTCACCGTTTCACTGTCGTATTTCGTATCATTTTCCTTGGCGGATTGACTGACATCCTCCGCCAGATGGAGCTGCGATCCGCTTTTCAGCGTCAGCATGACGCGGACCTTCCCTACTCCCTGTATATGTGAGAGAACATCGGTCATTTTCTCTTCCATATCTTCCAGAGAGAAGTTTTCCTGCGTTGTTGACACGGTTTTGTCTGCAGTCTTTACTTTATTGCCTGTGGGCAGCATCATTAAGATGACGCCCGCAAGGATGATTAAAATCACAAATTTATATTTCCTGCCAAGTGCGGCTATATCGATTTTCTTCATGTATCACCTCAATGACGTCCCTGCCAGTGCTGGTTTTCTGCAGGGATATCCAACTCCTGTGTGATATAGCGGGATAATGCCTCGTTCCAATCGGTGTCAAGGGTTACCTCGGTTGGATAAGGTACATTATCGCGCAGCTTCGCCGTTACAACCGGATGGCATTTGATCCCCAGCGCCAATCCTTTGTCCGATATATATGCAGCCGTTTCCTTTTCTATGATAGCGCACAATTCTTCCTGATAATCTTCCCGGTAAGCTTCTATCTGCTCGTCAATTTGCGTTTCATATTCCCGGTACTGCAGCTTCCAACTGCCCGGATCGAGTTGCAGGAGCGGCTGCAAAATAACCAGAATCAAAACCAGTCCGCCGGTGAATTGCGCAATGGTGCGTATTGTACCTTTTGGCACGAGGGTATATATCATTGCCAAAATCAGCGCAGCGGACATCACGCCGAGAAGCCATGAACGAAACCATTCCATCAAGTCATCACCACCGATACAGAAGATGCAATCGAAATCAGCAGAAGCAGTGCACCCGTTCCCACCATACCCAATACCAGACCGAACGCAGAGCCTAAGGCATCGATCAGCTCCACCAACGACTCAGAGCCTACGGTTCCGCTGAAAAAGGCAGTCAGCTTATATAGGAGATACTGCACGGCCAAGCGCAAAAACGGCAGCAAACAAATGGCAAGTACCGCAAGCATGCCGAAGATTCCAATGCCGTTTTTCAGCACGCCGGCGCCTGCCAGCACGGTGCCTGTGGCATCAGAGATAATACCGCCTACCACCGGCACGGCCGTGGCTATAGCAGAACGCGCCAACTGTGCGCTGAGCGCATCGGCAGACCCGGTTACACCGCCTGAAAGGGTCAAATAGCCGGTAAACAATGCCAGAGAGCCGGTCAAAATCCATGTAACGGCTTTGCGCAGACCCTCTGCTATTTTTTTCAGCCGTGCCTGCGGCAGCATGGCATCCATGGCAGCCGAGGCTATGTAGCAATATACCAGCGGCAGAAGGATGTTGTGGATTAACGAGATCAGCAGATTGGTGAAAAATACCGTAGAAACCTGTTTGACCCCTGCCGAAATCATTCCGCCGCTGGCCGCCACAGCCGCTGCAAGTGTCGGCAGCAAGGCTTTTGCAAAGATATCCAACTGCTCCACGGTGTCGATGCCAAGTCCGATCAAGGAGCGCATATTGCCTGCCGCAATAAGCGTGATTGCCAGTGCGCCTGCCATAGGTACATAGTTGGGCGTTTTTTCATTTCCGGCAGCCCGGAAGCAGTCCTCGGCCACGCCGCACAAGAACACCACACCTAAAATCAGTACCGCGCCTCCTAAGCTGTCCCTTACCGTTGACAAAAAGAGGTCACACACGGTATTCCAAAGTAACTCCAGACCCTGCGTCAGTGTTTTGTGGTCGTAATTTTCCGCATCAAGCTCGTCCAGCAGTTCTTCCGCCTCGTTCGGAAGCGTCTGCATGACTTCGTCCGATACGGGCGCCGCATCCGCCCGCACCACCAGCATTGCCAGCAGCAATGCGATTATAAGCCAATTCTTACCTTTCATATCAGCGAACGCAGCATTTCCCAAACCGCTTGAAACAGCGGTATTGCCACCAAAACGGCGCCAAAGGCGCCGGTCATTTCTACAAGTGACGCCATGGCATTCTCCCCTGCATCTTTACAAAGCTCCGTCCCAACCCGTGTGATCAGTGCGATGCCTACGGTTTTCCACAGCGGTGAAAAAATGTCCGTGGATAGTCCGCCCCAGGTCACGATTTCATCCAAAAACGCAAAAATGTCTTCCAAACCCTTGATGACAACCGCCAATACAATTACGCAGGCCGCCAAGGCAAGGAGTAAGGCCAGTTCGGGGTTGCTCTTTTTCAGTAAGACAGCCAGCAAAGCGCCCACCAGACAGACTGCCGTAACTTTTACAATGAGTTCCATCGTTATAGCCCAAATAAGGATTTCACCAGATCGAACAGATCACTGATTTTTTGCAGCAGCATGACCATCACAACCACCAGTCCGGCCAGTGTTGTCATCATGGCTTGCTCTTCGCGGCCGCTCCGTATCAACAATTGATTCAGTATAGCCACAAGAATACCGATGGCCGCTATTTTAAAAATCAGATCCACATCCATGCTTCATGATCCTTTCTTATGTTTGTTTACAGTAAAATAAGGATGAGCAGTCCTGCTGCCGAGCCGATAGCCGCTGTAAGGAGTTTATTTTCATTACGCCGCTGCGCCTGGCGATGATGATAGAGTTCGGACAGACCTTGCGCTGTATATTGTAAAGTGCCCAACAGGTGGAGCTCGTCGCCCTCCCACTCCATGGCAAGCAGTATGGCTTTTATATCTTGCGGAAATGTCTGAAATGTCTGCTGCCATGCGTCATGTAAAGTGTTTCCGCTTTCCATTAAAGTGCGGATTTTCCGGAAATATTCGCCGCAGTATTTTCGCTGTTCCAATTCCTTCAGACATTCCGGCACGGCTTGTCTTTTCCAGCGAATGGCGGCTTCCATGGCACGAAGCGCACCGATCAGCGATTGCAGCACATCCAATTCCAGTCGTTTTTTTCGCACTTGATTGGCAATAAGATATACGCTGCCTGCCATAATCAGAACAGCCCCTATTGCCTTACTCACAGCTTTTCTACCCGGTACTGCCGATCTTTGCCGATGGTCACAACGGAGGAAAACACATTAGCTTTTAAAAGCTTGGCATATAGCGGTTTATGCTGCAGCTCCTGCTTGTCCGCCGCATGGATCGTCGCCAGAAAGCGAACTCCGCAATTAGAAGCAGCTAAAATGGCACGAATGTCTTCTGCGGCAGTGATTTCATCCACTGCAATGATTTGCGGATTGGCGCTGCGGACCAAAAGCGGAATACCGATAGCTTTCGGGCAGGCATCCAACACATCGGTGTGTTTGCCGATCGACATTTGCGGCAAGCCTTGATACATGACTGCAATTTCGCTCCGTTCATCCACTACGGCGACACGCTGCGGCGGACACAGGGCGCTTCCGTCAGACAGGCCACGTATCAGATCTCTCAACAGCGTTGTTTTTCCTGCGCCCGGGGATGCGATAATCAATGTACTGCGAAATACGCCGTCCTCCAGCAATTGCGGCAGCACGCCGCTGCCAACGCCGGTCATTTCCCGTGCAATGCGAATTATTACGGAGGAAATATCGCGCATATTGGTGTTACAGCCGTTTTTGATAACGGCCGTGCCGCAAATCCCCAGGCGAAAACCGCCTCTGGCCGTGATATAGCCGCGGCTGATGCTTTCTGTCACCGCATAGCGTGAATAGCCGGTCACGGTATCACAAAGCTGCTCCAGGTCATTCGGCATGACGACCGTGCCGATCTCGGCGGATGGATAGATTTCCCCGTCCGGCAGCAGTACCGTCATTGGCTGACCTGCGCGCAGGCGTATTTCTTCTGCCAGACATTGCTGATCTTCCGGCAATTGCAGCGCCAAACGCTGCCAACGCGACGACAGCAGTGCCGCGGCTGATTTATAGCGTTCTATGGCGTATCCCTTGTCCACGATTCCTCACCTTTCCTTTGTCAGATACTCACTTATATGAACTCTTGTCCTATCGTATGACAAGAAAAAGCTACGGAATGAAACCATTCCGTAGCTTGCTTACCATAATATCCAATTCATAGTGTAAGGCTTAGTAGCTTTACATTATTTGTTATACAATATTTCCACAAGATTTGCATAGATCTTTTCGGGATTGGTGCGGAAACGAGTCACCAAATCCCCGGCCATCTCCTCCGTCGCGACCATCAGCTGCAGCCTCATCACATTGTCCACGTCGTCGGCAAGGGACAACTCCACCGTGTAGGTGCCGTTTTCACGAGGCACTACTCTCCCCTGCACCTGTGCGCGGCGCCGAAGCTCTTTGTTGCAGGCAGCGATGTTTTTCTCTGCGCGCATTCTGACCGAATACGGAAGGCTGGACTCACAGATCTCACTGTTTTTCAGGCCCTTTGGTGTTATGCCGTATTTGTTGTCCTCTGTCAGATATAAGTGTTCGGTCTTAACCAGATCGGCAAGACATACAGAGAAGTCGAAATAGTCAATGGCGTCATCGCACATGGTCAGCTCCTGCATACCTTCCAGCGGCAGCGGCTCCATCACTCTGGCGGCTATATACAGAATCAGAAATTTGATTTCCAGTTTATCACGGATAAACCCGTTTCCCATCAGCGATCACTCCTTTTTTTTATTATAAAAAATTTTTTATCTTTTGTACAGGGTATCAGACAAATTTTTCTTCGTTCACATGTTGCTTTTTTTCACATATTTGATATGATACTGTCATTGATTCCGTATGTTGGAGGAAAAACATCATGAAAAAAATGATCTGCCTTGTTATGGCACTTTTGCTGATGCTGACATTGGCTTGCTGCGGTAAAAAACCGTCAGATGCGGCAGGAGAAGGAGCGGATGAGACGATCGTCGAGCCGGAGCCGGTGCTCAATCCTTTGACCGGTCTGCCTTTGAAGAACGAGAACAACGTCAATAACCGGCCCGTTGCGGTAATGCTGAATAATATCCATCTGGCCATGCCGCAGCACGGCGTGTCCGATGCGGATATGATATTTGAATACAATGTGGAAGGCGCCATTACGCGCATGGTCTGCTTCTTCCAGGAAATTGACCGGGTCGGCACCATTGGCTCCATCCGCAGTGCCCGTCCCTGCTTTATTGAGACCGTGCTTGGCATGGATGCCATTTATGCGCATGCCGGCGGCAGCGAAGAGGCGTTCTATATGATCTATCAGCATGACATGGACGACATTGATGAGAATTACACCGCCTACTGGCGTGATGAGGACCGCGCGCAGACAATGGATTTCGAGCACACCCTGATGACCTCCGGCAAGAATTTGTCCGCTTATATCGCCGAATGTGGATTCCGCACCCAGCATGAAGCGGATTATACCTATCCCATCACCTTCGTTGAGGACGGCACGCCTGTTAACGGTATGCAGGCGGAACATATTGAGGTCCCCTTCTCCTATTACAAAACCGGTACCTTCGATTATGATGCCGCGACCAAGCTGTATATGATCGGGCAGTATGACGATGCCTATATAGACGGCAATACGGGCCGGCAGGTAGGCGTGACCAACCTGCTGGTATTATACACAGAGGTATACAACAGCGGCGATTCAAAAGGCCATATGGTCATCGATCTGCAGGGCTCCGGCTCCGGTACTTACTTCTGCGGCGGTAAGGCTGTCGATATAGAATGGCGCAAGGCCGAAATGTACGATCCGTTTACCTATTACCTGACCGACGGTACGCCGCTGTCATTGGGCGCAGGACGCACCTATGTATGCGTGGTATCCGATACCACATCAGTCACCGTGGAATAATCCGAACTCCTCCGGCGTCGTTGCCGGAGGAGTTTTCACTTTTCTGTCCTTATGGCATAGACTGGATTGAAAGAAAACTTTCTTTCAGTACTTAATAGGAGGTCATATTATGCCTGAGGCAACAATGCCGGGTCCGATCAGTGATTTGAGTGCTGTTCGTGAATCCGTTTGTATCCATACCAAAAAGATTTTCGATAGCTGCCGCGATAAGGACTGTGTGGAAGATCTGCGCTTCTACCCTACCACGGCCGCAAATGAATTGCTTTGTTCTTCCCAAATGATCAAGGGCGGCTCAGCTGAGCTGCTGTATGTCTACACAGATGTGGAGCCGGTCACCTTTAACCGCGGCTTCTACTCTGTGGATATGCGCTTTTTCTACCGTGTAACGCTGCAGGTTTTCACAGGTACGCCCCGCTATACCGAAGCGGAGGGCCTGTGCGTGTTTGATAAACGCTGCATTCTCTTCGGCAGCGAGGGCAATGCCAAGATTTTCTCTTCCGACACGGTGATTGATGAGCTGGATGTACCTGCCCGTATGCGGACCAATCTGCCTACGGCGGTGGTCAGCGCGGTGGATCCGATCGTGCTTGACACGCGAATCGCTGACGGCTGTCAGCCCTGCTGCCGTGAAGCCGGCTTGACGGAGATTCCGTCGTTCATTGCGCAGGCGTTTTCACAGGATCTGGTATTCTGCGATAACAACTGCCGCCGCTACTATGTAACGCTGGGTCAGTTCTCTCTTGTGCGTCTGGAACGCGACACGCAGCTTCTGGTTCCGGTGTATGATTACTGCATCCCGCAGGCCGAGTGTACCGGCGGTGATCAGGAGGATCCCTGCGGCCTGTTCCGCAATGTGGGCTTCCCTGTGGGCGAGTTCTTCCCGCCCAACACGGTGGAGATGCCCAGTGATTATGTGTCCACACGCAATTACTGCGCCTGCCACTAAATAGTAAATCGCCCCGATACCATATATCGGGGCGATTCTGTTTATTCAGCTTTTGCCGTGAATCTGGTGGCGGCATTTGGGACAGGTAATGACAATTTTGCCTTTTCCCTTGGGCACGCGGCAAACGGTACGGCATTGGGGACAAGTAAAATACTTATGCTCTTTATCCATACTTTTCTGCTTAGCCTGACGGAACCCTCTGGTAACCGGATACCAGCATTTATACATAAACCAGGCATTTTCCGCCCGACGCTTTTGCAGATTGCGGGAAAGCATACGGAAGATCGCCCAAGCCAAAAGCGCCGTGGGGATAATACCGATCACCAAGTGGGCGGTTTCGTTTTTGATGAATATATTGATGACATCAAGCACGATGGCAAGCCAGAGCAGCGTCATGCCTAAGTAATCGCCGCCGTTGCGCCCGTACATAAACCGTGAAAACGCGTTGCCGATCTTCTGAAAGAATCTCATACCAATGCCTCGCCTTTTATAAAGTAGTATTTCTAAAAAAGCAATAAATATTTTACAGGAAAAAAGCAAAAAGGTAAAGTACCTACTGCATAAAATTAACAATTTGTACATGATTTTATGGCTTGCTATCACCGCTTTTTCTCTTTCTTCGTTGCAATTGGCGGAAAGAATTGTTATAATGTATGTGTAGAATTTTGCACATTGGGGGTCAGCAGACAAAGCTGTCCACCGACCCCCTATTTTAAAAGCGATCACGACAAACCGGACGGGGCGAAAACGGCTGCGTCGAAGTTGCGTCCGGTATCTCATCGCTTATTGTATCCTATGCCTCGCAGCCTACAGGCGTGCGGTATCCCATTGATAGAAAGGAAGCTACACTTATGATTAAGATTTCTCCCTCCATTCTTTCTGCGGATTTTGCCAATCTCGCCCGCGATATCGGGCGTATTGAAACGGCTGACTATGTCCATGTGGATGTAATGGACGGTTTGTTTGTCCCCAATATCTCCATCGGTATCCCCGTGGTCAAATCCATCCGACCCATCACGTCTCTGCCGCTGGATGTGCATTTGATGATCGACCGTCCCGTGCGCTATGTGGACCAGTTCTGTGATGCCGGCGCTGACATCGTAACTTGCCATGTGGAAGCGGATACGGAGGAAAACATTCACGAGGCGCTGCGCAAGATCCACGCAAAGGGTAAAAAAGCCGGTGTGGTGGTGAAGCCTAAGACGCCGGCCGGTGCGGTGCTGCCCTTTATTGACGAGGTGGAAATGATCCTCGTGATGACGGTGGAACCCGGTTTCGGCGGTCAGAAGTTCATGGCAGACATGATGCCCAAGGTGCAGACCATTCGCGGCTATATTGATGCCATGAATCCTGCCTGCGAGCTGGAGGTGGACGGCGGCGTTGACCCCACCACCTGCAAGCTTTGTATTGCCAGCGGCGCCAATGTGCTGGTCGCAGGCAGCGCCGTTTACAAGGCGGAGGATATTCCCGCAAGAATTGCTGAGTTAAGAGGTTAAAGGTATGGAATACTTTCCCGCTCCGCTGGAGCATTTGGTGGAACAATTTGCGCGCTTGCCGGGAATCGGCGGCAAGTCTGCGCAGCGTCTGGCGTTCCATGTGCTGAATCTGCCGATGGAAGACGCCCGGGAATTTGCCGATGCCATTGTCAATGCCAAGAAATCCGTCACCCTCTGTCCTGTCTGTCAGAACCTGACAGATGGCGGGCTGTGCGGTATCTGCGCCTCTCCCAAGCGCGATGAAACAACGATTTGCGTGGTGGCAGACCCCCGCGATGTGATTGCCATTGAGCGGGCCCGTGAGTTTCGCGGTCATTATCATGTGCTCCACGGTGTGCTTTCACCGATGAACCATGTGGGGCCCGATGATCTGCAGATCAAATCCCTGCTTGACCGCGTGGCGGCAGGCGGTATCAACGAGGTAATTATGGCCACGAACCCCGACACAGAGGGTGAAGCTACTGCCCTTTACATCTCCCGTCTTCTCAAGCCTTTTGGCGTAAAGGTCACCCGACTGGCCTACGGTATTCCCGTGGGCGGTCATTTGGAATTTGCTGACGATGCCACGCTGATGCGCGCCTTGGAAGGCCGCCGTGAACTGTAAATGACGATGAAGAAGATTACTGCTTATCTATTGACCGTTTTGATGCTGCTTTCTCTCACTGCGTGCGCGGAAAAGAGTGCGTCGACCAACCTTTTTGCCATGGATACCTATATGTCCTTGACGGCTTACGGCAGCAATGCCCAGACTGCGCTGACAGATGCCTCCCGCAGGATCAACGAGTTGGAGCGCATGCTCTCCCGCACGGTGGCGCAGAGCGATGTATCGAAGCTGAATGAATCGCGCCGCGCAGCGGTATCCGATGAAACGGCCACCTTGCTGGGCGATGCGCTGCAGTATGCCGCCAAGACCGATGGTGCATTTGATGTAACCATCGCGCCCATTGTCAACGCCTGGGGCATCACCAGCGATACACCGCGCGTTCCCGATTCTGATGAGATTGCTGCGCTGCTTACACATGTGGGCAGCAGCCATGTGCATCTGGACGGCAACGCCGTCACATTGGACGAGGGCTGCGCCATTGACCTGGGCGGTATTGCCAAGGGCTATGCCAGCGATTGTGTGGCAAGCATTTTTGCCGATTACGGCATTACCAGCGGCTGCGTCAGTCTGGGCGGCAATGTCTATGTGTGCGGCAATAAGCCTGACGGCGACAAATGGTTGGTGGCGATTCAAGACCCGCAGGGCGATGATTATGCCGCCATGGTGGCGCTCAGCGATGCTTTTGCTGTGACCTCCGGCGGTTATCAGCGCTATTTTACGGCAGAGGACGGCACGGTTTATCAGCATATTATCGACCCCAAGACCGGCTACCCTGTCCAAAGTGACCTGCTGTCGGTTACGGTCATTGCGGATAACGGCACCATGGCAGATGCCTACTCCACGGCACTGTATGTCATGGGCGAAAGAGGCGCTATTGACTTCTGGCGCGCCAACGCCGATCGCTTTGATGTGGTGATGATTACCACGGACGGCCGTCTGCTCTATACGCCGAATTTGCAGGATCAAATCACCGAACCGGAGGGTACAACCTATGACTTCCAGGTCATCGACCGTTAAATTAAAGCCCACCGTTTGGGATGGAGTGATTGCTGCCGCTGTGATTGCCATAGCGGTTATTGTTGCTGTTGTTTTTTACGGCAATAAAACATATAGTGGAGAGCTGCGTGTCGTTGTGTCCGTGGGAAACCGCGTGGTCGACACGCTGCCGCTCTCCGATGAGGAGGCAACGCATACCTACTGCCATAACGGCTATACCCTGCTGGTTTCGATGGACGGCAGCGGCGTGCGTGTGGAGCAGAGCGACTGTCCCAGTCAGGACTGCGTGCATACCGGCACCATAACCCGTGCCGGCCAGTCCATCGTCTGTTTGCCCGCCCAAATTGTCGTTCATCTGGAGGGCGCATCGGAAGATGCCCCGGATGTGATCGTGGGGTGAGCGGATGAAGAGCAGCACAAAAAAATTAGCACTCTGCGCCGTTTTGACCGCATTGGCCTTAGGCTTGAGTACCGTTGAAAATCTCTTCCCCATTACCCTGCTGATCCCCCTGCCTGGCGTCAAATTGGGGCTTGCCAATATTGTCACGGTGTTTGCCCTGTATGAATTAGGCGCACTGCCTGCTCTGGCTATTTTGGTGGCGCGCTGCTTGCTGGGCAGTTTGTTTGCCGGCAATGCCTCGGCATTGATTTTCTCCATGCTCGGCGGATTGGCTGCCATGCAGGTGATGATTGGGCTTAAGCAATTGCGTGGGCTTTCCGTTTTCGGCGTGTCCATCGGCGGCGCAGCAGCCCATAATATCGGCCAGATTGTAGCGGCGATGTTTACCTTGGGCAACACCATGGTGTTAGGGTATCTTCCCTTTTTGCTGGCAGTATCTCTTTTGACCGGTACATTGACCGGCTTTGTCGCGGCACTTTTGTTCCGCTCTATGAAACATATAAAACTCTCCCATTAAGGAGGAACGATAATGGATAAAAAAGACGAAATCATCTTGCAGCAACTGGATGTGATCCGCTCCATGTCGGAAAACAATTTGCGCAAAATGGGCAGTGATTTTTGGGGCACACCCTTTGAAGGCGTGTTGGGTTCTTCCCGTTCTGCACCGAAAAACGAGAAGAAAGATGTTCCTCCCACTGCTGCTTCCAAGACGGAAGAAAAAACCGCAGAGGAAGTATTACCGCCGCCCGAGAAGATTGAAGATCTTCTGGCGGAGCTGGACAGCTATATCGGCCTTACGGAAATCAAGGAGGAAGTGCATAACCTCATCAACATGGTGCAGGTCTATAAAATGCGCCGTGAGCACGATTTACCCACCACGGATATGTCGCTGCATATGGTGTTTACTGGCAATCCCGGTACCGGCAAGACCACCGTGGCACGCATTATGGCACGCATTTATCACAGCCTCGGCATTTTGTCCAAGGGCCAATTGGTAGAGGTGGACCGCAGCGGTCTGGTAGCCGGTTATGTGGGGCAGACGGCGCTGAAAACGCAAAAGGTCATTGAAAAAGCCATGGGCGGTGTGCTGTTTATTGACGAAGCCTATGCTCTCAACGGCAAATCCGAAAACGACTTCGGCCAGGAGGCCATTGACACCATCCTCAAGGCCATGGAGGATCACCGCGACGATTTGGTGGTGATCGTGGCCGGCTACACCCATCTGATGGACAAATTCATCCACTCCAACCCCGGTTTGGAGTCCCGCTTTAACCGCTTTTTGGAATTTGCCGACTACAGCAGCGACGAGCTGGTGGCCATCTTCCGTATGCAGTGCAAAAAGGGCTGCTATGAGCTGGATGACGGCGTGGAAGAACTGGTACGCGACTATATCGTGGAGGAAAACGGCGACAGCGAGAGCTTCGGTAATGCCCGCGGTGTGCGCAATATCTTCGAGCATATCCTGGTAGCCCAGAACAACCGTCTGGCCAAGATGGAGAATGTGACACGCGAGGATCTGATGAAGATCACGGAGGATGATATTATGCATGCCAGAGGTAAGATCGACTGAGGAGGAGCTGACAATGGCGAAAGAACAAACCTGGCATATTACCATTGACGGCGCTGACCATAAGGTGACCTATGTGCGGCATGGACTGCGCAGCGGTACCTCTGCCCTTTTTGTGGACGAGGAGGAAGGCAAACTGTTTCGGCCTCGTGACGGTTATGTGGACGAAGCCATTACCGTAGGCGACAAGGAATGTCGCTTTGTCATGCGCGGATACACCGCCGATGTAGCGGTTGATGGTGTCTTTGTTGATAGCGGTAAAAAGTACAAACCCATTGCAGAACTGCCCACATGGTATCGTGTGGTGACGGTGGTTTGTCTGGTGCTGTATTTCTTTGTCTGGCGCACACAAATGTGGACGGCCATTATCTTGGCAGGTATTGTGTGGCTATGCAGTGACTGCGTGGCACACAGCGATTCTATGCCCCTTAAAGTCAAAAAAACGCGCTATCTGCTGATCCCTCTGATTGCGCTGATCGGCAGTATTCTCGTAAAAATTCTTCTGTAAGCAAGAAATCCACCCTTTATCGGGTGGATTTCTTTAGCTGAGCCGTTCAAATGCGATACGCGGTGAGCCGTCAGGCACATAAATGACGCCTACACGGCGAAAGCCGTTCTTCTGCAACACATACTGCATCGTGGCGTTTGCGCTGTGGGTATCAGCGCGCAGATGTGGGATCTGTGCCGATGCCCACTGAATCATATCCGCAAAGACACCCTTATGCTGTCCGTCACTTCCCAGACGGTGGATGGTGCCATACAAACTATCGCTGAGCCACGCGCCGTCCTCAATGGTCTGATAGGTGGCATCCTCGCCGATGATGAACGCAAATACCCCATGGATGCCGTCCTTTTCCCATACATAAAGCTGTCCCAGACGGATGTCGTTTTCCAGTTGCAGCTCCGGCGCGTCAATACCGTCCCACTGCGTCATATTGCCGTTTTTCCGCATATAGGCGCGCGCCGCGGCATAGATCGGCAGAATCGCGGGCAAATCTTCTTTCGTCGCTTTTCTGATCATATCAATTCTTCAAGCTCTGCAGCGGGGCGGGAATACGGCCGCCGCGGGCGATAAAGTCGGCACTGGAGGCTTGGTGTACCGGCATCACGGGAGCGCTGCCCAGCAGACCGCCCATCTCGATCATATCACCTACTGTCTTCCCCTCCACAGGAATAATACGCACAGCAGTCGTCTTGCTGTTCACCATACCGACAGCCGCTTCATCGGCAATGATGGCGGAAATGGTTTCTGCGCTGGTATCACCGGGCACGGCGATCATGTCCAATCCCACGGAACATACGCAGGTCATAGCCTCCAGCTTGTCTATGGTCAACACGCCGGACTGCGCTGCAGCGATCATACCCTCGTCCTCGGATACGGGGATAAACGCGCCGGACAAGCCTCCTACATGGCCCGAAGCCATCACGCCGCCCTTCTTCACGGCGTCATTGAGCAGCGCCAGCGCCGCCGTTGTGCCGTGTGTGCCGCAGGTCTCCAGGCCCATTTCCTCTAAAATACGCGCCACGCTGTCGCCTACAGCAGGCGTGGGAGCCAGTGACAGATCCACGATGCCAAAGGGTGTATCAAGCCGCCGGGAGGCCTCTGTCGCCACCATTTGCCCCATACGCGTAATCTGGAACGCCGTCTTTTTTACGGTTTCCGCCACCACATCGAAGGGCTGTCCCTTGCAGCTTTGCAGCGCATGATACACCACACCGGGGCCGGATACGCCTACATTGATGACGCTGTCGGCCTCGCCTACGCCGTGGAACGCACCTGCCATAAAGGGATTATCCTCTACCGCATTGCAGAATACCACCAGCTTGGCGCAGCCCAAGCCGTCCTGCTCCGCTGTCAGATGTGCCGTTTCCTTGATCACCCGGCCCATCTGCGCCACGGCATCCATATTGATGCCGGCCTTTGTGGAGCCCACATTTACACTGGAGCAGACAAAGTCTGTCTGGGCCAAAGCCTGCGGAATGGCACGCAGCAGCAGCTCATCTCCCTTGGCAAAACCCTTTTGCACCAAAGCGGAAAAGCCGCCGATGAAATTGACGCCGCATTCCTTTGCCGCGCGATCCATTGTCAGGGCAAACGGTACATAATCCGTGGTGCTGCAGCTGCCGGCCACAAGTGCCATCGGCGTAACGGAGATTCGCTTGTTTACGATGGGGATGCCAAACTCGCTTTCTATTGCCTCACCTGTTTTGACAAGGTGTTCCGCTTTACGGGTGATTTTATCATAAATTTTATCGCAGCAGCGCTTGGGGTCTTCGCTGATGCAGTCCAGCAGCGAGATACCCATGGTGATCGTGCGAATATCCAGATGCTGCTTGTCGATCATGTTGATGGTTTCAAAGATATTACTCAGACTCAGCATGGTACACCTCAAATCTTGTGCATGGCGTCGAAAATATCCTCGCGCTGGATACGGATAGACAAACCGCGGCTCTCGCCGTATTTCTTCAGCACGGCGCTCAACGGCTCAAAGGCCATGTCGCACAGCGTAAGATCCACCACCATCATCATGGTGAAGAACCCGTCCATGACGGTTTGGCTGATATTCAGAACATTGATATGGCAGTCGGCCAATGTGTTGCATACACCGGCAATGATGCCCACCTGATCCTTACCGATAACGGTGACAATTGCTTTCATAAATCGTTCTCTCCTTTATTCCATTTCATCCAAGGTCAGCTTGAAGCTGTCCATAAAGTGTTTGCGGAAATAGTCCAGTTCCGGCAATCCAAACTGGTCCAGAGCAGCCGCCGTCTGCTCAGCGGCACGGCGGAACTCCGTATTACCTGCTTTCAGCTCTTCCAGACACTTGATATAGGCGCTGAGCTTGTCCGCCGCCTTTACCAGCTCTTCTACATCCGGATCCACCGGCTGCAAAATCTCATCATAGGTGCTGCGCATTTCTTCCGGCAGCATGTTTATCAGCTTATCACAGGCAACCGACTCCACCTGCTTATAGGCGTCGCGAATAGACGGATTATAGTATTTGATCGGCGTAGGCAGATCACCTGTTAAAATCTCACAGGCATCGTGGTACAGCGCGGTCACAGCCACCTGTCCGGCGTCGATTTGGCCGCCGAAATAGGTGTTGCGGATCACGGCCAAGGCGTGTGCCAACGCGGCCACCTGATGGCTATGCTCCTGAATATTTTCCGTGTAGCTGTTACGCATCAGCGCCCAGCGATTGATAAAGCGCATGCGCGCAATGTAAGCAAAAAAATGGTTCATTCCCTCACCTCTCCCCATAAAATGTCATTCTCAACGCCTGTAATCGTTACAGGCAGCACTTGATTATGTAAACCGTCCTGTGCCACCTCCACCTCCATGTAGTTGGGGGCATGACCGCGGGATTTTCCGTCAGAAGACTGTTCAAACAGCACCGGATAAGTGTGACCGACACAGTCGGCAAGATAGGCGCGGTGCATCTTGGCCGCCACCTCGCCCGCACGGTGCGCGCGTTCATCCTTAACGGGGCCGGGCACCTGTGCCATTTTCGCTGCCGGTGTGCCGGGGCGGATGGAATACGGAAAAACGTGCATATCGGCAAAGGCGCACTTTTCAATAAAGGCAAGCGTCTGAGAAAACTCCTCCTCCGTTTCCCCGGGAAATCCGGTGATCAGATCGGTGGTAATGGCCGGATGATCAAAATATGCCCGCAGCAGTCGCACAGATTCGTAGAAACGTGCCGTATCATACTTGCGGTTCATGCGCTTGAGTGTGGCATCGCAGCCGCTTTGCATGGACAGGTGGAAATGCGGACAGAGCCGGGGCAGCTTGCAGGCGCGCTGACAGAAATCTTCGGTGATCGTGCGCGGTTCCAGACTGCCCAGACGCAGGCGCATATCCCCTGCTGCCTCGGAAACGGCTTCCAGCAGGTCGATCAGCGTGGTACCGTCCTTGAAATCGTGACCGTAGGAGGAAATCTCGATACCGGTAATGACGATCTCGCGGTAACCCTCCCTGTGAAGCTGCTTTGTCTGCGCCACGGCGATCTCCATGGGCAAAGAGCGCACACCGCCGCGCGCGTAGGGAATGATGCAGTAAGTGCAGAAGTTAACACAGCCGTCTTCCACCTTCAGCATAGCGCGGGTACGGGCTGCCATGCCGCCGGCAGGCAGCACCTCAAACTGGCGGCGCTTGAAGGCGTCATCTACCAACTGCATGGGTACATGCTCCGCTGCAGCCTGTTCCAGCAGGTCGAGAAAGGCCATGCGGTCTCCGGTACCGGCAATCAGGTCAATGCCCAGCGACGCCGCTTCCTGTGTATGGGTCTGTACATAGCAGCCGCAGGCGGATACCACCGCATGGGGATTCCGCTTCCTGGCGCGGCGGATCATCTGACGCGATTTTTTATCACTGACAGCCGTCACAGAACAGGTGTTGATAATATAGGCATCGGCGGTCTCTTCAAAATCCACCAGCGCATGGCCCCGGCGGGTCAGCTCCTGTTCCATTGCCTGTGTTTCATATTGGTTTACCTTGCAGCCAAGTGTGTAAATGGCAACCTTCATCCGCAGATTAACTCCTTGCACTTTTCCTCAAAAATGAGTATAATACTATTTTGGTTATTATAATCGATTCTTGCGTCGGTGACAAGTCCCCGGCTTCACGAAAATGAGGTGTTTTTCATGATATATTTGGATCATGCCGCTACCACGCCTGTACCCAAGGCGGTGGCCGATGCCATGTATGAGGTTTTGACCGGACAATTCGGTAATCCCTCCTCCCAGTACCCTACGGGACAGGAGGCGAAGCAGTTGGTGGAGGGCTGCCGCAGCGTCATTGCCAAGGCATTGTGCTGCCAAAGTAAGAACCTTTACTTTACCTCCTGCGGCACGGAAAGCGACAACTGGGCCATCCAGGCCGCCGTCTGGCAGGGCAGGCACAACGGCAGGCATATCATTACCACCGCCGTGGAACACAGCGCCGTTTTGGAATCCTGCAAATGGCTGGAAAAGCAGGGCTGGGAAGTGACGTATCTGCAGCCGGACAAGGACGGTAATATCCATGTGGAGCAGGTGGAGAATGCCTTGCGCGAGGATACGGTGCTTGTTACCATGATGCTGGTCAACAATGAAACCGGCTGCCTCTTCCCTGTGAAGGAAACGGCGCAGCTTCTGAAAGCAAAAAGGAGCAAAGCGCTGCTGCACAGTGATGCGGTACAGGGCTTTATGAAAGTGGATTGCGACCCCGTAGGCTGGGGCGTGGACATGATGAGCCTTTCGGCTCACAAAATCGGCGGCCCGAAGGGGATCGGCGCCTTGTATATTGCCGACAGCTTCCGCAATGTGCGTCCTCTGCTGCCCGGCGGCGGCCAGGAAAGCGGTTTACGCTCCGGTACCGAGGCTACGGCGCAGATCGCCGGTTTTGCCAAGGCGGTGGAGCTGCGCAGCAAACATCTGGCGCAAAAGCTGCGGCATACGGCGGAAATCAAGGAATACTGCCGCGAAAAACTGCTGACAATCCCCGGCATGGTATCCGTTGGGAATGGCACGGCGCCCCATATTCTGTCCATGGCACTTTCCGGCTATCCCAGCGCCAATATTGTAACCGATTTGGGTGAAAAGGGTATCTGCATCAGCGCAGGCAGCGCCTGCCATCGCGGTAAAAGCAGCCATGTGGTATCGACTTTGGGCCTTGACAAAAGGACGGCCGCCGGTGTGATCCGGATCAGCTTCTCCCCTGATACGACCAAAGAAGATATTGACACGCTCTGCGCAGCGCTGAAAGAACATCAGGCATCACGCTTCCCCATGCTGTAAGAGGTATTTATGACAAAAAATTTGACCAGGCGCGGGCCGGAATTTTATCGCTACTTGTGGCGTCTGAGCCTGCCCATGATCTTGCAAAATTTAATCACCTTTTCCCTCGGCTTGATCGATACTTTTATGGTCAGTCGGTTGGGCAATACCCAAATGGCGGCCGTAACCACAGCCAATGTGCCGGTTTTTCTGCTCATCAGCATTGTCTTTGGCGCACAGAGCGGTTTGGGGATTATCGTCAGTCAGTACTGGGGTAAAAAGGATCTGACCAATATCAGCCGCGCGCTGGGTGTGGCGTCTCTGCTGGGCACCGGCCTTACGCTGCTGTTGGGCATTTTGTTTTTGCTGTTCCCTGTGCCCATTATGGACCTGCTGAGCAATAACCATGAGCTGTCCGTTTTAGGTGCGCCCTATCTGCGTATCATCGGCTTTTCCTATGTGTTCAATATGCTCTCCAGTATCTATGTCAGCGCACAGCGCAGCGTAGAAAATCCCCATTTCGGCATGAAGCTATTTGGCTTCTCTACGGTGTTGAACACTGCCTTGAACTATCTGCTGATCTACGGCAAATGGGGCTTTCCTGCACTGGGTATCCAGGGCGCGGCAATTGCCACCCTGCTGGCGCGTATTTCCGAAGTGATCATTTGCGTTGTTTATGCTTTGCGCAGCAAAACGATGCCCCTGGATTTGCCCGCTTTCTTCCGTCCCGGGAAGGAGATGCTGCGCCGTTTTATCAAATACTCCTGGCCTGTGCTCTTAAATGAAACGGGTTGGGGCTTGGGCAACAGTCTGTTTACCGTGATCCTCGGCTATACTGCCAATTCCGTGGAATTTTTGGCGGCATATGCCGTCACCGGCAACCTGGGACGGATTTTCCTGGTGGTCTGCTTTGGACTGGGCGCCGCTACGGCTGTTATGGTAGGTATGGCGATTGGCGAGGGCCGGTCACACGATGCGGTGATGGAGCTGAGCCGCACCTTGCTGCGTTTTACGACACTTGTTGCCGTTGGATTGTCGGTTGTTTCGCTTTTGCTGGTACCCTTGCTGTTCCGACCGGTCATATTCCCTCTGTTCAAACTGTACGGTGAATCGGCGGTTATTGCCACCGCACTGGCTGTGACAGCCTTTGCCAGTTTCCCCTTCCATGCCTATTCCATCTCGGCGGTGACCGGTGTCCTGCGCGCCGGCGGCGAAGTCACATGGGCCGCTGTCTTTGATTTGCTGCCGCTGTGGCTGATTGCATTACCCTTGACGGCCTTGGCGGCGCTGGTTTTCCGCTGCAATTGCTGGATCATAGCCATGACCATACAGGCTGAGTGTATCTTCAAAGTACCCCTATGTTATTTCCATATCAAAAAAGCACGCTGGATCCATGATGTCACCGTATCCCGGGAGGAATTATGAGTCTGTTCATCTGTCCTGTCTGCGGCAGCGCCTTGACGCGCGGTCAAAGCACCTATCGCTGTGTAAACGGACATAGCTACGATATTGCCAGAGAGGGGCATACCCACCTTTTGCCGGTCAACCGCAAAAACTCCCGAATGCCCGGTGATGACAAGGGTATGTCGGGCGCCCGCGCAGCGTTTTTATCAAAGGGTTACTATGCGCCGCTGCGCAACGCGCTCTGTGATCTGGCGGTGTCCCTGTGCGCAGATACCCCTCATGTATTGGATACCGGCTGCGGCGAAGGCTATTATACCAGCGGTGTGTACCGTGCACTGGTACAAGCGGGCAAAACACCGCAAATGGCAGGCACGGATATATCGAAATTTATCCTGCGTCTGGCTGCTAAACGGGAAAAGGACATCGAATTTGCGGTAGCCTCCTCCTATCACCTACCCATCGCCGATGACAGTATTGATTTTCTGCTTAACTGCTTTTCTCCCTTGGCGTTGGAAGAATTTAAGCGCGTATTGCGGCCCAGAGGTCATTTTGTCTATGTAGTGCCCTCGGAAAAGCACCTGTGGGAGTTAAAAGAAGTGTTGTACGACCGTCCCTACCCCAACGAGGTAAAGGAAACGCCCTATGACAGCTTCCGCTATGTCGAAATTCGCCATGTGGAGGATGTCATTACCCTGCAAGGTCAGGAGGACATCCATGCCCTGTTTCAGATGACGCCTTACTATTGGAAAACGCCCAAGGCCGGATGTGAGCGGCTTGCCCAATTGCAAACGCTGACTACCCGCATCTCCTTTGACATTCATGTGTATGAAAAGCTGCCATAAGAAATAAAAATCCCCACACCATGTGGGGATTTTTCTCTATTCCTTTGCTGACAAATCCACTGCATGCCGCACAAAGCTCATGGGCGGCACGGCATGGGGCAATTTCATATGGAAAATCATCTGCGGCGTTTTGGGTTCCGACAGAGGCTCGCCGTCAACATCTGTCATCATCGGCACTGTAATGGAAAACGGCTTCACATCAGGTCCGACAATTTCCACCACATCACCTGCCGCAAATTTGTTGCGAAGCGACAATGTGGCGTTGCCGTCCGAATCACAATCCGTCACAACGGCGCAAATCTGCCAGTCACGAATATAGCGGGAGTTATCATAGTACTGGCCGGGCTGGCCGTAGTAAAATCCGGTAGCATAATGACGGTGGCTGACATGCTCCACCTCGTCGCGCCAGACAGGATCCACAGCGCGGCCCGCCGCTACATCATCCAATACATGGCGATAGGCGCCGGTCACAATGGCGGCATAGTAAGCGGATTTGGCGCGTCCTTCTATTTTCAGACAATCCACACCGGCATCCATCAGATCGTCCAGATGATCGATCATGCACATATCGCGGGAATTCATGATATAGGTGCCCTTTTCATCTTCAAATACGGGAAAATACTCCCCCGGGCGTTTTTCCTCCATCAGCGCATATTGATAGCGGCAAGGCTGCGCGCAAGCGCCGCGGTTGCTGTCGCGGCCGGTCATATAGTTTGACAGCAGGCAGCGTCCGGAATAGGACACACACATGGCACCGTGGGCAAAGGTTTCGATTTCCAGCTCTTTGGGGACACGGGCCCGGATTTCGCGGATCTCCTCCAAACTTAACTCCCGTGCCAATACGACGCGCTGGGCGCCCAAATCATACCATGCACCGGCACAGGCGTAGTTGGCAACGGACTGCTGGGTACTGATATGGCGCTGACAATGGGGTGCATACTTCCCTGCCAGTGTAAACGCGCCCAGATCAGCCAGAATCAACGCGTCCACACCTGCCGCATCCAGGCGTTCCAGATGCGCAGGCAGACAGTCTGCCTCCCTGTTGCGCGGCATGGTGTTGACCGTCACATGGACTTTCACGCCGTGATCGTGTGCAAAGCGCACGGCCTGAGGCAATTCTTCATCGTTGAAATTGCCGGCAAAGGAGCGCATACCGAAGGATGTTCCGGCCAGATACACGGCATCCGCGCCGTATAAAACAGCCATTTTTAATTTTTCCATGTCCCCCGCCGGAGACAGCAATTCGGGTTTCTTTCTTGTCATGTCAGCCAATCACACGCTGTACATAGTTATGGTCTGCCAAGGTCTTTGAAAATACATGACGGTTGGGTGTGCCGAACTCGCCGTTTACATCCAAAGCGTAGAAATAATAGTTTGTCTTCTCCGGGTTCAGTGCGGCTTTAATGGAAGCCAATCCCGGGTTGGCAATCGGCGTAGGAGGCAATCCCTGATGCGTATACAGATTATAAGGACTGTCCAGATTCTTATAGTCGTCCTGCGTAATTTCGCGTCCGGCCGCATAGACCAGCGATGCGTCGATCTGCAGCAAATATGCCGTCTCGGCAGAGTGATTCAAGCGGTTGTAGATAACCGATGCGATCGTTTCGCGGTCCGTACCGTCGGTCTCCTTTTCAATCAGCGAAGCAACGGTGATGATTTCCTTCAGGTCCTCACCTTCCATCATTTCGACCATTTCCTCGTCTTCAAATATCCAATAATAGAAATTGTCCAGCAGACGGCTCAATGCACTGACCGCTTCTTCCTTCACATAAAACTCATAGGTATCCGGGAACAGATAGCCCTCCAGACGGCTGATATTGCCCAGATTTTCGTTGTCGATAAAGCTGTAATCTTCAAACACATAATTTTTTGCCGCTTCCGTCAGCTTTTCCACGGAAGAAACATTGTTCTCCGCCAGCAGTTCGATGATCTGCTGTACGGTATAGCCTTCGGGGATGGTGACCATCACCGTCGCGGCAGCACTTGTTCCCATTTGCATGGTTTGCTCCAGACAATGATAGTCCATACCGGTGTCAAGTTTGTAAACACCGGCATCTACCTTCTTTGCCGTACCGCTGAACAGACCGTAGAGTTTAAAGAGGAATTTGGAGTCAATGATGCCGGCTTTCTTCAGCTTCTTGGCAATAGCTCCCAATCCGTCGCCTTCATCAATGGTGACCTCGGCAGTTAAAGGCTCTTTATTCAGCGCGCACACTTCATTTACGGCCAGCCAGCCGAGCTCTGCCAAAAGGCAGGAAACGAGGACAACGCAAATAATATAGGTCACACGGGGAGAAATTTTGCGCCACCAGGGCTTACTTTTCTCAGCAGGCTTCTGTGTGCTCTTACGCACCTGCTCGGCATCCCATTTGGCAGTATCATGTAGTTTCTTTTTAGGCATAACAACGCTTTCCTTTCTGGGAATATTTCTTTTGTTTCCTCATTTTTTCAGCGGACGAGATACATCCGTTTGCTCCTGCACATAAAATGGTGCAGTGAGACATAAGCGAGGTGACAATTGTGAGCTTTCAGAACAATAGTTCCTGCATCTGGCTAATCATCATCTTGCTGTTAGTTATTTGCTGCTGCGGCGATAATCACACCTGCGGCAGTGATTGCGGCAGCGGTGATGCATGCTGCACTTGCTGACATACGGAGGACGGAGGGGACGCGCCGCGTCCCTTTTTTCCTTTCATAGCGCAAGCAGGTCTGACAGCTTGTCCAGCACTTCTTCATGGATGTCTTCCATACTGCGTACCGCGCCGTCTTTGCTGCAGTCGATTCGTGTCCAGCCACAGCGCTCCGCCACAAACGCGGCATTTTCACGGCAAGCCTGCAGATACGCTGCATCTTTTTCGTGAATGTCCGCCTTGGTGTTTGTGCTTTCTTCACGCTTACGCATCATCTGTCCGGACAGCTCCGTAGGCAGATCCAGATAGAGTACCCTCGTCGGTTCAGGCAAGCCCAACAGGTGAAATTCAAAATCGAACAGCCAATTCAGGAATTTTTCACGCTCTGCCGCAGGCAATTTGACTGTTTGGTGTACGGCATTGGAGGTGGTATACCGATCAGCGATCAACAATCCGCCGGCCTCGTAAAAGGTGCCCCAGTCCTGCTTATAGGAGGCATAGCGGTCGACTGCAAAAAAACTGGCCGCAGCATAGGCGTTCACATCGTCCGGATGCGAACCGAATGCGCCGCTTAAATACAGCCTTACCAGGGCAGATGACTCCTCACCGTAACGGGGAAAATCCAGCTTCTTATAGGGGATCCCCCGTCGTTCCAGCTCACGGCACAGTAAGGCGGTCTGCGTCGCCTTGCCGGAACCGTCCGTCCCCTCAAATATAATCAGTTTACCGCTCATAGCGTAGTTTCCTCTTTTCAGAACAAATCAATTTATTCTAACACAGTATCGGTCTTTTGTCCACAAAAAGCGACGCAAAGCCGATAAAAGCTGCGCCGGTCGTGCCTGACAACTGTCATGATCCTCTCCGGCATCCCGCTCTCGCCGGTATAAACATCGGACATTCCCCATTTACAGACGCCGGATTAGATGGTAGAATCATATCATCGAGGTGAGGAAATGGCAAAAGTCTGTCGAAATGAGTTTATCGGCGATACGGTAGAAATCGCCCGCCGGCTATTGGGCTGCTATCTGGTTCGCATATGGCACGGAGAGATGCTGGTATGCCGCATCACGGAAACCGAAGCGTATGTGGGCAGCATTGATAAAGCCTGCCATGCCTATGGCTACCATAAAACGCCGCGCAATGCGGTCATGTTCGGCCCTCCGGGACATGCCTATGTCTATTTGATTTACGGCATGTATCATTGCCTGAATTTCACTACGAACATCGAGGGTGAACCGGAGGCGGTGCTTTTGCGCGGGTTGTCGCCTGTTTACGGTCTGGAACGAATGGCCCATCTTCGTTACGGAAAGCCCTTGGCAGAGTTGACATCCTACCAAAAGAAACATTTTCTCAATGGGCCGGGAAAATGCTGTAAGGCATTGGACATTGACAGGTCCTTAAACGGCGAGGATTTAACCGGCGACACCCTGTTTATCTGTCATTCTTTGGCTGATTTGGGACTGCCGGAGGAGAATAAAAACCTAACGATTCATTGCGGAAAACGCATTGGGATTGACTATGCTGCCGAAGCGGTGGATTTCCCATGGCGTTTTTGGACGGAGGAGAGTACATGCTGATATTTGATATGGACGGCACACTGATCGATTCCAACGGGATTTGGCGCGGCGTGGACGAGGCGTTTCTCGCTAAACGCGGCTATCCTTATACCGAGGAATACTGCGCCGGCGTGGCGCACACCATATTCCCCCTCGCCGCAGAATTTACCAAACAATACTGCCGCTTGGATGAGTCCATCGAAGAGATCATGGCCGAATGGATGGAAATGGCCGGGGATATGTACGCCACGCAGGTGCCGGTCAAGCCCGGCGTTGTCGACTATTTGGAAAAATGTAAAGCCAATGGCGAAACCATGGTCGTACTGACCTCCAGTGTTCCGGAGCACTGCCGCACTGCCCTGAACAAATTAGGCTTGATGCCTTATTTTACCCGTATATTCTTTGCCAATGATCTGAAAATCGAAAAAACCAATCCGGAAATCTACTGTATTGTTGCAAACGAAATGGGTGTAAAGGTAAATGACTGTACATTCTTTGATGACTCCGTAGAGGCATGCCGCGCGGCAAAAAAGGCCGGTTTAACGGTGATTGGCGTGCATGATCCTGTATTCTTCCAAACAGAAGCGGAAATGCAGCAAATTTGCGACCGCTATATTATGGGGTTTGCGGAGTTACTCTGAATAATGCATACATAAAAAAAGCAGCTTGACGGTTGGCTATTTCACCGTCAAGCTGCTTTTTTTCATTTAAAAACTGCCAATGGGAATGCTGCCGTCATCTTTGCCCTTAGTAATGGAAAGAATCTGAATGGTATATCCCTTTCCGTTGCCCATATCTACACGCACACGCTCCCCTGACCTGTGTCCCATGACGGCTTTACCGACCGGGGATTCCTTGCTGATCCAGCCCTTTAACGCATCTTGCCGCAGCGTGGTCACCAATCGAATCACTCGACTTTTTCCGGTGTTTTCCATAAGAATCTCCACCATGTCATACAGACCGGCGGTTTCTTCCGTAGAAGTGTCTTCAATCACATGCGCCGTTTTTATCATTCTTTCCAGGTAGCGGATCCGGCTTTCGTTCCGATTTTTCTCCTGCTTGGCGCATTTATATTCAAAATTCTCGCTTAAATCACCAAACGCACGGGCCGTTTGTACGTCTTCAATCAACTTAGGGCGCAATTCTCTCACGCGATAATCAATTTCCTCCTGCATTTTTTGCAAATCTTTTTTTGTCAGTTCATCATACATGTTCTTTTCCCTCCAGGATTTTTGCCAGGCGGTGCAGGCCCTCCGGCAGCTTGTCCAAATCAATACCCGAATAATTCACCACCAACACATGGGGCGGTGCGTTTTCCGGACAACTGTAATAATCAGACAGCAGCGCAAGGCGCAGCCCCTGCTGCATAGCCTGTTCGCGCAGTGTCCGGTCGCTTAATGGGGTGTCAAGCCGCATCAGGAAATGCAGTCCGGCATCCTGCTCCATAATCTCAGCGCGGTCGGCCAGTTCTCCCGAGCAAATCAGCTCGATCACTTTATCGCGCTTTTGGCGATAGCGGTTTTTCATTCGGTTCAGATGCTGCTCATACCGTCCCTGCGACAGGAAGGAAGCCAGCGTATATTGCTCAAAGCTGGACACCGTGCAGGAATAAAAACCCAGATTTTGACGGAATTGATGCAGCAAATGCGGCGGCAAGACCATATAGCTGATACGAATGGAGGGCGCTATCGTTTTTGAGAAGGTATTCAGATAAATGACGCGCTCATTTTTATCCACCGAGAAAAGTGTAGGGATGGGACGGCCCACAAAACGAAACTCGCTGTCATAGTCGTCCTCCAATATATAGCGGCCTTCCCCTTCACTTGCCCAGCGCAGCAGTTCCTGACGGCGCGTAATGGGCATCACAATACCGGTCGGATAGTGGTGCGACGGAGAAATATGCACCACATCTGCCTGCTGTTGACGCAATTGCACCGCTGACAGACCGTTTTCATCCAAACCGATGCGCTGCAGCGCCACGCCATTGCTTTTGTAGATTTTTGTGATCTTACTGTAGCCCGGGTCCTCTACCGCATACACCTTATCGCGCCCTAATAGCTGCAGCAGCATATTATAAAGATATTCCGTACCCGCGCCGATAATGATTTGCTCCGGTGCGACGGTCATGCCGCGGAATTGATGCAGGTAATCGGCAATGGCGCTTCTAAGCGCCGCAGCGCCGTTATAAGGCGTGGCATGCAGGAGTGCTTTATCCTGTTCTAAAATCGTTTGCCGCATCAGCTTGGCCCATGTGGTAAAGGGAAAGTATTCTGCGGAAATGGAATTTGTGACAAAATCCAGAAACCAGGTCGGTTCTTTGACCGCCTGTATATCGCAGGCGGTCGCAGCCGCCTGCAGCGGACGCTCTATTCTGTTGACATAGTAGCCCTTTTTTTCAATTCCGTAGATATAGCCTTCGGCCATTAACTGTTCATACGCATTTTTGACCGTAATGACACTGACTTCCAAATGGCCGGACAGCGCACGCTTAGAGGGCAGCTTCTCCCCTGCCGCCAGTTTCCCGGACAAAATATCCGCTTTCATATGGCGGTAAAGCTGTTCATATAAGCTGACGCTGTTATCTTTTATGAAAGAATATGTGAGCATATCCGCCTCCATCTGGTATTATCAACTAATATCGTATTGGGTATTTTAATAATACCAGTTCATACTATAATACAGGCAGATTTAGAAAGCAAGGTGTTTTTACATGAAAGATGCAAAAATTAAAAAATTAGTGATGTCTGCGCTCTTAGCAGCACTGGTATTTGCTGCTACAATGGTAATCAGGATCCCCTCACCTACCGGCGGCTATGTCAATTTGGGTGACTGCTTTGTGCTGCTTTCCGGTTGGCTGCTTGGCCCGTGGTACGGTGCGGCGGCAGCCGGTATCGGTTCCATGTTGACTGATTTGCTTGCCGGCTACACATACTATGTACCCGCCACATTGATCATCAAGGCAGCCGATGCCATGGCTGCAGGTCTGATTTGGCGCGCCATGGGCCGCAAACGCGGTGCGTTGGTTGCCAGCGGCATCGTTGGTGAATTGATTATGGTCTTCGGCTATTTTGGATTTACCGCACTTCTGCTGGGAAAAGGGCTTGGAGCGACACTCAGTATTCCCGGTGATCTGGTGCAGGGCGCCACGGGTATTGTCCTGGGTATCTTGCTGATGAAAATATTTGAACACAGCAAAGTAATGGATAAAATCATGAAATGAGGTTGATATGATGGCAGGAATAGTTCACGAAGTGGAAAAGGTTGAGTTGCTTGAGCAAGTGAAGGAAGAAGCAGCCAATGCCGCGAAACAGTTAGTCGCAGAAGCCAGGCTGCACAAAGGCCAAATCGTTGTGGTGGGATGTTCTACCAGTGAAGTGGTCGGCCATAAGGTAGGCAGTTGGTCAACGCCGGAGGTCGGGCAGGCCATATTTGATGGTTTAAATAGCGTCTTTGCCCCTCTGGGGATCTACATTGCCGCACAGTGCTGTGAGCATCTGAACCGCGCCTTGATCGTTGACTATGACGCCGTTCCCGGCGCGGAAGTCGTCAATGTCGTGCCTCAGCCAAAGGCAGGCAGTTCTTTCGCCACAGCCGCTTACAACGCATTCTCCCATCCTGTGGCATTGGAGGAAATCAAAGCAGACGCCGGTCTTGACATCGGTGGTACACTGATCGGTATGCACTTGAAGCGTGTTGCCGTCCCTGTCCGCTTGGCGCAAAAGCATATTGGAGATGCCATTTTGCTGGCGGCGCGTGTCCGTCCTAAGTTTATCGGCGGCGAGCGCGCAATATACAACGATGAGTTAAAAAACGGTTATCCGGCATTTTGAAAAAACAAGGATCTGCTTTTGGACAGCAGATCCTTGTTTTTTAGCTAAACGGGAATATGATTTTCAGTACACCGAACACGACAAGTGATACAGCAGCGGCAATCAGAAAGCGCTTGCAGATTTTCTTGTTAAATAATGCCTTCTCTTCGTTCTCTTCGTTCTGCCAACGCACATAAAACCAAGCTGTGCAGAGCAGGCACATCAGCGGTGCAAAAAGCAGACCAATTATTGCGACATAAGCCATTACCGGTACCTCCATGATTTTTTTATAGTATACTGGATATGAGGCATTTCGTCAAGAAAAAACAGCCCCGGCCCATTTACCGACACCGGATAAGGAAGTCATTGGCGAAAACAATCAAATATCAACTTTACAGGCGTTGCAAAGAGAAAAACAGCTATGCCTTGTCAGTCTTTATTTTTAAAATTGTCTTGATATCAGCGCAATAGCTTTTCCGGCAAAGGTGGATCGCCAGTTCCTCCAACGATGCAGCACACGCCAAAGCGCACACCGCCCAGGCGTATGTCACGCCCGATGAAATGATAAAGATATAAGGCAGCAGGAAAACCGCTGTGCCCGTCAGCTTATTCAGGTAGGTATGCACGGAAGCAAAACGGCGATATTTGATTGCCGCCGTGCAATATGCACTCAGGCGCACAAGCAGAACACCGGCCACTGCATACCAAATATGTAGCGGGAGCGCCTCGCGCAAAACAGGCAAGAATCGAATCAGCATGACAGCGTAAAACACCAGATCCGCCATACTGTCCAGTCTTGCGCCGAAATCGCTGGTTGTCCCTGTTTTCCGGGCAAGCCATCCGTCCAACACATCCGTCAGTCCGGTCAGCGTATAAATTCCCAGGAACAGCGGCGACATTGGGGCCGGGAACAGCAGTCCAATCGATCCGACAATACGCAGCAGGGTGATACTGTTAGCGGCTGTCTGAAATTTTTTATGATGTTTGTGTTCATTTTTCATTGGAGTAATCGTGTTTCTCCCTTTTTGAGACGGTGATTTGACGTATTATCTTACTGATAATAAACCAAAGGCGATTACAGGATTCCTGTGATTGTCATTTCAGAAACGATTTCCGCTGTTTCCTGTTCATCGCGTTCTTCATATCTGCAAATTGGTACCCAAATCCCACACTCATAATCGGGGCTTTGCATATTGCCGGCAGAATATACCTCTAACATAGCGTTTCCGCTGCCCTTGTATTTTTGTCCCTCATTCGGATACCATTCCTGCCACACTTGCGTGTTTAAGTCCTGCAGCGATTTCGGCAAAGCACCTTTGGCAGAGAACATCGCCCAATCACTTTCGGGGAAAGTATAGAGCTTTAAGCCCTCCGGCACATCGCCGCCCTCGTACAGACCGGCAATCCAGTATTCAAAGGAGTCGTCTTTTTCATCGCAGATGGCAAACATACCGATTCTGTTTTCAAGAATTGCTTTCTCAATATCAGTTTCCGGTTTCATTGTCTGCCATAATCTCATATATTTCCGGCTGTATTCCGTATCCCAGAACGCAGGACATTTGACATAGCCCTCCTCCGGGCGAATTGCAGTAGAAAAGCCTATAAAGGTCATTGCTGATTTATGTTCATAGGTAACATTCATAACGATTCCCCTTTTTGGTTTGTCTTTTTAAGGACCGCTCAATTCTTATCCGATGTCCTTTTTCCGATATTTCAAGAATGCAGCCACAAGACCCGTTACCGTAAAAACAAGACCCGCGGCGAGATATTTCACCTCAATGGCACTGTTTGAAATGATGTCTGCCCCTTCCGTATAACCGAAAGGCGTGATGTATTTGAGAAACTTCGCATTTTCCGTAAGATTAGCCATTATATTGAGAAAATACATTAAGACGGCAATACCGAGCCCTATGCCAAGCCCGTTTCCTTTAAGAAATGCCGAAATACCGAAGGTAACCGCAGAAATTTCTATCTGCATCATAAAGTAGGCGAGAAAGAGCAGGAGCATTACCTTTGCATCAACACTTTCCCCGACAGCCAGAACCGAAAGCACCGTGACAATCGCTGATACAAGATTTAAAATAATAATCTGTGAAAAAACGGCAAGGAGCTTCTCCGCCAGTACCTTTTCTCTGGAAACAGGATGCGTTAAAAGAAACTCAGCAGTATGCTCTTTTTCCTCTTTCGCAAGAGCGGAAATTCCGAGAATGGAGGCAAATAATGCGCCGCCGAGTCCCAAAACATTTCCGCACTCGACGCCAAAATAGCCGATAAAAGTGCCGAAATTGATTTTATCCATGCCAAAGGCGTCCGAAAAAGAGCCCATATCCGCGAACATTTCGCTGATGTCACTCATCTGCGTTTTCATTTCGGGATATATGAGAACGCAGATGCCAAGCATAAACGCAATCGCGCATGACCAAATCAAGAGCGAAACCTTTCCCCTTTTCAGTTCATGAAAGAATACTGTCATGTCAGTTTTCCTCCTTTGCGTAGTAGTGCATAAAGACTTCATCCAAGTCGGGATCGGTTACAGTAAAATCTGCAAAAGAAATATCGGCAAGGTGTGAAAGCAGGTCTTTTGGATTCCCGCTGTAGAGAAAGCTGACCGAACCGTTTTCATTTGTTGCATTTTTTATGCCGTCCATTTGAGGTATGCGCTCTGCTCCCTGCAAGGTGACACGCTTTACACCGGTGTGACCGAGCCGGTCTACGCTGTCTGATACGAGAATTTCTCCGTCACGGATAACGGCGGCATGTTTGCAATAACGGCTGATTTCCGACAGAACATGGGAGGAAAGAAACACCGTTGCACCCTCCCGGTTTCGTTCCGTGAGCAGCTCATAAAACTCCCGCTGCATTAATGGGTCCAAGCCGCTTGTCGGCTCATCTAAAATATACAGCTTCGGTTTGTGCTGAAGTGCACAGACAATGCCGACCTTTTTGCGGTTTCCGAGAGACAATTCCTCCACACGGCGAGATGTGTCAAGCTCAAGACGTTCACATAGCCTTCCGGCCTCTTCTCTGCAATCGGTTTTGTGCAGTTTTGCGGAGAAAGAAAGAATATCACGAACACGCATGCCGTTATAAAACATCGCTTCGGAGGGCAGATAGCCTACCTGTGACAATATTTCCATGCGGTTTTGTAAAATATTGTTGCCAAGCACTGTCGCACTGCCGCTTGTAGGGGAAATCAGCCCCAGCAGGGTACGAATGGTAGTCGATTTTCCGGCCCCGTTAGGCCCGATAAAACCGAAAAAGTCTCCCTCTGTCACCGATAGAGTGACATCTGTAATTCCGCGGGCTTTGCCGTAAAATTTTGTTAAATGTTTCGTTTCAATGGCTTTCATTTTCAATCCTCCAATGGGCTATATTTCATCGGGGTAAAGCGAATGCCGTTTACCGTTTGCTCCTCAGCAGTCGGAACGAAGCCGAGGTGCTTATATATCTTAACAGCATACGGCGAGGAATTAACCGTAATCTCCGGTCTCTTGCACTCCGCTTTCGCTGTTTCAAAAAGCATTCTTCCGAAGCCTTTTCCCTGATCATCTGCCTTGACAAAAAATCCGCCGATATGCTGAGGTTCTCTCATTGTCAGAACGCCGATCAGGTTTCCGTTATCAAAAACACCGTACCATTTCATAGCTTTTGTTCGTTCTTTGTCATCAAGACTTGCTCTGAAATGCTCAATACCCTCTTTAGAGTATTCGTGTGCTTCAAATTGAAGAAAAACCTCCCAAATCAAGTTGACGGCTTGTGGTATTTCAAAGCTCATAAGCGGTCTTACATACCGTTTTTCCAAACAGGTTATATGCTCGGTTCGTATGTCGTCTGTCAATGACCAATAAATATCCTTATTTGTATGATGATACTTAAAACCGCATTTTTCCTGACAGCGTTTTGATTTTTCATTGCCGTCGAAATAACCGCACCAAAGTCTGTCTAATTTCAGCTTGCCAAATGCAAAGCGTATCAGCTCGTTTGTTGCCTCCGGAATGAAGCCCTGACCCCAATAAGGAACACCGATCCAATAGCCGATTTCAGCCTCGTTTTCAGGCAAATTCAGATTGCTGTTTCCTCCTGCCATTAAGCCGATACTGCCGACCGGCTCGTTTGTTTCTTTAAGCACAACAGCATATGTACCCGGTGATGACAAAACATCGTTGATTATCTGTCTGCTGTCCGCAACACTTTTATGAGGATGCCAGCCTGCGATCGGACCTACCCGGTCATCGCTTGCGTATTTATATAAGCTTTCCGCGTCCTCTGCTTTCCAGGGACGAAGAAGCAATCGTTCTGTTTCTAAATTCATATTATTCCTCAATCATTTTTAAAAATTTCTTTTCTGACAATATCTCGTTTGTCATATATTCCCCGTCTTTAAATAGCGCATAGCTTGTAACGGGAGAAGGCGCATTTTGCGCGGCTGCTTTATCGGCAATATGTATGGCCTTTAACGGCACATTATGCGCCTTTGCAAGTTCTTCGATGATCGGCACATACTTTGCCGTAAACGGACATTGGTGGGTGTAATAAATCACATAACCCTTTTCATCAATATGCGGGTGCTTTGCGCAGTCCTTGAACCTTGGCTTTTTGCCGTCTTCAAAAGGTAAAGACCAAAGCTGAATACCGTTGTCTGCCTCGTCGCAAACGCCAAAGCCCTTATAGGTCAAAAACTTCGGATCTGCAAGAAATGATTTTTTCTTTGCCGATGAAAGAATGCATAAACCCGATTTTCCCTTGGTTTTACTGTCTTCCATACACCGGTTTAACAAATCGGAAGCATATCCGTTTCCCTTTAGCGAGCCTGAGACCCAAAGACAATTTATATACATATAATTGTCCGCAGCAATAGGCACCCACGCATTTTCAGCAGGGATGTATTCAATAAAGCATTTGCCCCGTTGAACACTTTTTATGAATACTAAGCCGTCATCAAATCTGTCTGCAAGCCAGTTCTTTTTGGACGATACCTGAACATCCCTGTTGTTTGAAATAGCACAGCAAATATGCTCTTTTTCGATATTTTCCTTTGTTAGCTGTATATAATCCATATTATCTCAATCCTTCCAAGGTCTTGTTTTCCCGTGCCAGCCTTTCTCCTCCCAGTAGCCGTAATCCGGCTCCATTGGAGTGAAATGCTTGTGGGCAAAACGCATGAGCAGGAACCATTTTTTCGCACGCCTGTTCATGCCGCGCTTGCCCGCGTTCTTGCACACCGCATTGGATAACCTGTCTGTTTTCCGGTGTATTTTTTTGAGGATCCTTTCCGGAATCTCCGTAGGGCTTACAGCCTGTACGCCCACGCCGTATTTATATATCCCGGCGATTCCCCACATCTCCATGCTGTCAGCCATATCCTGTACCGTGTTTTTCATACCGCCGCCTGCGGCGGTGGCAATAACAACCGCCTGCTTTTTGCACATTGCCTCCCTCGGTCTGTGAACCACCCACCATGTCCCGAAGTGATCCAAAAAACTCATCATCTGTCCGGTTGCGTGATAAACATATACCGGACTTTCCAAAATTAAGAGGTCGGCGTCAAGAATAGCCTCTGCTATCGGCTTCAGCTTTGCATAATGCGGACATTGTGTCAAGTCATTCTGAAAGCAGGAATAGCAGCCCATGCAAGGCTCATCAAAGTCTTTGGGAAGAAAGTATTCTTTTATTTCCGATTCTTCCTTCATTTTCTCCTTAACTTTACCGGCAACTTCCCGTGCAATCATGCAGGTGCTGCCTCTGTGATTTTGTCCGTGAATCAATACGATTTTCATTTCTCACTATGCTCGTGTAAAAACTGTTTTATATGCGCTTTTATTTTCTCCATGATGTCTGTTTCTCTGCCCGGTTCACGGTCGCAAAGATGGATCATCATCGTAATGGGTGCCGTATACCGGAAAGCAAGCAATTCGGGATTCGCAGATTTCAAAAGGCCTTTTTCCATCATTCCGACGAATATTTTTGTGTAGAGTGCTTCAATATCCGTGATGAAATGCTTTGTGGCAAGAGCGGACATTCTCTCACTTCTGTATTGCTCCACAGTCAGCAGCTTGCGGACACGCTTTATCGTTTCGTCGTGAAGTGTGAAATCAATTTGTCTCAGAGAAAGCTCTCGAAATGTATCCCAATCGTTTGGAATCGGAATATCAGAAACGGAACCGATGTGTTCGGAATAATATTGCTCCACATATTCGATCATTGCATTCCAAAGCGCTTCCTTACTCTCAAAATGCTTATATAGCGCCGGCTTTGTGATTCCGAGGGAGGCGGAAATATCACGAAGTAACGCACCGTCATAGCCCTTCTGTGAAAAAACGGTTAGGGCGGCATTCAAAATTTCATCCTTGTTTGTTTTCATAAAATCCACATCACAAATTAAAAAGTTACTTGTAGGTCACCTTTATTATAGTTACTTCGAGGAAAGCTGTCAAGTAAATTTGTGGCATAACGAAAGGATACGGTGCAGCCCCTCACGGGGTTACACCGTATCCTACATAAAATACCTTCATATGGGGCTGTCCTATTAAGTGACAGCCTGTTTTCATATGATGCTCAAAATTACATAGCGGCCTTGGCAGCCTTGATAGAGTCGATCAGCATGGGAACGACCTTGAACAGGTCACCGGTGATACCGTAGTCAGCCACCTCGAAGATGGGAGCGGTCTCATTCTTGTTCACAGCGATG
>SFIY01000020.1 GCA_004555205.1 Clostridiales bacterium
CATTTGTGGACGACAGTGTGTGTAATGGTGTCCTTCCATTATACATCACTTGTCCAAAATGTACCCCCTCCGTGTCCAATTTAAGCTTACCACTTCATAATGACATTGCCCATCCGGGTGGTGTTTTTTATGTTGGCGCATGCGCCACATTATTTTAATATTTTGGGAGGGGCATACCCTCCCCTCCCAAACCCTCCCCATGCAGGATGGGTGCTGTTCGGATGGACAGCCATGGCCGTGACAGGTCAGCGTGACAGGTCAGTTAAGCTCGCTTTTGCCCGCGATACTTGGCAGGCCGATAGTATCTGAAAAAATAGGCCGTGTTTCTTTGAACACGGCCTATTTACCATTTATAAAACAGTCTTACAGGACTTTGCACTCCACATAGAGCTCGCGTACTGCATTGGGGTCAGCGGTCTTGGCGGGGGCTGCAGCGGGTTTTTCAGCCTCTGCGTACTTCTCGGGATGATCGCGCTTGTCAATGAACTTGGGAGCCACCTGGGGGAACAGCGCCAAGCTCAGAACATCCTCTTCGCTCCTGGCAATATCCTTGAACTCCTCCTTGTACTTCTCCAGTTCCGGTTCCAGCAGATCCGCGGGACGGCAGGTGATCACATCTTCCGGAGCGATACCGGCCTTAGCGCGGACCTCATTGTTGACCTCGCCGGGCAGGCTGCCGTATTCGCCGCGCAGCATGGCCTTGGACTCCTTGGGGAAGACCTTATAGCGTTCACCCATAATGATGTTCATCACGGCCTGCGTGCCGACGATCTGGGAAGAGGGCGTGACCAGCGGGGGATAACCGAAGTCCTTGCGGACGCGGGGAATCTCGGCCAGTACATCGTAGTACTTGTCTTCCTTCTTGGCTTCCTTCAACTGGGAGATCAGGTTACTGAGCATGCCGCCGGGCACCTGATAGCGCAGGGTATTGGTATCAACACTCAGCACCTTGGGGTTCAGATTGCCGGCATCCGTCAGACGCTGAGCAACCTTGCGGAAATGAACGGCGGCATCGGACATCTTATCCAGATCCAGACCGGTGTCACGAGGCGTACCCTTCAAGGTGGCGACCAAAGACTCGGTAGCGGGCTGAGAGGTACCGTTTGCCAAGGGGGACAGAGCGGTATCCACAATATCCACGCCGGCATATGCGGCCATCAGCAGAACCATATCGCCGGTGCCGGTGGTATTGTGGGTGTGCAGATGAATGGGAACGGAGACGGTTTCCTTCAGCGCCTTGACCAGAGAATAGGCATCCATGGGCAGCAGCAGGTTCGCCATATCCTTGATGCAGATCGCATCGGCGCCCATCTGCTCCAGCTCCTTCGCCAGTTTTACGAAGTGCGCTTCGTTGTGGATGGGGGAGATGGTGTAGGACAGCGTCGCCTCCACCTGACCGCCGTACTTCTTGGTGGACTTGATGGCCTGCTCCAGGTTACGGACATCGTTCAGCGCGTCAAAAATGCGGATGATGTCGATACCGTTCTCAATGGACTTGCGGCAGAAAGCGTCCACCACATCATCGGCGTAGTGCTTGTAGCCCAGGATGTTCTGGCCGCGGAAGAGCATCTGCAGCTTGGTGTTGGGCAGTCCCTTACGCAGGGTACGCAGACGCACCCAGGGATCTTCGTTCAGAAAGCGCATGCAGGCGTCAAATGTAGCACCGCCCCAGCACTCCAAAGAGTAGTAACCGATGGAATCCAGCACTTCCAGAGCGGGCATCATGTCCTCGATGGTCATACGCGTGGCGGCCTGGGACTGGTGGGCATCACGCAGGATCGTATCGGTGATCAGCAGGGGTTTGTTAGACAAAAATTCCATAGACATAGATGGTACCTCCTTAACCGAACAGGGAGATCAGCACGCCTGCGGCGATGGCAGAGCCGATAACGCCGGCCACATTGGGGCCCATAGCGTGCATCAACAGGAAGTTGCGGGGATTGGCCTCCTGACCGACCTTCTGCGACACGCGGGCGGCCATGGGAACGGCGGACACGCCGGCAGAACCGATCAGCGGGTTGATCTTTTCCTTCAGGAACAGGTTCATGAACTTGGCCAGCAGCACGCCGCCTGCCGTACCGAAACCGAAAGCAACAATACCCATGCCCATAATCATCAGGGTCTTGGGGCTGAGGAAGGTAGCGCCGGTAGCGGTGCAGCCAACGGAAACGCCCAGGAAGATGGTGACAATGTTCATCAGCTCGTTCTGGGCAGCCTTGCTCAGACGCTCGGTGACGCCGCACTCCTTGAACAGGTTACCCAGCATCAGGCAGGCGATCAGGGGAGCGGCAGAGGGAACCAGCAGCGCCACAAAGATGGTGACAACGATGGGGAAAATGATCTTCTCGCGCTTGGAAACCTCGCGCAGAGGTCTCATAACGATTTGACGCTCCTTCTCGGTGGTCAGCAGCTTCATGATGGGCGGCTGGATCACGGGCACCAAGGCCATGTAAGAGTAAGCGGAGACAGCGATGGGACCCAGCAGCGCCGGAGCCAGCATAGCGGTAACAAAGATAGCGGTAGGACCGTCGGCGCCGCCGATAATACCGATGGAGGCGGCCTCAGCGCCGGTAAACAGACCGCTCAGGCGGCAGCCCACATAGGTCATGAAGATACCCAACTGGGCAGCAGCGCCCAGCAGCAGGCTCTTGGGGTTGGCGATCAGGGGACCGAAGTCGGTCATCGCACCGACGCCCAGGAAGATCAGGCAGGGATAGATACCCAGCTTGATACCAAGATACAGGATGTCAACCAGACCCACGGATACGCTCTGTCCCACGGATACAGCGGACAGGACGGCTTCGGAAACACCGGCGTTCGCCATCTGGGTCAGGAATTCCTGCGTAATGGGAGCGCCGCCGAACAGATCCCAGTGGACATGCCCACCGGCAAAGAGGATCTCGTGATACATCTCAGCGCCCGGCAGGTTCGTAATCAGCATACCGAAGGCGATAGGCACCAGCAGCAGCGGCTCGAACTTCTTCACGATGCCGAGGAACAGCAGCACGCACGCAATAGCGATCATCACCAGGCACTTCCAGTTATCGCCCTGCGCAAACAGGTAGAAACCGGTCTGGTGAATAAAATTCATAATAGCTTCCATGCAATATCCTCCGATCCGTTACTGGATCACACACAGCAGGGCGCCGGACTCCACGGAAGCACCCTTGCTCACGCTGACGGAAGCAACCTTACCGTCACAGGGGCACATAATCTCGTTTTCCATCTTCATGGCTTCCAGAACCATCAGGACCTGACCGGCCTTCACGCTGTCGCCATCCTTCACATTGACAGCCAGAATGTTGCCGGGCATGGGAGCGACGACCTGCTCACCGCCGGCGGGAGCGGCAGCAACAGGGGCAGCAGGCGCAGCGGCAGGTGCGGAAACAGGAGCGGCGGCAACAGCGCTGCCGGAAATGTCCTCCAGCTCAACCTCGTATACGGTACCGTTTACATTCACTCTATATTTCTTCATGATGATATCCTCCTCAGATTATACTTTTTTAATAGATGTGATGCGAATGGCGGAAATGTCTTCCCCCATGTCCTCAGCGATAGCGGCAGAGACGGCAGCAATAAGGGCGCCCTTATCAGCGATCTCGACCCGGGGCACAGCGACAGGTGCGGCAGCGGCTTCTTTTTTCTCCGTCTTGCGGCAGAAAAAGCTCATCAGAGAAACCAGCAGAATAATGCAGATCAAACCGACAAACACCGTTCCGACACCCATCAGACACACAAAAAGATTGGAATAGTCCGGCATGTTTTCGAATCCCTCCCAGATTAAAAATTTTAACTGCATTGTACCAAACATTGGGACATAATGCAACTGTTTTGCTGCAATTATCAAAACTTTTGACAGACTTACTAAAAAATTTTTAGGTACTTTTGTTATTTCGCACAATCAAATCATTTGTGCTTTTTTCTGCGGCGTAAATGTGGTAAGATATATCCTGCTTTTACAGCATATGTGGATGAGAAAGTGAGGGCTGACAGATGACGTCAGTTGAGATTTTTTTAATAGGTATCGCGCTGTCCATGGATGCCTTTGCCGTAGCTGTCTGCAAAGGGTTGGCCATGCCGGAGATCAACTATAAGCATACGGTGTGGATCGCGCTGTATTTCGGCATCTTTCAGGCGCTGATGCCGCTGATCGGATGGTTCCTCGGTTCACAGTTTGCCCAATATATCACGAAATTTACACCATGGATCGCCTTTTTGCTTCTGGCCTATATCGGCGGCAACATGATTCGTGAGAGTTTTTCCAAAGACGAAGCGGAAGAGGAAAAAACGGGCATCAGTCACAAGGAGCTGCTGCTTCTGGCGCTGGCCACCAGTATTGATGCGCTGGCCGTCGGCGTGACATTTTCCTTTGTGGAGCTGGCCCTGTCCATTGGCCTGACGGTGGCGGTCATTGGCTGCACCACCTTTGCGCTGTCCTTCGGCGGTGTATGTATCGGCAATCTTTTCGGCGCAAAATATAAAAACCGCGCCGAGTTTGTAGGCGGCGCGATCTTAATTCTGATCGGTATCAAAATTTTACTGGAGCATTTCGGCATTTTGTAAGAAATGATGCGAAAGAGGGAGCAGTCAACGGACAGCTTCCTCTTTTTGTTCTGTTCCGGCAGATAGGCTCATATAGTAACCGCGAGGTGATGGGGCTTGTCTTTGCTTTGTGAAATAACCTGCGCGGTGGCACTGTTTATCTTCGGCATCTCCCTGCTGGGCGACGGCCTGAGCCGTGCCGCAGGCGGACGCATGGAACGCGCGCTGCGCCGTATGACCGACAGCCGCCTGCGGGGCTTTCTGACAGGTACTGCCGTAACGGCGGTGGTGCAGTCCTCCACGGCGGTCAGTGTGCTGACAGCCGAGCTGGCCGAGAGCGGTATTCTGACTTTGCGATGCACGATTCCCGTGCTGATCGGCGCCAATGTGGGTACGACCGCTACGGCGTGGCTGCTGTATGCCGCCCAGGATATGCCTTATACCGCCGTCTTCTCGGCTTTGTTGGCACTGGCGGGCGTCGTACTCTGCTTCATGCCAAAACGCCGCCACTGGGGCAGCGTCTTGCTGGGACTGCTGATTCTTCTGACCGGCATGAAAGCCATTACGGCGGCAGCGCAGCCCCTGACGCAAACCGTGTTCGTCCGGCGCCTGTTTGCCGCGGCGCAGCATCCGTTCTGGGGCCTGATCGGCGGCATCTTGCTGACGGTGCTGGTGCAGAGCTCCAGCGTTTCGGTGGGCCTTCTGCAGGCGCTGTCAGTAGGGGGACAGGTGAGCTATGCCATGGCGATCCCCGTGGTGCTGGGGGAGAACATCGGCACCTGTCTGACGGTATTTCTGGCCGCGTTGGGCGGCAAGCGCCGGGCCGGGCAGGCCACATGGGCCCATTTGCTGTTCAATATCATAGGCGCAGCCGTTGCCCTGCTTGCGCTGGTCATTGCCGAGTTGTCCGGCTTTACGGAAATGCTGGCAAATCAAGCGGGATTTATGGGCATCGCCGTGATCCATACGGTATTTAACTTAATAGGTGCGGCGGTATTTTTGCCGCTCAACGAGCCGTTTGCCGCACTGATCGAGCGCCTTACTGCCCGTCCATGGAACGGATCAGCCAGTCGGTGATGCGCGCGGTCAAGCCCCATAGGGGATAGGGCAGACCGTGATAGACGGGGATATCCATCTGACCGGGCAGCCAGGTGTAGTTGGGCGGCGTCTGCACCTCATCGTAGGGAAATGCGTCGTCCACCTGGGGATGCAGGGCATAGTGATAGCGGGTGGGCGGATGCGCCTGCAGGTAGCGAAGCGGTACCAAAAAGGTGTCGGCTACTTCCGCCTCGCTGCGCTTGATGGTATCCAGCGCACTTTCCTCTATGCGGGCCAGCACAGGAAACATCAGGCCCTCTGAACGCAGATAGATAAAGTCCAACTGTCCCAGAATTTCAATGGCCTCTGAGGAGATCCCCAGTTCCTCGTAGGTTTCGCGCAGCGCGCAGTCCACAGGAGATTCGCCGTCTTCCATTCGTCCGCCCGGAAAGCACACCTCGCCTGTGTGGTGGCGCAGTCCGGCAGAGCGCACTTCGTAGAGCAAATATAACCCATCCTCTTTTTCCACCAGCGGTACCAGTACGGCATAGAGGCCCTTTGCCTCCTGCAAGGTAGGCCGGTGGCTACCGAATTGATTGCGGAAATCCTGTATGTTCATAACCGTTCACCTCATTTGTCTGTAGTATACCATAAAACGCCGCAAAGGGAACAAAAAATTGCCTTGAGGACAATCAAGGCAATTTTTACAGAATCAGTAAAAGCCCGATAGCGATCAGCAGTTCCTCGTCTGCCTCTTCCTTAAAGAGGAAAAACAGGATCAGCAGCAGCAGTAAGTCGCCCGAGTCCACATCCCCCAGATGCAGCTTGCCTAACAGACGGTCTAAAAACCGCGATTCCGGTATTTTTTCCTGCTTTGGCGGCTGCCGCGGCGGCTGCGGCGGGGGAGGAGGCGGCGGTGGAGGAGGTGCCGCATGATGTTTTGGGGCGTCCTGCTGTGCTACGCGGGAGTAGGCCCCGTTGTCGTTGCGGATATAGCGGTTATACATGTATCAGACCTCCCACTCCGACAGGAATTTTTTGCCCAAATGGATCAGCCTTGCCAACTTGGCCGCGCGCTCGATTTTATCCTGCTTTTCTGCCTTCAAAAAGGGACGCAGCGCGTATAAAAGCTGGGTGGTGTTGCTGTTGGATTGGGTGTATTCCTGTATCAGCGGCAAAAATCGGCCGATCAGTTTGGGGTCCATTCCGCCGAGGAACGATGTGTCAAAGGACGGCTGCGGCGGCTGCGGCGGCGGGGGAGGCGGCGGAGACGCGGAGGCAGGCTGTGAAGCGCCGCCGAATGTACCTGAAAGCTGCTGAGCAAGCTGCATCACCTGCGCCATGCTGTTGGGGTCTGACAGCAGCGCATTGAGTTTTTCATCCAGTTCCGACACACTGCTGCCTCCTTTCCGTTATTTCTGCAGGCTTTCCCCGATACGCTGTACCAGGGCAGCACCCTCCGGACTGCTCATGACATTTTTCAGCATCTGCACCATGTCGGCGGTGTTGCCGCCGGCAGCCTGTACGGCAGCGCGGTTCAAACTGACGCCGTGATCTCCGCCGGAGAGCATCTGCATCAGCCTTTGCCCGTCCTGTGACTGCATAATGCTCTGCAGTGCCGCCGGATTCTTTTTCAGCTTCTGTACCAGTTCGACCTGATCCATAAAATGATCCTCTCCCTTATTTGATTTCATAGGGCAGTATATGACCGTCACATAAAAAAAGTGCCTGTCTGCCGACAGACACTTTTTCTTATGTAGAGAGATCATCACATGACGGTGGAGGGATAATCGCACAATTCCCGCAGGGGACAGTCCCCGCATTTCGGACTGCGGGCCATGCACAGAGCACGGCCGTGCAGCACCATTCGGTGGCAGAAATCACTGGCTTCCTCCGGCGCGATGGACTTTCTGAGCTGCTGTTCCACCTTGACAGGATCTTTGCTGCCGTCGGTAATACCCAACCGGCCGGTGATGCGGATGCAGTGCGTGTCGCACACATAGCCCTCTTTCCCGTAAATATCGCCCAGGATCAGATTGGCTGTCTTGCGTCCCACACCGGGCAGAGACAGAAGATCCTCCATATTGTCAGGCACCACGCCGCCAAAACGGTCCAGCAGCATTTGTGCGCAGGCAACGATGTCACGGGACTTGGCGCGCCAGAAACCGCAGGAGTGCACATATTTGCCCACTTCATCCACATCCGCTTCGGCAAAGGCCTGCAGGGTGGGAAAGCGCGCAAACAGCGCCGGCGAGATTTGATTCACCCGCTCATCCGTGCACTGTGCGGCCAGCCGCACGGTGATGAGCAGTTCATAATCTTTCCTGTAATCCAATGAACAGGCCGCATCGGGATAGAGCGCCTTCAATCGGGCGATGATCTCCCGTATTTCCTGTGTTGTTTTCATAACGCATCACCTCATGGACTATTATAATGCGCAGTGAACAAAGCCGCAAGCCTTAAAAGCCAAGGCTTTCAAGGCCAATTGGCTTTGTTCAGGGTGCAAGGGTTTTGGGCAAATCCGCCCCAAGCCCTTGCACCTTCCGCCGGAGCGCCCCGGCGTTCCGGCGGGAATACGCATTGTAAGAATGTCTGAATTTCGCAAAACAGTTGAAATGAACTGCCTTTGCGAAATTGCGCGGCCTTTGCCGCGCGAATAAACCGCTTTGCGGTTTATTCAGCAGACATTATTATATCAATCGTGGGGAGAAAATGCAAATCGGTGATGCAATTTGGGTAACAGTGTGGTATAATAATGCAATACCATGTAGAGGAGGCGATGATATGCGGCCGTTGGCGGATGAGATCCGACCTCAGACACTGGAGGAAGTGGCAGGTCAGAAGCATCTTTTAGGCGAGGGGGCGCTTTTGCGGCGCATTATCGAGAGCGGCACAAGCACGAATTTGATTTTCTACGGGCCCTCCGGCACGGGGAAAACCACCATTGCCAATATCATCGCCAAGCGCACGGAGAAGGCGCTGTATCATCTCAACGCCACCACGGCGTCGCTGCAGGATGTGAAGGATGTCATCGCCGATGTGGATACCATGCTGGCCCCCAACGGCGTGCTGCTGTATTTGGACGAGATCCAGTATTTCAATAAAAAGCAGCAGCAGAGCCTGCTGGAGTTTATGGAGAACGGCAAGATCACCCTGATCGCCTCCACCACGGAAAATCCGTATTTTTATATCTATAACGCCCTGCTCTCCCGCAGTACAGTATTTGAGTTCAAGCCGCTTTCGCCGGAGGAGACGCTCCCTGCGGTGGAGCGTGCCCTGCGTATTGAGCAGGAGCGCAGCGGCCTGCCCTTTACATGGGAGGACAGCGTTCCTGCCACGGTGGCATCGTTCTGCGGCGGCGATGTGCGGAAAGCCATCAACGCGGTGGAGCTGCTGTACCGCGCGGCAAAGCCGGAAAAGGGCGCGCTGCATGTGACCCGGGAGGATGCGCTGCAGCTTGCCCAGCGCAGCGCCATGCGCTACGACCGGGAGGGCGACGAGCATTATGACCTGCTCTCGGCGCTGCAAAAGTCCATCCGGGGCTCTGACCCGGATGCGGCGGTGTATTATTTGGCCCGCCTGTTGGCAGCCGGCGATCTGCTTTCGCCCTGCCGCCGCCTGCTGGTGATCGCGGCGGAGGATGTGGGTCTTGCCTATCCGCAGGCGATCGTGGTGACCAAAGCGTGTGTGGATGCCGCGCTGCAGATCGGCCTGCCCGAGGCAAGACTGCCTTTGGCGGAGGCGGCGGTGCTGCTGGCCACGGCGCCCAAGTCCAACTCGGCGCACAATGCGATCATTGCCGCCATGGCGGATATTGAAGCGGGCAAGGTGGGGCAGATTCCGCGCCATTTGCAAAATGTCCATGCCGACAGTGCCGGCACAGGGAAAACGGCGTCGTATCAATATCCCCATAACTATCCCAACCACTATGTCAAGCAGCGCTATCTGCCTGAATCGTTGGGGGATACGCGCTATTATGCGTACGGTGACAACAAGACTGAACAGGCGGCCAAGCGCTATTGGGACGGCATCAAGAAGGAGTGAGCGGATGGAACTGCATTTACATGATATGGTGGAGCTGAAAAAAGAGCACCCCTGCGGCAGCCGCCGATGGGAGGTCATGCGCGTGGGCATGGATATCAAACTGCGCTGTCTTGGCTGCGGCCATGAGGTGATGGCGCCGCGCCGCAAGGTGGAAAAGAGTATCAAACGGATTGTGACGGAGGAGGAAAACGCATGAGAGGCAAATGGGTAAGATATGTGGCCATGGGTGTGGCATTGCTGATGGCAGTGGTGATGCTGGCGTCGCTGATTATTCCTTATATAAATATGTAATCAAACATACGAACAGAGCGGAGGATTTTCTCCGCTCTCTTTTTTTTGACCCTTTTCTTGCCTTGCAGGCCGTATAATGAACAAGCAGGGAGGAGGGACGGATATGACGGTCATCTATGTGGACAGAATTTTCTTTCTCAATACCGCCCTGGACTATCTTTTGCTGCTGTCTGCCGCGCGCCTGGCCGGTATCCCCCTTCGCAGGGTTCGTCTGCTGCTCTGCGCGGCTGCCGGTGGACTGTATGCATCAGCGGTGTTTTTGCCCCATTGCGGGTGGTTGGCTCATCCCGCGGCAAAGCTGCTGTCCGGCGCACTGATGGCTTGGGCGGCTTTCGCAAAAGAGCCGCGCCGCAGGCGGTTGATCCTGCTGTTTTTCCTGCTGTCCGGTGCATTGGCGGGCGTGGTACTGGCACTGGGCTTGGCAAGCGGCTCGCCGAATGTGCTTTTCAGCCGCATATATTATGCCGACATTAGCTGGCCTGTGCTGCTGCTGTCGGCGGTCGGATTTTATCTGCTGCTGCATCTGGTATTTCGGCAAGGTGCACGGCATGGGGGAGGAGAACTTATGGATGTAACGGTTTCCATCGCGGGAAAGCAGAGCCGCGTGAGAGTGCTGCATGATACCGGTAATACGCTGCGCAATCCGGTCAATGCGCAGCCCGTTCTGGTGCTGGAGCGGCGGGTACTGCAGGAATTTTGGACGAATGATGAAAGGCAGATCATGTCAGACAACGTACCGGCGGAGGAGAAAATGGCGCGGCTTTACCGGCAGGGCACGCGGCATCATTTCAGCCTGCTGCCGTTTCGCAGTGTGGGTGTTGCCGGTGGCCTGCTTTTGGCGGTACGCAGCGATTACATACAGATCGGAAGAATAAAATATCCCCGTATACTGATCGCATTATCGGATCATGCTGTCAGCGACGGGGGCGGTTATCAGGGCCTTTGGGGCGGCGAAGAAAGGGGAGAGATCAGCCATGTGCAAGCGATGGTGGCAGAAGATCAAGCTGTGGATCATACGGCATAAGGGACCGGATAAGGTCATGTATATCGGCGGCAGCGACACCCTGCCGCCGCCGCTTCCCCGGGAGGAAGAAGCGGCATTGATCGCACGCCTTGATGACGGCGATCTGCAGGTGCGCCAAACGCTGATCGAGCGCAATCTGCGTTTGGTGGTGTATATTGCCCGCCGTTTTGAAAATACGGGCATCAACATCGAGGATCTGATTTCCATAGGAACGATCGGTTTGATTAAGGCGGTCAACACCTTCAAGGCGGATAAAAATATCAAACTGGCGACCTACGCTTCGCGCTGCATTGAAAACGAAATTTTGATGTACCTGCGTAAAAATGCCTCTGCACGCACGGAGGTCAGTTTTGATGAGCCGCTCAATACCGATTGGGACGGCAAGGAGCTGCTGCTCAGCGATGTACTGGGCACGGAGAGCGATACGGTCATGCGGCCGATTGAGGCGGATGTTGACCGCAAGCTGCTCAATGATGCGGTAGGCAAGCTGTCGGAACGGGAGCAGGATATTATCGTCATGCGCTTCGGTCTGAGAGGGCAAAAGGAACTGACGCAAAAGGAAGTAGCCGACAGACTCGGCATCTCACAATCCTATATTTCGCGTTTGGAAAAACGCATCATTTCCCGCCTGAAGCGCGAAATCATAAGAATGAGCTGAAAAAACAATCAGTAAAGGGAATAGTCCCTTTACTGATTGTTTTTATAGAAAAAATGATTTTTATGACAGAAATAAAGTGGTAGGGCGATTGATCACCATCATGTTGTAGTACTTGAGCAGATGATACTCGTCCTTATCCAGCTTGACAGCGTTGATCAGATGCTCGTTTTCCTCCAACGGCTGCTTGGCGATCAGCGTCTTGATGGCAATGGGGGCAAAAAACGGCGAGCTGCCGATACCGGAGAGCAAACCGATGGCCGGTGTGTGATTCTGCATGGGATTGAGCATACAGATATACATTTTTTCCGCCTCGTTGATCTGGTTGCTGAGCACCATATGCGTAATGGTATCGTAAGGCTTCATTTCGCCGGTAAACAGGTGCTGACAGCGATCGGGATGCTGGAACGATTCCACCCCCAGATACAGCATCACATCAATGGCATTGCCGGAGGCGGAAGGGGAGAAGCACAGCAGCGAGCGCACCAACTGCCGTACACGGCCGTCGTAATAGTACATATAGGCGCGGGGCTGACTGAAATAGAAGTTTTGCGGCAGCACAGGTTCGGAGCGAAATACCGGCGGCTGATAGTCCACAAAGCATTTCAAATCCACATCCAAGGCCTTGGCAATGTCGTATAAGGTTTCTATATCAATGGTAATGGACCCATTTTCGTACTTGGAAAGTGTGGCTTTGCTTTTGTTAATCATGGCGGAAAATTGCTCGATGGTGTAGCCGCGGCTTTTCCGGTATTTCTTGATGCGCTGGCCAACATGATAAGAGAAGGAACCCATTCGCCTCACCTCACATAATAGTTGATTGGATTATACCAAACATTCCGCAAGTCGTCAATAGAAGTTTCATAATAAGAAACTTATTAAATGATTTTTTGATAAAATAGACGAAAAAATAAATTACGCAAAACTGACAAACGAATAGGCGTATACAATGTGCAGCCGCTCTTTCGTTCTTTACAAAATCCCGGAGAGAAAATATAATAGGAAGTACGAAAACAGACGGTATAAGAGGAGAGAGCCATGCTGAAGATCTGGATCGGACGGGCAGGGTCCGGCAAATCGCAAAAAGTGTTGGAAAGCATCCAAACACAGCGCACCCGGCGCGGACAGGTGCTTTTGGTGCCGGAGCACACCTCCCACGAAGCGGAGGTGGATCTTTGCCGTGCCTTGGGCGAAACGGCCTCGCGGGATGCGGAGGTGCTGAGTTTTCGCGCTCTGGCCAACCGTGTGCTGTCTCAGACAGGCGGCTTGGCGGACTTTACGCTGGATAACGGCGGCAAGCTGTTGACCATGCGCCTTGCCCTGCAGGAGGTACACAGCCAATTGAAGGTGTTCGGCAAGCCCTCCCAGCGTCCGGCTTTTTTGCGCCAGTTGACGGATTTGGCGGATGAATTTTACGCCTATGAGATTGCTCCGGAAAAACTGTATGAGCAGGTGGCGGATATGGAGGGCGCAATGGGCGATAAGCTGCGCTCTATCGCCTTGCTCTATGCCGCCTACGATGCCAAGCTGCATAATGAAACCATGGATGCCCGCTCCCGTATGCAGAAGCTCCGCGATCATATGGAGGATTCCGCTTATCTGTGCGGTAAGGACGTTTATTTTGACGGATTTTCCTATTTCAACAAGCAGGAGGAGAGTATTCTCTCCGTGATTCTGCACCAGGCTCACGATGTCACGGTGACGCTGCTGGGGGATAAAGGGGATAGCCAACTGTTTCTTAACGCCCTGCGGCAGAAGGAGCGCCTGCTTCGTATGGCAAAAGAGAACGGTGTGCCCTGCCAGGTGGAATATTCTTCCAACGCTGCGGATACGGCGCTGGAGCATCTGGAGGCGCATTTCTTCGGCACGGACGCCGTTTGGGAGGGGGAAACGGAGCAGATTCGGATCTACGAGGCAGGCACGGCCTATACCGAAGTGGAGGCGGTGGCCGCCCACATCCTGCGGCTGGTGCGCAGCGGCCGGTACCGGTTCCGTGATATTGCCGTATCGGCCAGAAATATGGCGGAATACGGCCCTGTTCTGGAGAATGTATTCCGGCGCAGCGGTATTCCCGCCTATATCAGCCGCCGCAGCGATATTTTGCAAAAACCGGTTTTAACTTGCCTGCTCAGTGCCGTGGATGCCGTGACCGGCGGCTTTGAGTACGAGGATATGTTCCGGTATCTGAAAACCGGCATGGCCGGCATCACGCGGGATGCCTGCGACCTGCTGGAAAACTATGTGATCTGCTGGGATATCCGCGGCAATATGTGGCTGCGTGACGGCGACTGGACGGCCCATCCCGACGGCTACGGACAGGACTGGACCGAGGAACAGAGGGCAAGGCTGGAGGAGATCAACCGCATCCGCGTTCAGATCAGGACCACGCTTTTGCCGTTGCATGACGGAATGAAATCCCTGCCGACGGCGAAGGAGAAAGCGGAAGTGCTTTATACCTTTGCCGAGAAATCCGGCGTACCCCGGACGCTGCAGGAGCAGGCGGAGGCGCTGCTTGCCGACGGGCAGGTGCAGCTTGCGGAGGAGTATCAACAGCTCTGGACGATCTTCTGCGATGTGCTGGATCAGTTCGTGGAGATTTTGGGCGATACGGAGCTGTCCGGCGAGGAGTTTGCCAAGCTCCTGCGATTGGTGCTGACGCAGTACAGTGTGGGTACGATTCCCGCCACGCTGGATCAGGTGAAGGTCAGTGAGATCACCCGCAACGACCGCCACCGGGTAAAGTGCCTGTTTCTGCTGGGGGCCAATGACCATGTGCTGCCAAGTGTCAATACCGGCAGCGGCATTTTGGATGAGGAAGACCGTGTGGCGCTGCAGCAGCATGAGATATTGCTCTCCGACGCCACCTTTGACCCGTTGGACCATGAGCTGCAGAATATCTATGCCTGCCTTGCCCAGCCGACAGAGCTGCTTTTTGTCAGCTACCCTGTCACAGATCTGAACGGTGCGCAGTTACGCCCGTCGTTTGTGGTGGAGCGTATTGAGAAGCTGTTTCCTGCGGTGGTACGGCAGCATGAGGACCTTTCCTATCGGGGAGAAATGGTGGAGACGGCACTGGAGATGGCGGGAGTTGACGCCGGGTTATGGCGGTATTTCTCCACCCTTAAACCCTACCGCAGCACCCTGCTCGCCATGGAACGGGCCAAGCAAATACAGCGCGGCCGGTTGTCGCCTGAGGCGGTGCGCTCACTCTACGGCAGCAGTATCCGTATGTCGGCCTCCCGCATGGATCAGGTGAAGAAGTGCCATTTCGGCTACTTCATGCAGTACGGCCTGCGGGCCAGGGAGCGCAGAAGCGCCGGCTTTGAAGCGCCTGAGATCGGCACCTTTATTCACTATTTGCTGGAAAATGTGACCCGCGATGTGATGGAAAGAGGCGGCTACGGCCAGATCGAAAAGACCGAGCTGCACCGCCTTGTCAACCACTATGTTTCGCTCTATGCCGAAACGCAGATTGACCGCTATCATGAAAAAAGCGCGCGATTCCGTTATTTATTCAGCCGTTTGCGGCACACGGCGGTGGCTATTATTGAGAACATTGCCGATGAACTGGCGCAGTCTGACTTTACACCGATAGCGTTTGAACTGGATTTCAGTGCAAAGGGTGATCTGCCTGCGGTGACGATCCATGAGGGCGATACCACCCTGAGTGTGGGTGGCAAGGTGGACCGGGTGGACGGCTGGGTGCATGACGGAAAGCTGTATCTGCGCGTGGTGGACTACAAAACAGGCCGCAAGAAATTTGATCTTTCCGACCTGCAATACGGCCTGGGGATTCAAATGCTGCTGTATCTGTTCACGCTGGAAAACGAGGGCGAGGCATATTTCGGTATGCCTGTCGTACCGGCGGGTGTGCTGTATTTACCGGCCCGTAATGAAATTTTGCGGCAGGAGCGCCATATTTCCCCGGAAAAACTGCGGCAGGCCATGGAGAAGGAACTGCGGCGCAGCGGTCTGGTCCTCTCCCGGCCGGAAGTGCTGCAGGCCATGGAGCACAGCGCGCTGGAGTCGCCGTGTTATCTTCCCATCCATGTGGGAAAAGAGGGGACGATCAGCGGCGGCATTGCCACCGCTGCACAGCTGGGCAAACTGGGACGCTATGTGGAAAAGCTGCTGCATGAGATTGCACGCGAGCTGTCACAGGGCAACATTGACGCCGATCCCTGCAGCCACGGCCCCCAGGACAACGCCTGTACCTATTGCGAATTTGCCTCGGCCTGCTGCTTTGAGGACGGACGGGGAAGCGACAGAATGCGCCCTATCGGAAAAGTGGAGCCGGACGCTTTCTGGCAGTTCGTGGAGAAAAAAGCAGGAGAGGAGGAAGCCCATGGCTGAGATAAAATTGACGCCGCAGCAGGCGGCAGCGGTACATGACCGGGGCGGCAGTCTGCTGGTTTCGGCGGCGGCAGGCGCGGGCAAGACCAAGGTGCTGGTAGAGCGTCTGTTTGCCTACATGCAGGAAGAACACTGCCATGTGGATGACTTCCTCATTATCACCTATACCAAGGCCGCCGCGGCGGAGCTGCGGGGCAAGATCGCGCAGGAGCTGAGCCGCCGCGTGGCGGAGGAGCCTGATAACCGCCATTTGCGCCGCCAGATGTTCAGGGTCTATCAGGCCGACATCAAGACAGTGGACGCCTTTTGCGCGGGGATTCTGCGCGAGAATGTACATCTTTTGCCCGGTGTGGATTCCCATGCTCTAACGCCGGACTTTCGCGTATTGGACGAGCAGGAGGCGCTGCTGCTGCGCCGGCGCGTGTTGGACCGTGTATTGGAGAGCTTCTATCAATGGGCGGAGCAGGAGGACGACGGCCAGGCGCTGCTGCTGGCAGAAACGCTGGGCGCCGGACGGGATGACCGCAAACTGCAGGCATTGGTACTGGAAGTGCACGATAAAATTCAAAGCCATCCCTATCCGCTGCGGTGGCTGGCGCAGGTGCGCAGCGATTGGGAACATTTGCCGGAAGATCTGGCGCAGTCGGCCTATGGCCGCGTGATGATGGAGGACACCCTGCGCAAAGCGGACTTTTGGGCCGGACAGTTGGAAAAAGCGGCCGAAAATATGGCATCGTGCCAAGTGCTGTATCAGGCCTATGCCGACCGTTTTTTGGAGGTGGCATCGCAGCTGCGGCAGTATGAAACCGCATCGCAGCAGGGCTGGGAGGCGATGAGGGCGGTTCAGCCTGTATTCCGCCGTATGGGTGCTGTGCGCGGGGAGGAATATGCATCGGACAAAGAGCGCATCAGGGCGTTTCTGGACCAGTGCAAGAAGGATTTGAAGGAGATGGCGGCGGTATATGAGGTGTCATCGGAAGAATATCTGCAGGATCTGCGCATGATGGCACCGGCTATGCTGGCGCTGATTCGGCTGACACAATCGTTTGCCGAGGCCTATCAAAAGGAAAAGGTGCGCCGTAATGTGATCGATTTCTCCGACCAGGAGCACTACGCCATTACGATTCTGACAGAGGAAAACGGCGTGCCCACCGACCTTGCCCGACAGATCGCCGGACGCTACCGGGAAATCATGGTGGATGAGTATCAGGACACCAACGAAGTGCAGAACTGTATCTTCCGTGCCATTTCCCGAGAGGAGAAGAACCTGTTTGCGGTGGGCGATGTAAAGCAGAGCATTTACCGGTTCCGTCTGGCTGACCCGACCATCTTTTTGGAGAAGTATCTGCACTACCGCGATGCCGAAGAGGCGAAAGAGGGAGAAGCGCGCAAGGTGCTGCTGTCGCAGAACTTCCGCTCGCGCAAGGAAGTGCTCGACGCGGCCAACTTCGTGTTTGCCAACATCATGTCCCGGCAGATGGGCGAGATGGACTACGGTGAGGAGGAAAAGCTGCATTTCGGCGCGGCGTACTATCTGCCGCGCACGGACACGCAGACCGAGTTCCATCTGATCAATGTGGAAAACACCGATGAGGAGGTGTTCGACCGCACGGAGGTGGAGGCGCGGTTCGTTGCACGGCGTATCCGCGCGCTGCTGGAGGAAAAGTACCCCGTACAAGGGGCGGACGGTACCATGCGGCCTGTCTGCCCGGAGGATATTGTGATTTTGATGCGCTCACCCCGCGCAAGATTGAAATCCTTTACACATGCGCTGGCACAAGAGAATATACCCTGCTGCAGTGATGAAAACGAGGCATTTTTCACCACCATGGAAATTGCCGTCATGTTCTCATTTTTGCAAATCATTGATAACCCGCGGCAGGATGTGCCGCTGATCTCCGTGCTGCGCTCGCCCTTGTTCGGCTTTACGCCCGATGATTTGGCGCGTATTCGCTCACTGAGGCGGGAGGGTGATTTTTACGATGCCCTGCAGCTGGACGGGGAGGAAAAGACGGCGGATTTTCTGACGGTGCTCCGTTCCCTGCGTGAGAGCAGCCGCGACTTGACGGTGGACCGACTGATCTGGCAGGTATATCACACCTGCCATGTGATCGCCGTTTTCGGTGCAATGGACGGCGGCGAGGCACGAAAGAACAACCTGCTGGCGCTGGCCGGCTATGCCGAGCATCAGGCGGCTGCAGGCAAGGTGAGCCTGTTCGATTTTGTCAAGCATCTGCATGACCTGCTGGAACGGGAAAAGCCGCCGGTTCTTTGCACCAATCAGGCCTCCGGCGGCGTGCGGATCATGAGTATCCACAAATCCAAGGGTCTGGAATTTCCCGTGGTGATACTGGCCGATCTTCATAAGAAATTCAATGAAGAGGATTTCAAACACTCCGTATTGGTACATCCGCAATTGGGACTGGGCACAGAATGTGTGGATCTGCAGCGCCGGATTCGCTATGATACCGTGTCCAAAAAGGCGCTGGCCATGAAGCTGCGGCGGGAGAGTAAGGCAGAGGAGATGCGCATCCTCTATGTGGCCATGACACGCGCCAAGGAAAAGCTGATTATGGTGGACTGCATGAAGCATGCCTGCAAGCATGTCCGCGATTTGATCAGCGTGACAGACTGCCCTGTGCCGCCGGAAGCGGTGAGCAATGCCAGTTCCTTAGGCGACTGGCTCTTGCTGCCCCTTTTGTGTACGGCGGAGGCGGCGCCCATTCGGCAGTGGGCAGGTATGGATACGGCGGAAACAACCCCGACGGAGGGTGGCTGGCAGGTGAAGCTGTGGGAAAACCCTGTGGCGGTGACGCTGCGGCAAGAGGAGAAACGCGAAGACGAGGCAGCGGCATCTGCCTTTGACCCCTCGGCGCTGGAGGCGGTATACCCCTACGAAAGCGCCACGGTAATACCCTCCAAAGTGACGGCCACGCAGCTCAAGGGCAGAGTGCTGGACGAGGAGATTGCAGAGGGCGCTCCGGCCATGCGGCGGAGAATGGCCTTTGACAGACCGCGGTTTTTGCGGCAGGAGCAGGGCTTATCCGCCGCTGAAAAGGGCACGGCCATGCACCTTGCCATGCAATATCTGGATCTCAAGTCTCCGCTCAGCGCGAAAGAACAGGTGGCCCATATGTGTGACCGGCGTCTTTTGACGCCGCAGCAGGCCCACAGTGTGGAGGACGGGAAGCTGGATACGTTTCTGCGCTCGCCGTTGGCCGAGCGGATCCGGCAGGCGGAGACCGTGTACCGGGAGTACCGCCTTGCCCTGCTGCTGCCGGCAACGCTGTACACGCCGGACGGTGACGGCGAGGAGATGATGCTGCAGGGCGTGGTGGACTGTGCGTTTGATACCCCCGAGGGACTGGTCATCGTCGATTTTAAGACGGACCGTATCCGGCCGGGTGAGGAACGGCAGCGCGCGGAACATTACCGGCCGCAGCTGGATGCCTACAGTCAGGCGCTCAGCCGTGTGCTGCAGCGGCCTGTGGCGGAGCGGAAGCTGTACTTTTTTGCTACAGGGGCCGAAATTTCTTTGCCAAATGGCTAAAAAATGCTTGCATTTTACGACAACATGTGGTATCATCACAGTTGCGTTTGTGGGTTTTCCGCAGATGACGAATGAACCAGAAAGAGGTGAACGAGAGCAATGAAGGAAGGAATCCATCCCAATTATCAGCAGACTACTATTAAATGCGCCTGCGGTAATGTGATTGAGACAGGTTCTACGAAGAAGGATATTCGCGTGGAAGTCTGCTCTAAGTGTCACCCCTTCTTTACCGGCAAGCAGAAGCTGGTGGATACCGGCGGACGTGTGGCTAAGTTCAACAAGCGCTTCGGTCTGGACAAGTAATGACACATTTAATAAAACCCGTATCACCGGATACGGGTTTTATTTTACTTTTGGGGCAAGGTATATTATAATGAGGGCAAATCATGATTTAAGCGGAGTATTTTATGGAACTGAAAGTACAGGAAGAAAAGAAAAGAGATTACGCGGTGTTGGTGGGCTTGCGCAGCGGCGTTTTGCGCGAGGACAATGCCGATGAGGAGAGCATGGAGGAGCTGGCGGCGCTGGTGGACACGGCCGGCGGCTCGGTGGTGGGCATGATCCTGCAAAGCCGTGAGAAACCCGATCCCCACAGCTTTATCGGCGAGGGGAAGGTGGAGGAAGTCAGGCGCATGGTGCAGGAGGAACATGCCACCATGGTGATCTTCGATAATGACCTGAGCCCCTCCCAGATCCGTGTGCTGACCGAGATGACCGGTGTGCAGGTCATCGACCGCAGCGGGTTGATCCTCGATATTTTTGCCCAGCGGGCCAAGACAAAAGAGGGCTGTTTGCAGGTGGAGTTGGCCCAGTATCAATACCTGCTGCCGCGCCTGATCGGTATGTGGACGCATTTGGAGCGTCAGGCGGGCACCAGCGGCAAGGGGCCTATCGGCTCCAAGGGTCCCGGCGAAACCCAGCTGGAAACCGACCGCCGTCATATCCACCGCAAGATCGACAAGCTGAAGGAAGAGCTGGAGGAAGTGCGCCGTGTGCGCAGTACCCAGCGGCAGCGCCGGATAAAAAATGAGATCCCCGTGGTGGCGATCGTCGGTTACACCAATGCGGGCAAGTCTACGCTGCTTAATGCCATTACCGGCGCGGGGATTCCGGCCAATAACCGACTGTTCGATACGCTGGATACCACCACGCGCCTGCTGACCGTCAGCGATACGCTGGATGTGGTCATCTCCGATACGGTGGGATTTATCCGCAAGCTGCCCCACCAGTTGGTGGAGGCATTTAAAGCGACGCTGGAGGAGTTGGAGTACGCCGATCTCCTGCTGCATGTGATCGATGCGTCCCATCCCCGGTGGCGGCAGCAGGCTCAAATCGTGGAAAACCTGATCGCAGAGCTGAAGGCCGACCACATCCCATGTATTCGCGTTTACAACAAGTCGGATGTGGCGTTTACCGGCGAATGGCCCAAGGAAGACGACGCGGTGGCGATCTCGGCCAAAACAGGCGAGGGTATTGATGAGCTGATGGACGCCATCGACAGAAAACTGGACAAGGGCACGCGGCGCGTGATGATCCATCTGCCCTACGATAAGGCCGGCTTGCTGGACAGCCTGTACCGGGAGGCAAAGGTGGAAAGCGTGGAATACGCAGCGACCATTGATGTGGCGGCAATTTGTACACCGAAGATTATGGGACAGATCAAGGACTATATCGAAGGTTGGGTGGAAACCAAGGAGGACTGGGAATGAAGCAGTTCCGTGTGCCTTACGAACCGGCCGAAAGTGAGTTTGCGGAAAAGCGTTCCCGCTTCATCGGGCATATCTGGCCGGTGGAAACGGAAGAGGAGGCGCAGGCGCACATCAAGGCGATGAAATCGCAGTACTACGATGCGCGGCACAACTGCTGGTGCTATCTGATCGGCGACAACATCGTGCGCTACAGCGACGACGGTGAGCCCCAGGGAACGGCAGGGCAGCCTATGCTGAAGGTGTTTCAGCGGGAGAATGTGACCAATGTATGCTGCGTGGTGACGCGCTATTTCGGCGGTATTCTGCTGGGCGCAGGGGGCTTGACCCGTGCTTACAGCAGGAGTGCCAAGGAGACCCTGTCGGCGGCAGGTGCGGCGACCATGGGCCTTTGGCGGCAGGTGCGTTTGCACTGCCCCTATCCGCTTTTGGAGCGGGTGAAGCTGGAAATCGGTACATGGGGCGGATTGATCGACAATACGGAATACGGCGCGGAGGTGACAGTGACGGCATCTATGCCGGAAGACGGCGCCGAGCGATTGCAGGACAGGCTGACAGAGCTGTCCGCAGGCGGAATCATACTGCAGGTGTTAGGGGAGAACTACCGTCCCGGCCTGCGCGAGGAAGTAGACGGAGCGAGATGAAGAAACACACCGTTATCGGAATATTGGCCCATGTGGACGCGGGAAAGACCACGCTGGCGGAAGCCATGCTGTTTCAATCCGGCGTACTGCGCAGGCCCGGACGCGTGGATCACGGCGACACAGCATTGGATACCCACGAACTGGAGCGGCAAAGGGGCATTACGATCTTTGCCAGCCAAGCGGTTTTTCCGCTGGATGACTGTGAAGTCACTTTGCTTGATACCCCGGGCCATGTGGACTTTTCCGCCGAAACAGAGCGCACGCTGCAGGTGCTGGACTATGCCATTCTGGTAATCAGCGGAACGGACGGCGTGCAGTCCCACACGCTGACGCTGTGGAGGCTCTTGCAGCTATATCAAGTGCCCACCTTTTTGTTTGTGACGAAGATGGACTTTGCCAGATACAGCCGGGAAGAACTGATGGCGGAACTGCGCCGCGAGCTGCACGAAAGCTGCGTGGATTTCAGCGGGGACAACAGGGATGAGCGCATGGAAATGCTGGCTATGTGCCGCGAGGATCTGTTGGAGCAATATCTGGCGCAGGGCACACTCAGCGATGGGGCGGTCGGTGAGCTGATCGCCGCAAGACAGGTGTTTCCGTGCTTTTTCGGCTCGGGATTAAAAAACGAGGGCGTGGATGCCTTTTTACAGGGTCTGTCTGCCTACATACAAGTGCGGGAATATCCCGATCAGTTCGGCGCAAAGGTCTTTAAGATCAGCCATGACAATCAGGGCAACCGGCTGACGCATATGAAGATCACCGGCGGAACGCTGCGGGTACGCGACAGCATTTTGTGCGGCGAGAGAGAAGAAAAAGTCAGCCAGATACGCATCTATTCCGGCGCTAAGTATGAAACGGCAGAGGAAGTGGCGGCAGGCGGTGTATGTGCCGTGATGGGACTGAGCCGGACAGAGGGCGGTCAGGGCTTGGGCTGTGAGGCAGCCTCTGCTGAGCCGTTTTTGGAGCCGGTGATGAACTACCGCATCGGACTGCCGGAGGGCTGCGATGCGCGGACGATGCTGCCGAAGCTGCGGCTTTTAGAGGAGGAAGACCCGCTGCTGCATATCACCTGGAACAGCCATCTGCAGGAGATTCATGTGGGCTTAATGGGCCAGGTACAGACGGAGATCCTGAAAAGCCTGATTGCAGACCGTTTCGGCGTCAATGTGACCATTGACTGCGGTGAGGTACTGTATAAAGAGACGATCGAGGACACGGTTGAGGGCGTGGGACACTATGAGCCGCTGCGCCATTATGCCGAGGTGCATCTGCTGCTGGAGCCGCTGCCGCTGGGCAGCGGATTGGTGTACGAGAGCCGATGCAGCGAGGATGCGCTGGACCGGAACTGGCAGCGCTTAATCATGACGCACTTGACGGAAAAAACCCATTTGGGTGTATTGATCGGCGCGCCTGTCACCGATATGAAAATTACACTGGCGGCAGGACGCGCCCACATCAAACACACCGAGGGCGGCGATTTTCGCCAGGCCACCTATCGCGCCCTGCGGCAGGGGTTGATGCAGGCAAAGTCCAAGCTGTTGGAGCCGTACTATGATTTCCGTCTGGAAATCCCGCCGGAGCAATTGGGACGCGCCATCAACGACATTCGCGCCCGATGCGGCAGCTTTGAGATGTCACAGGACATCGGGACCATGAGCGTGCTGCGCGGACGGGCGCCTGTGACGACGATGAACGACTATGCCATGGAGGTGGCAGCCTATACCGGCGGACGGGGCAGACTGCTGCTGGAGGTCGCGGGATATGATGTCTGCCACGATCCGGAGAAAGTGGCAGAGCGGTTTGCTTACGATCCGGAGAGCGATTTGGACAATACGCCCGACTCCGTATTTTGCGCGCATGGCGGCGGGTTTACGGTGAAATGGGACAAGGTGGCAGAGTATATGCACCTGGAAAGCTGTTTGAAAAAAGAAACGCCCTATGTGCCGCAGGTGAATCGCCGCAATCTGCGGCTGGACGACAAGGAGCTGGAGGCCATTATGGAGCGGGAATTCGGCCCCATTACGCGGCCGCTTTACCGCGCACCGGAGAGGAGCCGTGAAAAGGATGACGGCTTTACATGGCAGGCAGGCAACCGCTGGTTTATTGTGGATGGCTACAATGTACTCTTTGCCTGGGAGGACCTGCGCGATCTGGCACAGCAGGACCTGGCCGCAGCGCGGGATCAACTGATGGAGATGCTGTGCGCCTATGCGGCGTTCACCCACCACAAGGTGGTGCTGGTATTCGACGGCTACAAGGTGCAGGGAAGCCAAGGCGAAAAGTTCGATTTCCGGGGCATCCATGTGGTATACACCAGAGAAAAAGAAACGGGCGATATGTACATCGAAAAACTGCTGCACGACATCGGTAAGAACGATCAGGTGCGCGTGGTGACATCCGATGGGCTGATTCAGCTCTCGGCGGTGCGGTCGGGCGTACTGCGGATGTCGGCTTTGGAATTTGAGCGGGAAGTGAACGCCGTAGGGGAGGAGATCGGCAAGGTGCTGGCTCAGGTGCAGCAACAAAATGCCCAAAACCGCCCCATGGCGGGATTGTTTGGCCCTATTTCAGAATAGTTTCGGCAAATCCCTGGGCAAACAGCCGCGCGGAATACAGTGCTTCATCCAGTGAGTTGCCGGCGGTGCCGATTTCCACCAGCAGTGAGCCGGTGGTAAAATGCTGGTTATAGCGGTAGCCGATCATGAGGATGGGACGCATCAGCGTAGGGTGCTTTTCGTTAATGGTTTGCTGCACGGCAACGGCCAATGTGAGGTTATCCTGCCAATGCTCATAATCATTGCCCAAAACAATGCTGCACTGGGCGGCATGAGGATCCTCCCTGGTCACCAGTTTGTACTGGTTGCCGTCGGCGTCCTCCACCGCATCGCGGTGGATATCCAGAATATAGACAAGAGAAGGATATTTTTCAAGATATGACGCAATGGCGTCGTAGGAGTTGGGATAGGCATCATTATAGCTGGGACTGTCGTGCAGCGTTCTGTCATGCAGTACGGAGATGCCGTAGCTTGACAGCGCCGCCGCCACCTCGTCACCGACGCGGACCACATTATAGTTGGTGTCTTTTGTGCGATAGTTGCCGCTGGCCTTATATTTCTGACCGGAGGGCATGGTATAGGCTTCGGTGGCGTGTGAATGGACGATCAATACCTGGGGAGAGGCATCGGCCTGGTAAACGGCAGAAAAATCTCCCTTGCCCACCGTTTTTTTGTCGATGGTCTGGCCGGTGGCGTTTTTGATATAGACACCATTGATCACCGTATAGTTGGCGCTTTTACTGGGAACGGTCGTTTGAGAGGGAATACCGTTGTCGGCGAAGGTCAGCTTGCTGCCGGTATACACAGGAAGGGATGAGGTTTTGTTTTCTTCCTTTTCTTCCTTTTCTTCCTTAGGTGTGTTTTCCGGCGCCGGATCAGGCTCCTCTTCAACGGCGGCGGCAGTGTTTTCCGATATCTTCTCCTGGGCAGCAATAAGAAACGGCGACTGACGCAGCGCCAGTGAAGTGGCTACAGACAGAGGGGCGGTTGTAAAGAGATCTCCCAGCTCCCAGCGCAGAATTTGCTGCGATAAATTGTCCCGGCGAACGGCTTGCCACGCCGCTGCCAGATCGGGACTTTCGATTGTCGTGATGACAATCCACAGTGTCAACGCAGACAGGACCAGGGCAGCAATACGCCGCAAGATACGCTTCATCGGCTTGCTCCATCCTTTCTCGAAAAGTAATTGATGTTAAGACAAGCCTATGCTGCGAAATACTTACATATGCAACGGATTGATGCAAAATAAAAAAAGAGCGTGAAGCCATCGCTTCACGTTCTTTTTTGTGATGTGTATTACTGCTGACGGATATAAATGAAATTGTCCATGAAATCAATGCGCTCAATGGCGGCGCTGACCACAGTGGGTATCCCCATGATGTCAGTGAAGACCAAACGGTCGCCGTCCGTCTTGACAGCGGCAATGTTTTTGCAAAGTAATTGCTTTTCTTCGCCCTGTACGGTGTATACGGTGGAAAGGCACATGGTCATTCTCCTTTCGCTTCCTGCAGAATATGCAGCGCCTCGGCAAGCTTCTCGTTGCCAAGCTCAAAATCAACAACTGCATCATGGATCAACTGCGCGGCCTCTCCGTCCATACCGTGGGCCAGCTCGTGCAGTTCCTCCGCATGATGGCGATTGTGACCGAGCATATAGGTCAGCAGAGCCAGCGATTCTTCGGGGGAGGCGTGGCCCCGGTGATGGTGATGGTCGTGATCGTGAGTATGTTCACACATAGCTGTTACCTCGCTTGTTTTTTCTCATTGTAACATGGCAAGCGTGAGAAGTCAAATTGCCCTGCCGAAAAACACTCCATAATTTCCGAAAATACTTAGCTAAAGTGCCTAATTTCGTTGACATTGGTGTGAAAATTATGTATAATTTTCATGTAAATGCGCGCATAGTGTGTTGTTGTGCAATGTAAGGAGGAAGAGAGAATGAGGGACCTGAAGCATCTAATCTTTTTTGAAGACCTGCTGCAAGAGGCAAACAATGATCTTGTCAAACAGGCAAAGACAGACGGCAAGCGCTGCTTGGGCTACACCTGCTATTTCATGCCGGAGGTCTTGCTTGATCTGCCCGGCTGCTTTGGCGTGCGTCTGCGCGCTCCCCGCAGCGGCAGCCCTGACATGGCTACATATTATATGTCCAACCGTACCTGCCACTATGGCCGCAGCCTGATGGAGCGCGCCTTGGAGGGCGGTTATAACTTCCTGGATGCCCAGATGGCAACGGAAACCTGTACGGTGACCTGCCGTTTCCAGGAGCATCTGCAGCAGAAGAAGATCGATTCCGTGACGGATATGAATATTATCCAAAACCCTGACTTCTTCTGCGAATTTATAGATGTTCCCTTCAAAAAGAACGAGAACGGTTATGAACATTACCGCAAGCAACTGCAGTTCCATGTGCTGGATAAGCTGAAGGAAAACTTCGGTATTGATACCTCCGATGAGGCGCTGCTGAAGACGATTGAGACACACAACGAGGTTTGCCGTCTGATTACCGAGATCGGCAGCTATCGCAAGCTGGATGTGCCCACCATTACCGGTTATGAGTTCCAGGTGATCCAGTTGGTGAGTCTGGTTTGCCCTAAGTATCTGATTCTTCCTTACCTGCGTGAAACTGCGGAGGAGATGAAGACCCGTAAGCCCGATGCCAAGCCCAACTATCGCTGCAAGGTCGTGCTGGCCGGCGCTGAGAATGACGACCCCGCGTTTACCCAGTTGATCGAGAGCTGCGGCGCTCTGGTGGTGGCGGACCGCCACTGCTACGGCAGCCTGCCCGGCCGCGAGGAGATTGTGGTGGCCGAGGGTCAGGCCCCTCTGGACGCCATTGCCCGCCATTATCTGAACACCAGCTACTGCCCGCGCTTTATGCCCGCCGACGAAATGCGTCAGCGTAAGCAGTATCTGGCTGATCTTGCCAAGGAGTACAAGGCAGACGGCATGATCGTCGTGTCCAACAAGTTCTGCGAATACTGGAGCTATGAGCGTACCATCGATGCCATCATTCTGCCCCGTGATTTCGGTATTCCTACCTGCTCTATCGAGAAGGAATATGTCAATTCCGCTTCCGGCCAGCTGCGTACCCGCTTCCAGGCATTTATTGAGAGCGTTGAGATCAAGAAGATTCAGGAGGGTGCAAAGAAATGAAAAAGTTTGACCTGAAGAGACTGAAGAATATTGACTATAAGAAGCTGGCGAAGGACTTTTGGTACGGCAAGCCCCACGGCGAACGCCGCTTGGGCGATCTGTACTGCGATAAGACCGGCCTGTACAAGCATCGTGAATGGCGCGGTGTGAAGGATACCATGTATTACTTCAATATGATCTGGCTGTACAACTACGGTCAGATGGTGGCCGACATTATGCGCTACGGCGGCTTGAAGCCCTTTATCAAGGGTACATGGCGCTATCGCTGGATGGGCCAGACCTATCTGCCCGTTCTGCATTGGTTTGACCGCGGCCTGGAGGGCCTGCGCGGTGAGGCGCTGCGGGCCAGCGCTTGGCACTATCGCGCCATGGTCAGCCTGACTATTCAGCAGTTCATGCGCATGTTCAGGGCCGACGCCAATTTAAACGGCGGCAAGCACAACGATGTGTGGAAACACAACATTGCCCATAAGGAAACCGTTTGGGGCGGTGTGTTCTATCCCTGGGCCGGCAAGCTGCAGAACGTGCCCATGGAAATGATTCCTTACTTTGTCACCTGCCATGTTAACAACCACACGGTTTTGAACTATATCGACGCTGTGCAGTCCATCGGCCTGCCCGGTGACCCCTGCCCCATGTGCCAGGCAGAAGCCGGCCTGTTTGTGCTGGACGATATGCCCGACTACGCGCCGTTCATGGTGACCTCCAATGAGGCCTGCGACGGCTCCGTGGCCAGCACCATTTTGCAGGATTGGCTGTGGGATAAACCGCTGTTTGCGATGCCTCAGCCCATGCAGTTTGACGATCCTCTGGTGCAGGAGCACTGCGCCAACGAAATCCGCGAGATGTGGAAATTCATCGAAGACCAGACCGGTATTGCACCCGACATGGAGCTGCTGAAGAAGCATCTGGAGAGCCAGAACGAGCTGACGCGCTTCGAGTGGGAGAAGTGGGATGTGGCTGCCAATACCAGTTATTATCCCATCAACGGCGTGGCACAGGCGCTGTACCGCATCTATCAGTCCCAGTACGGCGACAATCATATGTGGCACAAGACGGATAAGAAGGTCCGCAAGATCATGGAAAAGTGTGTGGAGCAGAAGATCAACAACTTCCCGCTGACCCGCCACCGTGTCATCGCCTGGTCCTGCGCACCCCTGTATTTCTCCAACTGGTGTACCTGGGCTTACAATTGCTGGGGTCTGAATACCGTGATTAATATGGACTCTCTGATGTTCAACATGACCATCCGCACCGATAACGAGGAAGACATGCTGATGGATATGGCGCGCTACCATGAGTGGGCACCCATGCGCCGTATGGCTGTCGGTGGTATGCACCACATTTTCGAGCTGTGGGAGTACATGGAAAAGTTCCACTGCGATATGGTCATGATGTACGACCAATTGCAGTGCAAGGGTATGCAGGGTGTTCACGGTCTGTTTGAAGACGAATTCCGTGCCCGCAATATCCATGCCATCTGGATGCCTCACGCGCTGCCTGATAAGCGTACCGTGTCCCGCAGCGAGATCCGTACCATCATCAACGACTACATGACCACCGTCATGCATGAAGAGCCGATCGACCCGTCTTTGCTGGAGTTCGATGACTCCCAGAGCTGGTAAGAGGAGGAGAGAACCATGAAGAGAGTTTTGAAGATTTTATCCAAGGTGCTGCTGATCGGCCTTGGCATTTATGCCGCTTTGTTTGCCGTGTTCTTCTTCGATCTGGACGGCAAGGCACTGTTCTACGGTGTGGAGCCCTTCCTGAACAAGCACTACGACAGGATGGAGCGCAGGGATCCGCTGAAAATGACTTATGATATGGATAAGCCCCACTACGATTATAAAGACTGATAGAGAGGATATACAATAATGAAATATTTTGGCGGCTGCGACGTAGGTTCCACCTACACAAAGGCAGTGATTCTGGACGAGAACGGCAAGATCTGCGCCGATACCACGATTCGCAGCAAGATCAATTCTGAAATTTCCGCAAAGCTGGCTATGGAAGAG
>SFIY01000005.1 GCA_004555205.1 Clostridiales bacterium
TAAGCAAACTTCTTTCTGCTTTTGCATTTCCTCTGTAAACGTCAACAATGTATGAAATTCCTTGAAAGGTGTAAAAAGAAATGCCGATAGGCAATACAATATCTGCCGTAAAATGAAAGCTCGGATTTAATCTGCCCATTTCATTTATTACAAAACCGGAATACTTAAATACAGCAAAATTGATTAAATGAAAAATTATGCCTGTGGCTAATAATACCTTCTTGCGTGCAGGAAATTTTTCAATCCATATACCAATCGCAAAATCCGCAACAATGCTGAGTATAAACAATATAAAATGTTCGGGGTTATGGATTGTGCCTACAAAGTAAAAACATAAACTGCCTATAAGCAATACAAAATTCTTTATTTTATTAGGTACAATATAGTAACATCCGAAGAATATCGGCATAAATATGAATATAAATTGTAAGCTGCTGAATACCATAACCACACCACCGTTTTGCTGTTCTGATATATAGATGCACGGGTGATGTAAAAGGTGACACACAAATCTATTTTTTTTGCAAAAAAATCAGCGGCAGAGATTTCTCCCTGCCGCCGTTGGCTGTGTGAATACGACTAAAGTGACCTCAAAGCCCCCGAAGTGATTCCTTTATTCCCACTCGACCGTAGCGATGGGATCAACCATCATATTGACCCAATCGCCATTGCAGTATATTTCAATCGAATCTGCCGTTTGATAATCCTCGCCCACCGAAAACTCCACTGTGCACAGGCCATCCTTGCACACTATGTTTTCACTGTCTGCAGACGAGAGGTATCCCTCCGTATCCACATACCAAAGTGTGCTGTACTCCACATCGTAGGCATTTTGCATATAAGCGGTAGCGGTGCCGTCCAAAACCGTATACTGCACCAAGGTGGGGTCTATGTTCTCATCCACATAGCTGACTTCGTAACTGCATGACTGAAGTACATTCGCAAGACTCATCACTAAAATGACAATACTCACTATAATAACCGGAATCAGCACTTTTGTCGGCTTACGCTGCTGCCGGATCCGGTTCAGCGTGGGCGCGGTGAATACAGCCTCCCCTGTGGTGGGGTTTTCCTCCTCGTAATAGCCCTGCTCCTCATAGCACGCTTTCTCTTCGTAGCACTCCTTTTCCTCAAAGCAAACCTTACCGCCGTGGGTTTTCGCATGGCGTTTCTCAAGGTAATCCGCGTCCTTCATATGGTAGATGGTGCCATCGGCGTTGACCTTTTCATGGCGCGGCGGACGGTTGTAGGCGCCGCACTCCGGACAGCAGCCTTCCGTTTCATAGCGGTACGCCTTACCGCAATTCTTGCATTTGATGCGTGCCATTTTTCTCCCTCCCTTTTTCTATATAAATCTATTCTAACGGATTTCCTGTTATCGTCTATCAACTTGAAGTTGCAGCACCAAATTTTTGCAGGCAACTTCAAGTTGCGTCTTTCTCAGTTTATCATGTTCCCTCCCAAAAGACAAGCAATCCCTGTTGTTTCGCCCGTTTTTGATGTCAAATCGTATATTCCGCGTTCAATATTACAGATTGTTGTCGCATTTTGATGAAAAAAACACCCTTTTCTACGGCCGCGCCATAGAAAAGGGTGTTTTTACCGATTGAATGGTTTTCTTATTTCACCAGTTCGATGATAGCGGTTTCCGCAGCATCACCACGGCGAACGCCGGTGCGGATGATACGGGTATAGCCGCCGTTGCGCTCAGCGTATTCAGGAGCAATCTCCTTGAACAGCTTATTGGCCACATCTTCTCTGGTAATGAAGCTCAGAGCCTGACGATATGCTGCCAGATCACCCTTCTTGCCCAGGGTAATCATCTTTTCAGCCAGGGGCTTGATCTCCTTGGCACGGGTAATGGTGGTTTCCATACGGCCGTAATCCAGGAAATCGGTGACCTGCTGACGGAGCATCGCCTTGCGCTGATCGGTAGTCTTACCGAGCTTACGAGTTCCGGGCATTTCAGTTTCCTCCTTGTAAGGATATTCCGCGCGAAGCGCGAAGCAGTTAGTTGTTTTCTTCGTCGGCCAGGGACAGACCCATCATTGCCAACTTGTTGATGACTTCCTCCAGGGACTTGCGACCCAGGTTGCGCACCTTCATCATCTCGTCTTCGGTCTTGGAGATCAAGTCCTCGACGGTGTTGATATTGGCACGCTTGAGGCAGTTGAAGCTGCGGACAGACAGATCCAGTTCCTCGATCGTCAGCTCCAGCACCTTGTCACGCTGATCGGTGGCCTTCTCCACCACGGTGGACTTGTCGCCCAGCGTGTCGCTCAGGTCAGTGAACAGGGCAAAGTGGTCGCAGAGGATCTTGGCACCCAGGGACACGGCATCACGCGCCGTGATGGTGGAATCCGTCCAGACCTCCAGCGTCAGCTTGTCAAAGTCAGACATGTTGCCGACGCGGGTATTTTCCACCGTGTAATTGACCTTGTACACGGGGGTATAAATGGAGTCAACATGGATGAGCCCAATCACACCGCCGCTTTGCGCCTTGTTGCGGTCGGCGGACACATAGCCGCGGCCATGGCTCAAGCTGATCTCCATGCTCAGCGTAGCGCCCACATCAAGTGTAGCCAGGTGCAGTTCGGGATTCAGAATCTCCACTTCACCATCGCTCTTAATGTCGCCTGCCGTCACTTCGCAAGGACCGGTAGCCTCAATAAAGACGGTCTTGGGACCTTCGCAATACAGCTTGGCCAGCAGGCTCTTCACGTTCAGAACGATCTCGGTCACGTCCTCCTTCACACCGGGAACGGTGGAAAACTCGTGCTGGACACCGGCAATCTTGATGCTGGTGGCCGCCGTACCGGGCAGGGACGAGAGCATAATGCGACGCAGTGCATTGCCCAAGGTCGTTCCGTAACCGCGCTCCAGGGGTTCGATCACATATTTACCATAGGAAGCATCACCGGGCGTTTCGATACACTCGATCTGGGGCTTCTCAATTTCAATCATGCAGTACCCTCCTTCATTCTCGTTGCAGCGCAAACAAACTTGCGCTTTCTGTGATTCATTCGCTTTGTGAGGGTTCCAACCCTATTACTTGGAGTACAACTCGACGATGAGGTGCTCTTCGATGGGCATATCAATGTCCTCACGGGCGGGCATCTTGGCGACAGTGCCCTTCAGGGCGTTCTTGTCGCGCTCCAGCCACTGGGGAACGTTGACCATGGGAGCATCCTCAGCCGTCAGACGCTTGAAGCAAGCGGCGCTGCGGCTGCCTTCCTTGACCTCGATCACATCGCCGACGCGGACCAGATAGGAGGGGATGTTCACCTTCTGGCCGTTGACGGTGAAGTGAGCGTGGTTGACCAACTGACGGGCCTCACGGCGGGTCATGGCGAAGCCCAGACGGTACACAACATTGTCCAGACGGCGCTCCACCAGCGTCAGCAGGTTCTCACCGGTCTTGCCGGGCATGGCGGAAGCCTTCTCATAGTACATATGGAACTGCTTCTCCAGAATACCATACACGAACTTAACCTTCTGCTTTTCATTTAACTGAATGGCGTACTCGCTCTTTTTCTTTCTCATCTGGCCGCCGGGGTTGCGCTTGGTCTCCTTCTTGGAGTAACCCATGACGGTAGGAGAAATGCCCAGCGCCTTGCAGCGCTTAGCGATAGGCTGCATATTCTTAGCCATAATCTACTTATCCTCCTTGTTCCGATTACACACGACGACGCTTGGGGGGACGGCAGCCATTGTGAGGAATGGGGGTGACGTCCTTGATCATCGTTACTTCCAGACCAACAGCCTGCAGGGCGCGGATCGCTGCTTCACGACCCTGACCGGGGCCCTTTACGAAGACCTCCACGGTCTTCAGGCCATGCTCCATAGCGGCCTTGGCAGCCGTTTCTGCTGCGCTCTGGGCGGCGAAGGGAGTAGACTTCTTGCTGCCACGGAAACCCAGACCACCGGAGGAGGCCCAGGACAGTGCGTTGCCCTGGCTGTCGGTGACGGTTACCATGGTGTTATTGAAGGAAGAACGGATATGGACCTGACCCTTTTCGATGTTCTTCTTTTCGCGACGGCGGCGGATAACCTTCTTGCCGTTCTTTACGTTAGCCATATTCTTCTCCCCTCCTTACTTCTTCTTGTTAGCAATGGTCTTCTTGGGACCCTTGCGGGTACGTGCGTTGGTCTTGCTGCGCTGACCGCGAACGGGCAGGCCACGACGGTGGCGCATGCCGCGATAGCAGCCGATTTCAGTCAGACGCTTGATGTCAAGCGCCACTTGACGACGCAGATCACCCTCGACGACATAGTTCTGATCAATTGCCTCACGCAGTTTGGCTTCCTCAGCCTCGGTCAGATCCTTTACGCGTGTGTCGGGGTTGATGCCTGTCTGTGCCAGGATGTCCTGAGCACTCTTTCTTCCAATACCATAGATATAAGTCAAACCGATTTCGATTCGCTTATCCTTGGGCAGGTCAATACCGGCAATACGTGCCATACTTTAAAGCACCTCCACTTTCTTCTTAGCCCTGTCTCTGCTTATGCTTGGGATTCTCGCAAATGACCATAACACGGCCTTTGCGACGAATCACCTTGCACTTCTCGCACATGGGCTTCACGGACGGTCTTACTTTCATTGTTTTAAACCTCCTACTTACTACGCCAGGTAATCCGGCCACGGGTCAGATCATAAGGGGACATTTCCACCGTCACCTTGTCGCCGGGCAGAATCCTGATGAAATTCATTCTGAGCTTTCCGGAAATATGCGCTAATATGGTGTGTCCATTTCCAATGTCGACTTGGAATGTGGTGTTGGGCAGGGATTCGACCACTACGCCCTCGACTTCGATCATATCGGATTTTGCCAAGTTGTTATCCCTCCTGGTCTTGATTACCGCCGCTGATCGCGGCTATGGCTTTACGAAGCTCACTATTTGTGATTTTTTCGCCGCTTCTGATCTTCTCGGCAACCAGACTGTGGCTCTCACCGACCAGCGCTACGTGCTTTTGCCGTTTGCGTTTCGGATTTTCCACGCGTCTGTGTTTGCCGTCAGCCAGCAGGAGGAAATCTCCTTGCACTGCAAGAACGAAGAAGAATTTCCCTGCATCCCTGCCGGCGGTAGCTTTTACGATGTTCGATTCAGCAATGTTCATACGCTACACCAACGACCCCTCGGCAACCGTCAGAAGCTCCGGCTCTCCGGCGGTAATCAATACGGTGTTTTCATAGTGGGCGGCATACTTCCCGTCGGCGGTTTTCACCGTCCAGCCATCCGGCATCTGACGGATGGCGGCACTGCCGGCGTTCACCATGGGTTCCACGGCAATGGTCATACCCCGCAGCAGGCGCGGACCGTGGCCGGGTTTGCCGTAGTTGGGAACCTCAGGCGATTCATGCATATTGCGTCCGATGCCGTGACCGACATACTCGCGCACCACGCTGAAGCCGTTTGCCTCCACATACTTCTGCACAGCGGCGGAAATATCCGACAGGCGGCAGCCCTCACGGGCATACCTGATGCCTTCAAAGAAGCTCTCCTGCGTCACACGAATGAGGCGCATGGCTTCCTCAGATACCCGGCCGCAAGGATAGGTTCCGGCGCAGTCGCCGTGGAACCCCCCGATATAGGCGCCCACATCCACGCTGACAATGTCGCCCTCCTGCAGCACCCGTTTGCCGGGAATGCCGTGGATGATCTCATCGTTCACGCTGACACATACGCTGGCCGGGTAGCCGTTGTAGTGCAGAAAAGACGGAGTCGCACCCTGCGATTTGATAAACTGAAACACTGCTTTGTCAATTTGTTGGGTTGTTACGCCGGGTTTTACCATATCCCGTGCCAACGCACGGGCAGCCGCGGTAATTTTTCCCGCCCGACGCATCAGTTCGATCTCGTGGCTCGACTTGAGGGTGATCATTTGTTATCTCCCCAAGACCGCCAGGATCGCCTGTGTGGTCGCCTCCACAGAAGGCTGATCCTCCACAGTTTTCAGAATCCCGCGGGCCTCGTAAAAACCCTTGAGGGGCTCTGTGGTTGTATGATATTCCGCCAAACGGTTCTTCACCGTTTCGGGGTTATCATCCTTGCGCTGCACCAGCTTGCCGCCGCACACATCGCACACACCCTCTACCTTGGGGGGAATATTGACAATGTGATAGCTTGCGCCGCAAGCCTCGCAAACGCGGCGGCCGCCCATGCGGTTGATGATCTTCTCATCGGGCACTTCAATGGCCACCACAGCGTCGAAACTAATACCTGCCCGTTCCATGGCTTCAGCCTGAGCAATCGTGCGGGGCACGCCGTCGAGGATATAACCATTGGCGCAATCGGCCTCCTGCAGTCGCTCATTGATGATGCCGATGATCACTTCATCGGGTACCAGTTTGCCGGCGTCCATATACTCCTTGGCCTTCAGGCCGGTGGGCGTACCGTTTTTCACAGCGGCACGCAGAATGTTGCCGGTGGAAATGGTGGGGATTGCCAGCTTTTTCTTGAGAATCTCTGCCTGGGTGCCTTTACCTGCACCCGGAGCACCTAAAAGGATCAGTTTCATAATCAATTACCTCTTATTCCAGGAAGCCCCTATACTGACGCATCAGCATTTGGGATTCCAAAGCCTGGACGGTTTCCAGTGCAACACCGACAACGATGATGACGGAAGTACCGCCGATGGACAGAGCGGCCTGGTCAACGATCTTACCGATTATCAGAGGCAGGATCGCAACGATGCCCAGATAGATCGCACCAAACATTGTCACCTTATTGAGAACCTTGCGGATGAAGTCAGCGGTGGGCTTGCCGGGACGGAAGCCGGGAATAAAGCCGCCGTTCTTCTTCAGATTGTTGGAGATCTCAACGGGGTTGAACTGAATGGATGCGTAGAAGTAGCTGAATGCAATAATCAGCAGGAAGTAGACGATCATATAGATCACGGACTTGCTGTCCACGGCGTTGACCAGCCAGTAGCCAAAGCTGCCTTCCTTGGGAGCGGGCAGGAATGCCGCCACCGTGGGAATAATCATGGCAATGGACTGGGCGAAGATGATGGGCAGCACGCCGGACATATTGACCTTCATGGGAAGGGTAGATGCCTGGCCGCCGTACATCTTACGGCCCACCTGGCGCTTGGCATACTGCACGGGGATACGGCGTTCAGCACCGTTGACCCAGGTGATCAGCACAACCAGCAGCAGGATACCGACAACCACCAGCAGCGCCATCCACCACTTCAGAGTGCCTGCCGTAATGCCGGACACCATGGAGGAAACCATGTTGGGCACGCGGCTGAGGATACCTGCAAACAGGATGATGGAGATGCCGTTGCCGATACCGAACTCGGTGATCTGCTCGCCCATCCACATCACGAAAGCGGAGCCTGCGATGAAGGACACGATAATGACCAGAGCTGCCCAAACATGGGTTTCTCTCAGGATGCCATAACGGCTCATCAGCATGTAGTAGCCCCAGCCCTGCAGGATAGCGATGGCAATGGTGGCATAGCGGGTAATGGACTGGATCTTCTTCTTGCCCTCTTCGCCGCCCTCACGGGCCAGACGGCTCAGCGCGGGAATGGCGATGGTCAACAACTGAATAATGATCGAGCTGTTGATGTAGGGCTGTACGCCCAGAGCAAAAATCGTTGCTTCAGCAAATGCACCACCGGACATGACATTGTACAGGCCCAGAATGGTAGTGCTCATCTGATTGATATAGTTTTCCATCAAACCGGTATCCACATAGGGAACGGGGATGGCGTTGCCGATACGGAAAATCAGCAGAATAAGTGCGGTGAAAATAATCTTTTTGCGAAGTTCGGGAATACCCCAGGCTTTGCGGATTGTTTGAATCACCTTACATCACCTCTGCCTTTCCACCGGCTGCTTCGATCGCTTCCTTAGCAGCCTGGGAGAAAGCAGCGGCCTGCACGGTCACCTTCTTGGTAACGGTGCCGTTACCGAGGACCTTGTAGCCGTACTCACACTTGCTCAGGATTCCCTTAGCAAGCAGGGCTTCAGCGGTGACGATCTCGCCGTCCTCAAACTTGTTGAGGGCGCTCAGGTTGATGATTTCCAGGGGCTTTGCAAAAATGTTGTTGAAACCACGCTTGGGGATGTTCCTTAGTGGAGCCAACTGCGGGAGACAGTTCATTCAGTTTCATTCTCTCGCACCTCCTTATTCTACTTCGGTGACCTGGACTTGGTCTGTGCATTGTCGGGCTGTACGGTGGTGTCACCGATCTTACGCAGGCCCAGAGAGTTGGCAGTGGCGATGTGCTTTTCCAGTCTGCCGTTAAGGCTCTTGACGAGCTTGATGTTCAGATTAGCCATGTTTCACGCCCTCCTTAGCCTACGATCTCGTCCACGCTCTTGCCGCGGATACGAGCGACCTCTTCCGGTGTACGCAGAGCCTTTAGGCCCTCGAAGGTAGCGGCCACGACATTCACTGCCGTATTGGAGCGCAGGCACTTGGTACGAATATCCTTGATACCGGCTGCCTCGCAGATGATACGCACAGGACCGCCGGCGATCACGCCGGTACCGGGAGCTGCGGGCTTCATCAGCACGCGGCCTGCGCCGGCCTCACCGATGATCTCGTGAGGAATGGTGCTGCCGGACAGGGAAACGTTAATCATGTTCTTCTTGGCGTCCTCAATGCCCTTGCGGATTGCCTCGGGCACTTCGGCGGCCTTGCCCAGGCCGAAGCCGACCTTGCCCTTGCCGTCGCCGACGACCATCAGAGCGGAGAACTTCATGACACGACCGCCCTTGACCGTCTTGGATACACGGTTGGTAGCTACGACTCTTTCGATATATTCGCTTTGTTCTCTTTCAAATCTTGCCATTGTCAGTTATCCTCCTCTCTTAGAATTCCAGGCCGCCCTCGCGGGCGCCTTCGGCCAGCTCGGCAACACGGCCGTGATACAGATAACCGCCGCGGTCAAACACCACGGTATCGATACCCTTGGCCTTGCAGCGCTCGGCCACCAGCTTGCCCACAGCGCGGGCAGCAGCCTTGTTGCCGCCGTTGCCTTCAATTTCCTTATCCAGAGAGGAAGCGGAAACCAGCGTGTTGCCGGCCACATCGTCGATGACCTGTGCATAGATGTTCTTCTCGCTGCGGAAGACATTCAGACGGGGACGCTCGGTAGTGCCGAACACCTTGGAGCGAACTCTCTTATGACGCTTCAAACGCTGCGCGTTTGTATTGGGTCTTTTAATCATTTACGGCACACCTCCTTACTTCTTAGCGCCAGTCTTACCAACCTTGCGGCGGATGACTTCATCAACATACTTGATACCCTTGCCCTTGTAAGGTTCGGGAGGACGCTTCTCGCGGACTTCTGCCGCAAACTGGCCCACCTTCTGCTTATCGGCACCGGAAATCACGATCTTGTTCTGAGCGGGGACATCGATGGTGATGCCGTCGATCTCCTCGACAACTACCTGATGGGAGTAGCCCAGGTTCATGACCAGCTTGTTACCTTCCTTCGCGGCACGGTAACCGACACCGTTGATCTCCAGCTCCTTCTTGAAGCCTTCGCTGACGCCGACGACCATGTTGTTCAGCAGGGCACGGGTCATGCCGTGCAGCGCGCAATGCGCCTTGTCGTCGGAGGGACGCTTAACAGTGATGACGTTGCCTTCCTGCTCCAGGATCATCTCGGGGCACAGGGCCTGCGTCAGGGTGCCCTTGCTGCCCTTTACGGTGACAACGTTGCCCTCGGCGATGGTTACTTCCACGCCTGCAGGGACGGTAATGGGCATTCTACCAATTCTTGACATTGTTCAAATACCTCCTTACCAAATAAATGCCAGGACTTCGCCGCCAACATGGGCCGCGCGAGCAGCCTTGTCGGTCATGACGCCCTTGGAAGTGGAAACGATTGCGATACCGAGGCCGCGCAGAACCTTGGGCAGCTCATCGGCGCCTACGTATACGCGCAGGCCGGGCTTGGACACACGGCGCAGGCCGGAGATCACCTTCTCCTTGCCGGCGTTGTACTTCAGGGTGATGCGGATGATGCCCTGGGTACCGTCGTCCACGATCTGGAAGGCCTTGATGTAGCCCTCGTCCAGCAGGATCTGAGCAATGCTCTTCTTCATGTTGGAAGCGGGAACGTCAACGGTCTCATGCTTTGCATTGTTTGCGTTGCGGATACGGGTGAGCATATCAGCAACAGGGTCAGTGATGTGCATAATGTTTTTCCTCCTAATTTAGAGTTACAGACGAAAGGTCTGTTCAGGCAGCGAGGTATCACTGGAAATTTAGTCCACCGTCCGTTGATACGGTGTTTAATTACCAGTGACCTTTCGCCATCCTTTTATATCAAGAGGCTTTGCCTCTTTGATACGGTTGTGCTTTTTTACCAGGAAGCCTTGCGGACACCGGGAATCTCGCCCTTGTAAGCCAGCGTGCGGAAGCAGATACGGCAGACACCGTAGTCACGCAGGTAAGCGTGAGGACGGCCGCAGATCTTGCAGCGGTTATACTTACGGGTGGAGAACTTTGCCGGAGCCTGCTGCTTCAGCTTCATAGACGTTTTTGCCATGATGTTATTCCTCCTAATCAGCGTTCAAAGGGAGCGCCGACCAGGGTCAGCAGCTCGCGTGCTTCTTCATCGGTCTGAGCGGTGGTGCAGATGACGATGTCCATGCCGCGGATCTTGTCGATCTTATCGTACTCGATCTCGGGGAAGATCAGCTGCTCCTTGATGCCCAGGGCATAGTTGCCGCGGCCGTCAAAAGCATTGGCGCTGATGCCGCGGAAGTCGCGGACACGGGGCAGCGCCACGTTGAACAGACGATCCAGGAACTCCCACATCTTCTCGCCGCGCAGCGTTACCTTCGCGCCGACGGGCATGCCTTCACGCAGCTTGAAGTTTGCAACGGACTTCTTCGCAATGGTGATCACAGCCTTCTGGCCGGTAATCGCGCCCAGATCCTTGGCAACAGCCTCCAGGACCTTGGGGTTCTCCTTGGCCTCGCCGCAGCCCACATTCACCACGACCTTGTCGATCTTGGGGATCTGCATGGTGCTCTTGTAACCGAACTTCTTAAAGAGAGCAGGAGCCACTTCTTCAGTGTACTTAACTTTCAGTCTAGCCATTTTCTACTCTCCTTTCTTACAGCTCGGCGCCGCACTTCTTGCAGATGCGGATCTTCTTGCCGTCAACAATCTTATAAGCCACGCGGGTGCCCTTGTCGCACTTGGGGCAGACAACCTGCACCTTGCTGGCGTAGATCGCAGCCTCGCGCTTGACGATGCCGCCCTCTTCGCCCTGCTTGCGGGGCTTGATGTGGCAGGTCACCATGTTGATGCCCTCAACCACAACCTTGGCTTCGCTGGGAACGGTGCCGAGCACCTTACCCTGCTTGCCCTTGTCCTTGCCGGACAGAACGACCACGGTGTCGTTCTTCTTAATCTTCAGATTATTCATTCTCAGGCCCCTCCTTAAATAACTTCGGGAGCGAGGGACAGGATCTTCATGTAATCCTTGTCGCGCAGCTCACGGGCAACGGGCCCAAAGATACGGGTACCTCTGGGGTTCTTGTCGTCCTTGATCAGAACAGCAGCGTTGTCGTCGAAACGGACATAGGTACCGTCAGCACGGCGGATGCCCTTGGCGCTGCGGACGATAACGGCCTTGACGACCTCGCCCTTCTTGACCTGACCACCGGGAGTGCTCTTACGGACGGAAGCGACGATCACATCACCGATGTTGCCGTACTTCACCTTGGAGCCGCCCAGAACACGGATGCACTTGATTTCCTTGGCGCCGGTATTATCGGCAACCTTCAGATAAGACTCTTGCTGAATCATACTACGGCTACCTCCTTACTTCGCCTTCTCGATGATCTCAACCACGCGCCAACGCTTATCCTTGGACAGGGGGCGGGTCTCCATCACCTTTACAATATCACCTACGCCGCAGGTATTCTCTTCGTCGTGGGCCTTCAGCTTGTAGGTCCGGCCGACGATCTTCTTGTACAGAGGATGAGCGACACGGTCTTCGATAGCAACGACCACGGTCTTATCCATCTTGTCGGACACGACCTTACCAACTCTGGTCTTGCGGGAGGAAATTCTCTTCTCTTCCATCTTACTTCTCCTCCTTTTCACGGATAACGGTCTTAACGCGGGCAATATCGCGCTTGGTTTCAGCGATCTTGAGAGGATTGTCCAGCTGGTTGGTTGCGTGCTGCATACGCAGGAAGAACAGATCCTTCTTCAGGGAGTCGAGCTTTTCATTGAGCTGCTCAACGCTCATTGCACGTACTTCAGTAGCCTTCATCTCATTCACCTACTTCCTGGGCTGCGAGATCCTCGCGCTTGACGATCTTGGTCTTGATGGGCAGCTTGTGGCTGGCCAGACGCAGAGCCTCGCGGGCGACCTCTTCGGAAACACCGGCAATCTCAAACATGACACGGCCGGGCTTAACAACTGCTACCCAATACTCGGGAGAACCTTTACCGGAACCCATACGGGTCTCAGCGGGCTTCTCGGTGATGGGCTTATCGGGGAAGATCTTGATCCAGACCTGACCGCCACGCTTGGTATAACGGGTCATGGCGATACGGGCTGCTTCAATCTGATTGCTGGTAATCCAAGAGGGTTCCAGCGCGACGAGGCCAAATTCACCGTAGGTGATCTTATTGCCTCTCATGGCCTTACCGGTCAGGCGGCCACGGTGTACTCTGCGGTACTTAACTCTCTTAGGCAGAAGCATTACTGTGCGCCTCCTTCTTTCTTTTCTGCGCTCTTGCGATAACCGCCCTGGCGGGGAGCGCGGTCACGGTTGAAGCCGTTCTGGCCATCGCGGCGGAAACCGCCACGGCGATCGCCGTCACGGCGGCCGCGGCGCTCACGGCGCTCCTGATAGGGCTTGCTGGTGTCCAGCGTGCGCGGGGTGGTGCGCAGCGCCTGGCTCAGGATCTCGCCCTTGTAGATCCATACCTTCACGCCGATGCGGCCGAAGGTGGTAGCAGCCTCAGCGAAGCCGTAATCGATGTCGGCACGCAGGGTCTGCAGAGGAATGGTACCCTCATGGTAGTGCTCGCTGCCGGCGATTTCACGACCGCCCAGACGACCGCTGCAGTTGCACTTGATACCCTTGGCACCGGCGCGCATGGCGCGGCCCATGGCATTCTTCATGGCGCGGCGGTGAGAAATACGCTTCTCCAACTGAGCGGCGATGTTCTCTGCCACCAACTGAGCGTCCATATCGGGGTTGCGGACCTCGACAATGTTCAGCTTCACGGTCTTGCCGATCAGCTTCTCAACGCTCTTGCGATACTCCTCGATCTGCGTGCCGCCCTTGCCGATCACGACGCCGGGACGTGCCACATGCAGATAGATGGTGACGACCTCGTTGCTGCGCTCGATTTCGATCTTGGAAACGCCCGCGGCAAAGAGGAGCTTCTTCAGGTAAACGCGGATCTTGTGGTCCTCGACCAGCAGATCGCCGACCTTTTCATTGCTGGCATACCAACGGGAATCCCAGTCTTTGATGACGCCCACGCGCATGCCGTGGGGATTAACTTTCTGTCCCATAAAACTGTCTCCTCCCTTTAGTCTCTCTCAGCGACGGCCAGCGTCACGTGAGAGGTTCTCTTGTTAATGCGATAAGCACGGCCCCGTGCGCGAGGCATCATGCGCTTCAAAATGGGGCCGGGGGTGGCGAACACCTGTGTGACCACCAGCTTCTCGGGGTCCATGCTGAAGTTGTTCTCCGCATTCGCGCAAGCGCTCTTGAGGAGCTTCATCAGGGGCTCAGAGGCAGCCTTGGGGGTCTGCATCAGGATCGCCATAGCGGTCTGAGCATCTTTACCGCGGATCAGGTCGCAAACGATCTGGATCTTGCGGGGAGAGATGCGGACGTATCTCAAATAAGCTTTTGCTTCCATGTTCTGCATCCTCCTTACTTAGACTTCGCGTGGCCGCGGAAGGTACGAGTGGGTGCAAATTCACCCAGCTTGTGACCGACCATGTCCTCCTGCACGTAGACAGGCACATGACGGCGGCCGTCGTGTACTGCGATGGTGTGGCCGACGAAGGCGGGGAAGATGGTGGAGCTGCGGCTCCAGGTCTTCAGCACGTTCTTCTCGCCCTTTGCATTCATTTCTTCAACCCGCTTCAGCAGCTCAGGGGCAACATACGGGCCTTTTTTGACAGATCTGCTCATATTAACTTGCCTCCTTTACTTCACATTGCGACGCTTGACAATGAACTTGTCGGTCGGATTCTTGGTCTTGCGGGTCTTGTAACCCAGAGCAGGCTTGCCCCAAGGCGTAACAGGACCGGGACGGCCCACGGGGGACTTGCCTTCACCACCGCCGTGGGGGTGATCGCAGGGGTTCATGACGCTGCCGCGAACGGTGGGACGCCAACCCATGTGACGCTTACGACCGGCCTTACCGATCTGCACGTTCTCGTGCTCCAGATTGCCCACCTGACCGATGCAGGCCATGCAATTGGTGCGGATGATGCGAACCTCGCCGGAGGGCATACGGATCTGGGCGTTGTCGCCTTCCTTTGCCATCAACTGCGCGTAGGCGCCGGCGCTGCGGACAAGCTGAGCGCCCTTGCCGGGGTGCATCTCGATGTTGTGAATCACGGTACCAACGGGAATGTTGGCGATGGGCAGGCAGTTGCCGGGCTTGATGTCGGCAGCAGCGGAGGAGATCACCTTGTCGCCGGCCTTCAGGCCAACGGGAGCGATGATGTAACGCTTCTCGCCGTCTTCATACTGCACCAGCGCAATGTTGGCGCTGCGGTTGGGATCGTACTCCAGGCGGAGGACAGTGGCTTCCACGTCCATCTTGTCGCGCTTGAAGTCGATGATGCGGTACTTGCGCTTTTCGCCGCCGCCGCGATGGCGGACGGTGATGCGACCGTAGCTGTTGCGACCAGCGTTCTTCTTCAGAACCTCAGTCAGGCTTGCCTCGGGCTTGGCGTGCTTGTCAATGCCGTCGAAGCCGTTGACAGTCATGTGTCTGCGGGAAGGGGTGGTCGGCTTAAAAGTTTTAATAGACATTCTTTACACTCCTTCCTTTATTACACCATACCCTCGAAGAACTCGATGGTCTTGGAATCCTGGGTCAGCTGGACATAAGCCTTTTTCCAGCTCTTGCGCTTGCCGGGACGGGCAGCGCCCATGCGCTTGGCCTTGCCGTCATAGTTGATGGTGTTGACCTTAGCGACTTTTACGCCGAAGATCGCTTCAACGGCGTTCTTGATCTCAATCTTACCGGCGGTGGGAGCCACTTCGAAGACGTACTTCTTCTCGCCAGTGGCAGCCATGGAGCGCTCGGTGATGATGGGACGGATAATGATGTCGTATACGTTAGCCATTATGCGAACACCTCCTCGATTACTGCGAGGGCTTCCTTGTCGATGACCAGATTCCTGGCGTTGAGAATGTCATACACATTCAGCAGGTTCGCCATGGTGGTCTCAACACCGGGGATGTTGCGAGCGCTCTTGATGACGGTCTCGTTCTTGGCGGGGGTAACCACCAGAGACTTGCCGTCAGCCTTAACGGCGGTCAGGAAAGCGCGGAAGTCCTTGGTCTTGATGCTGTCCATCTTAATAGAATCGACAACAATGATTTCGCCTGCAGCAGCCTTAGCGGACAGGGCAGACTTCATAGCCAGTCTCTTGACCTTCTTGTTCAGAACGTAAGAGTAGCTGCGGGGCTTGGGAGCGAACACCACGCCGCCGTGGGTCCACTGGGGAGCACGGGTGCTGCCCTGGCGGGCGTGACCGGTACCCTTCTGACGCCAAGGCTTCCTGCCGCCGCCGGAAACCTCGCCGCGGGTCAGAGCGCTCTGAGTGCCCTGTCTGCAATTTGCCAGGTGGTTCTTCACCACTTCGTGAACGACGGCGCCGTTGGGCTCAATGCCGAAGATGCTGTCATTCAGTTCAACAGTACCGACCTCAGCGCCGGCCATGTTCAAAACTTTGATAGTAGACATTTACTTAAGCACTCCTTTCCTTACTTAGTACGCGCAGATGCCTTCTGGGGATTACGGCCGGAAGCCTTCTGCGGGTTGTTGCTGATGCCGGACTCGACATTCTTGACGCGGTGGACCTTAACGGTGGACTTGATGGTAACCAAGCCGCCCTTGGGGCCGGGGATCGCGCCGCGAACAGCGATCAGGTTCAGCTCGGGATCGACCTTAACGATGTCCAGGTTCTGGATCGTGACGGTGTCGCAGCCCATCTGACCGGCGCCGATCTTGCCCTTGAAGATACGGGAGGGGTCAGTGGTGGAGCCCATGGAACCGGCATGGCGATGGACCGGGCCGCCGCCGTGGCTCATGGGGGTGCGCTGTGCGCCGTGGCGCTTGATAACGCCCTGATAACCGTGACCCTTGCTGGTGCCGGTCACGTCAACGAAGTCACCCTCAGCGAAGGTGTCAGCCTTGATGATGTCGCCGATGTTCAGCTCGGCAGCATTCTCCAGGTTGAACTCACGCAGGTACTTCTTGGGGGCCACGCCGGCCTTGTTCAGGTGGCCCATTTCGGGCTTGGACAGCTTGCGCTCCGCAATGTCCTCAAAGCCCAGCTGCACAGCCTCATAGCCTTCCTTTTCGGAAGTCTTCTTCTGCACGACGACGCAGGGACCCGCTTCAATAACGGTTACGGGAATGACCTTGCCGTTTTCGTCGAAGATCTGAGACATGCCAACTTTCTTGCCGATGATTGCTTTCATGTATGATCCTCCTTAAAGGTTATTGGTCTGCCGACGTAACCCGCCCGCCTTACGCAAGTCAGCGGGCATTGGGTTGCAAGCAATTTTGTTTTTGCCGCCACCGCGGCGGCAGGGACGCGTTGCGAGATCCTGTAATTAAATAATGTATCAATTACAGCTTGATCTCAATTTCCACACCGGCGGGCAGATCCAGAGACATCAGTGCCTCAACGGTCTTGGGCGTGGAATTGGTGATGTCGATCAGTCTCTTGTGCGTGCGGCGCTCGAACTGCTCACGGCTGTCCTTATACTTGTGGGTGGCACGCAGGATGGTGACGATCTCCTTCTTGGTGGGCAGAGGGATGGGGCCGGACACGGTAGCGCCGGTGCGCTTGGCGGTCTCAACAATCTTCTCTGCGCTTTGGTCGATGACCTGGTGGTCATAGGCCTTCAGGCGAATGCGAATCATTTCTTTTGCCATTTGGTTTGTTCCTCCATTTTCGTACGGTTTGTTTTGCTTGACCAACTTCCGTACGGCGAGAAATTCTTTATACGCTGTTCCGTGCGTATCATTCCGGCTCATAAGAAACACCGGCACAGATTGGCCGGTGCGCTTCTGGCGCAGCGATCTACGCTGACGTAACAGAATCTCTCAGCCGCCCGATTATCGGACATACTCCCCGGAAGTTACCTCGAAAGTCGAGCAATCTCCCGGTTCATCGCATTTGTAAACGCTTCCGGGTGTGCAGCACCCAATTCGCGCGTACCCTCACAGTATAAAAGAAATCCCCCTTGTTGTCAAGGGGGATTTTCTATTTTTTATAAGAATTTCCAACAGCCCGTATCAAACGGGACATTCCTACTATTTGTTCCTCAACCGCGGCGACGACGCCCTGTATCCTCACACGATTTACAGCCTTGTTTCCCGGGATTTCTACTTTGACGCATCGGCAGCGCCCGAAACAAGCGACGGCGCGCTTCTGTCTGCGTCGAATGCCGGGGAATTTATCCTGACGATGCAGAAAAACGGGGTCGTGAGAGAAAAAGCGCCCTTACCCTTGGCTCTCTCACAGAAAACCGATCCGGCGGACATTGCCGCCGATGCGGACACCGTGGCTATCATTCGGGTAAGCAGCGAAAACAACTTCAATCCCTATGTTTCGGCATACAGCACCAGCGTGGTGCAGTACTGCAAGGGCGGAGAGAACACCGTGTCCGCCGATATGCTGCTGCCGCCGGGGCTGAAGGCCGACACGGACTACTATGTGTTTTTGAAGAAGGACCCCAACGCACCCCAGAGCTATCTGCTGTGCTCCCGGAGTACCCCGGTTTTGGAGGTGACGGTGGAGAACGCCGCACTTGCCCGGACGCTGACAAAATAAATAGATAGAGCAATGGTGCGGAGATTCTCCGCACCATTTGTTATTTGTATCAGTAGGCCACGCCCCAGTAGATGTCGGTGGTGCAGTCCTTGCCGCACACCACGCACTTGCCGGTGGTGCCGGACTGCTCCAGCGGCATGCAGCGGCTGCTGACGCCGGCCTTTTCCTTCATGGCCAGCTCGCATTCCTGACTGCCGCACCACTTGGTACGGGCGAAGCCGCCCTTGCCCTGCGCCATGGCCTTGACTTCCTCCCAGGAGGTCATGTCAAAGCTGTTGTCCTCCAGATTCTTTTCCGCCATGCGGTACAGGTTGTCGTGGACATCCTGCAGCAGCTCAGCCACCTTGGTCTCCAGCTCATTAAGAGGCACAAAGGTCTTCTCGCCGGTATCGCGGCGGGCGATACAGCACTGCTCCTTCTCCATGTCCTTCGGGCCGATCTCCACACGCAGCGGCACGCCCTTCATCTCGTACTGGGCAAACTTCCAGCCGGCAGACTGGTCGCTGTCGTCCATCTTCACCCGCAGACCGGCGGCCGTCAGACGGTCACGCAGCGCGGCAGCCGCCTCCGGTACGCCGGGCTTATGCTGTGCGATCGGCAGCACCACTACCTGAATGGGGGCGATGGCAGGCGGCAGCACCAGGCCGTTATTATCGGAGTGGGTCATGATGACCGCGCCGATCAAACGGGAGCTGGCGCCCCAGGAGGTCTGGAACGGATACTGCAGCTTATTGTCGCGGCCGGCAAAGGTCACATCGTAAGCACGGCTGAACTTGTCGCCGAAATAGTGGCTGGTGCCGGACTGCAGGGCCTTGTGGTCCTTCATCATGCACTCGATGGTGTAGGTGGCCTCGGCACCTGCGAACTTTTCCTTATCGGTCTTGCGGCCCTTCACCACGGGCATGGCCAGATAGTTCCGGCAGAAATCCGCGTAGCAGTTGAGCTGCTGCTCGGTTTCGGCCTGCGCCTCTTCGGCCGTCTCGTGGATGGTGTGGCCTTCCTGCCACCAAAACTCCCGGGAACGCAGGAACGGGCGGGTGCTTTTCTCCCAGCGGATGACGGAGCACCACTGATTATAGAGCATGGGCAGCTCGCGGTAGGAGTGCAGCACATGGGACCAGTGATCGCAGAACATGGTCTCAGAGGTGGGGCGGAACGCCAAACGCTCCTCCAGCTTCTCGCTGCCGCCGTGGGTGACCCAGGCCACCTCAGGCGCAAAGCCCTGCACCAATTCACCCTCCTTCTTCAAAAGGCTCTCGGGAATCAGTACGGGCATGGCCACATTGGTGTGGCCGGTCTTCTTGAACTCGGCGTCCATCAGGCGCTGGATGTTCTCCCAAATGGCGTAGCCATAGGGCCGCAGGATCAAAAAGCCCTTCACGCTGGCATAGTCCACCAGCTCCGCTTTCAAACAGATGTCCGTATACCATTTGGCAAAATCCTCCTCCATGGAGGTGATCGCTTCTACATTTCTCTGGTCTTTGGCCATTGTATATCTCCATTCTTACTTTTTCGTCATGGGGTAAAATCTCCCTGATCTATTATTTTAACTTTTGGTGCGTAAATTGTCAAGACAAGGCGCCCTGCCTCTTCCCTGAATTTTCCGGCAAAAAAAGCAAAGCCGCACAGAAGCGCGGCTTTGCCTGCAGTATGTTGTTCATCGCTCCGGCGCCGGGCGGCGACAGCAAGCCTTTGGGCCGTTAAAACCTTTATCCTTCTTTAATAGCTTCCAGCAGCAGAAGGAAAAGGCCCAGTCCCTCCAGAATCAGGCCGATAAATCCCCAAAGAGGTACAATAGAGCTGCCGACGATGATAAGACCTAAATACAGAAAATTTCTTGCTTTCATATCACTGCTCCTTACATAAATGTGTACTGCTAAATATGTTCTAATCAAGTGTTACATTTGCCAAGCTCGAACATAGGTCGCGCCCAGCCGTTGAAGAAATGCCATCCATCGTGCAAATCGTTTTTCATGATCCCGACATTTTTTCAACGCGGCTGTCCGTTTTGCTTCTCGGGGCAATCCGCTGCAGGGGCAGGAACTTGCGGCAAAATTCGTTCTTTAACCGCCCTTCTTTATTTTTATCCATTATATCGTATATCTTTCATAAAATGCAATAGTTTTTTGAAAAAATAATAGATTTATGACATACGAAGTCCCATTGCTTTTACAGCAATGGGACTCCTGATCCTCTTATTCCCTGTTGTCCATGGCGTCCAGCCCGAATCGCACTGCCTGTTCTATGCGATGCCGCTGTTCCTCGTCTTCTGCCGCGTCGTATTTCGCGCGCATCTGCCGCAGGAACAGGCCGCGCAGGGTGTCGTCATCACTTCGCGCCCACAGGTCCTGCTGCAAGCGCGTCTGATCGCGCACCTCCAGGTGATAGAACCGGTCTGCCAGCTCTGCCTGAATTTTTTCTGTGCGGATCGGCGCCATGCACTCACCTGTCAACAAGATGCGGTAGATGTCATCCTCCGTCCGCAGGGGCAACTGGCGGCAAATCGCCTCCAGCGGCTCGCTGTCCGTCACATCCACGCGCAGGAGCTGATAGCGCCGCTTGGCAAAGGGCACAAAGTGCAGCCTGGCGCTCTCACTGTCAACTTCACCGAACAGAAAGCCCTTGTCGCCCAATTCATCAAAGCCGCGTCCCTCCAGGCAGCCGGGATAGGCATAGGCGGTGTTGCCCGCCTGCTGTACGCCGCTGCAGCCGTGCACATGGCCCAGCGCCAGATACGCAAGGCCGCTTTCGGCGATCTGCTGCACCGATATGGGGCGATAGCGGCTGTCTTTACTCCCTGTCTCGCCGTGCAGCACGCCCAAATGCAGCCATCCGTCCGACGGGGCAATATGGGTCAGAGGCAGCTCCGCCGCCGCCTCGCCCACAAAGGCCGCGCCGTGTACCACGCAGCCGTATTGGGGAAACGACACGCTCTCCATGGCGGCATGGCGGAAAATATGTACATTTTTCGGCCACATGATCCGGGCATAGGCGCTGCGCTCAGAGTAATAATCGTGGTTACCCGGCGCAATCACCACCTCACCGGCAAAGCGTTCCAGCTCCGCTGCCAACAGCTCGCCTGTCTGAGCGAAAACCGCCTCCGAGTCAAACAAATCGCCGCTCAGCAGCATCAGCTCCGCCTGATGGTCGTTGGCGTAGTCCACCAGCCGCGTCAGATTCTCGCGGCTCTCACGGCGGCGCTGCACCGCCTGCTCCGCCGTCAGCGCACCGTAGGCGCTGTCCAGATGGAAGTCGGCTGCATGTAAGATCCGCACCATGTCAGGCTTCTTCCTGCCAGCCCTTGCAAACATCCACCCACTCCACAAAATTGGGGCCGCAGCAGGTCTGCAGTTCGTCGCAGGTCAGCTCAATGGCGGAGGCCGCACTGCCCACTGCGGGGAACACGGTGTCAAAACGCTTGAGGGAGATATCCAAATAGGTCTTTACATCCTCAGGCAGCGCAAAGGGGCAGACGCCGCCTACCGCATGGCCGATGCGCTCCACGGCTTCTTCGTGGGTCAGCATCTTGGCCTTGGCATGGAAATGGTGCTTGTACTTGCTGTTGTCCACCTTGGCATCGCCGGCAGCCACCACCAGAATGGGCTGCTCGTCCACCTTAAAGCTCAAGGTCTTGGCAATGCGGGCGCCTTCCACACCCACGGCCAGGGCGGCCAGCTCCACCGTGGCGCTGGACACCTCAAACTCCCGCATACGGTCCGCCACACCGTAGGGTGTCAAATATTCTCTCACCTTTTCAACAGACATTTTTGCAATCCTCCTTTTTATCGAATGTCAATGCGTTCCACATCTGTGCACAGGCCCGTATCGCTGTCCAGCGTGAAAATACAGCCCTGCGCCTTGCACGGACCGTCTGCCGGCGCGTAGCGTCCGGGCAAACCGCCCAAAAAGGTTTCCACCGATTGCTCTGGCCGGATACCCAGCACCGATTCCACCGCGCCGGTCATGCCCAGATCCGTGATATACCCCGTTCCCTTGGGGAACACCCGCTCATCGGCGGTAGGCACATGGGTGTGCGTGCCCCACATGGCGGAGATCCGTCCGTCCAGATAGTAGGCCAGTGCCAGCTTCTCACTGGTCGCCTGTGCGTGGAAATCCAGCAGGGTAAAGGTGGGTTTATCTCCGCTTTTCAGCAGTTTATCCGCGGTGGTAAACGGGTTGTCCGCCTTCCAGTCCAAATCGCATCTCCCGATCAGCACCATCACGCCCACGCTGAACGCGCCGCAGTCATACACCGCCCAGCCCCGTCCGGGCGTACGGGGTGCGAAGTTGGCAGGGCGCAGAATATAGCGGTTTTCCTCCAGATAGTCGGCGATCTTCATCTTGCCCCATGTGTGGTTGCCCAGTGTGATCACGTCGGCGCCTGCGGCAAACAGATCGTCCGCCTGCTGCGGCGTCAGGCCGGTGCCGGAAATATTTTCGCCGTTGATGACGGTAAAGTCAATGCTCTTCAGCTTCTTGACCTGACGCAGGTGCCGCGCCAGATGCGCCGTCCCTGCTTCGCTGGTCACATCACCGATTGCCAGAATATGGTAGAGCATGGTTTGGCTCCCTTCTCTGTTATATAATAGTGTATTATACCACAAAACCACCTGCTTGCAACAAAAAAAGAGATGCCGCAGCGGCATCTCTTTTTTTGTGTTTACTTTGCGTACTCCACGACCTTGGTCTCACGCAGTACGTGTACCTTGATCTGGCCGGGGTATTCCAGCTCGTTTTCGATGCGCTTGGCAAGCTCACGGGCCAGAATGACCATCTCGTCCTCGCTGACCTGTTCGGGCTTCACCATCACGCGCACCTCGCGGCCGGCCTGAATGGCAAAACTCTTGTCCACGCCGGGATAGCTGCCGGTGATCTCCTCCAGCTTCTCCAGACGCTTGATGTAGTTCTCCAGATTTTCGCGGCGTGCACCGGGGCGTGCGGCGGATATGGCGTCGGCAGCCTGCACCAGACAGGCGACCAGCGTCTTGCACTCCACATCGCCGTGGTGTGCCTGAATGGCATGGATGATTTCTTCCTTTTCGCGGTACTTGCGGGCAAACTCCACGCCCAGCGCCACATGTGTGCCTTCCATCTCGTGGTCGATGGCCTTGCCCAGATCGTGCAGCAAACCGGCACGCTTGGCAGCCTGCACATCGGTGCCCAGCTCCGCGGCCATAAGGCCTGCGATATGGGACACCTCAATGGAGTGCTGCAGCACATTCTGACCGTAACTGGTACGGTAGTGCAGACGGCCCAGCAGCTTCTGCAGCTCGGGATGCAGACCGCGCACGCCGGTTTCCAGCACCGCGCGCTCCCCCTCACTGCGGATCACGGCGTCCACTTCACGGCGGGCCTTCTCCACCATCTCCTCGATGTGTGTGGGATGGATACGGCCGTCGGCAATCAGCTTTTCCAGCGCCAAACGGGCAATCTCGCGGCGCACCGGCTCAAAGCAGGACACGGTAATGGCTTCGGGTGTGTCGTCAATAATCAGATCCGCACCGGTCAGGGTCTCCAGTGTGCGGATATTGCGGCCCTCACGGCCGATGATGCGGCCCTTCATCTCGTCATTGGGCAGGGGTACCACACTGACGGTAATTTCAGCCACATGATCGGCGGCGCAGCGCTGAATCGCGGTAGCCACGATCTCCTTGGCACGGCTTTCGGCCTCATCCTTGGCCCGTGCCTCGATTTCCTTGATCTTCAAGGCGGTTTCATGGGTGACCTCGGACTCCACCTGCGCGATCAGGTAGTCCTTGGCCTGCTCGGCGGTAAAGCCGGAGATGCGTTCAAGCATCTCGGTCTGGCTGCGCTTGATGATCTTGATTTCCTCGGCTTCCTTATCCAAAGCCGCGTGCTTATTGGCAAGAGCCTCTTCCTTCTTTTCGATGGCTTCGGTCTTGCGGTCGATGTTTTCTTCCTTCTGCTGCAGTCGGCGCTCCTGCTTTTGCAGGTCGGCGCGACGCTCTTTCGCTTCCTTCTCGTATTCATTCCGAGAGCGCAGAATTTCCTCCTTGGCCTCTACCAAGGCTTCGCGTTTCTTGCTCTCTGCAGTTTTGATTGCATCATTTACAATACGTAGTGCTTCTTCTTCCGCATTGGCGATCTTGCGTTCATCATTCTTCTGCTTGCGGTGATAGATCAGAATACAAGCGAGGGCGCCAAGAGCAAATGCTGCGACCGCTGCAACGATAGCGATCCACAATTTGATCATTGGGTTCCTCCTGTCTGTGTTTTTGTGTATAATAACGACCATCGTCGTCCGTGTGTAGAAAATAATCGGCAGATCCCCTCATCTACCGATAATGATCCTTTTCAATTTTAGTCTTTCTCTGCGCAAGTGTCAAGACTAAATATCGGCGAATTTTGTTTTTTGACCGCTATATTTGGATATAAGCCGCCGAAGCATACCCAATTTGATCGCCGTAGCGCACCACATACCAGCCGTCGTTCTGCCCGTAAACCGTTACATTGGCGCCGTTTGGCATCCGCGCAATGATGCTGCCGAAGGTAGAGGGATAGCTGCGCAGATTCAGTACGCCGCCCTGGGTTCTGACCACAGCCGGCTGGGGCGCGGTGGGCTCCACAAAGGGAATGCCGAAATATTCCGTCAGGGACTGCACCAGATTGCGGGCAATGCTCTCAATATTACTCTCGATCCATCGGGCATCGGCCAGGTTATCGTGGTATCCCATCTCCACCAGCACCGAGGGGAACCGCGGCTGACGCACCTCACCCAAGGCGGTGGTGGCGCGGGTGGTCACCCGATCGGGCAGCGGATAGATCTTCTTGAGATTGTCGGCGATGATCTCCGCGCCGCGCCGTCCGTTGGTGCTGGTGGGATAGTAAAAGGCAACGATCCCCCGCGCTCTGCCCTCTACGCTGCCGTCACCGGAGGCGTTGGAGTGCAGGGCAAGATAGAAGTCATACTGTCCGCGGTTGGCCTGCGCAATAGAGCTGGCAGCGGTCATGTCGGGCGAATTGCGGTCAAATTGAATACCGCTTGACAGCAGATACGGCTCCATGGCGTCGGCAATGAGATTCATGAAATATTCCTCAGAGCCGTTCCCCGTGATGTAGGGATTATACTCCTGTGTGGAGGGACTCAAATAAATTTTAGGCATAGTCGTACCCCTTTCTTCCATCAATATATGGCGCGGCGCGGGAAAATGTGATAGAATAGGGATAATATGTAAAGATTTTCTTCAGAAAGGCGGTGGGCGCCATGCGTCCCTATGCGGCAATTACGGTCACCCCCAAGGGGGAATCTTCCCTCCTGAAAGGCCACCCCTGGGTATATGAGGCAGAGGTCAGCGCCATTGACGGCGATGTCAAGGACGGCGACTTGGTGGATGTGCGCAGCCGTAAAGGCAGCTACCTTGGCACCGGCTTTTATAACAGCCATTCCCTCATCCGCGTGCGCCTTGTCTCACGCAATGCCAACGACAGATTTGACGAGGCCTTTTGGGGCCGCCGGGTACAGTATGCCTGGGACTATCGCAAAACCGTCATGGGGCAGCAGGACAGCCGTTGCTGCCGTATCATCTTCGGCGAGGCAGACCAGTTTCCCGGCCTGACAGTGGACCGCTATGAAAATGTGCTGGTGGCGCAGGTGCTGTCGCTGGGGATTGAGCAGCGCAAGGATGTGATCTTTTCCCAGCTCCTGCGCGTTCTGCGTGAGGACGGGCAGGAGATCGCGGGTATTTTCGAGCGCAACGATGTGTCGATCCGCGAAAAAGAGGGCATGGCACAGGGCAAGGGCTGGTATCTTTTGCCCGGCGAGTCCGCGCCCGACATGTCCGCCGTGGACATCACCGAGAACGGCATCGTCTATACGGTGGATTTCGTCAACGGACAGAAAACCGGCTTTTTCCTGGACCAGAAATACAACCGCCTGGCGGTCAGCAAGCTGGCCGAGGGCAAAACCGTACTGGACTGCTTCACCCATACCGGCTCCTTTGCCCTCAACGCCGCCAAGGGCGGCGCCAAGCATGTTACCGCCGTGGATGTGAGCGATTTTGCCGTGCAGTGCGCCCGGGAAAACGCGCGGCGCAACGGTCTGGACGGTGTGATGGAGTGCGTATGCGCCAATGTATTTGAGCTGCTGCCGGAGCTGGAAAAGCAGCCGCGCCGCTATGATTTTATTATTCTCGATCCGCCGGCCTTTACCAAAAGCCGCAGAACCGTTGCCAAGGCCATGACCGGCTATAAGGAGATCAACTACCGCGCCATGAAGCTGCTGCCCCGCGGCGGCTATCTGGCCACCTGCTCGTGCAGTCACTTCGCCTCGGAGGAGCTGTTTATCACCATGCTCCGCAGTGCCGCCGCTGACGCCGGCGTACAGCTCCGGCAAATCGAGGTGCGCCAGCAGTGCGCCGACCACCCCATCCTCTGGGGCGTGGAGGAAACCAATTATCTCAAATTTTTCCTCTTTCAGGTGGTCTGAGGCGATAATATATTGTATTTTCTACCTTGTATATTGTTCTTTTAATCTGAAAAAAGGTGCGCTTTACGCGCACCTTTTTCTTGTATCTCTCACGCTTGGCCTACCTTTACCCGCTCAAATTCCGCATCGATGGAGGCGTCCGTCTGCTTGGTGCAAAGGGATACCGCCACAATGACCAGTGAGCTGAAAATAAACGCCGGCAGCAGCTCGTAGATCCCCCATATGCCGCCCAGCGGCTTTATGACGCCGCGCCAGAAGAACACCATCGCGCCGCCGGAGATCATGCCTGCAATGGCCGCGGGATAGGTAATGCGCTTCCAGAACAGGGAGAAGAGCATCAGCGGACCGAACGCCGCACCGAAGCCCGCCCATGCAAAGGCGGTGATACCGAAAATGGTAGAGTTGGAGTTCCAGGCAATGACCATGGCAATGAGGGTAATCACCGTAAGGGTAATGCGGGTACACCACATCACCTGTTTCTCCGTGGCGTTCTTTTTCAGAATACCGCGATAGATATTCTGGCTGACGGCACTGGCGGAAATCAGCAGATAGGAGTCCGAGGACGAGATGGCGGCCGCCAGCACGCCGGCGCAGGCAAATCCCGCCAGCACAGGGGGCAAAAAGCGGGTGGCCGCGTCAATAAATACATTTTCCGCATCGCTGTTGGACAGATAATCCAGCCCGGTAACGCTGCGCGCCACAATGCCAATGAGCACGGCCGCCGCCATGGAGATGACGACCCACACGATGGCCACGCGGCGGGACAGGCGCAGTTCCTTCTCCGAGCGGATGCCCATGAACCGCAGCAGTACCTGGGGCATGCCGAAGTAACCCAGACCCCAGGCCAGGCACGAGGCGATAGACAGCACGCCGTAAGCCTTTCCTTCGCCGAATGTGTTGACCTCTGCCGTGGAGGGCGTGGCTGTGGCAAACAGGGAGAAAAATCCGTCGTATTCCTTGGCGTTTGCCATGGCAGCGGCGAAGCCGCCCGCCTCGCCTACGGACAAAATGAGAATGAGCACCAGTACGGAGACCATCACCACCGCCTGCATGAAATCCGATGCGCTCTCGGCCAGAAAGCCGCCCAAGAAGGTGTAGAGCAGCACGAACACCGCCGCCACGATCATCATTCCCTCATAGGACAGTCCGAACAAATTGGCGAACAGCTTGCCGCAGGTGCTCAGGCACTGCGCGGCGTAGACGGAGAAGAATACGATGATCGTCAGCGAGGAGACCATCATCAGCACCTTCTTCTTTTCATGGAACCGGTGCGAGAAGAAGTCCGGCACCGTAAAGGCGTTCACCGCCACGCTGTAGCGCCGCAGCCGCTTGGACACGATCAGAAAATTCAGATAGGTGCCCAGCGCCAGACCGATGCAGGTCCAGCCGGCGTCCGCAAGTCCCGTCCAGTACGCCAGACCCGGCAGGCCCATCAGCAAATAGCCGGACATATCCGACGCCTCGGCGCTGAACGCCGTTACCCACGGGCCCAAGCTCCGCCCGCCTAAAAAATAGGACTCCGCGTCCTTGTTGGCGCGGCGCGCAAAAATCACGCCGATCACCACCACCGCCGCCATGTATAGCGCCATGGCCAACAGGTGTTGTATGTTTTCCGTATTCATCAATTTTCTCCTCTCTTGACAATTGACACATGAAGATTTATAATGTATCATATCAATAATTTGAATGTATGGGCGTATCATATCACCGTGCAGAGGAAAAAGCAAGGGGCGGTCAGTTAAATGGATGTTAAGAAATACGAGGTCTTTGTAAAGATTGTGGAGAAATCCTCCCTGACCAAGGCGGCGGAGGCGATGGGGCTGACCCAGTCCGGCGTGAGTCATATCGTTGCCGCCATGGAATCGGAGCTTGGCGTTGCCCTGCTGCGCCGCAGCCGGACCGGCGCGGTGCTTACACCGGAGGGCGAACGGCTCATGCCGCATATCCGCGCCATTGTGACGCAGGAAACGCAGCTTCGCCATGCAGCGGAGGCGCTGCGTTCCCAGGTGGCGGGAAAGCTGCGGGTGGGCACCTTCACCAGCGTGGCGACCCACTGGCTTCCCGCCATGATGATGGAATTTCAGCGCCTGCATCCGTCGGTGGAATTCACGCTGTTCAACGGCGATTACCATGATGTGGTACGCTGGCTGGAGGACGGCAGCGTGGACCTGGCGTTTACCGCCGTACCGGCGCCGGCGGACTGCCGCTGCATCCCGCTGTACCGCGATCCGCTTCTGGCGGTACTGCCCCGGGGGCACCGCCTGTGCCGTGTCCCGGTCTGTCCGGCGGAGGAGCTTGCGAAGGAGCCGATGATCGGCCTGCCGGATAACTCCGACCACGATATACGGCGCGCCCTCGCCGCCGTCGGCAGCAAGCCGGACATCTGTCTGCGCACGAAGGACGACTATGCCGTTATCGCCATGGTGCGGCAGGGGCTGGGCGTGAGTATCATGCCGTCGCTGCTCCTGCACGGCAACAATGACGGCGTGGAGCTGCGGCCGCTGGACCCGCCGGCAAGCCGCACCATTGAGCTGGCCCTGCCGGCCGGCGATATCCGTCCCGGTGCGGCGGCCTTTGCCGAGTTTGCGGCCGCCTGGGTGCGCGACAACGAAAAGAAGGCGTTCTCTCCCTGATCGCAGCAAAAAAATAAGAGGTACGCACGGTGCGTACCTCTTATTTTCATTTTCGCTCAGGTTTTCGGCACAAGTGAGACGGCATAGGTGTCAAGGATCGTCTCCTCACCTGCCATATACTGTACCCTGACGGTATCGCCAACGCTCAGCAGCGCCGCGCTGCGCTGATCGGCAGAGGAAACGGCATAGTACACATCCCCCTGTTCCAGACGCAGATAGTACCAGGTGTTGCCCTCGATAACGGCACTGCGAATTTCAGCGATCACGCCGGTGACCTCCTGCTGATCGGAGGGCTGTACCTCCGTGTCCTCCTGGGAGATCAGGTTGTTCCGCGCCAGCATCACGCGGTAGTTGCTCTCACACTCGGCAACCGTATTGCCGGTGGCCACGATCTGGTACTGGCTGACATTGACCATCGCATACATCTTCACCAGACCTGCGGCATCCTTCAGCGCCATGAAATAGGTGGGCTGGTCGGAAATGTTCAGCAGCAGCGGGAAGGTGGCCTCATACTTCATCTGCTGCACCTGACCCTGGGCACTGTCCATGGCGGAATATTCCTCCGCACCGGCCACAGAGTAAAAATGGGTTTCCTTGGTGCGCTGGTTGGACAGAATGAAGCCGATGTTGGATTCATCACTGACCACCGAGGTGATGCCGGTATACATATACACATCGTCACCGATGGCAATATAGTTGTAGCCGTCCGTGGTCACCGTCACATCGCGCTGACCGAACAGGGAATTGATGAAGCCGTTCACATAAGTGCCGTGGTAGTCATATTGCTGGATAATCAGGTTGGCGGTATACACATGGTCCACCCACTGGGGCACATCGTCCACCTCGTAGTAGGTGCACTCGCCGCTGACGGCATCCACCAGCACGGCGCCGATAATGTCCGTACCGCCGAACAGACCGATGGTGCGGCTGATACGCGGGCACACCCAGTAGGGATTGCCCTGCTCATCGATCTCAAAAGCAGGCTCATCAAAAAGGTAGGTGGGATAGTGGAAACGCAGATAGCGGTAGAGATTGCGTCCGAAATGCTCCGCCGTGGTGTAGCGAATACCGTCCTCCAAACGGTGGACTTCCACATTCTGGGTCACCATGTCGATGACCAGATAGGCGGGCAGGCCGTCGGCACGGTTATTAAGCCACTTGATGATGTCGCCGTAGCGCAGGGGCGTCACACGGACGGGACGGCCCTTAAAATTGATCTGGGTGTAGTCGTCGGCCACTTCAAACTGAGATACCATGTCTGCCAGCTCGCCCAGCTTGCGGTTGCCCAGCTTCTTGGCGCTGGCGCTGTCCAGCATGGGGATCTGGTCAAAGCTGATCTCCTCCACTTCGGCGGCAAAGTCGCCCTCTTCCACCGCCAGCAGGTCACGGTAATCCGCAGCGCGGAATACCTCCCACGAAATAATGGAGCCCACCAAGGCCACAGCCAGCAGGCCTACCGTCAGGAAAAAAGGCACCTTGCACTGCTTTTTCACAAATTTGAAATAGCCCTTGGCACCTGTCCCCTGAAAGCCGGAGGTAATCACGGCGCACACACAGTACACCACGGCCAGCAGCACAAAAAAGGTGTAAAACTCCGCCGTTTTGAGGTTGATGGCCGGCAGTACCACATAATAGTAGACGGCGGCAAACAGCAGCGTCACCGCCAGATTGATGGCCGTGCGTGCCGCAGGCGTGCCGATGGGCTTGCGTTCCTTCTTGGGGCGGTTCGTTTTGCGTGCAAAGGGATTTTGCCCCGCAAAGCCCTCAAAATTGGGGTCATTCCAATTAACGTTCATAGATGACTCCTTTCCGATTCAAAATAATAGCTGTTGCTATCGTATCATAGTTTGCGCCATGGCTCAACCTTTTTTTCAAAATACAGCCGCCGTAGGTAGCGGCGGCTGTATTTTTTTACTTTTCAATGACCACCTTGCCGTCCTTCAAGCGCACATGGGCGGTATCGCCGCTGAGCAGCTTGCCCTCCAGCATCAGCTCGGCCACGGCGTCCTCCACCGTGTTCTGGATGGCACGGCGCAGGGGTCTGGCACCGTACTGGGCATCGAATCCGGTCTTGGCCAGTGCCGCCACGGCGTCATCGTCGGCCTGCAGCGTAATGCCCTGCTGGGCCATACGCCCGCCGGTCACTTCCAGCATACGCCGTGCGATCTTGCGGATGTCCTCCTCATCCAACTGACGGAACACGATGGTCTCGTCAATACGGTTAAGGAACTCCGGACGGAAGGTGCGCTTGAGCTCCGCCATGACCGCTTCGCGGATGCGGGCAAAGCGCTTGGCCTCGTCATTCTCCTGCTCGCCGCCATCAAAGCCCAGTCGTGCCGTGTCGGCGGCGGTAATGTTCTTGGCGCCCACATTGGAGGTCATCACGATGACCGTGTTCTTGAAATCCACCCGCCGGCCCTGGGAATCGGTCACAATGCCGTCCTCCAGAATCTGCAGCAGGATGTTCCACACATCCTCATGGGCCTTTTCTATCTCGTCGAACAGCACCACGCTGTAGGGCTTGCGGCGCACCTTCTCGGTGAGCTGGCCGCCCTCTTCGTGGCCCACATAGCCCGGAGGAGAGCCGATCAGGCGGGATACGGTGTGCTTTTCCATGTACTCCGACATATCAATGCGGATCATGGCATTCTCGTCACCGAACATGGCCTCTGCCAGCGTTTTGCACAGCTCCGTCTTGCCCACACCGGTGGGGCCCAGGAACAGGAACGAGCCGATGGGCCGCTTGGGGTCTTTCAGACCCACACGGCCGCGGCGAATGGCCTTTGCCACGGCAGTAACGGCTTCATCCTGGCCTACCACGCGCTCATGCAGCGTGTCTTCCAGGCGCAGCAGGCGCTGTCCCTCATCTTCCGTCAGCCGCGTCACGGGGATACCCGTCCAGCCTGCCACCACGGCGGCAATATCGTCGGCAGTCACACTGCCGCGATTCTGCTGCATCTGGCGGTGCCACTTGTCCCGCTCGATCTCCACCTGCTCGGTGTAGTTCTTCTCAATATCGCGCAGCTGCGCGGCCTTTTCAAAGTCCTGTGCGGCAATGGCCTCCGCCTTTTCACGGTGCAGCGCGGCGATCTTCTCCTCAAGGGACTTCAAATCGGGCGAGGCGGATTCCGCCTTCATGCGCACCTGGCTTGCCGCCTCGTCCATCAGGTCAATGGCCTTATCAGGCAGGAACCGGTCGTTGATATAGCGGCTTGAGAGCATGACCGCCGCTTCGATGGCCTCATCGGTAATGGTCAGCTTGTGATGGGCCTCGTACTTATCGCGCAGGCCCTTCAAAATCTCCACGGATGTCTCTGCGGTAGGCTCGCCCACCGTCACCGGCTGGAAACGGCGCTCCAGTGCGGCATCCTTTTCGATGTATTTGCGGTATTCGTCCAGCGTGGTGGCGCCGATCACGCGGATTTCGCCACGGCCCAGGGCAGGCTTGATGATATTGGCGGCATCCACCGCGCCCTCTGCGCTGCCTGCACCCACGATGGTGTGCAGCTCGTCGATGAACAAGATCACATTGCCGGCCTGCTTGACCTCCGCCAGCGTGTTTTTGATGCGCTCTTCAAATTCACCGCGGTACTTGGTGCCTGCCACCATGCCCGAAAGGTCAAGGGACAGGATCTTCTTATCCAGCAGCTCCTCCGGCACATCGGCTGACACAATACGCTGCGCCAGACCCTCGGCGATGGCGGTCTTGCCCACGCCAGGCTCACCGATCAGTACGGGATTGTTCTTCGTGCGGCGGGAGAGGATCTGAATCACACGCTGTACCTCCTGCTCGCGGCCGATCACCGGGTCCAGCTTGCCCTCACGGGCCGCCTCGTTCAGGTCGCGGGTAAATTCGGACAGCGTCTTGCCCTTCTTGCCCTCCTCCTTATTGGGTGTGGCCGCACCGCTGGTGACGGTGCGCGGCGATTCGTTGAGCTTCTTCACCACGCTTGCATACATCTTGCGCGGGTCCACGCCTACGGTACGCAGAACGCGCAGCGCCATGTTGTTGCCCTCCCGCAAAATACCCATCAGGAGATGCTCCGTGCCGATGTATGTGCAGTTTGTGCGGATGGATTCCGAAACGGCCAGCTCCACAATGCTCTTGGCCCGGGGCGTCAGACCCTGGGAAGGCGCTGCACCGGCAAGTCCGGTGCCTACCGTGCGCTGCAAAATGGAGCAGATCATCTCGTCCGTCAGGCCGTATTCCGTCATCACGCGGTGGGCAATGCCCTCTTCCTCACGCATCAACCCCAGCAGCAAATGCTCGCTGCCCACATAGCCGTGACCCATTTCCTCGGCGGCTTCCTGCGCCAGACGCAGGGCTTCCTCCGCCCGGGGGGTAAACTTATTTTCACGCATATTCATCGCTCCTTTCTTACTGCTGCAAGGCACGGATCGCATCGCGCAGGCGTGCCGCTTCCTCAAAGTTTTCCTCTTCGATGGCGTTCTTCAGCTGCGCCTGCAAAGCGTTGCGCTCGCGCTGGCTCTTCCATTTTTCCTGTTCCTCATTTTCCACCAAATCCTTCTCCCGCACCGCCACAGGGGCCTTCTCGTCCTCGCTCAGCGGCTCGGGGAACTCCGTCAGCAGCCTTGCGTTCATCGGCTCAAACAGCGGTTCAAACAGACGGAAGGGACGGGTGAAAAAGTCGTCATCGAACAGGCTGCGGGGACGCAGCCGCTCGGTATAGCCCAGCTTGCCGGCACAGTCCGCGCACAAATGCTGCTCGGTGATTTTTCCGTTGATATTGCTCTTAAAATAGAAAGTTGCTTCGTTCTTTCCACAGCGTTCACATTTCATCATGATTTCCTCCTTATCAAAAATTCAAACCTGTTGTATCAAAACTTGCTTCAAAAGGTCGGCCCGTACCGTATTGCGCGCTTCCTGCGGCACGGCACGCAGCGTTTTGTCGTCCATGGACACCAACAAGGCCCGCCCTACGGCAAGGTCAAGCGCCTCGGACTCCACCAGGTTGGTAATCATGGCCCTTGCACTGGCCATGTCCAGCGTTTCGCCCACGGAGTTGATCACATGCATCAGCAGTGTCTGCCGATCCACACGCACCCGTGTGATACGGATGTAGCCGTTTCCGCCCCGCCGGCTCTCCACGATATAGCCCCTCTCGGGGGAAAATCGGGTGGACATGACATAGTTGATCTGGCTGGGCACACAGTTAAAGCGCTGTGCCAGGTCGCTGCGCTGCAATTCCAGTACGCCGCCCATCTCCTCCAGCTCCTGCTGAATGAACCCGGCGATCACATCAGATATACCCATCTTTTCATTCCTCCCGTCTTTTGACTTTGTCTTTCTTTGACCTTTGATGGTAGTATAGCACGGTGACAGGGAAAGTCAAGGGGTATTTTTTGACTTTCTTTGACTATTTTGCAAACAAATTGTGAATAAAGGAAAACAGAGCCGCCTTTTGGCGGCCCTGTCTGCTGTTATATCACCATTTCATAGGGGCCCAGATCGCTTTGGGCCAGATAGCGCTTCAGATCGTAGGGGGAATAGATGCCCAGATCCGTCACCACGCCGGAGATCAGGCCGGGCGGTGTCAGGTCGAAGGCGGGATAGTAGCCCTTTACCCCGTCGGCGGCGGTTTTCACGCCCATAGCCTGCAGCGTAAAGTTGGGATCGCGCCACTCGATGCGGACACTGTCCTTGGTGGGGTGCCCTGCGTCGGGCACGCCGGTGATGAACACCGGAATACCCATGTACTTGGCGGCGATGGCGATCTGGAAGGTGCCCACCTTGTTGGCCACATAGCCGTCGCAGCAGATGGCGTCAGCCGCGCAGGTGAATACGTCCACTTTTTCCTGCTGCATCACATAGGCGGGCATATTATCGGTAATCACCGTCACATCAAAACCCATGTCACGGCAGACGGTGGCGGTAAGCCGTGCGCCCTGAAAGTAGGGGCGCGTTTCCGGGCAGAACAGGCGGATGTTCTTGCCGCGCTCACGACATTCTTTGAGCATTTGTCCCACGATGGTTTCGGCAAAGCACTGGGTCATGACCGTACCGTTGTCGGGGAACATATCCACCAGATACTTGGCGATCTGCCCCACCTTGTTATAGCGGCGGTTGTTGGCGGCCACGGTGTAATCGCGGATAGCCATCGCAATGTCGCCTTCCCCTGCCGCCAGGGCAGCTTTGGCCGCCTCCAGACAGCCGCCGGTGATGAGCTGCATCCGGCTGACGGTGGTGGGGCGGGCATGAGAGATGGTGTATGCCGCCCGTTCCAGATAGGCGATCTGCTCCGCCGCCGTTTTTTCACGGCACTCATAGGCGGCCAGCGCCATACCCATCGCCGCCGCCGTAAAGGGGCCTGTGGACTGGGTCACCATGTCCGTCAGCGCCTGCGCCACCTCGCCGTGGGTCTTGCAGGCAACAAATTCCACCTTACGGGGATAGACGCGCCTGTCAAGGATGCGTACTTCCCCTGCGTCATACCACGCCACATTTTCATATTGCAGCATAAAGGCCAAGCCCTTGTCAGCCCGTTCCATATCGTTTCCCCTCATTGATACAGTCTCTTTACAACCGCTTTGGCTTCCGCCATGATCTTCTCGCGGTCCAGCGTCAGATATGCGCCGTTTTCATACAGAATCCTGCCGTCCACCATGGTCAGGCACACATCGCTGCCCTGCACGGCGTAGGTAACCAGACCTGCCGCATCCAAACAGGGGTACAGATGGGGTTTATCCATGTCAATGGCGATAATATCCGCCTTTTTGCCTGCTTCCAGCACCCCCGTGTCGTCCCGGCCCTGTGTCAGCGCACCGTTCCGGGTCGCCATTTGAAGCATCACGGCGGCAGGCAGGAGCGTAGCGTCGCAGCGATGGCCGTTATGAATCACGGAGGCCAGATGCAGCTCCTCCATCATGTTCAGATTGTTGTTGCTGGCTGTGCCATCCGTGCCCAGGGCCACGCGGATGCCCCGGGCCACCATATCGGGAACAGGCGCGAAGCCGCTGCCCAGCTTCATGTTGCTGGAGGGATTGTGGACGGCTGTCACGCCCTTTTCCGCCATCAGCGCCATGTCACCCTCACTGACCCACACGCAGTGTGCCGCCGCGCAGGGCACATCGAATACGCCCATCTTGTTGAACCATTCCGCCGGTGTCAGACCGCCGCGCCGCGCCTTGCACTCCTCATGCTCGGCGGCGGTTTCACTCATGTGAATGTGCATACGCAGGTGGTTATCCTTGGCAAAACCTGCCACACCCCGGGCCACATCCTCGCTGAGACAGGTATATTCACCGTGCAGGCAGGCGTCTACGCGGATACGGCCGCCGCCCTTTCCGTGCCAGTTCCTGTGCAGCCGTTCCATCTTGCGCGCATACTCGTTGTTGTCATAGCGGTCCGACGCATCAAAGGCCTGCACATGCTGACAGATATTGGCCTTCATCCCGCTGCGGCAAACGGTGTCCGCCAGCAGGTCGGAGCTGAAATACATATCGGAAAAGCCGGTGGTGCCGCAGGCAAGCATCTCCAGCATGGCAAGCTCGGCGCCCACGGCAATGTCCGCCTCCGTCATTTTTGCCTCCACAGGAAAGATCTCGTCAAACAGCCATTTCTGCAGCGGCAGGTCGGTACCCACGCCGCGCAAAAGCGTCATGGAGGCATGGGTATGGCAGTTTACCAGACCCGGCAGCAGCAGCTTGCCGCTCATGTCCTTCTCACTGTCAAATTCACCTGCCGGACGCTTCGTGCCGACGGACTCGATCGTGTCGCCGTTAACGGCGATAAAGCCGCTGTCAATCACGCCCGCAGGCGCATAGATCATGGCATTTTTCAAAAGAAGACGCATCGTTCAGATCCTTTCTATCACACGCTTCAGGTAGGCGCTGAACCGATCTGCCACTACATGGCCCACCTCGTTCACTTCCTCATCGGTCAGCGGCTGGTCAAGGATACCCGCCGCCATGTTGGTGATCACGGAGAATGCCAGGCAGGGCAAGCCGCAGTGTGCCGCCGTCAATGCCTCGGTCACGGTGGACATGCCCACCGCATCGCCGCCCAGCAGACGGATCGCGCGAATTTCGGCCGGTGTTTCAAACTGCGGGCCGGGCATGAAGAAATAGCAGCCCTCATGGACCGTCAAACCGCTGCCCTCGGCACATTCCCTTGCCAGTTGACGCAGCGCCGGCGTATACATCTGCTGCACATCGAAAAACCGCGGGCCGAACGCCTCCACATTGGGTCCGCGCAGGGGTGATGCGCCGTTGAATTTGATCTGATCGTTAATAATCATCACATCCCCCGGTTTATAGCCAAGGTTCACACCGCCTGCCGCGTTGGTCAGGACCGCCGCGCGGCAGCCCAGCAGCTTAAACAGTCGGATCGGCGCGGTGAGCTGTTCAAAATCGTATCCCTCGTAGGAATGGAATCGGCCGGACATGCATACCACTCTCTTCCCTGCAAGCATGCCGCAAATCAGCTTGCCGGCATGGGTACTGACAGTGGAGCGCAGGAAATGCGGTATTTCCTCATAAGGGATCACGATGGGGTTTTCGATCTGCTCCGCCAAGGGGCCGCAGCCCGAGCCGAGAATCATGCCGATCTCCGGATCAAACCCGATTTTTTCGCGCACATAGTCCGCGCTGACCTTAAAATATTCATATGTGTATGCCATACGCTTCTCCCTTCACTTTTTATATATTGATTGTAGCATATTGGTTAAACTGTGTCAATTTACCGTCTTTTGGCACTTTTACCTATGAAAAACAAACTCTTCTTTATTTTTTTCTGTATACTGGGTCTTGCTTTTTTTGTTTTTCATGATACAATGATTGTACAAATCTTAATGGAGGTGCTCACATGGCTTATCAGATCAGTTCTGCTTGCGTCAGCTGCGGCGCTTGCGCAGATGTTTGCCCCGTCGGTGCTATTTCCCAGGGCGACGCTTCTTACGTGATTGATGCTAATGCTTGCCTGGACTGCGGTTCTTGCAGCGATACCTGCCCCAACGGCGCTATCAATCCCGCTGACTAATTACATAGCGAGCTAAAAATGCCGGACGGTATGTCCGGCATTTTTCCTTCTCTTGCACATGGGGCGGATTTATATTACAATGGTACAATGGTGTAAAACGGCGAAAGGAGCATACGGCATGGAACGCATGGATCAACTGTGGCCCGGCGGCTATCGGTTTTACTTCGATGACACGCTCTTTCAGCCCTCCACGGATTCTTTCCTGCTGGGCGCCTTTCCCAAGCTGCGCCGCGGTGATCGCGTGTGTGATTTAGGCGCCGGTACCGGTCTGTTGGGGCTGCTGCTTTTGGCGCGGGAACCGTCGCTTCATGTCACCAATGTGGAGCGGCAGGCCGCCTCTCACGCACTCTCCGTCCGTAACGCCGCCTTGAACGGTCTGGACAGGCAGGTCACCTGTCTCCACGGGGATCTGCGCGACAAGGCACAGCTTCCCACCGCAGGGTCTTTCGATCTGGTCGTATCCAATCCCCCCTATTTCCCCGCCGGCTGCGGTTTGGTGTCCCCACAGGCATCGCGCCGTGATGCCCGCTCTGAGGTCACCTGCACATTGGGGGATGTTTGCGCGGCCGCCGCGCGGCTTTTGCGGTATGGCGGCCGCTTTGCGGTGGTCTTTCGCCCTGATCGGCTGGTGGATCTGACGGACACGCTGCGCCAAAGCCGCTTGGAGCCGAAGCGTCTGCGTTTTGTGCAGCACACCGCGGCCGACGCTCCGTCGCTTCTGCTGCTGGAGGCCAGAAAAGGCGGCCGTCCCGGTTTGACCGTAGAGCCGCCGCTGCTGCATTATACGGACGGCGCGGAGAGTGCGGAATGGCAGCGCATGTATTTTCGAGATAAGGAGTAAACCCCATGGCCGGAACATTATATCTGGTGGCGACCCCCATCGGCAATCTGGGCGATTTTTCGCCCCGCGCGGTGGAAACGCTGCAAAACGCGGACTTTATTGCCGCCGAGGACACCCGTGTGTCCATGAAATTGTTGCATCATTTTTCCATCAAAAAACCGCTTGTCAGTTATCACGAGCATAACCGCGCCGCGGCCGGACAGGCCATTTTAGAGCGTATACTGGGCGGTGAAACCTGCGCCCTTGTCACCGATGCCGGCACGCCTGCTATCAGCGATCCCGGCGAAGAGCTGGTGCGGCTGTGTGCCGACAACGGCGTAGAGGTGCAGAGCATCCCCGGCTGCTGTGCCTGCATCACGGCGCTGGCAGTATCGGGTCTCCCCACCCGCCGCTTTGCCTTTGAGGGGTTTCTCTCCGCCAACCGCACCGAGCGCAAAGAACAACTGCAGAATCTGCGCAGCGAAGAGCGCACCATGGTCTTTCACGAGGCGCCTCATAAGCTGCGCGCCACCTTGTCGGATATGCTGGCCGTTCTGGGTGACCGTCCTATCGCTCTGTGCCGCGAGCTGACCAAGCTGCACGAGCAAACGCTGCGCATGACGCTGTCGGCCGCCGTGGACTACTATAACGCCAACGAGCCGCGAGGGGAATATGTGCTGGTGGTATCGGGCCGCGAAAAGCGCACCGGCCCCGCCGTCACCTTGGAAGAAGGCGTAGCCATGGTGCTGCAGCGCAAGGCGGAAGGCCTGCGCATGAAAGACGCCGTCCGTCAGGTGGCAGACGACACCGGTCTGAACCGCAACGAGCTGTATGATGCCGTCTTACACGCATAACTGAAAAGGAGAAGCACTTCGCTTTTGCCAAGTGCTTCTCCTTTTCAGTTAGAGTACGTTCTTCAGCTCACGGATGCATTTTACGCAGACATTCTTTCCTTTGAAGTCACGCACATCCTTGCTGCTGTCGCAAAACATACAGTTCGGACGGTACTTCTTCAAAATAACGGAAGAACCTTCCACATAGATCTCGAGCGCATCCTTTTCGGCAATGTCCAGTGTGCGGCGTAACTCAATGGGCAATACGATCCGCCCCAGTTCATCCACCTTTCTTACAATACCGGTCGATTTCACGCAATTTTCTCCTGTTTTCCCCAATATTCGGAAATTTCTCCCCTTACCCCGATGGGTTACTATAATTATGATACATCTTATGTAAAAAGTCAACAATATTCCGACAATTTATTCCATTTATTCCATAAATAATGAACCCTCTTTACCGCATATACATACGCAGAGGTGATTATATGGCAATGGCATGGGTTTGGACAGGGATGGCGGCCCTTTCGCTGCTGTTTGGTATAGGAAGCGGCCATATCGGGCAGGTGGGTACGGCTGCGTTGGACGGTGCTGCCGCTGCGGTGGAATTGTGTCTGTCTATGGCAGGCGTTATCTGCCTGTGGACAGGAGTGATGGAGATTATGAATCGCTGTGGGCTGTCCGCACTTCTGGCGCGTTTGTTCCGCCCGATCCTCCACCGTCTGCTGCCTCAAAGCAGCAAGGACGAGATCACGCTCAGCGCCGTATCGGCCAACATTTCCGCCAATCTCTTAGGGCTTGGCAACGCCGCTACACCGCTGGGTATCCGGGCCGCACGGCGCATGGCTCTCGGTGCCGAAGGCACCGCCAGCGATGAGCTGTGTCTGCTGGTGGTGCTGAACACCGCCTCCATCCAACTGCTGCCCACCACGATTGCCGGTGTCCGTGCGGCGCATGGCTGCCGCACCCCCTTTGACATTCTGCCCGCCGTGTGGTTTTCTTCCGTTCTTTCGGTGGCGGCCGGACTGCTCATGGCGAAATTACTATCCAAACTCTGGAGGAACTGACGTGGATATTTCTTCTTTCGTTGTACCCGTTCTGCTGGCAGGCACGGCACTTTTCGCCCTGTCGCGCAAGGTGGATGTGTACAGTGCCCTCACCGCCGGTGCAGGCGAGGGTCTGAGTGTGATGGTGAAGATCTTCCCTGCTCTTGTGGCATTGCTCTCAGCGGTGTATATGTTCCGTGCCTCCGGCGCCATGGACTTTCTCACCCGGCTGCTTGCCCCGGCTCTTGAAAAGCTGGGCATCCCGCCGGAGACCGCCGCCATTTTGCTCATCCGTCCCCTCAGCGGCAGCGGCGCCCTGGCGGTGGGCAGCGAATTAATGGCGCAATACGGTGCAGATTCCTATATCGGACGCACGGCGGCGGTCATGCTGGGCTGTACGGAAACCACCTTTTATACCATCGCCGTCTATTTCGGCGCCGCCGGCATCCACCGCACACGCTATACTATCCCCGCTGCATTAACCGCCGACATTACCGGTTTTGTCGCTGCCGCCCTGGCGGTCCGTCTGTTTTTCGGCACATAAAAAACGGCTGTCCGCAGACAGCCGTTTTTTATTCCATATCCACGCTGATGTTGTCCGTTCCGTGACGCTCAAATTCACCCAGATACACATTCATGCGCTCCATCACCTCGTCGTAATTCTCCGCTGTGATGGGAGGATCGTCCATGTCTCTGAGCGCCAGCTCCTGGGCCAGGATCTCAAAAAAGGTGGCGTCCTCATACGCCATGATCGCCTCATGAATCCCACCCTCGGCAAAGGCCCGGGAAGGGATCAGCTCACCCTCATACAGCTCCGTCAGCGGCGCCATGCCGTGTCTCAGGCAGTTGGCAAACACCAGGCTTTCCACTTCGTCATACTGCCGGATGCGGTCGTCGCCCCGTGCGGAGTTCAGCACCCAGTTCCCGATGTATACCAGATCCAGCAAACGCCGGAACTGTTTTTCCGTCATTTTAATCTCCATAAGCCACCTCCGTGGGTCGTGATTTTCCTATTTGTTCCCATTATAGCAAAGCAGATTATAAAATACCACTGAAAAAAGTGCTCATTTTATCTAAATTTTGGCTTGTTAAGCGGGGGCATCCATAGTACAATAGTTAAGTTAAAGGAGAATATGCCATGGATAACAGACCTATCGGGGTGTTTGACTCCGGGCTGGGCGGATTGACTGCCGTGCGCCAGATGCGGAGCATTCTCCCCTCTGAAAACATTATATACTTCGGTGACACGTCCCGTGTCCCTTATGGCGGCCGCTCGCAGGAAATTCTGCTCAAGTACGGCCGGCAGGATGTGCGTTTTCTGCGCTCGTTTGATATCAAAGCGATTGTTGTCGCCTGCGGCACCGTGTCTACGACGGCCCTGCCCACGCTGCGAGCAGAAAATGACCTGCCGATTCTGGGGGTGGTGGAGCCTGCCTGCCGCCGCGCGGTAGGGCAGACGCGCAATAAGCGCGTCGGTCTGATTGCCACCGCCGCCTCTGTCCGCTCCGGCTCTTATGAGCGTACCATCCATGCGCTGGACGAGGGTGTGGAGGTCATCAGCAAGGCCTGCCCTCTGTTCGTTCCCCTGGTGGAGAACGGGCGCTATCAGGTGGGCGACAGCGTGATCGAAACCGTAGCGCGTGAGTATCTGGTGCCTCTGCGCGACACCGGCATCGACACGCTGATTTTGGGCTGTACCCACTATCCCCTGCTTACGGAGATCATCGGCCGCATCATGGGTCCGGATGTAATGCTGATCGATACCGGCGAGGAAGCCGCGTGGGAGCTGAAGCGTACACTGACGGCACAGGATATGCTGGCGGAGGAGCGCATGGGAGAGGCCACCTTCTATGCCAGTGACCAACCCAGTGATTTCGGCGCTTTGGCAAGCTGTTTTTTGCGTGAGCCGATGGAAAAGGCCGTCCTGCCGGTGGATATTGAGACCTATTGAGGTATGCGATGGACGGATATGTAAAAGTGGCAGTCACCAGCCGCAGCACCTTCGGCGGCGTGGACGATGTGCTGCGCTTTCTGGGCGACGGCACCGTTGCACGCACGGATTACGGCTGGCATCTGCATTATGAGGCGAAAAACACGGAGGATGGCAGCGCAGTTGCCTCGGATGTGAAAATCGAAACGAAAAACGGACGCGCCGTACTGATCAGCGAGGCCGACGCCGGCGGTTACGGGCTGCTGCTTGACCCCAAACGGCCGACGGCCATGCAGATTCCGGCGGACACCGGCGCGCTGACGCTGCAGGTGGTGACGAAGAAAGTCGCCTTCGATCTGGGCCGCAAAAAAAGCGGCGCGATCACATTGGAATATACGCTTTTGATGGGAAATCAGCCGGTATCGGCGCTGCGCGTTCACATTGAATTGACGAAAGAATAAGGAGAACACAACCATGAATATGATCCAAAACGCCAAAGACCAGATCCTGCATCTGACGGTTGCATCTTATGAAAAGGCCGCGGCGGCAGGGCTTCTGCCCCAGGGCGTCAGCGTAACACCCTCGGTGGAGATCCCCAAGGATACCGCCAACGGGGACTATACCACCACCTACTGTCTGGCAGCCGCCAAGGCCATGGGCAAAAATCCCCGTGAGGTCGCCGGTATCCTGAGAGAGAACATGTTGCTTGACGGCACCTACTTCACCTCTGTGGAGATCGCAGGCCCCGGTTTTCTGAACTTCCGTCTGGGCGACAAGTGGTTTGCCGATACCGTTGCCTGCATTGAGGACGAGGGCGCCGACTACGGCTGCAACGACATGCTCAAGGGCAAGAAATACATGGTGGAGTTTGTTTCCGCCAACCCCACCGGCCCCATGCACATGGGCAATGCCCGCGGCGGCGTGCTGGGTGATACGCTGGCCTCCGTGCTGCAAAAGTCCGGTGCGCAGGTGTGGCGTGAGTTCTATGTCAACGACGCCGGCAACCAGATCGAGAAGTTCGCCAGAAGTCTGGAGGCCCGCTACTTCCAGCTTATCAAGGGCGAGGACGCCGTGGCGTTTCCCGAGGACGGCTACCACGGCGATGACATCCGTGAGCTTGCCCGGCTTTTCTATGAAAAAGAGGGCGACAAATATCTCGATTGCGACGAGCAGAGCCGCCATGACGCACTGGCGCAGTTCGGTTTGCAGCACAACATCCCCAGGATGCGGTCCGATCTGGAGCGCTACGGCATCCGCTACGACCAGTGGTTCTTTGAATCCTCCCTGCATGAGAGCGGCTATGTGGCCGACTCGGTCAAAGAGCTGACCGAAAAGGGCTACACCTATGAAAAGGACGGCGCCCTGTGGCTCAAGACCGGTCAGATTATAGCGGAGAACCTGAAAAAAGCCGGTAAGTCCGACGAGGACATTGCCAAGCTGGAGCTGAAAGACGACGTGCTGCGCCGCGCCAACGGTTTTTATACCTACTTTGCCGCCGACATCGCCTATCACCGCAACAAATTTGCCGTGCGCGGCTTTGACAAGGTCATCAACATCTGGGGTGCCGACCACCACGGCCATGTGGCCCGTCTGAAAGGCGCCATGGACGCACTGGGCCTCAACGGCACCGAGCGGCTGGACATCGTGCTGATGCAGCTTGTGAAGCTGGTGCAGGACGGCGAGGTCGTCCGCATGAGCAAGCGCACCGGCAAGGCCGTCAGCCTGACCGACCTGCTGGACATGGTGCCGGTGGATGCCTGCCGGTATTTCTTCAACGCCAAGCCCGAAACCCAGATGGAATTTGATCTGGGGCTGGCTGTCCGCGAAGACAGTGAGAATCCCGTCTACTATGTCCAGTACGCCCATGCCCGTATCTGTACGCTGCTCAAAGCACTGGCCGCCGAGGGCTATACCGTTCCTGCGGCCCGGGATGTGGACTTGAGCGTGCTGAGTGATGACACCGAAAAGGCGCTCATCAAGGAGCTGGCCCATTATAGCGTGGTCGTCCGTCTGGCCGCCCGGGATTATGACCCCAGCTTTATCAACCGCTATCTCACCGAGCTGGCGGCAGCGTTCCATAAGTTCTACAACGCCTGCCGCATCAAGGGTGAGCGGGAGGATGTCCTGCTGGCCCGCCTGAAGCTGGCCGATACCGCCCGGGCCGTACTGAAAAACGGCATGACGCTGATCGGCTGCAGCGCACCGGAGAAAATGTAACAAAAAAAGAAGGCCGACGCTGTCGGCCTTCTTTTTTTCCCGTTTACTGCTGCTGCGCCAGGTACCGCGCCACATAGACGCCGCTGGCGCTGGCATGGCTCAGCGAGTGGGTCACGCCGCTGCCGTCACCGATGATGAACAACCCCTTATGGCAGGTTTCCAAATGCTCATCCAGCGTCACTTCCATGTTGTAGAACTTGACCTCCACGCCGTAAAGCAGGGTGTCGTCGTTGGCCGTGCCGGGGGCGATCTTATCCAGCGCATAGATCATTTCCATGATGCCGTCCAGAATACGCTTGGGCATCACCAGGCTCAAGTCGCCCGGCGTGGCCGACAGCGTAGGATGGACATAGCTCTCCGCCATGCGCTTGGGCGTGGAGCGTTGACCGCGTATCAGATCGCCGAAGCGCTGCACCATGACACCGCCGCCGAGCATATTGCTCAGCCGTGCGATGCTCTCGCCGTAGCCGTTGGAATCCTTGAACGGCTCGGAGAAATGCTTCGCCACCAGCAGCGCAAAGTTGGTGTTCTCGGTGTGCAGTTTCGGATCTTCATAGCTGTGACCGTTGACGGTGACAATGCCGTTGGTATTTTCGTTGACCACCACGCCCTTGGGGTTCATGCAGAAGGTACGCACCTTGTCCTGATAGCGCTTGGTGCGGTAGACGATCTTGCTTTCATACAGTTCATCGGTCAGATGGGCAAACACCTCATAGGGCAGCTCCACCCGCACGCCGATGTCCACCCGGTTGGAGTTGGTCTTGATGTCCAGTGCGCGGCACACCGTTTCCATCCACTTGCTGCCGCTGCGTCCCACGGATACGATACAGTAGCGCCCCTCAAAGTCACCATGATCCGTGGTCACGCAATAGCCGTCCGTCTGCTTTTCAATGGTGCGGGCCGGTGTTTCAAAAAATATCTCCACACCCTGTCCTACCAGCGTCTTATACAGGTTTTCCAGCACCACATAGTTGATATCCGTGCCCAAATGACGCACCGAGGCGTTGAGCAGATGCAGGTCATTTTCCAGACAGAGCTTGGTGATCTTCGGTGACCCGGCATGGTAAATGTGTGTTCCCTCGCCGCCGTTGGCTACGTTGATCTCGTCCACATACTCCATCAGCGCCATGGCCTCGTCCCGCCCGATATACTCATACAGCGTGCCGCCGAACTCATTGGTCATGTTGTATTTCCCGTCGGAGAAGGCGCCTGCGCCGCCAAAGCCGTTCATAATGGCGCAGGAGGGACACTTGATGCAGCTTTTCACCTTCACCCCGTCAATGGGGCAATGGCGCTTATCCAACGCCCGACCGGCCTCCAGCATGGCAATTTTCGCCGTCGGCCATTTCTGCACCAGCTCGTATGCCGCAAAAATACCGCCCGGTCCGCCACCGATAATCAATACATCGTATTTCATAACAGTTGCCCTCCGTTCCATAGTTTTTTCTAATACCATTTCATATTATATTAAATATGCTTCTGTGTCGCAAGTAATTTTTACTAATGGCAGATATGGCCTCCGCTTCATGCTCTTTTCTCTTGCACGGCGCTGCCGTTCATGATATGATAAATAAAATACGACCATGCGGAGGAATCACGATGAGCTACGCTGATGAAATTTTCAAGCAGAACTGCCGCGATATTTTGCGAAACGGCGTCTGGGATACCGATTTAAATGTCCGTCCCCATTGGGAGGACGGGGCACCGGCCCATACGGTGAAGAAGTTCGGCATTGTCAACCGCTATGATCTGCAGGAGGAGTTTCCCATTCTGACGATTCGCCGCACCTATTTCAAGACCTGCATTGACGAGCTTCTGTGGATCTGGCAGCAGAAGTCCAACAATATTCACGACCTGCGCGGCCATATCTGGGATAGCTGGGCCGATGAAAACGGCTCGATCGGCAAGGCCTACGGCTACCAGTTAGGCGTCAAGCACCAATACCCCGAGGGTGAGATGGATCAGGTGGACCGGGTGCTGTACGATCTGAAGCATAACCCCGCCTCCCGCCGTATCCTTACCAATATCTATAACTTTGCAGACCTGCATGAGATGGCGCTCTATCCCTGCGCCTATTCCATGACCTTCAATGTGTCCGGCAATACGCTCAATGCTATTTTGAACCAGCGCAGTCAGGATATGCTGGCCGCCAACAACTGGAATGTGGTGCAGTACAGCGTACTGGTCCACATGATGGCACAGGTCTCGGGCCTGCAGGCAGGCGAACTGGTGCATGTGATCGCCGACGCGCATATCTATGACCGCCATGTGCCTATCATTGAGAAAATGCTGGAAAAGGACGGCCGCAGCGCGCCCCGGTTTATCATGGACAAGTCTGTCACCGACTTCTATCAGTTTACCCGGGACAGCTTCTCACTGGAGGGGTATGACCCCCATCCCTTTGACGACAGGATTCCTGTCGCTATCTGAGGTTGTGCCATGAACGCTATCGTAGCCATTTCCGAAAACGGCGGCATCGGCAAGGATAACGGGCTGCTCTTTCATATCAGCGCTGATTTGAAGCGTTTTAAAGAGCTGACCTCCGGCCACACGGTCATCATGGGCCGCAAAACGCTGCAGTCCCTGCCCGGCGGCCGCGGATTGCCCAACCGCCGCAATATCGTCATTACCCGTGACATCGATTTTACGGCTGAGGGCGCCGAAATCGTCCACTCCGTGGATGAAGCGCTGGCCCTGGCGGAGGAGGACGCGTTTGTCATTGGCGGTGCGAGTATTTATCAAGCCATGCTCCCCTATTGCGACAAGGTGTATCTGACCATGGTGTATGCCGACGCAGAAGCGGATGTTTTCTTCCCCTCGCTGGACGGCTGGCAGATCCTCCGCCGGAGCGAAATGCAGGAGGAAAACGGTCTCCGCTTCCAATATATTGATTACATGCGCTGACACGAAAGATTGCGGCGCATAAGCCGCGGATGCGTACGGGAATTATGTATATTGAAAAAAGGAGTAGTCTCTTTCGAGATTACTCCTTTTACTTGCCTCACGGCAGACAACCGCCGCTTGTTGTCCCTCCGTTTCTGCACACATTCAACAACAGGTCACATCTATCCTCATATACGAACAATTCTCCGCTGCAAAGCTTTGATATGCTGCCATGCACGGTTTTGCGGCAGGTTTTTACCCTCCATCCGCGAAAACCCATGTAAAACATTGCCCGAATTTCATAAGCTCCGTTCATTTGTATTCTCTCCCACCCACTTTATTTACATGGAAAAGCAATAAAGCGCTTGACATTTCCTGTAAAATATTGTATAATCCAAACATACCAAACATTCGATATATTCCGAAAGAAAGGATGCGGATATGATGAGCATTAAAGTTGGTATCAATGGATTTGGACGTATTGGCCGTATGGTACTGCGCTGCAGCCTGAACCATCCCGAAATTGAGATCGTGGGGATCAATGATTTGTGCCCCGCCGATTATCTGGCCTACATGCTGAAGTACGATACGATGCACGGCAAGTTTGCCGGGACCGTTTCCGCAGGTGAGAATTGTATCATTGTCAACGGGCGGGAGATCCCCATTTTTGCTGAACGCGACCCGGCCAATCTGCCTTGGGCAAAGGTGGGCGCTGAGTATGTCATTGAATCCACCGGTCTGTTCCTGACCAAGGAAAAGTCGCAGGGCCATATTGCCGCCGGTGCAAAGCATGTGGTCATGTCCGCCCCCTCCAAGGACGACACACCTATGTTTGTCATGGGCGTCAATCAGGACACTTACACCAGCGATATGCAGTTTGTTTCCAACGCAAGCTGTACCACCAACTGCCTGGCCCCCATTGCCAAGGTGCTCAATGATACCTTCGGTATTAAGGATGGCCTGATGACCACCGTGCACTCTACCACCGCCACGCAGAAGACCGTTGACGGTGTATCCATGAAGGACTGGCGCGGCGGCCGTGCCGCAGCCGGCAATATCATTCCCTCCTCCACCGGCGCAGCCAAAGCGGTGGGCAAGGTCATTCCCGCACTGAACGGCAAGCTGACCGGTATGTCCATGCGCGTGCCTACGCTGGATGTATCCGTGGTGGACCTGACCGTGAATCTGGAAAAGCCTGCCAAGTATGAAGAAATCTGTGCTGCCATGAAGGCCGCTGCCGAGGGCGAGCTCAAGGGAATCCTGGATTATACGGACGAGGCTGTCGTATCCTCTGATTTCCTGGGCGATACCCATACCTCCATTTTTGATGCCAAGGCAGGCATTGCCCTGACCGATACCTTTGTCAAGGTGGTCAGTTGGTATGATAACGAAATCGGTTACTCCGATAAAGTACTTTGTCTGATCGAGCACATGGCCTCTGTGGACCATCGCTGATTGTTTGTCTCCTCATTTTTCTTCCATACTCATTTGCACAGCAAAGCCGCCTTCTGTGCCGGAAGCGGCTTTGCTGTGCTTTATGCAAACAATAGTGCACTGATCGGCGCAATACCACAGGCCGTTTGTTCCCTGGCAGCCTGAATTGGCATGAATTGTTTTGCAAATTAGATTTTATTTGTAATTTCCGCACGCCAATGCTACAATGAAGTGTAGTATGTGAAAAAGGGGGTTGCGGTCATGCCGGCCTTGCAAACGGATGTGCGCTATATCAAGGGTATCGGAGAAGCACGCGCCAAGGCGCTTAATAAATTGGGCATTTTTACCCTCCGCGATCTGATCTCCTACTTCCCCCGCACCTATGAAGACCGCACTCTCACCCGCCCCATTCGTGAGCTGATGTTGGGCGAACACGCCTGCGTTCGCGCCATGATCGCCGCCGAGCCTACGGCGCACCGTATTCGCGGCGGCAAGATGCTGGTAAAGGTACGCGCCGTGGACGACAGCGGCTCGATGGATGTGGTCTTTTTCAATCAGGAGTACCGCAAAAGCAGCCTCCATGCCGGTCAAACCTATATTTTTTACGGCAAAGTGGAGGGCGACCTGATTCGCCGTCAAATGGTCAACCCCATTTTGGAGCCGGAGGGACGGCAAATGCTCACCGGGCGCATTATGCCTGTCTATCCCCTGACCGCCGGGGTCAGCCAGTTGATTTTGAGCAAGACCGTGCGCCAGGGCTTGGACGCCTGCCGTGAATTGATGAGCGATGTATTGCCGGACGATGTTCGCCGCGCCCACCGGCTTTGCTACGCCAATTACGCCTACGAAAATATCCATTTCCCCACTGCGCCCGAAGCACTGGAGGCGGCGCGCCGCCGCTTGTCGTTTGAAGAGTTGTTTTTGCTCACCTGCGGGCTGTCCATGCTCCGCCGGCGCCGCCGCGATGCGGCAGGCCCTGCCTGTCATGCGGTGGATCTGTCGGTTTTCTGTCAGGCGCTTCCCTTCCCCCTGACCGGTGCGCAAAAGCGGGCCATTGACGATGCCGTCGCCGACATGATCGGCGGGAAGCCTATGAATCGCCTGTGTCAGGGCGATGTGGGCAGCGGCAAAACCATGGTCGCCGCCGCCTGCGTATGGTTTGCCGCGCAAAACGGCTGGCAGTCGGCGCTGATGGCCCCTACCGAAATTCTGGCACGCCAGCACTATGAAAATTTGGCACCGCTGTTTGAGCGCTTCCATATCCGCTGCGCGCTTTTGACCGGCTCGGTGAGGGCTTCGGCGCGCCGCGAGATTTTATCCGCTCTTCGCAGCGGCGAGATCGACCTGTGTATCGGTACCCATGCCCTGCTCACTGACGATGTAGCCTACTGCCGTCTGGGGCTTGTCATCACCGATGAGCAGCACCGCTTCGGCGTCAACCAACGCGCGCTGCTGTCGCAAAAGGCGGAAAACCCTCATATGCTGGTGCTCTCCGCCACACCCATTCCCCGCACGCTGGCGCTGGTCATCTACGGCGATTTGGATGTGTCGGTCATCAATGAGCTGCCGCCCGGCCGTCAAAAGGTGGATACCTTTTCGGTGGGCGAGGACTATCGCAGCCGCATCAACGCCTTTATCCGCAAGCAGGTCAGCCAGGGCCATCAGGTGTTTATCGTCTGTCCGCTGGTGGGTGATGACGATACCGTCCCCGATGAGCGCAAGGCGGTCACGGCCTATGCCGGGAAGCTGCAGGAGGAAACCTTCCCTGATCTGCGCGTCAGCGTCCTGCACGGCAAGATGAAGGCCAAGGAAAAGGAGTCCGTCATGGCCGCCTTCGCCGCAGGCGAGAGCGACATTCTCGTTTCCACCACGGTAATCGAGGTGGGCGTGGATGTGCCCAATGCCAATACGATGGTGGTGGAAAACGCCGACCGTTTCGGCCTCTCCCAGCTTCACCAGCTCCGCGGCCGTGTGGGCCGCGGCAGCGCCAAGTCCTATTGCATCCTGCTTTCCGACACGCAAAATGAGGAAACCCGCCGCCGCTTAAAGGTGATGACCCAGACCAATGACGGCTTCAAAATATCGGAGGAAGACCTGCGTCTGCGCGGGCCCGGCGACTTTTTCGGCGCACGGCAGCACGGTCTGCCTGCCTTGAAAATTGCCGATCTGAGCTGCGATATGCGGCTTTTGGACGAGGCGCAGCAGGCCGCCAGAGAGCTGATGTCCGTTGACCCGGAGCTGTCCCTGCCCGAACACCGCGCCTTGCGCGAGCGGATTGAGGAATTGTTCGCACTCCATGCCGACAGTCTGAATTAAACGGAAGCACAACGTATAAGTGCCGGAGCATTCGCTCCGGCACTTTCTTCATTCATGTTTCTCCCTTGGTCGCTCTATTCCATTCCCAGTCGAAATCGCTCCATCATCTCTGCCGTCAGGCTGATGTCGTTTTCCCGCGGCACGATCTCGTCGCGGCGCAGCCACACGCCCTCGCACAGCTCGTTGCGATCCAATGTAACATCTGCTTCGCCGTCCAGCTCGCAGTAGAAGCCCACCAGCATGGCGTCGGTAAAGGCCCAGGGCTGATTTTTGTAGTAGCGCAGGTTCTTTACCCGCAGCCCTACTTCCTCCATGACCTCCCGGTGCACGGTGTCCTCTAAGGTTTCACCGATCTCCACAAATCCGGCAATCAATGCCCAGCCGTTGTAGGGTCGGTTGGCATAGCGTGTCGCCAGCAGCCTCTCGCCGTCCCTCACCGCCACGATCACCGCCGGGCAAATCTTCGGATACTCTGTCAGGCCGCACGCAGGGCAAACGATCGCCCGCTCCGTCCGGCTGTGCTCCGTTTTCGCGCCGCACCGTCCGCAATAGGCGCGACATTCATACCACCGCCTTAGCTGCTCGCCGGTAACGGCGGCAAAGGCCACCTCCATCGGCCGCACCGCACGCAAGCTGCGCATGGATACATATTCCCATGAGGTATCGGGCAGGTCTTCCTCGCTCATCTCCGTGTGCGCGGTAAAGCATCCCACGCCGTCAAGGGCGAACACATGGCAGGCCGCTTCGCCGTCCGGCCGCCACTGTGCCGGAAAATCGCCGAAGCGCGGCAGTGCATAGCTGGCTTCCTCCCGGCGCAGCAGCACCTTGCCCGCCCGGTAACACAGGGCAATATCCTGCGCCGTTGCCTTTTGCCGGGAATAGCTTCTGTCAAACTGATGGTTTCCGATGTCCTGAATCATAGCGCGCCTCGATTCGTGCATAATTATTTTTATTATATCCTGATTCTTGCAAAATACAATAGCGCAATTTTTCGTCTTTTCTTTTCTGTTTCGCCATGCTACAATACTTTCAAATACCGAAGGGAGGTGTCGGGCATGACAAGGGATGAGCTGCGTCAGAAAGCCAATGATCTGCCGCTGCAGCCGGGTGTCTATCTGATGATGGATAAAACCGGCAGGGTCATCTATGTGGGCAAGGCGAAAAAACTGAAAAACCGTGTCAGCCAGTACTTCCAAAGCGGCGCAGGCCATAATGAAAAGACCCGTACCATGGTCTCGCAGGTGGATCATTTCGATACCATCTTTGTCCGCACGGAGTTTGAGGCGCTGATTCTGGAAAACTCCCTTATCAAGCACCATCAGCCGCGATATAATATTCTGCTGAAAGACGATAAGGGCTATCCCTTTATCCGTCTGAACACCGGTGCCCCCTACCCTCGCTTTACGCTGGTCAGCAAGGCAGCGGACGACGGCGCCAGGTATTTCGGCCCCTTCGGCGGCCGTCGGGAAACGCGGCTGGCCATTGACGCGGTATGCAGCGCCCTGAAGCTGCCCACCTGCCATCGGCAGTTCCCCCGCGACATCGGCAAAGACCGTCCGTGCCTGAACCACCACATCGGCCGCTGTGACGGGTTCTGTCTGCCTGACGGCCCCACGCAGGCGGAGTATCGCCGCCGCATGGAGCAGGCCGTCCGTATTTTCAGCGGCCATTACCGTCAGCTCACTGCCGAATGGCAGCAGGAGATGGCGCAGGCCGCCGAGGATTTGCAGTTTGAAAAGGCCGCCGCCCTGCGTGACCGCATCCGCGCCGTTTCGGTGCTGGGCAAGCAGCAGCAGGTCATTGCCGGTGTGTGCGCCGATACGGATATTTGGGGCATTTATGCCGGCGAGGTGCGCTGCGGCGCAGCGGTACTGCATATTGAGGCGGGTAATCTCTTAGGCCGTGAAACGGAGGTCTTTCCTGCCGCCGCAGACGAGGGAGAGTCGGATATTCTCGCGGCGGTACTGAGCCAATACTATCTGGATAAACAGGTTCTTCCTTCGGAAATCGTTGTGCCTGCCTCCTGGGAGGATTGTGATACCTTTGCCGCGCTGCTCAGCCGGCGCTGCGGCCATAAGGTAAGCGTGCGCGTTCCACAGCGCGGTGAGCGCATGGAGCTTCTGCGTCTGGCCGGGCGCAATGCCCGCGAGGAGGTAGAGCGCATGACCACCGACTGTGAGCGCACCAACAAAACATTGGAACAACTGGGCGCATTGGCCGGTTTACCCGAAGCGCCACGCCGCATGGAGGCCTATGATATTTCCCATACCGGCAGCGATGATATGGTGGCCTCCATGGTGGTCTTTGCAGACGGCAAGCCGCTCAAGCGCGACTATCGCCGCTTCCAGATCAAAACACTGACCGCACCGGATGACTATGCGGCCATGCGCGAGGTGCTGATGCGGCGCTTCCGCCGCTATTTGGACGGCGATGAGAAATTCAAAGAGCGCCCCGATCTGCTGCTGATTGACGGCGGCGAAATGCATGCCCGTACAGCGCGGGAAGCGCTGTGGCAGTTGGGCTTGACCGACATTCCCATCCTCGGCATGGTCAAGGATGACCGTCACCGCACCCGCGCCCTGATGACGCCCGACGGCAGCGAGCTGGGTATTCAGCAAAGCCCCTCCCTGTTCGCCCTGATCGGACGGGTACAGGAGGAAGTCCACCGCTTCGCCATCACCTATCACCATGAAAAGCACACCAAGAGCGCCTATCGCTCCAAGCTGGACGGCATTCCGGGCGTGGGCGAAAAGCGCAAAGCCGCACTTTTGAAGCATTTTAAGAGCATCAAGGCCATTGAACAGGCTGACCCGTCAGCATTGGAGGCCGTCTTGCCCCACGCTGCCGCTCAGGCGGTTTACCGCCACTTCCACAAGGACGACGCCTCGCAATGACTGTTTGCGATGATCGGCGGATCGGCCCGCTCCTGAACGCTCCGGCCCCAGCGCCGCGCGGCGGCTGATGATTGACGCAAAAGGCGGACTGCCAATAAAAAAGCTAAAAAAGCGACGGACGAAAGTCCGTCGCTTTTTTATTGTATCAATTATTCGCCGAAATTGTTCTCCACCAGAGTGCTCAGGGATTCCACGGCGGCCTGTTCGTCACTGCCGTCGGCGATCAGGGTAATGGTCGTTCCCTGCATGATGCCCAAGGACAAAACACCCAGCAGGCTCTTGGCATTCACACGGCGTTCTTCCTTCTCCACCCAAATGCCGCTTTTGAACTCATTGGCCTTCTGAATGAAATAAGTAGCAGGTCTTGCGTGCAGACCAACCTCATTTTTAATGGTCAGTTCCTTTGTAAACATCAAACAGCACTCCTTCGTATGCAGCAATTTTTGATGAAAAGCGCTATGCTCTATAATACTTATTATATCGGATTATCAAAAGATTGCAATGGAGATTCCCACAAATTTTTTGCAGATTGTCACTTAATTATCAACCCTTTTTGTCACTTATGACAAAAATAAATTATTTTAATTCCACCACGGTCACGCCGGCTTCGCCCTCACCGTAGCGTCCCAGGCGGAAGCTCTTGACGGCGCGGTTGCGCTTGAGCATTTCGTGCACCGCCTTGCGCAGAGCGCCGGTGCCCTTTCCGTGGATGATCGTCACCGTGCCCAATTTCGCCATGACAGCGGCGTCGATATAATTCTCCACCACGCTCTCGGCTTCTAAGGTTTCAAGGCCGCGGATATCCAGCTCCGATGCGGCGCGGGCGGCCAACACCACCTTGGGGCTTGCCACCGGCGCAGGCTTTTGCGTCTTTTTCGGTGCTCCCTCCATCAGGCGCACCTGTGAAGCCTTGGTGGTCATTTTCATCTTACCGGCCTGCAGCAAAAGTGTGCCGTCGTCATTCACATGCAGCACCGTGGCGCCCATCTTCACGCCGGGCAGCTCCACCATATCACCTGCCGCAATGGGACGGCTGGGCGCAAAGGACGGCTCGGCTGTTTCCTCGCGGACATGAAGTGCCTGCTCCGCCTCCTTGAGCTGATGACGCACAGCGGCGCGGGCATCGTTCATCGCCTGCGCATTTGCCTGCTTCTGCTGTTTCTTCCGCAGTTCCTCCAGCTCGGCAAAAATCTGATCCGCCCGCTGCTGCGCCTCGCGGACAATGCGCTTGGCTTCCGCCTCACCCTTGCTGCGGGCATTCTCCTTGGCCCGTTCCATCTGTTCGCGGAAGGTGCGGGCCTTGCGGGCGTCCTCCTCCCGGCTGCGCCACAGGCGTTCGGCTTCATTCTGCGCCTTTTCCAAGCGCTGGCGCTTTTCCTCCAACTGTGCCAGCACATCCTCAAAGCGGACCGATTCGCTGTCCATCTGCGCCTTGGCGTCCTCAATAATGCGCTCGTCCAACCCCAAACGGCGGGAAATCGCAAAGGCATTGGACTTGCCGGGAATACCGATCAGCAAGCGGTAGGTAGGACGCAGCGTGGCCACATCGAACTCGCAGGAGGCATTCTCCACCCCTGCCGTGGTCATGGCAAAGGTTTTCAGCTCCGCATAATGGGTGGTTGCTGCCGTCAAGGCGCCCTTGCTGCGGGCATTTTGGATAATGGCGATGGCCAGCGCCGCGCCCTCCACCGGGTCTGTGCCGGCGCCCAGCTCGTCGAATAAAAGCAGGCTCTTTTCATCGGCCTGACGCAGAATCTCTACCGTGTTGGCCATATGCGCCGAGAAGGTGGACAGGCTCTGCTCAATGCTCTGCTCATCGCCCACATCCGCCAGCACGCGTTCGAACACACGCACGGCACTGCCGTCATCGGCGGGGATGTGCAGGCCGCACTGGGCCATCAGGCTCAAAAGGCCCAGTGTTTTCAGCGTGACCGTCTTGCCGCCGGTGTTGGGGCCGGTAATGACCAGCGTGTCAAACTGCTCGCCTAACCCCACGCTGATGGGCACAGCCTTGGACTGGTCCAGCAGCGGATGGCGGGCACGGCGCAGCGTGATACCGCCGCGCTTACGCACCTCCGGACGGCTGGCATTCAGGTGGAAACTCAGTTGTGCGCGGGCAAAAATCACATCAAGGTGCACTAAATTGTCATAATCCGACAATATATTGTTCATTTGCGCGGCACACTCGCCGGAAAGGACACGCAGAATCCGGTCGATCTCTTTTTCCTCGCGGGACTGCAGCTCGCGCAATTCGTTGTTGGCCTGCACCACGCCCATAGGCTCCACAAACAGCGTCGCGCCGGAGGAGGAAATATCGTGCACCAGGCCGGGCAGACTGCCCTTACATTCCGCCTTCACCGGTACCACAAAGCGCCCGTCGCGCTGGGTAATCAGCGCCTCCTGCAGCACCTTGGCATAGGACGGCGAGGAGATGATGCGCTGCAGGATTTGGCGTCCCTTGGACGCCGCCTGCCGCATTTTGCGGCGGATGTCCGCCAGCTCGGGGCTGGCTGTGTCGGCAATAGACTCCTCGTCGAGTATGACGGAGTGGATACGTTCCTCCAAATATTTGTTGGTATGCAGGGCGGAGAAAATATGGTCAATGACCGTAGCCTCGCCCTGCCGCTCCTCATCATATTCCGCCACACGGCGGCTGGCTGTCAGCACACCGGCAATGTCCAGCAGCTCACGGGTGTTGAGCATGCCGCCATGGTCGGCACGCGTCAGCGGCGCGGACACATCCTTGACACCGGCAAAGGGCGGACTGCCGTGCAGGCCCAGCCTTGCCTTGGCCGCATCGGTTTCGTCCAGCAACCGCAGCACCTCCTCCGCCTCGGTGGCCGGCTTGAGATGCAGGCATTTTGCCTTGGCCGCATCGCTGACGGCAAAACGCGCCAACATGTCCAGCACGGCAGGAAGTTCCAGCGTGCGAATTGATTTTTCAAACAGTTCACTCATATATGTAGTCAATGCTCCGTTCGAATGGATTTATAGTAATCAAGTGTACGGAAGCCCCGTTCCAGTTGTGCGGCAATAAACGCCTCGGACACATGGTCCAGTTGATTAAGCGCCGGCTTGTCCAGCCTGAAGCTGTACAGCCGCTTGCTCTCACCGTAGAGCACATGGCGCAGCGCCGCCAAGGCCCCGGCGCCCAGCGGCAGGGACAGGCCGCCCATCTGTTTGCAGCCGGCACAATGCACCACGCCCTGCGTCACATCCAGCATGGGCTGCTCCGGCTCCGGCCTGCCGCACACGGCGCAGCCGTCCGCCAGCGGCTCAAAGCCGCTGAGCGCCATCAGGCGCAGCTCAAAGGCAGGCTTGACGAGCTGCGGGTCTTTTTGCAGCGTGCCGAGGGCATACAGCGCGTTGAGCAGCAGCGAAAGCACCTCCGGCGACGCATCATCGGCGTCCGTCAGTGTCTCGGTCAGCTCGGCAAAATAGGAGGCCAGCGACAGCAGTTCAAAGTCCTGCCGCACACCGTCAAATAATTCGATGGTGCCGGCCTCATCCAAATAGCACCAGTTGCCGCGCTGATAGATCGTCAGCTCGGAGTAGGCCAGCAGTTGGCAGGAGGCCGCCAGACGGCTGTTCTTGCGCCGTGCGCCGCGCGCAATGACGGCGATCTTGCCCCGGTCAGGGGTGAGGACCGTAAGGATCTTGTCCGTTTCCTTGGTGTCCGTCGATCGCAGCACGATGCCGGAGGTCACTTGTTTTCCGTTTTGCATGATGTCTCCTCCTGCGCCGCGCGATAGAGCATATACAGCTCCGGCGCGCCTGTCCGGCTGAATAATTCCCAGTAGCTGTTTTCGTTCATGCATCCCACCTCCCACGCTTATTTTGCGTGGCGATTGGTGCATTTATGGGTGGTAATAATTACTGCTCATTGTAGCCCTGTGAGCGAATAAAATTCACGTTGTCTCTCCAGTTTTCCTTCACCTTCACCCAGGTTTCCATATAGACCTGCGTTCCCATAAAGCGCTCAATGTCCTTGCGGGCCAGCGTGCTGATGCGCTTGATCATATCGCCGTGCTTACCGATGATGATCCCCTTGTGGCTGGCCTTTTCGCAGTAGATGGTCACATCCAGGTCGATGATACCGCTGTCGCGCTCGGTAAAGCGGGTGACCTCCACCGCGGTGCCGTGAGGAATCTCCTTATCCAGACAGCGCAGCATCTTTTCGCGCACGATCTCGGCGCAGATCTGCGCATCGGGCTGGTCGGTGGTCATGCCGTCAGGGAATAGCTGCGGGCCTTCCTGGGCGTACTTGGCAAGCTGCGCCATCAGCTCCTCCAGACCGTCACCGGTACGGGCGGAGATGGGGATAATGGCGTCAAAAGCGGCGCCGGTTTCGCTGTAGGCCGCGATAACGGCCAGCAGGTCGTCCTTTTTCTCCACGGTGTCGATTTTATTGATGCAGAGAACGGCGGGAATCTTCTCCTCCGCAATACGCTGCAGCAGCACCTTCTCCGGCTCACCCACATGGGCGATGGGCTCCACAAGCAGCAGCGCGGCCTCCACATCGGCCAGACTTTCGCGCACGACCTTGACCATATAGTCGCCCAAACGGGAGCGGGGCTTGTGCAGACCCGGCGTGTCCAGCAGCACAAACTGCGTATCGCCGCGGTTGACCACGCCGTAAATGCGGTTGCGTGTGGTCTGAGGCTTGTTGGACACGATGGCGATCTTCTCGCCCACCAGGGCGTTGGTCAGGCTGGACTTGCCCACATTGGGCCGGCCGCAGACGGTAATCATGGCGGTTTTTGTGATGTGCATAGGTGATCCTCAACTTTCTTTATCTTTTGAGCAATTTTCAATAACTATCCGTCGTATTTTGGCAAAATATTGCCTTTTGTATTCATTTTTCCAGCTTCAATACGGACATGACCGCTTCTTCGCGGCCGCGCATCCGGCGCTTCCTCTCGCCCTCGTCCATGTGGTCGTAGCCCAGCAGGTGCAGCGTGGAGTGGACCGCCAGATAGCAGATCTCGCGCTCGAAGCTGTGGCCGTACTCCCGGGCCTGGGCATGGGCACGCTCCACGGAAATGCACATATCACCCAGCGGCACGCGGCCGGTTTCGGGGTCGCACTCGTCGGGATGTTCGCCCTCCGCCAGGTCAAACATGGGGAAGCTCAGCACATCCGTAGGCCGGTCCACGCCGCGCATGGCCAGATTGATCTCATGAATGCCCTCGTCGTCGGTAAGCAGGATATTCACCTCGCAGGGCTGCGTCACACCTTCACTCTGCAGCGCCGTTTTCACGCTCCTGCGCAGCATGGCGGCAAGGGCGGGGGTGTTGATGCCCTTGCGGTTGCCGGTGACGGAAATCTGATGGGTCATTTTCTGCCGCCTCCCCGGTTCTCCTCGTACTTGGCATAGGCCTCGATAATGCGCTGCACCATCACATGGCGCACCACATCGTCCTGCGTCAGATGGCAGATCCCCACGCCTTCCACACCCTTGAGTACCTTCATGGCCTCCTTCAAGCCGCTGGGCTTGTCGCCGGGCAGGTCGATCTGGGTAATATCGCCGGTGATGACCACCTTGGAGCCAAAGCCCATACGGGTAAGGAACATCTTCATCTGCTCGCGGCTGGTGTTTTGCGCCTCGTCCAGAATGATAAAGCTGTCATCCAACGTTCTGCCGCGCATATAGGCAAGAGGCGCCACCTCGATATTGCCGCGCTCCAGATACTTCTGATAGGTCTCGGCGCCCAGCATATCAAACAGAGCGTCATACAGCGGCCGCAGGTACGGGTCCACCTTACTCTGCAGATCGCCGGGCAAAAAGCCCAGCCGCTCGCCGGCTTCCACTGCCGGTCGGGTCAGGATAATGCGGTTGATCTGCTTATCGCGGAACGCGGCCACGGCGGCCGCCACCGCCAGATAGGTCTTGCCGGTACCGGCAGGCCCCACACCGATGGTGACCGTCTGATGCAGGATGGCATCCACATACTGCTTTTGCCCGATGGTCTTGGGCTTGACGGGACGGCCCTTGGAGGTGATGCAGATCACATCCTGGGTCAGTTCGGCAATGCGCTCAGACTGACCGCTGCGGCACAGGCCGATCACATAGCGCACATGCTGGGCATTGATGCTCTCCCCTTTCGCCGAAAGCGTCAGCAGCGCCTGCACCGCCTTGGTGCCCAGCATCACATTCTCCGGCTCGCCGGAGATGCAGATCTCCCCCTCACGGTTGGTGACGACGACCTGCAGCTCCGATTCCAGCAGGCGGATATTCTCATCGAAAGAGCCAAAGAGATTGATGGCCTCCTCCATTCGTTCGATCCCGATGCGCTGTTCCAACTGCGCTCCCTCCTTCGTATTATTCCGCGACCTCAATGGGCACGCTTTCACCGATTTGTTCCAAACACTCCGCGCTGAGCAATACCTGCAGCACGTCTCCTTGCCGCGAAACGGAAAATTTCGTATTCTCCACCGTGGCCTCCGGCGGCAGCATTTCCTGCAGGGCCTGCAAAAGTGCCGCTTCGCCCTCCTGCTGTGCCTCTTTCTCCGTGCGTTCATAGGCGGCGGTATCGTACTGCCTCACCGTTTCTGTCACCAGTGTCACGGGCAGTCGATAGCCGCCGGGCAAGGTCCAGGGTTTGTATCGTATTATTTTATCACATTCGTCGCCTGTAATGCTACCCTTTCCGTATAATTTTATGCGGTGTTTCCCAAAATCAAGGGCCAAACGGGATATTTTCCGGCTCTCGTTGACCTTTTCCGTCCCCTGCAGCGGCACGCTGACAGACAATTCATACCATGTGCGTGCCCAGACCTTGCCCATACCGTGGCTCAAACGCACGCCCACCGTGTCAAAATCCGTCACGCCGGATATGAGTAACTGTCCCTCTGTGACCACCGTGCCCACCATGACTTGGGCGTGGCCTCCCAGCGCTTCCACACGCGTCACCAATCCGGCGCGGCGCGCCACCACATTGGAGCGCTCCTCATCGCAGACAATGGTCGGCGGCCGGTGGCGCTCCACCACCTGCACATGGGCCGTGCAGCCGCGTACATTGACTGCCATCCACGACACATCATGCAGCTCCAGCAGCACATGATTGCGCAGGTCCTCCTGGTCAATGGACAGACTCAATGTGCCCACGCGCACGCCGTAGTCCTCCAAGGCGCGGAGTATGGTTTCCGTAGGGATGGTCTCGTTGCCCTCCACTTCAAAATCCCAAATAAAGATATGGCCGCACAGCAGCAAAACGCCGAACACCGCCGCTCCGGCAAGCAGCACATAACGCTTGCGAAAGCGGCGCAGAAAACCGGGCACGCCGCGTTCGCGTCCCGCGGTGACCGTGCAGGCCACAGACGCTGTTGCCTTCTTTAACCGCCACGCATTCCGGCGCGTGGTACGCAGCGTAAAGGTAGTCTCATCCATCCACCGCAGGTCCCAGAATGTGATGCCGTGGACGCCGCACAGATTGATTACCCGCTCGGGATAGGGGCTTTCTATCTGCAGCAGGATATTGCCCTGCAAAAAATTGAACAGCGAACGATACATATTATCCCACCAACTCCACCTTTTCAATGCGTCCGGTAATGCGCAGCTCGTCGTCCGTCATGGCCAGCAGCTGCAAGTCACGGCCGCTCAGGCGCACCGCCACGCTGCCGCCGCCGATTTCTACCAATTCCGTGCTGTAGGACAGTACGCCCTTATGCCGGTCCATATAAAATTCCCGGTTGCCGACCAGCTCCACCCGCGGAACACCCAAAGCGATTTCGCCCGGCAGATCGAGTTTTTCCATGGCCGCCTGACCTGCCTGCGCCAGTTTGCGTTTTTCCAGTCGTCCCATTGCGCCACCGCCTTTCCCTTAAAGCTATGCCGCAGGGCAGAAAAACTTGCATGAAATATCACGCTCCGCTCATAGAGTGGGACGAGGTGAAATCCATGAGACGGCGTATCCTTCCGACACTTGGCCTTCTCGGCGTTATGGCGCTGCTGCTGCTCTGCTCCGCCGACGCCGCACAGGCGGTACGCGACGCGCTTGCGCTTTGCGTGCAGTCTGTCATTCCTGCGCTATTCCCTTTTTTTGTGGTATCCTCCCTGTTTATCGACCTGGGCTGCGCCGCCGTGCTGGGCCGGTCCCTTGCGCCTATCATGCGGCGGTTATTCGGTGTGTCCGGTGCAGGCGGCACGGCCTTTCTTCTGGGCATCATCGGCGGTTATCCGGTGGGTGGGCGGACGGCAGGCGAGCTGTATCGCAGCGGGCAGTGTGAGCGCGAGGAGTGTGAGCGTCTGCTGGCCTTCTGCAACAATGCCGGGCCGTCGTTTATCCTGGGCATTGCCGGTCTTGGCTGCTTCGGCAGCGTAAGGGTCGGCGCATGGCTGTATCTCATCCATGTAGGTGCGGCGGTCATGGTGGGGCTGCTGTTTCGGTCAACATCCCGTCAAATGGGCCGTCCGGAAAAAACGGAAACGCCCCGGTGGGCCGATGCGCTGATCCAAGCCGTGCGCGGCGGTGCCATGAGTATGGTCAACATTTGCGCCTTTGTAGTGTTTTTCCTGGTCATACTGCGCTTATTTTCACGCTTCACCGGCATACAGCACGGCGCCATATTGGGCATTGTCGAGATGACCAACGGCATTCTGCGGCTGGCAAACGACCGCCGGGGCTTCATATGGGCGGCCGGCCTCTTAGGCTGGGGCGGACTGTCCGTGCATTGCCAGACGGCAGCCGTGCTGAGCGGAAGCGGTCTTTCCCTGAAGCGGTATTTCATCGGCAAGGCACTGCAGGCAGCCATTTCCATGGCCGCTGCGTGGCCTGTAAGCCTGCTCCTGCCATAAAAAAGCGTGAAAAAGCAACAAAAAAAGCGTGCCCCTCGGCACGCTTTTTTTGTTGCTCCTTACCGTTGGCTCTTGTCGTAGGGGATACCCTCCGCCTTGGGTGCACGGGATTTTTTGGAAGTAAATGCCAGAACCACCAGCGTGATGATATAGGGCAGCATCCGGTACAGATGGGAGCTGACGCCGATCTCCGCCAGCCAATACACGCCGTCGCCGTTAATATCAATGGACGAATAGGCAGCCGCAACGCACTTGAACAGGCCGAACAGCAGCGATGCGCCGGCAATATTCAGCGGTTTCCAGTTGCCGAAGATCATCACCGCCAGCGCCAGGAAGCCGAAGCCTGCCACATCGCCGTTGGCGGTGCAGTTGGCGGTGGTCAGGGCGTAGACAAAGCCGCCCATGCCTGCCAGGAAGCCGGAGATCGTGGTGCCGGCATAGCGCATTTTATAGACATTGATGCCCAGCGAGTCAGCCGCCTGCGGATTTTCACCGCAGGCCCGCAGACGCAGACCGAACTTCGTCTTATACAGAATGATCGACAGCACTACAAACAGGATAATGCAAATATAGGTGGCGATATAGGTTTTGTTCAGGAAGGTCTCACCGAAGAAACCGAGATCGGTATTCTTATCAATGCCGAGGGTGGATTTCTTAATCATAAACCAACTGGCGGAGTCGCCGGTCGCCATTTGCAGGGTGTTCTGGTTGGCAATGATGCGCACCAGGAACAGCACCAGCGCCGGTGCCATCATGTTCAGCGCCGTGCCGCCGATCGTCTGGTCGGCACGCAGGTTGATGGATGCGAAGGACAGCAGCAGTGAGAAAATGGCGCCCATAATGCCTGCCGCCAGCATGGCCAGCAGCTCAAGGCCCTGCAGCGTTACCCAATCGCCGGCGGCTTTGGCCGCCAAGATGCCGCCGCTTGCCTGCATGATACGTACAAACATAACGCCGATAAAGGCACCGAAAATCATGATACCTTCCAGGGCGAGGTTGATGATACCGCTGCGCTCGGCAAACACACCCGCCAGCGCCACGATCATCAACGGAATCGCATAGATCAGGGTCTGTTGGATCAAAAATGTCATTCTGCCTCGCCTCCTTCCTCCGGCTGCACAAGGGCATCCGGTGTTTGGTCCGTGATTTTTGCCTCCTGCGGAATCGCCGCCGTATTCTCCTTTTTCTTCCTGCGGCCGGTCAGCCACATGCGGATGACCAGCGAGAAGGCGGCCAGATAGACGATGACGGCAATGATCACATCGGTAATATACTCGTTGTAGGCCGTCAGGTTGGTAAGCTGCAAGCCCACAATGTCCAGCATAGCCATGAACACGGCGGCAAAGACCACGCCGATGGGATTGTTCAATGCCAGCAGGGCCACGGGAATACCGTTGAAGCCCGTGGCAGGCAAAGACTGGTAGGTGGACCAGAAGAACTCCGTATTACCGGCGAGGTAATACAGCGATGCACCGGCTGCAGCCAGCGCACCGGCAATGGCCATAGACAGCACGATATTACGCTTATCGCGAATACCCGCATAACGCGCACTGTGGCGGTTGGCGCCGCAGGCCTTCAGCTCATAGCCCAGCGTGGTCTTATTCATCATGATATACATGGCCACGGCAAGCACTATGGCGATCAGAATACCTGCATTGACCTGTGAGCCGGGAAAGATTTTATCCAAGCCCAGTTTAGGTGTTGCCACACCGTTGAAGCTGGTCTTATAGATATAGCCCGACTTGGTATTTTCCACCACATTCTTGAAATTACTGATATCGAACATCCAGGTGACCAGATTGGCGGCGATCCAGTTGGTCATAATGCACGCCAGCACCTCGTTAATGTTCAGAAATGCCTTCACCAGGCCGGGGATGGCGCCCCACAGCGCGCCTGCCAGCATACCGCCCAGGAATGCCAGAACCCAGATCACACCGGCCGGAACGGCGGTAGAGGGAATACCCAGTGCGATCATCAGCGTGACCATCGTACCCATCAGATACTGGCCGGGTGCGCCGATGTTGAAAAGGCCGGTCTTGAAGGCCACCGCCACGGACAGACCCGTCATAATCAGCGGCGTGGCGCGGAAGAGCATATTGCCCCAGTTGGCGGCATTAAAGCCCCATGTCAGCACGCCGGTGCTGCCTCGTCCGGTGGTAAAAATACCGGCAAAAATGATGCGCACACCGTCCCATGCACCGGAAAGCGAAATTTTCGGGGTAATCAGGCCCACAATGAACACAACGATCGCGCCGATCACCAGACCGATCACAATGGAGATCAGAGAAGAAAGGACTTTTTTCGTGCCATCCTTACCGTAGAGTGTTGACAGCTTCTCTCTCATGCCGACTCGCCTCCCTTCTCCTCGCGCTTGGCGCCTGCCATATACAGGCCCAGCTCCTGCACCGAAATCTTCTTGGGATCAAATTCGCCCACAATCTCGCCCTCGTAAAGCACCAGAATACGATCGCTCAGACTCATGACCTCGTCCAGCTCCAGCGACACCAGCAGCACCGCCTTGCCGCGGTCGCGCTCAGCCACCAGTTGGCTGTGGATATACTCGATAGCGCCCACATCCAGACCGCGGGTAGGCTGCACCGCCACGATCAGCGGCTTGTCGCGGTCCACTTCGCGGGCAATAATCGCCTTTTGCTGGTTGCCGCCGGACATACTGCGTGCCACCGTAATGGGGCCCTGTCCGCTGCGGACATCGTACTGCTCAATCAGTTGTTCGGCATACTCACGCACTGCATCAAAACGAATGAAGCCGTTCTTCTGGAACCGCGGCTCCTGATAGCGCTGCAGTACCATGTTCTGTTCCAGCGTGAAGTCCAGAATCAGGCCGTGTTTATGGCGGTCCTCCGGAATATGGCTCATATTTTCGCCCCGCTGCTTGATAGGCAGATGGGTTATATCCTTGCCGCACAGCATGATGGTGCCCTCGCTCACCTTATCAAGTCCGGTCAGGCCGTGAATCAGTTCCGTCTGGCCGTTGCCATCAATACCGGCAATGCAGACGATCTCACCGGCACGCACATCAAAGCTGACATGCTCCACCGCGTTTTTCTTATGTAAGTGCGACGGCACGCACATATCACGCACGCTGAGCACGGTATCCGCCGGCTTGGCTTCGTCCTTCACCACCTCCAACTGCACCGGACGGCCCACCATCATGTTGGACAGCTCCTGCTTGTTGGTATCGGCGGTATTGACAGTACCTACATATTTGCCCTTACGCAAAACAGTGACACGATCCGCCACCTCCATGATCTCGTTGAGCTTATGGGAGATAAAGAGGATGGATTTACCCTCCTTACTGAGGTTTTTCATAATTGACATCAGCTCGTCGATCTCCTGCGGAGTCAGAACGGCAGTGGGTTCATCAAAAATCAAAATCTCATTATCGCGGTAGAGCATCTTCAGGATTTCCACACGCTGCTGCATACCCACGGTAATGTCCTCCACTTTGGCATCCACATCCACCTTCAGGCCGTAGCGCTCAGATAGCTCCTGCACCTTTTCGCGAGCCTCTTTCTTTTGAATAAAGCCCAGCTTCGTGTTTTCTGCGCCCAAAATGATATTGTCCAGCACGGTAAACACATCCACCAACTGAAAATGCTGGTGCACCATGCCGATGCCCAAAGCTGTGGCATCATTGGGGTCATTGATTTTCACTACCTGTCCGTTTTTGCGGATCTCGCCGATCTCAGGCTGATAAAGCCCGAACAAAACGGACATTAAGGTAGATTTTCCGGCGCCGTTTTCGCCCAAGAGCGCGTGGATCTCACCCTTGCGAAGCTGCAGCGTAATGTCGTCATTCGCCTTAATGCCGGGGAACTCCTTGGTGATGTGATTCATTTCAATCACATACGGGGTTACACTCTCCATCATGTCACCTGCTTTCCTCGTATTTGCCTCTTTCTCCTATTATTTTCATCTTTACAGAGTTTAGACAATTATAACCGTTTCCACTCAAAATTGCAAGGTTTGTACGAATCTCAGGGCTTTGCCGGCGCATTTTTTTGTATAAAGAATAAAGAGGGCTTGTGCCCTCTTTATTCTTATGCTGCATCAATCAGATGATGTTCAAAGCAACATGCTCGGTGGAAGCCAGTTTATTGAAGTCGGCGTCAATGGTAATGGTGCCGTCCACGATCTTGGCAAACATATCGTTGTACTCTTCCACACTCCAGTTTTCCAGGGACCAGGTGGCGGTGGGCAGACCCACAGCGCCCTCAGCAGCACCCAGGTTGGCGCAGTTATCGCCGCCGAACTTCTCAACGAAGGTGCCGTCGTAGGCAGCAGTCAGCGCCATCTGCGCAGCCTCACCAATACCCTTCAGAGCAGAGGTGATAACGGTATCGGAGGCGAAGGACTGGTCAACGTCCACACCGATCACAGCGGCATCGTTAGCGGATGCAGCAGCCGCGATGGAATCGAAGATGGAGCCGCCGCAGGAGAAGATGACCTCAGTGCCGTTCTCATACCAGCCGGAAGCCAGCGCCTGCAGCTCGGCAGAGGGCTGGAAGTTGGCGCCATACTGCCAGGTGTAGTTCATTTCGACATTCACACCCTTGACAGCCGCAGCAGCCTCAGCGCCCTGCACATAACCGTAACCGTAACGGCAGCAGGCATCGTTGGTGCCGCCGCCACCGCCGCAGAAGCCCAGCTTGGTGTAGCCTTCCATCACGGCAGCATAGCCGGCCAGATAGCCGCACTGCTCCTCATGGAAGACGATACCGGCCACATTGTCCATACCCAGGGACCAGCCATCGATGAATACGAACATGACATCCGTAAATTCGGCAGCAGCCTTTGCCAATGCGTTGCCCTGCATAAAGCCGGCGCAAACGACGACCTTGGCGCCGTTCTCAACGGCAGCCTTCATGGCGTCATAGCGGTCATCATCGGTAGCCTCAGCGCCGTTAGCAGGCTGATAATACTTGTAGGACTTTTCGTTCTTGGCAGCAAACAGCTTCACGCCGTCGTAAGTACCCTGGTTAAAGGACTTATCCTTCAACTGGCCAACGTCGGTCACGAAAGCGATCTCATACTTGCCGTCTTCGCTGGTCATCTCATCAGCGATGCTGTCGGGATTGGTTCCATCTGTCTGGCCGCCACCGCAGGCGACCAGAGAAAGCGCCATCACCAGAGCCAGGAGCAGGGATAAAAACTTTTTCATAATCTTCATACCTTCCTTTCAATTTTGAGGGACATCCCCTTATGGGCATTATAGCAAAGGAACTATGCAAAGGCAAGTCTTTTGTGAATTTTATCCAATTTTGCCTGCAAAGCGACAGTGCCCGTCCTTTTCACAAGGACAAGCACTGCGAATAATTTGTTTATATCGTACACATATTGGTTATTTTTCCATCATTTTGACGGTTTTTACAATGCGGCTGGTCCCCAATCTGTCAGCTCCCAGCGCCACAAAATCGCGGGCATCGTCCAGACCGGCAATACCGCCGGCCGCCTTGATTTTCACATGAGGCGAAACATGTGCCTTGAACAGGGCAATGTCCTCCCGTGTGGCGCCACCGCCGCCAAAGCCGGTGGAGGTCTTGATAAACTCGGCGCCGGATTCACTGACCACGCGGCACATTTCGATCTTTTCCTCGTCCGTCAGCAGGCAGGTTTCGATAATCACCTTCAGCAGCTTACCGCCGCAGTGCGCCTTCACCGCGCGGATCTCCTCCAAAACCTGATCGTACAGACCGTCCTTGACCCAGCCGATGTTGATGACCATGTCGATTTCATCGGCGCCGTTCTTCACCGCGTCGGCCGCCTCAAAGCATTTTACCGCGGTGGTCGAATAGCCGTTGGGGAAGCCGATCACCGTGCAGATGGCGATTTTCCCCGCCGCATATGCCGCCGCCTGCTTCACATAGGAAGCCGGAATACAGACGCTGGCGCAGCCATAGCGGATGCCGTCGTCACAAATGGCTTGAATCTCAGACCAGGTGGCATTCTGCGCCAGTAAGGTATGGTCTACCTTAGCGAGGATCTCCTGTATCTCCTGTTTCATATTGTTTCTCCTTTTTACAAGCTATTGGCAGGAAATCTACCGTCATTGCCGGAAAATATGTATCCCCTGCACAGGGAAAGCAGGGCGGAGAATCCCTCCGCCCTGCAAATGATTCTTAGAAGTAGCGCTTCAGCAGGCCCTCGAAAGCCTTGCCGTGACGGGCCTCGTCGCGGGCCATCTCGTGGACGGTATCATGGATCGCATCCAGATTGTACTTCTTGGCCAGCTTAGCCAGCTCGAACTTACCGGCGGTAGCGCCGTTCTCGGCATCCACGCGCATAGCCAGATTCTTCTTGGTAGAATCGGTGACAACCTCGCCCAGCAGCTCGGCAAACTTGGCAGCGTGCTCAGCCTCCTCCAGGCCGGCCTTCTCCCAGTACATGCCGATTTCGGGATAGCCCTCCCGGTGTGCCACACGGGCCATCGCCAGATACATACCGACTTCCGTGCACTCGCCCTCGAAGTTGGCGCGCAAACCTGCGATGATCTCTTCCTGCACCTCGGCGGGAACATCATTGCCGAACACCTTGCCTACGCCCACAACATGCTCTGCCGCCCAGCTCTTCTCCTCGGACTGCTGGATAAACTTATCAGCGCCAACATGGCAAACGGGGCACTCAGCCGGAGCCGTATCACCTTCATGCACATAACCGCATACACTGCAAACCCATTTCATTTTCGTAATCTCCTTTTCATTATCATTTTATTATTTGAAGCGCAAAGTTTCCTTTGCGGCAGTTCACATTTGACAGTCGCTGCAGCATCCGTGGAACAGCACGGTATAATCTGTCAGCTCATAGCCGCAGCGATCCTCCACCGCAGCGCACAAATCACCCAAAGGCGGCATTTCCACATCGTCCATCCTGCCGCACACATCGCAATGGACATGGTAGTGCGGGTGCGTTTGGTGATCGTAATGATAGGCGCCGTCCGCCACCGGTATACGCAAAATCGTTCCCTGCTCTGCCATGCGGTTGAGCACACGGTAGACCGTCGCCTTACTGATTGTAGGATGCGCAGTACGCACATGCTCATACACCTCATGGGCCGTAGGGTGATTTTTCAGCTCACACAGGGCGGCATAGATCATATTCTTTTGTACGGTATGCCGCTCATGCATCGGTGTCGCTCCTTGTTGCCGCTTATTGATATCTATTCTCAATTAGTATTATATCCCATTTTTGTAATTTGTCAATAGGAAAATTGAAAAAAATACGACTGTCTTTCGACAGTCGTATTTTAACAGGCAGTTATTCAGCCTCCGCCAGTGCTTTCGCCTCGGCGATCGCCTTCTCCTGCGCCGCAGCGGGGCAATCCTCGTAGCGGACGAAGTTGAAGGTAAAGGTACCGCGGGACTGGGTCATGGAACGCAGATCGATCGCATAGCTCATCATCTCAGCCATGGGCACTTCGGCCTCCAGCACCTGCTCACCGTCGCCGGTGGGATTCATACCCATGACGCGGCCGCGGCGCTTGTTCAAATCGCCCATCACATCGCCCAGATAGTTGTCGGGGATGGTGACCTTCAGCTCGCCGATAGGCTCCATCAGAACGGGCTTCGCCTCGGGCAGAGCGGCCTTGAATGCCAGGTTGGCGGCCAGCTTGAAGGCGATTTCGGAGGAGTCAACGGGGTGGTAGGAACCGTCGACCAGGGTGGCCTTCAGGTACACCACGGGATAGCCGGCCAGCACACCGTGCAGGCAGCTCTCGCGCAGGCCCTTTTCCACGGCGGGGAAGTAGTTCTTGGGCACGGAGCCGCCGAACACGTTTTCTTCAAAGATCATATCTTCCTGCTCGCTCTGCGGCTCGAAGATAATATGCACGTCACCGAACTGGCCGCTGCCGCCGGTCTGCTTCTTATAGCGGCCCTGCTTGCGGACGGTGGAGCGGATCTTCTCGCGGTAAGCAACGCGCGGCGTATCCAGCTCAGCATCCACGCCGAAGCGGGACTTCAGCTTGGCGCACAGCACATCGATCTGGATGTCGCCGGCACCGGCGATGACGGTCTGGTGGGTTTCGGGATTATTGGTGACCTTGAAGGTGGGGTCTTCCTCGTTCAGCTTGTTCAGACCCGTACCCAGCTTTTCGATCTCCTGCTTGGTCTTGGGAGAAATGGCACGCTCATAGCAGGGCTGTGCATAATCCATGGCAGCCAGCTTGACAATGTTCTTGCCGTCGCACAGGGTATCGCCGGTCTTGACCTTATCCATCTTGCCGATGGCGCCGATATCGCCGCAGCAGATCTCCTTGGTCTCTTCACTCTTCTTGCCCTTCATAAAGTACAGGCGGCCCAGCTTTTCGGTGTTGCCGGTGGTCACATTGTAAAGCGACATATCGCTGGTAACCTTGCCGCGAATAACCTTAATCATGGAGTACTTGCCGTACTGGTCGGAAATGGTCTTGAACACGATGGCAGCGGTAGCGCCGTTGGGGTCGATAGCCACTTCCACGGCGTTGCCGTCCTCATCCTCAGCCGCCTCAGCGGGCATATCAGTGGCAACGGGAACCAGGTCGATGATGGTCTGCATCAGCATCTCAACGCCCATACCGGTCATAGCCGAGCCGCACAGCACGGGGCAGATGCTGCCGTCGCGCACGCCGATCTTCAGGCCCTTGGCCATATCCTCGGCGGACAGCTCCATGGTCTCGAAGAACTTCTCCATCAGCTCCTCATCCGCACCGGCGGCAGCTTCCATCAGCTCGGCGCGCAGCGCCTCCACCTCGTCAGCCATGTCAGCGGGGATGGCGCAGGCCGCCACCTTGCCGCCCTTGACTTCGTAAGCGGTATTGTGCAGCAGGTCAACGATCGCGGTGACCTTCTTGTTGTCGTCGATCACGGGAGCGACGATGGGAGCGATCACCTGACCGAACTTCGCCTTGATGGCCTCCAGGCAGGAGGCATAATCGCTGTTGTCTTCTTCCGTGCGGTTGACAAAGATCATGCGGGGCTTCTTACCCAGCATCTTCCAGGAACGCTCCATACCGACGGACAGGCCGTCCTTGGCGTTACCCACGATTACGGCGCATTCGGCGGCGCGGATAGCGGACAGCGCTTCGCCGGAGAAGTCAAAGTTACCGGGGGCATCCATCACGTTGATCTTCACGCCCTTGTAGTTGACAGGTGCAAATGCCAGAGAAATAGAGATCTGGCGCTTGATTTCTTCTGCGTCGTAGTCACAGGTGGTGTTGCCGTCGGCCGTTTTGCCGAAACGATCCGTGCCCTTGGTCATAAAGAGCATCTGCTCTGCCAAAGAGGTCTTACCGGAGCCGCCGTGGCCCAGCAGCGCGATATTACGAATATCATTAGCGGTCATAATTCTGAGTTCTCCCTTCATTTGATAAAGCGTGTTTTTGAAAAAACGCGCAAATCGCTCAATATGCTGATTATATCTTATTTTTCCTAATCTGACAACTACATTTTTCCGTTTTTTTGGTAGAATTTATCGTCAAAAATTTATTGTGTATGCCCAAAAACGCGGTTTGGCACATCCAAACCGCGTTTACGGGATCAGCAGTGTTTGACAAGGCCGCTGAGCAGCCCGGTCGGCAGCAGCCACAGCGTCAGGTAGAGCAGCATGTACAGCGCCGACAGGGCGTCAAAGTTCCCTGCGTGCGTGAAATAGTAGCTCAGCAGCAGGCCGCATACGCCGCCGGTATACGCCAGGATCGTGGTCAGCTTTACCGTGCGCACCAGGCGTCGGCTGCCGATGACCGTCTCGGCAAAGGGCATCAGACCCTCGCGGTAGATGATGGCGTTGGGCTTCTCGCCCCGTTCATTGCACACATCCGACAGCGCCAGGCGCGTGGACACATCCGGATAGACCGGCTTGACGTCCAAATTAAATTTGCGCTTGAGCAGCGACGGCGTGATATTGCCGCCGCGCACAGCCAGTACCGGCTCGATCCTGTTGCGGCGCAGGGCACGCAGCGCCCACTCCACATTGCGTGAGGGCTGGTACTTGATGGCAAAAACGGCGACCAGTACGCCGTCCACCGCCAGAAAAACGCCGGTCTTCAGCTTCAGATCCCGGGGCAGCGTCACCCGGGACTTCTTCATAAAGTACGCGCTGCCCATGGTAACGGTTTCGCCGCGGATCGTACCGCCCACGCCGCCTTCTTCATAGAAATGCAGGTCCTCCAGCTTCTCATGCACGCCGCCTTCACCGGCAAGCAGCTGGTCAAACAGCGGCGAGAGCTGGCTGCCTGCGGCGGCGGCCACCGTAGCGGCATAGGAGGCCACCTTACCGATCTCCTCACCGTACACCTTCAGGCCGTTCAGGCCCACCGTGCCGGGCGGGAAAATATCGCTGTCCGTCAGCACCATGCGGCGGCCGCGGCTGATCCATTTAGCCCCTTGATAACCGGCAACGGCACTGCCGCTTTTTTGCAGGCGGGCATTGAGCTGCTGCAAAGGCAAGCTCATCGTCAGCGGCAGCGACAAGGGCAGCGACGCCGACAGCATGGCCGACCAGACCCACAGGAAATGGCTCATGTCCTTGCGCGACAGGCACACCACACCGGCAAGCACCGTTGCCGCCGACAGCAGCAGCGGCACCAGGGCAGACTGCCATACACGCACAGGGTCCCGTCCGCCGCTCATGCGGTAAAAGCCCTCCATCCGTCCCTTTTGCTTGCAGACACCGGCCGCTGTGCGGGACACCACATACGGCGGCGTACCGCCCAGGTTTGCCAGATGGAACCCTGCACGGCGGGCAGTAGCCGACAGCAGCAGGCCGTACTGGCACAGCCAGATCAGCACCGCCGCCACTGCCGAAAGCGGCAGGTTTTCGCTCTTTCCCGTGACAGCCCCGTAGACACAGTCCGCCAGCGACACCAACGCCGCCAGCGCCGCCGCCGTTTCGCAGCTTACGCGGCGATCACGCAGGCGCGCTGTCATTTCCTTCCATACATCGGCGCATCCCAGTGCCGTCAGCACCAGCAATGCCGCCAGCACACCGCAGCGCACCGCGGCGTGATCGCGCCATACAGTCGGCAGCACGATCAGCTCATGGAGCACCGACACGGCCACCGCCAGCAGCGCCGGTACCGCTGCCGCCAGCAGGTGGCTGCGCAGCTTCTTCATGCGCTGCTTTTCGTCATGATCCGCCTGTTCCATGTCCGGCTCCGGCTCCTGCGGCTCCTCCGGTTCGGTTTCCTCTTCCGCTTCCGGATGATCCCACAGTTCCTCCGTATCACCGATTACCGGTTCTTTCACCGGCCGCCGTTCTCTCATGGCAACAAGTCTGGCCGCCAAACGCTCGCGCCAGGTAGGCTGCACCTCCAAAATCTCATCGTTTTCTTCCAAAACGGCTTCCACCGTTTCGCTCATGATCCGGGTAAGGGGCACATCGTTGATATTGCCCTCCGGCTCGCCGGGATCCCGGTCCATGATAATCTCCGCCCGCTCCGGTGCGGTCGCTTTCTCCGCAGGCTCGGTCGGTGCTTCGGCAGAGATGCTCTCTTCCACAGGTGCGGTTATCTCCTCTTGTGGCGTGGTTGTCTCCTCTTGCGGTGTGGTCATCTCCTGCGCAGAAGGCTGCATTTCCTGTGCCGTTTCTTCCGTTTCCCGCTTTTGGGCAGGCTCCGCCCCACCCCGGCCAAATTCAGCCAGAATGGCGCCCAGCGAATATGCCTCGCCCTCCATGATTTCCACATCCTCCAAAAGGCGGGCCGTATCCAATGCGCTATGCAGTTCATCGCTGCGGTCTTTACTCATACGCTCACTTTCCGTTCCTGCGCTGGCGCACCGCCTCGTACAGCAAAATAGCTGCCGCCGCCGATGCGTTCAAGGAAGAAATCTGACCCTTCATGGGTATACTAACCAAAAAGTCACAGTTTTCCGTTACCAAGCGGCTCATGCCGTCGCCCTCGCTGCCGATCACAATGGCGGCCGGGCCCTTCAAATCGGCGTCATACAGCGTGGTGGTCCCCTCCGCGGCGGTGCCGAACACCCACACGCCCTGCTTTTTCAAATCCTTCAGCAGCGCCGCCATATTCGGCACACGGGCCACGGGCATATAGCTCACCGCACCGGCAGAGGTCTTGGCCACCACGGCCGTCAAACCGGCACTGCGGCGCTTGGGAATAATGACGCCGTGGGCACCGGCACACTCTGCCGTGCGCAAAATGGCGCCCAGATTGTGGGGGTCGGAGATCTCATCGCACACCACCAGCAAAGGCGCTTCGCCTTTTTCCGCCGCCGCCTCCAGAATGGACTGCACGCTCACATATTCGCGCACGGCAGCCAGCGCGATCACGCCCTGATGGGCATGGGTGCGGCTCATATGATCCAGCTTGCGGCGATCCGCCTCCACCACGACAATCCCCCTGTCCCGGGCCTTGGAGGCAATGTGGCCCAGCGTTTTATCCGTTTCGCCCTTGGCAATATAAATCTTGTCAATGGCCGTTTCGGTGCGCAGCGCCTCAATCACGGCGTTGCGGCCTTCAATCATCCCGTCCGATATCGCTTCGTCAAAGGTTTTTTTCGTTTCGTGTTCTCTCATATGTTGACCCTCAGTTTGGCGTCCTATTGGATTTCAGTCCCTACCGCGCCATTCGGGCACACTTGGCCTGCGCGGCGATTTTTCTTTTGGATTATAGCATATTCTTTCGTCAAGATAAAGCACCATTCATAGAAAATTTACAGAAAAACACGCCTTGTCCGACTTGTGAGTTTGTCGTTAATATGGTATACTGCCAAATAAATGAAAAGGTAACGCCTCGGCGTTTTTTATGGAAGGAGGGCCTTTATGGACCCGAATAACAAGAACAATCAGAATAAAAACGGCAAGCCCAATCGCTATTTGCGCGGTATTCTCACGCTGATCGCGTGGGCCTTGATATTTACCGTGGGCTTTAATTATCTCAGCGCGTACACCGGCAATGCCTCCAACCGGTCCACCAGCTACGAGGTGAAGTACAGCGAATTTATCGAAATGGTGAAAAACGATCAGGTGGCCGATGTGGAGTTTAAGGACAACACCGTTTACGCCACCCCGGTTGACGGCTATGTTTACACCGATGAGGACGGCAAGGAGCACAAGCAGGAGGAGAAAAGCCGGATCACGCTCTACACTACCCAGCTTGCCGACAACGATCTGCTGCCGCTGCTCAATGAGCACCATGTGGAATACACCAGTCCCTACAAGGCCAAAATGTCGCCGGTGCTGGAGTTCATGGTCGCTTACATCATGCCTACCATTTTGATGGTGGGCGTGTTCATGCTGCTGATGCGTTTCCTCTCCAAGAGCGGCGGCGGCATCGGCGGCATCGGCAATGTGGGCAAGGCCAATGCCAAGGTCTATATGGAAAAGTCCACCGGCGTTACCTTCAAGGATGTGGCCGGTCAGGACGAGGCAAAGGAGTCTCTGGAGGAGATCATCGACTTCCTCCACAATCCGCAGAAATATACCGCCATCGGCGCCAAGCTCCCCAAGGGCGCCCTGCTGGTGGGCTCTCCCGGTACCGGCAAAACGCTGCTGGCCAAGGCCGTGGCCGGCGAGGCCAATGTGCCTTTCTTCTCCATCTCCGGTTCGGACTTTGTGGAGATGTTCGTGGGCGTGGGCGCCAGCCGCGTGCGCGACCTCTTTAAGGAGGCCGCCAAGGTGGCACCGTGCATTATCTTCATCGACGAAATTGACACCATCGGCAAAACCCGTGACAGCGGCCGTTTCGGCGGCAACGATGAGCGCGAGCAGACGCTGAACCAGTTGTTGGCCGAGCTGGACGGCTTCGACCCCGGCAAGGGTATCATCGTGCTGGGCGCCACCAACCGCCCCGAGGTGCTGGATAAGGCGCTGCTGCGTCCCGGCCGCTTCGACCGCCGCATCACCGTTGACCGCCCCAATCTGGCCGGCCGTTTGGCCACGCTGCAGGTGCATACCCGCAACATCCACCTGGCGGAAGATGTGAATCTGGAGAAGATCGCCCAGGCCACTGCCGGCTGCGTGGGTGCGGATCTGGCCAATCTGGTGAACGAAGCCGCACTGCGTGCCGTCCGCAAGGGCCGCAAGGCGGTCAATCAGAACGACCTGCTGGCCGCTTTTGAAGTGGTCATCGCCGGCAGCGAAAAGAAGGGCACCGTCATCACCCAGGAGGAAAAGCGCATCATCGCTTATCACGAGGTGGGTCATGCCCTGGCGGCCGCCAAGCAGAAGAACGCACAGCCCGTGTCGAAAATCACGATTGTGCCCCATACGCAGGGCGCGTTGGGTTATACGCTGCATCTGCCGGAGGAGGAAAAATTCCTCATGTCCCGGGAGGACATTCTGGCCGAGATTCGTACCCTGCTGGCAGGCCGCAGCTCGGAAGAGATTGTGTGCAACACCATGACCTCCGGCGCCGCCAATGATATTGAACGCGCCACGGAGCTGGCCCGCAATCTGGTGGCCCGCTTCGGCATGAGCGAGGAGTTCGACATGATGGCGCTTGGTACGGTGCAGAATCAGTATCTGGACGGTACTTACTCCATGTCCTGCGCCCAGGAAACCTATGCCGCCGCCGACCGCGCTATCGTTCAGATCATCCGCCAGTGCCACGAGGAGGCCAAGCAGATCCTGCGTGACAACCGCGAGCTGCTGGACAAGATCGCCGCGTATCTGCTGAAGAAGGAGACCATCACCGGTCAGGAAATGATGGCCATTATCGAGGGCCGCGATCCGGAAACGGTGGACAACTACGGCGCCACCCGGGAAGACGATCAGCCCCTGTTCCGCCCCAGCACACCGGATGTGATCGAAGCCCCTGCCAAGCACATCAATATCGTGTCCGAGCCGATCCCCATGCCGGATTTCGATGAAACGCCGCAGGACGCGCCGTCGGAGGAAGCACCGTCGGAGGAAGCGCCGTTGGAGGAAGCGCCGGAGAAAACCGAAGAATAAGCAAAAAAAGACACCCGATCGGGTGTCTTTTTTTTGCTCTTTTACACAACCTGCACACCGGTATGATCCACCGCCATAGGCAGCATACGCCAGCGGCCGGGCAATTCCTCCATGTGCTTGGCCATCTCCTGCTCAAACGCCTCGCCGAAGCTCAGGCAGAGCAGCGTTGGGCCTGCGCCGGAGATGCAAAATGCGGTGCAGCCGCAGGAGAGCGCCATGTCGCGCACTTCCTCGTAGCCTGCAATCAGTTTGCCGCGAAACGGCTGGTGCAGGCGATCCTGCAGCGAGCGGGCAATGATGGCCCGGTCGCCTGTTTCCAGTGCCTTGAGCAGCACCGCCGCGCGGGACACATTGAACACCGCGTCGGCAAAGGGCACCTGTTTGGGCAGCGCACTGCGCGCCAAATGGGTGCTCAGTTCAAAGTCGGGGATCAGCGCCGTAAAGCGCAGCTCCGGATGCAGGGCATAGCGCACTGCCACAGGGATACCGTCGTCCACATAGGAGGTCACCAGACCGCCCAGCAGGGCCGGCGCCAGATTGTCGGGATGCCCCTCGATGTCGTTGCAGATGCCCAGCAGTTCCAGCGGCGTATAGGGCGAGCCGTGGAGCGCATTGGCGGCGGACGCACCGGCGGCAATCATGGCGGCGGACGAGCCGAGGCCGCGGCAGACGGGGATGTCTGCCCGAATGGTCACGGACAGGCCGGGCATAGGCAGGCCCATGGCGTCCATCACCTTGCGGTAGGCCACTACTGCCAGATTCTCTTCATTCTGGTAGGCTTCATCACAGCCGATAAAAATGTAGCCGGAGGGCGTTTCCTCAAAGGTTAGCGTATTATACAGCGCCAGCGCACAGCCAAAGGTATCAAAACCGGGTCCTATGTTGGCCGTGGTGGCGGGCACACGAACCGTTACCATTGTGCCTCACCTACTTTCTTCAAAACATAGCTGAGCATATCCTCGCGGTCGATCACATCCCGATGCAGAACGCTCTTGTTCTGCAGCTGTGCCAGTCCCTTGGGCACGCTGACGCCGGTGGCACGCCGGAGCTGCTCCATCATGGCAAACTCATTCTCATCGGGCTTCCGGCCCAGTGCCTGCAGCACCGCCGCGGGGAATTTATAGGGCGAAGCGGTGGACAGCACCACCACAGGGGCCTTGTCCGTCTGCTGGGCCATAAACTGATCGGCGACCGTCCACGCCACCGCCGTGTGGGGGTCGCACAGGTAGTGCTCCTTTGCCCAGACTTTGCCGATGGTCTTTTCAGCGGTCTCATCATTGCAGCAGCCGCAGGAGAACAGCGCCTGCAGCTTGGCCAGCATTTCATCATGGATCTGATAGCTGCCCGTGGCAGCCAACTGCTCCATCAGCGAGGCCACATATTTCTCATCGCCGCACAGCAGGTACAAAAGCCGCTCCAGGTTGCTGGACACCAGGATGTCCATGGACGGAGAGATGGTCTTGTAGAACGGTCGGCACTTGTTATACCGTCCGGTGGAGATAAATTCCGTCAGCACATCGTTGGCATTGGAGGCGCACACCAGCCGTCCCACGGGCAAGCCCAGAAGTTTGGCAAAATAACCGGCCAGGATGTCACCGAAATTGCCGGTGGGCACCACAAAATGCACCTTGTCGCCCACGCGGATGCGTCCGGCATGTACCAAATCGGCATAGGCCTTGAAATAATACACCACCTGCGGCGCCAAACGGCCGATATTGATGGAGTTGGCCGAGGACAGCCGCGCACCGCCCAGGTCCATGCCGGCACACTGGGCAAATATGTTCTTTACGCCGGTCTGGGCATCGTCAAAGTTGCCGCGCACCGCGCACACACAGACATTACGGCCCTCCTGCGTGACCATCTGCGCCTGCTGCACGGCAGACACGCCGCCTTCGGGATAAAAGACAATGATCCTCGTGCCGGGCACATCGCGGAAGCCCTCCAGCGCCGCCTTGCCGGTATCACCGGAGGTGGCCGTCAGGATCACCGTATCGCCGCTGACACCCTCGCTCTGACGGGCAGCGGTGATGAGCTGGGGCAGAATACTCAGCGCCACATCCTTAAACGCGCTGGTAGGCCCGTGAAACAGCTCCAGCACATAGCGGTCGCCCACCTTGACCAGCGGGGTCAGCTCGTCGCTTTCAAATTTACCGGCATAGCCCCGCTGCACCAGCTCGCCCATGTCGTCAAAGTCCGGCAGCAGGGCCGACAGAATCCGCCGGGACATGGTAAAGGTGTCCTCCTCCAGCAGGGAGCGCCAGTCGAAATCTGCCTGCAGCAGATCCCGGGAAATGTAGAGTCCGCCATCGGGCGCAATACCCTCCAGTACGGCACGGGTGGAGGAGACTGTCCAGCAGCGATTGCGTGTACTTTGATAGTTCATCGTTTCATTCTCCATTCTTTTGCGAATATCGTGAAAACCCTTGTCGGTTAAGATATCCAAATTCCTGCAAATTTTTTCTTGCATTTTGCATAACGCTATGATACACTGTCTTTGACAAAAAATCAAGTGTTTTTATCTCATGGACATTTCGTAGAAAATTGTCAATTCAAGTACACTTGTCCCCTGCCCCGGGCAAAAGGGTTGATCCCAGCAAAGAGAGGTAAAAAAGTATGCTGAAAGTGTTGAAATTCGGCGGATCCAGCATGGCTGACGCCACGCAGTTCGCCAAGGTGAAGTCCATTGTGGAATCAGACGAGAGCCGCCGGGTGGTGGTTGTGTCCGCCGCAGGAAAACGATTTAAGGACGATCATAAGCTGACCGACCTTTTGTATCTGTGCCACGCGCATCTGAAATACGGCGTTAGCTGTGACAGCGTCTATCAGATGATCGTGGATCGCTATACCGCCATCCGTGATGAGCTGCATTTGAATGTGGATCTGGAGAGCGAGTTTGCCGCACTGCGCCGGAAGATGGACAAGGGCATTTCCCAGGACGAATTGGTCTCCCGCGGCGAGTATTTTGCCGCCAAGCTGATGGCCGCCTATCTGGGCTTTGCCTTTTTGGACAGCGAGCTGTGGCTGAAATTCAAGCTGGACGGCAGCGTGGATCAGGAGGCCACCTATGAGGCCCTGCGGCACGCGGCAGAGGGACGCAAGGTGGTCATTCCCGGCTTCTACGGCACCATGCCCGACGGCTCCATCAAGACCTTCTCCCGCGGCGGCAGCGACATTACCGGTGCGCTGGCCGCAGCCGCATTGGATGCCGATGTGTACGAAAACTGGACGGATGTGTCCGGCTTCCTGATGGCCGATCCCAAAATCGTGCCCGATCCCGAGCCCATTGAGCGCATTACCTATTCCGAGCTTCGAGAACTGAGCTATATCGGCGCTCAGGTGCTGCACGAGGGCACCATCTTTCCGGTGCGGGAGAAGAACATCCCGCTGAACATCCGCAACACCAACCAGCCCGATCATCCCGGCACCATGATCCGCGAGTCCTTTGAGGAAGTGGAGATGCCGGGCGACCGCTTCATTACCGGTATCGCCGGCAAGAAGGATTTCTCCGTCATTACCGTCACCAAGAACGGCATGTCCAGCGAGCTGGGCGTCCTGCGCCAGATGCTGGAGGTGCTGGAAAAGTATCAGGTCAATGTGGAATACCTCCCCTCCGGCATCGACTCGGTATCGCTGGTGGTGGCCTCGGATAAGGCACAGCCGTGCCTGTATCAGATGATGGGCGATTTGCAGAAGGCTGTGAAGCCCGACAGCATCCATGTGACAGACAATATGGCCATTGTGGCCGCCGTCGGCCGTAAGATGGCATTTAAGCCCGGTATTTCCGGCAAGATTTTCGCCACGCTGGGCGAAAACGGCATCAACATCCGTATGATTACCCAAGGTCCGGAGGAGCTGAACATTATTGTCGGCGTGGACAACAAGGATTTCGCCTCCGCCATCCGTGTGCTGTACAACAGCTTTGTAAAATAAGGAAAGGAAGTTTTTTGATATGAAGCAGTATAAGGTAGCCATCCTCGGCGCAACGGGCGCCGTGGGCCGTGAAATGATGAAAATTCTCGCCGAGCGCGATTTCCCCGTCAGCGAACTGCACCTGCTGGCCTCTCCCCGCTCTGTGGGGCAGAAGATCGCGTGGAAGGGTCAGGAGCTGACAGTGGAGCTGGCAGAGGATAAGGCCTTTGCAGGCATGGACATCGTTCTGGGCGCTGCCGAGAACGATATTGCCAAGAAGTTTGCTCCCGCCATCGTGAAGGCCGGCGCCGTGTTCGTGGATAACTCCAGCGCATTCCGCATGGACCCCAATGTGCCTTTGATCGTGCCTGAGATCAACCCGGAAGATGTTAAAAATCACAAAGGCATCATCTCCAATCCCAACTGCACCACCATTGTGTCCCTGGTGGCCGTCAATGCCCTGAATCAGGACAGCCCCATCCAATCCATGATCGCCTCCAGCTATCAGGCCACCTCCGGCGCCGGTGCAGGCGGCCCCATTGAGCTGATGAACGAAGTGGAGGCCCTGCGGGAGGGCAAGTCCTATGCGCCCAAGGTCTTCCAGTATCAGATTGCCTACAATGTCATTCCCCAAATCGGCGGCGAGGCATTTGACGGCTATACCTCCGAGGAGATGAAGATGCAGAACGAGGGCCGCAAGATCATGCACCTGCCCGAGCTGAAGGTAAGCTGCACCTGTGTGCGCGTGCCTGTCATCCGCAGCCACAGTGTGTCCATCGTGGTACGCACCAAGGAGAAAATCAGCGTTGAACGTGCCCGCGAGCTGATCGCAGGCGCTCCCGGCTGCCGTCTGGTGGATGATCTGAAGAACAAGCAGTATCCCATGCCGCTGGACACCTCCGATCAGGACACCGTGTTTGTCGGCCGTATCCGCGATGATCTGACCAGCGACAACGGTCTGAACATCTGGTGCTGCGGCGACCAGGTCCGCAAGGGCGCTGCCACCAACGCCGTGCAGATCGCCGAGCTGCTGATTGAAAAGTAAGGCGCACCGTATAAGGGCAGGAGGCCATGCCTCCTGCCCTTTTTATGTCCGGCCTCCGGCGCAGAAGCGCAGCGATTCTTCGGCGCGCTTTTTCTGCTCCCCCCCTTTTTTCGATAAAAAGGGGCTGTCGCATTAAAGGCGATTTGCACAAATCAGTGCCTCCCTCTGACGAGGGAGGTGGCACGGCTTTGCCGTGACGGAGGGAGAGAAGGGGTAAAGCCGCATAAAAATGCAACTTTTTCTCTCCCTCAGTTTCGCTACGCTCAACAGCTCCCTCGTCAGAGGGAGCCTTGAACTTAATAAAACTATTTCAGTTTGTGCAATTTTACCATAACGCGACGGCCCTTTTTTATTTAAGTCAGCAGCATACGGTCGTTGTCCAGCGTCTTCCCTGCACCGATCCTGAATCGGTCGAGCAGGTCGTCCACGCTCATGTTTTCCCGCTCTTCGCCCGCTACGTCCAGCACAATGCGGCCGCTGTCCATCATGATGGTGCGGTTGCCCAGCTCCAGCGCCTGGCGCATATTATGGGTCACCATCAATGTGGTAATGCGGTCCTTCGCCACGGTTTCGCGGGTGATCCTCAGCACCTTTTCCGCCGTGGCCGGGTCCAGCGCCGCCGTGTGCTCGTCCAGCAGCAGCAGCTTGGGCGGATGGAAGGTGGCCATCATCAGCGTCAGCGCCTGACGCTGACCGCCGGAGAGCAGCCCCACCGGCTGACGCATACGGTCCTCCAGCCCCATATCAAGCAGGCTGAGCCGGTCGCGGAAAAGCTGTTTTTCCTTTTTGCCCACATGGGAGAACCAGCCGCGGCTGCCCGCCGCCAAGGCCAGATTCTCCTCAATGGTCATATGCGGCGCGCTGCCGCGCATGGGATCCTGAAACAGGCGGCCGATCTGACGGGCCCGCCGGTATTCGGGGGCAAAGGTCACATCCTCACCGTCGAGCACAATAGCGCCGCTGTCGGTAAGGAAGCTGCCGCAGATGGCGTTGAACAGGGTGGACTTGCCCGCGCCGTTGGAGCCGATAATGGTCACGAAGTCTCCCGGCGCAAGATGCAGGCTCAGATCGTTCAGGGCCAGCTTTTCATCCACCGTGCCGGGATGAAAGGTTTTGGAGATATGAGAAATGTCCAGCATCTTACCGCCCTCCTTTCCGTGCCGCCAGACGGCGGCGCAGCACAGGCATCTGCCGCTTGAGATACGGTGTGGCGATGGCCAGAATGACGATCACCGAGGACACCAGCTTGAGCATAAAGGCCGGCATATTCAATCGCAGGGCGATGGTATACACCAGGCGGAAGGCAAACGCGCCCACCACCATACCGATGGCGCGCTTCAAAATGCTGCCCCTGCCCATGAGCACCTGCCCGATCAGCAAAGAGGCCAGCGCCACGGTGACCATACCGGTGCCGATGTCAATGCTGACGGACTTCTGGGACTGGGCCAGCAAGCAGCCGGAGAGGCCTGTAAACGCATTGGCCACGCAAAGACCCACGGTGGTGGTGAAAACGGGATTGATGGACGACGAGCGCACCATGTCGGGGTTATCGCCGGTCGCGCGGATGGCGAGACCCAAACGCGTATTGAGAAACACCGTCAGGATGGCCACCGTGGCTGCCACGGCAATCAGCGCCACAAGCAAGCGATACTGCTCGGCAAAGACCGTTCCCTCCAGCAGGGCTTTGGCCTTGGTGAACACCGTTTCGGTCTTGTTCATATTCAGAAGGGACGAGCCGTCCATGATCGCGATATTGATGGAATACAGGCCCGTATTGACGATGATGCCCGCCAAAAGGCTGTCGATGCCCATGCGTGTCTGCAGGACTGCCGTAATCAGGCCGGAGCAAATGCCGGCTGCCATCGCCGCCGGAATGGCCAGATAGGGATGGCCGGAAATGGCCACCACTGCCCCCACGGCGGCGCCCAGAGTGAAGCAGCCGTCCGTGGACAGGTCGCAGACATTGAGCATGGAATAGCTCAGAAACAGTGCCAGCACCGTCAGCGAGCAGATCAGGCCCAATTCCAGGGCAGTCTGGCCCAATGACAGGAAGGATAGGACATTCATAAGATGGGACTCCTTTGTGTGGTCGGTTAGTTCAGATCGTCGAAGCTGTCAGCGGTGACAATGCTCTGCACCTTGGTGCAGAGAGGAGCAAATGTGCTCCGGATGGTCTCAAAATCCAGGCCCAATTGCCGGCAGGTCTCCGTGTTGACGGTAGCAGTGCCGTTATCAAAGGTCTTCACCGAAAGCGTAGCAGGTTCGGCGCCGTTGAGCAAGATTTCTGCGATCATATTGGCCGTTTCCACGCCCAGATTGGTGTAATCCACGCCGTAGCCGAGAAATGCGCCGTTGAGTGCAAAGGAATCCGCGCCGGTGTAATGGGGGATACCGGCCTTTGCCAGCGTTTCATAGATAGACAGCTCCGCCGTCATGATGGTGTTGTCGGTGGGTGTGAAGATAGCGTCCACCTGATCGTTGATCAGTGCGTTGACAGCCAGCATGACCTCGTCGGTGGTGGTACCGGTGCGCTCGACGCACTTCACGCCCTTGGCAGCCAGATATGCCTTGGCATTGTTGATGGGTGTGGTGGACGAATCCTGACCCGGATCGTACAGCAGGCCGATGGTGTCCGCATCGGGATCCGCCGCGAAGATCAGATCCAGAATGGCGTCGGTATCCAGATAGTCGGAGGTGCCGGTGATGTTGGCGCCGGGAGCCTCCAGGCTTTCCACCAGGCCGGCGTCTATGGGGTCGGACACGGCGGCAAAGATAACGGGAATACCGGTATCCTCCGTAGCCGCCTGCATGGCCATGGCCACAGGCGTTGCCACGCCCACCATCAGGTCCACCTGATCGACAATGAAGTTGGAGATGATCTGGTTCATCACGGTGGCGTCGGCGTTGCAGTTATCATATGCAATGTCGAAGGTGACACCCTGCGCCTGGCCGATGGCGTTGAGCCGCGCGGTGATATTGTCAACGATCTGGTTCAGGGATGCGTCGTCCACATAGTTGCAGATGCCGACTTTGAAGGTCTTGCCGTCAGCAGGTGCGTCGTTCTTGCTGCCGCAGGCGGCCAGCGTCAGCAGCATGATCGCTGCAGCCACCAGGGAAATAATGCGCTTCAATGTGTTCTTTTTCATGGTTTTGTACCTCCATATTTGCCTTTTCGGCGTAAAATAATGTTTGGGCGGCTGATGGAGGGCTATCAAAATCGTTTTTGGTAAAACAAAAAAGAGCCTCCGTCCCCTACTATGGGACAAAAGCTCCAGCTTCTGCGATACCACCCAAATTGGCATATAAAATGCCCGCTCGCTTTCCGCGCCATCACGCGTACCCGATGGATAACGGGTGGGATCCCGTCGGCATCTACTGAGAAATCATTCCGTTCAAGCCGCCCTCGAAAGGCCATTCACATCACCGCGCACCGCCTTGATCTCACCGCCCAAGGCTCTCTTTGGGATTGCTTTGTCATGCTACTTTTCTTTCTCACAGGTTTGTTTGTTTAATTGCTAGGTATCATCATATGCTCTTTTGGCCGCTTTGTCAAGCACAATTTTTCTTTTTGCGGAAAAAAGTTTTCTTAAGGGAAACCACACAGCGCTTCTTGCTGAAACGATCTTATAAAAAGCAAAAAGCACGCAAATCCGAAGATTTTGCGTGCTTTTCTCATGGAGCTGCTGGGCGGATTTGAACCGCCGACCTCATCCTTACCAACCGGCTTATCCCTCTCCAGTCACTGCTATACAAGGTTTTCCGGACTTTTTGACTGCAAACAGGAGGCTATCGGATTCTGTTTATCCCACTGCTTCCGTTCCCCGTGTGGGCCAGAAAGAGGAGCCACGGATTGGAATCAACCTTCCAAAAATGGCAACACTGTAACCATAGAAAAGGTCACCCATGGCTACATGAAGAAACTGTCTATTTCTTCACGACAGGAAAGAATATCTTCATCTCTCACTCCTGCGGCTTTTGCCAGAAGGATAGATTGTAAGAAAGCATTTCTGAAATTCGGGACGAACGCATTTTCTACCAGTAAGTAGAACTGCTCGGCTTGATTATTCAGCTCTGCAAGAAAAAGCGTATATTTATGCTCCAGTTCCTCATCCAGCTGATACTGAGATATGATAAACTGGTTTACGATTTCCTGCTCTCTTCTGTAAAGCATCAATCTTCCATACTCAAATGCGAAGGATGCCACTGCCTGAGAAAAATCAGTAATTCTCTTATCGCCCATCAGTGCTGTCGCAGAAGCAAGGAGCTTTACCATCGCTTCAAGAGCAGCCCATAAGCAGTCTTCCGTGTACTTTACCTCGGTAATGATTCCGTTCCGCAACAATTCTGCGTTATTGTGAAGTTCATCGGCCAAGGCATTGATTGTGTCGATAATCTTAGAGGGAACAACGCCTTTTATCAGTTCAGCAGAACAACGAATGTATCTTTCGAATAGGGTGAAGATGAAAACGCTGTATTCCTGATCGCTCGGAAGAATCGCAAACTTTGATACCGCACCGGCGATGTCCTTCCAATCGTCTGCTTCAAACTTTGATGGACTTTTGCCTTCCGCAATTTTACGCAGAATAGCAAATGTCGCTATCGTTGCAGCTTTCCCGCCGGTCAGCTCCTGCTCGCCCCGCTTTTCAAGAATGGCATAGAAATGGTTTTGGACTACCTGAATCGTCTCCATTGCCTGTCCGAGTTTTTCGCCAACAGGAGTATTCAATAGTTGGTCTAATGCCAGGTTTTTCAGGTAACTCTTAAGATTGTTCTCCATTTTCCTCTCCGATTATCTTTCCAAACAGCGCAGCCAGCGCCTTGGTATTATTTACCAATGCTCCCAGGAGATACTTTTGTTCTTCATCAAGAGATAAGTAGTCTGCGCCATACAGGGGCAATGCTCTTGCCAACATATCATTTAATCCTGTCCGTGTCATGGCCGTTTCGGATAGGACCACACCAATTTTAGCATCCATTTCACGCACCGACTCAATGTTCTGCTTGACAGCTTGAATCTCTTGATTCTTCTGCTTATTCAATTTAGTCTTCTTTGCAGTGAAAATCAGTATAGAGGACAGCAGAGTTGCTCCGGCAATCGTCCAGCCAACAGGGCCGGCCAATGCCAGCAAGGCATTACCCGCCGCCATTCCACCGCCGCTTGCAGCAAGCGCGCCACCGCCGAGCCAAGCCAATGCTGCATTTGTTGCCGCGGCACCTGAGAGCGTTGAAATTGCTGCGCCAGTAGACGCAGTGCCAAATGTAGTTGCTATCCACATGGCCGCAGTAGGTGCCATAAATGCTACGGAAGCACCGGCGGCTAATCCTGCACCTGCTCCCGTGGCTGCTTTTCTTGCTTCCTGAAGCTCACGATTCGCAAATTCACAGGAATCCGTAAATTTTTTCCTGTTGGTCAGAATCTCTTCAAATTCTGCGTCAAAAGACTTCGGGCGATTTGCGATACTGTTAACAAGGCCCTCTACAAAAGATATAGTATCAACTGCGCGGCTTCTCTCAACATAGAGCCGTATCCCTTTATCGTTCATCATGGTGTAAGCATCATTATATTCCGTTACAGCTTCTTGGAGCATGCGATCCAACTCTGTCAGTTTGTCGGCAATGTCATCTTTGACCGCAACAGCAGCATCTTTCACTTCACTGGCTTTTGATAACAATGCTTCGGTCGCCACAACTGCTTTTTCCTTGATTGCGTCAACATCAACAGCAGCCAATCCCTTTTGCGCGGCTGCCTTGAGCCCGGTAAAAGTCTTCTTTTCTTTTTCTGCCATAGTTTACCTCCTGTATGTTTTCCTCTTTTCTGTAACAGTCCCGGTGGAAATACCCTTGCAAAACAGTATTTGCACATTAAGCGAACTCGACCCATAGGCGATCTTCCATTTAACCACATATCTGATTTTACATCAAAAATCAATTATATTCAATAATATTATCTTTTTTTAACACCTAATATGTCAATTCTTATGGTCTTGAAAAGATCCTTTCTGGTTTTGAAAATCAAGTAAGGGAAATGTATATGATTAACTTGAGTCCTTTATACAAAAAGACAGCGGCGTACAGCATGGAATGGCAAACAAATTAAAAAGTAAGACGGGCACCATAAAGGTGTCCGTCGTTCAATTTTCAAGGAAAAGTCTTTGCCCTGAGAGCAAGCCATCCTGTCCTTCAGTATGCTCTTTTGCCGCGCCTGTACACTTCGGCCGCCGGCCTTATACAAACCTTGGTGCCAAGACTGCGGCGGTAGGGTAAAATAGGCGATTATGTGGAGGTCTGACGCCCTTTGCGCATTGTCATGGTTATGCACCCTCAATTTCAGAGACCATCTGCTTGAACATATCGTCCAGAGATAAGTCCTCCAGGTAAAAACGATCTCCGTCCTCAAGCCGATGCAGTTTTGCATCACTCTCGGAATCGGCATACTCTATCACCAGGGCCATTTCGCCCGGGAAAGCATATACTCTGAAGAATGTCCCGCTATTTGTGCGGAAGAAGCTTTCTCCATTAATGTCAAGCATTTCGTAGCGTTCAGACAAACGAGCTTTTATCTCTGCCAGCCGATGATCAATCGCGTTCTTTTCCGTTAAGGTCATAATGGTGTGTTCCTCCTTTACCTGTGGATATTTTATAAATATACCATAACGGGACAAGCTGGAAAAGCATCGAAGCTGCTTCTGATATATTTCATGCAGCCATGTGTCCTTTTATGTGATCTTTTAAAAAACGGCCACGACATCAACTTCCAAATTATGGACATAAAAAAGCCCTGTAACCATTGAGGTTGCAGGGTTTTTTCTCATGGAGCTGCTGGGCGGATTTGAACCGCCGACCTCATCCTTACCAAGGATGCGCTCTACCTACTGAGCTACAGCAGCATATGGCGACCAAGATGGGGCTCGAACCCACGACCTCCAGCGTGACAGGCTGGCGTTCTAACCAACTGAACTACTTGGCCATTATTTTTACCGGAGATCTTGTCGAACTCGAGCTTATTCAGTATAGCAGAAGTGTTCTGAGATGTCAACAGAAAAATTCCTGTTTTTTAGGATTTTTTGCCGCGCAAGTTGACCATCATCCTGCGCATATATGTTTATGCCAAGGGTTTCCCCGCAGCATAGCGCCTGCCTGCGCAAAATAACGCCGCCTCAAATGCGGCGTTATTCTCATATTATTTGGCGCCGCGGATCCGATGGTACATATCCTGCATTTTCCGGTCGATGGCCGCAATTTCATCGGCGCACTGAAACATCTCCTCGTTGATGCCCACAGGCAGCGTCGTCTTGTCCGCTTTATAGCGCAGATCATGCTCCAGACTGGCCCAGAAATCCATGGCCACCGAGCGAATCTGAATTTCCGCCAGCACATATTCCGTGTGATCGGACAGGAAGATCGGCACGCGCATATCCAAATGCAGCGACCGGTAGCCGTTATAGTTGGGCTCGGCAATGTAATCCTGCCGCTTTATCAGCTCCATATCGGTTTGGCGCAGCAGCATTTGCTCCACGCTGTACACATCGTCAATATAGTTGCACACCACGCGAATACCGGCAATGTCATTGACATGCTCCTTGGCAGACGCCATGGAAATCTCGCAGTTCTTGCGCTTGAGCTTTTCGATGATACTCTTTGTGGACTTGACGCGGCTTTCAATGTGGTGAATGGGGCTGGCCGCATATTTTACGGAAAACTCCTCATTGAGCACTTCCAAACGCATTTGTATGCTCTGCACCGCCGCCTGATAGAGATGCTGGAACTGAAGGTATTCCTGATAATCGTGATAGAGCTCTTTCGTTTCATTTTGCAATATCACATCGTTCATAGCGTGCGGCATGGCTGCATCCCCCCTGTGGTATCCGTTTGCTCCATTATCACATACCGCGGGAGGAAATGCAATCTTTTTGTCGGTTCGCGTGTCTTACTCCACCGTCAGCCACAAAACACGAACTGTTCCGCCTTCCATCACCGAAACAGGGTCACCCAGCTGCAGGTCTTTCAGGTCGAACTCAGCGGGGAAAAAACCTGCGGAAATATAGGCTGCCATCAAGGGAACGGCGCTGTCCTTGCTTAAATGCTCTCTTGACAGAAAACGGTATGTTCGGCAAAACGCTGCATGCATATCCTCTGCATATTCACCGTCACAGGAATGCACCAAACCTTCTGTGTTGATATGCCAAGTGTAGCTGTGTTCTTCAAAGTCCGGTGTAAATCCCGTGGTAAACGCCATCTTTCGGGTAATATACCAACTATCGGCCGGCAGATCGAAACCCTCTGCCGCCTCCCATGTGGTGGGTATGTCGACAAGCACTTGGGATGAAACCAAGCCTTCCGGTGCCCAGGCCTCTTCAATCAGTTGGCACTTTTCCACATCAGACGCCAGTTGAAGGCGGAAACGCGCTGCGCTCAAGCCGTTGGTGCCGGCTATCTCATTTTCACCGACCGTCAGGGGGATTTCACGCAAGGCCGTCTTCTGCGCCGGAATATACCGCCAGAGGATACAGACGCTCGCCACCAACGCCGCCACACCCACGATAATGGCCGTTGTCAGCCACGCAGTACGCCGGACCTTTGTTCTCAGTTCCTGCTTGAATACCTGTACGCCATCTTGCAGGGGTTCGTCTGCCCCCGCAGCATCATGATCGCCGGTGATTAGCTGGGACAGTGACAACCCCAAGACTTCTGACAGCGACTCTAAGACGGACACATCCGGAAAGCTGATACCCGTTTCCCTTAGTTAAAGATATTGTTGGGTATCTCAAGATGTGTCATTCGATTTTGCCGATAAAGCGGTAGAAGATTTCCACTTCCTGTTCCCGG
>SFIY01000006.1 GCA_004555205.1 Clostridiales bacterium
TGAGAACACCAAGTTCGGCACTCCCGTGGTGGAGGGCGCGAAGGTGGACGCCACTGTCGTGAAGAACGGCAAGGGCAAGAAGATCCGTATCTTCAAGTACACCCCCAAGAAGGGCTATCGTAAACGTCAGGGCCATCGTCAGCCTTACACCAAGGTTGAGATCGGCAAGATCTCTTTCTAAGGCGGTATGACAACCGTAACATTCCTCACGGAGGAAGCGCGCATCATCGGTTTTGATGCAATCGGCCACAGCGGCTACGCAGAAGAGGGCGAGGACATCGTCTGCGCCGCCGTCACCAGCGCTGTGCGTCTGGTGGACGCCACCATCAATGATGTGATGGGGCTGTGTGCCTCGGTGAAAGTCAACGAAAAGGACGGCTCCATCGCCTTCCGTCTGCCCGGCGGACTGGCCAGCGAAACGGAGTTCGCCTGCCAGAATCTGCTGACCGGTCTGATGGTCTATCTGGCAGAGCTGCACGACGAGTATCCGGAAAATATCGAAGTCATGGAGGCTTGACCTCCTGTTCCCCGCAATCATCTTACAGAAAGGATGGTACTGAAATATGCTGCATATTGGTCTGCAATTCTTTGCTCATAAAAAAGGTATGGGCTCCACCAAGAACGGCCGTGATTCCGAGTCCAAGCGCCTTGGCCCCAAGCGCGCTGACGGTCAGTTCGTTCTGGCAGGCAACATCCTGGTGCGCCAGCGCGGCACCCACTTCCACCCCGGCAAGAATGTTGGTATCGGTACTGACGATACCCTGTTCGCCAAGGCTGACGGCGTGGTGCGTTTCGAGCGTCTGGGCAAGGATCGTAAGCAGGTTTCTGTTTACCCCGCCGAGTAATCACATGTGCATAAAAATTCCCAACCGGCCGGTTGGGAATTTTTTTCGTTCTTCCGTCAAGCTGCCCAAAGCCTTGACGCATGGCGTATTTTCCGCTAAAATAGGACAAAATGGATTTATGTGCACTTTTCCCAAGGAGGTTTGAGATATATGGCAAACGGATTTATTGATAAGGCGCGCATTACCGTCAGAGCCGGCAACGGCGGCAACGGCGCGGTGTCCTTTCACCGCGAAAAATACATTGCCGCCGGCGGTCCCGACGGCGGTGACGGCGGTAACGGCGGCAGCATCATTTTGCAGGTCGATGATAATATGTCCACGCTGATGGACTTTCGCTATAAGCGCAAATATGCGGCAGACAACGGCGTGGACGGCATGGGCGGCCGCAAGAGCGGCAAGGACGGCCAGTCCCTGACCATTCGCGTGCCCCGCGGTACGCTGGTGCGCGATGCCGAAACCGGTGAAATCATCAAGGATATGTCGGACAGCGAGCCTTATGTGTTGTGCAAAGGCGGCCGCGGCGGTTGGGGCAATCAGCATTTTGCCACGCCTACCCGTCAGGTGCCCCGCTTTGCCAAAGCCGGTCTGCCCGGCGAAAGCCACGATGTCATTCTGGAGCTGAAGCTGTTGGCCGATGTGGGTCTGGTCGGCTTCCCCAATGTGGGGAAATCCACGCTGCTGAGCGTGGTCAGCAAAGCGCATCCCAAGATCGCCAATTATCACTTCACCACGCTCTATCCCAATTTGGGTGTTGTGTATGTGGACGAGGGCGTCAGCTTTGTAATGGCCGATATTCCCGGCATCATCGAAGGCGCCAGCGAAGGGGCAGGCTTGGGCCATGACTTCCTGCGCCACATTGACCGCTGCCGTCTGCTGGTGCATCTGGTGGATGTGTCCGGCAGCGAAGGGCGCGACCCCAGGGAAGATTTCGACGCCATCAACGCCGAGCTGCGGCAGTATTCCCCCGATCTGGCCCAACGTCCTCAGATCGTTGTGGCCAATAAGATCGATCTGTTGACGGATCAGGAACAATTGGAGGCGTTCCGCGCTCATGTGGAGCAAGCCGGCTATGCGTTTTTCGCCATGTCCGCCGCTACCCATCAGGGTACACGCGAACTGGTACAGCATATCGGTCGGATGCTCGCTACCCTGCCGCCGGTGGTGGTCTACGAGCCGGAGTATGTGCCCCGTCCCGCAGAAGTGGATATGTCTGAGCCTCTGCATATCGAGCACGAGGACGATGTGTGGCTGGTGGAGGGTGCCTGGCTGCAGCGCCTGATGGCCAATATCAACTTCTCCGACTACGAAAGCCGTATGTATTTTGACAAGCAGCTTCGCGCCGGCGGCCTGTTTGACCAACTGGAACAGATGGGTATTCAGGACGGCGAAACCGTCAGCATGTACGGTCTGGAATTTGAATATCAGCGGTAAAAGGACAAAGCGCCTCTCTGTTCGGGATGCGCTTTGTTTTCTTTTGCCGCGCTAATGCGCCGCCAAGGTTGTTCACATTCCCACACAAAGCCGTTTTTCCTCTCGTAAGATAGCATACCAACTGAAATGGAGGGGAAACATATGAAAAAGAAGTTTAATTGGGAGCGCTTTTCCTGGTGGTGCGGATGGGCCATGTTGGCCGGCTGTATTTTTTCATTGATTGTGTTCTTCCCATCGTAAGCCGCCGCATATTATCTCCCGCCTCCGTGCAAACTATGCACGGAGGTGCTTTTTATGGAACGAAATCTGACAGACTTACTCAACAGTGACCCTGCCGCCTACGAATATTTCTATTCCCTCTCTGCGCAGGTACAGGAGCTTTTGCAGTCACGCGACATTCATACCTTTTCGCAGTTAAAGGACGCGGTCTCCTCCATTGCGGTCGAGAAGCGTCCCCGGATATTTTAAGGAGGCAACCCATGGCAACACAGGACAGCATTTATCTGCTCAGGGAGTGCGACGCCGGCGCTAAAATGGCCATGGCCTCGCTGGACGATGTAAAGGACCGCACGCGAAATACGGAAATGCAAAAAATTCTCCTGGAGAGCCGTCAGCAGCACGAGCTTATTGCCGAGGAGATCCACAAGCTGCTGGATTCCATCGGCACCGGCGAGAAAGACCCCAGTCCCATGGCACGCGGTATGTCGGCGGTAAAAACCGGCGTCAAAATGGGGCTGGACGACAGCGACCAGACCGTGGCCGATCTCATTACCGACGGCTGCGGCATGGGCATCAAATCCCTGCACAGGTATCTCAACCAATATGCTGCTGCCGAAACCATCGCCCGCGCCGTTTGCCGTATGCTGATTGCCGTGGAAGAGCAGTTGGTGTGCGACATCAAGCATTTCCTGTAATTCTATCTCTTCTCATAACTGCGCTTCGTAAAACGGAGCGCAGTTATTGCTGCCTGCTGTAAATAACTCTCGCATTTTGTTTCCGACTATGATAAAATGTCCGTAGATATTATCATCGTTCGGAGGATACGATATGGATATTTTTGACATTTTAGGGCCTGTTATGGTTGGCCCCTCCAGCTCGCACACCGCCGGTGCGGCGCGCATCGGCTGTATGGCACGCACGCTGTTAGGCAGCGCTCCCGTCAAGGCGAACATCTATCTGCACGGTTCTTTTGCCGAAACCGGCTCCGGCCACGGTACAGACCGCGCGCTGGTAGGCGGGCTGCTCGGTATGCAGCCGGATGATCTGCGGATTCCCTTTGCCTTTGACGAGGCGAAAAAGGCCGGTTTGGCATTTACCGTTGATACCATCGAATTGCGAGATGCACATCCCAACACCGCCGTCATCTCCGTCTGGAGTGCCGACGGGCGGAATCTGGAACTGCAGGCCTCCTCTCTTGGCGGCGGCCGCATCATGGTCAACAAACTGGACGGCATCGATGTGAATTTCACCGGCGCCTACAATACATTGGTGGTGCGTAATCACGATGAAAACGGCACATTGGCCGCTGTGACCACCATCCTCAACCAACTGCGTATCAATGTGGCCAACATGAGCCTGTGCCGCCATAAGCGCGGCGGTGACGCCCTGATGGTCATTGAGACCGACCAGCATATCAAGCCCCATCAGGTGGCATTTTTAAAGGAGCTGCCGGGCATTTTGTCCGTGACCTATTACGACAAGGAGGTGGAGAGCGATGACGCTGGATTCGATGCATGAGATTTTTGAGAGCATGGAAACGCTGAACAAGCCTTTCTGGGAAGTGGTGTTGGAATACGACATAGAGGAACGTCAGGTTACGCGCCAGCAGTCCATCGCCAAGATGCTCTCCACCTGGCAGGCTATGATGGATGCCGCCGACAGCTATACCGGCAAGCGCCGCAGTGTCAGCGGTCTGGTGGGCGGCGACGGCCTGAAGATGCGCCAGTACACCATGCGTGGGCGTTCTCTCTCCGGCGGCTACATCAGCGAGGTCATTGCCGAAGCGCTGTCCATGGCGGAGTCCAACGCCTGTATGCGCCGTATTGTTGCCGCTCCCACAGCAGGCGCCTGCGGCGTATTGCCTGCCGTCCTGCTGCCCCTGTGCAAGTACGAAGAATTAACACAGGTGCAGATATTGGAAGCGCTGTATGTTGCCTGCGGTATCGGCGCGGTGATCGCCCATAAGGCCAGTATTGCCGGCGCCTCCGGCGGCTGTCAGGCGGAGATCGGCACCGCTTCCGCTATGGCAGCCGGTGCATTGGTGGCGCTGCGCGGCGGTGACGGACAGCAGATCGGTCATGCCGTGGCCATGGCGATCAAAAATCTGTTGGGTCTGGTCTGCGACCCCGTGGCAGGTCTGGTGGAGGTCCCCTGCGTCAAGCGAAATGTTATCGGCGCGGTGAATGCCGTCAGCGCGGCGGATATGGCGCTGGCCGGCATCGAAAGCCGCATCGATGTGGACGAGGTCATTGATGCCATGGGCGAGGTGGGACGCCGCCTGCCGGTGGAATTTCGAGAAACGGCACTGGGCGGTCTGGCCGCCACGCCTACCGGCAAAGCCGTGAAAAAGCGGATGCGCCATTCAACACCTGAGCCACAATAACACAGTACCACCGGCTCTTGCCGGTGGTACTTTTTTCTGCGAAAAATAAGCTGTCGATCTTTAGGACAGACCACGTAAGGAAGTATTTTATGTAAGGTACGGTGTAACCCCGTAAAAGGGGTTGCACCGTTTCCTTTTGCTATGCGGCAAGGCGGTATTCCTCCGGATTCTTTCGTATATCCTCCATCATAGCAAGGAGTTCTTCTTCGCTTGGGATTGAAATCATTCCTACACCGGTGAAGTAAACATCCACTTTTACATAGCAATGACCGCTGGTCTTATCGTTATTGTGAACTTCGATGCGTTCAATCAGTTTATTCACAATAATCGGTGTCAGGTCCTTAATATCCGTCATTTCTCTAAAGGTACGGATTAAAAGCCTTGTGTCAGCAGATTTTTGTTCCGAAGATTGTAATACTTGCTCCCCATTGGCAACAGCCATTGTGAGTTCCTTTTGTTCCCGTTCGTAATTCTTCATCATCATTTGGAAGAAATCATCAGTTACACGACCAAGAACATTATCCTCATAAAGTTTTGCCATCAGCTTATCCAATTCGCCCAAGCGCACTTTGCTGTTGGAAACCGTCTTTTTCAGCTGTTCAAATTCAGCCTTTTGCATTGCTTTGTTTTTCTTCGCTATCATATACATAAAAATGCTCTCGTGACAGCGAACAAAGTCAGCCATATCGCTGATTGCTTCAAGCACGATTTTTTCAAGTGCTACGTTGCGGATATAATGGATTTTGCAAGTTCCTCTGCCATCCTTATAGTTGGCACAACGGAAAAACTCTTGATTCGGCTTCAGGCTCTTTGCCGCACAGAAATGAAGCTTTGCCCCGCAATCGGGGCAGAATACCAATCCCGAAAAAAGACTTGTTCTGCCCGTTGCTGTATTGCGGCGGCGGTTCTCACGAAGTTCCTGCACTCTCAGCCATATTTCTTCGCTGACGATTGGCTCTTGCATATTTGGGATAATCTGCTGTTGGTCAACAGGGTTATGAATAACCTTGTGAACCTTATAACTGACGGTGGTGCTTTTGAAGTTGACGGCACATCCCGTGTACTGTCTGTTTTCCAAAATGCCCACAACCGTTGCCTGATCCCAATTATACGGATTTAGCGGAACTTTCTGCGAGTGCTTTTCGTTGAACAGGTTTTTGATCGGGGCAAGTTCATTGTCGCCTTCGGCAGTGTCTATGCCGTCTGAGATCGCCACAAGGCGAATATCATGTGATGGGAAAAACTCCTCCATCAACCTACCGACTTCAATATAGTTTCTGCCCAAACGTGACATATCCTTTACGAATACCGCCGCAGCGTGTCCCTGCTCCAATTCCTCCATCATAGCGTTGAATCCCGGACGATCCATTGTAACGCCGGATACGCCGTCATCGACGAATGTGACAAGATTGGTATAGCCCATTTCCTTCGCCGTCTTGGTCAGGAGCTTTTGCTGGTTTTGGATGCTGTAGCTTTCTCCCTCAAGGTTATCGTCTCTCGAAAGGCGGGGATACAAAAACGCGGTATTCTCGCGTGCTTTTACACTGCTTGACTTTTTCATAAGTCCTCCTTTCTGGCAGTCAAACAGCGATATTTACGATGAAAGAATACCACGTCTTTCTGCCGTTGTCACGTTTGTCAGCTTTATATTATGGCTGTACGCTGATTTCCGATTTCATCAGCCGCATTAAAATACTTCCAAAGGTTTCGCGCCCTTCTTCTCGGAACACGGGTGTAACAACAAATTTCCTGCCATCTATCATGTAGGTGGTTACTTTTTTCATAGCTATTGTTTCAGAAGCCTGTTTGCTGTCTGTGCTTTCAGCTTTGTTTTTCATAAGCAAATGCCTCCTGGGATAAGAAAGCACCAGCCGCACGAAAGGATTGAGATCATTTACATAGTCAAAAACGATACGGCTGGTGCTTATTTTGTTTTACTTCTGTTTCTTATCTTCTCGTCGCTTTTATCTCGAACCCCCGACGCTGGGCATGATACCGGTCTCCGCTGGCGCGGCTGTCATAACTCCGCAGCATCGTTCATAGCGTGTGCCGCAGGGTTCCCCCTCAAGTCTGTGGGAGGGCGTGAGCAAGTTAAGCTTACCACTTCAGGTGTGACCAAAACGGACTCAGCGACGGATGATTTCTATGTGTGGGTGCATTTAATTTAAGATCATAATGTTTTTCTATATCTTCGGCCTCATTAATTATCATTTTTTCACTATTGATTTGGCAATCAAAAGTTCTTAGACTGCACCGTCAGCTGAGGCCAAGATAAATGTTGATCTACTGTTTTTTGATGTGCCGTCCAACACAGAAGGATACAGTCACTACAGATATGTACCCAATCAGCCTTAATCGTACTTTTCAATAGCTGCCACAAGCTGGATCTCTACCGGTGCACTTCCCGGCAGAGTAGCAACACCGATGGCCGCTCTTGCGCCGATCCCTGCTTCTCCCAACACAGAACAAAGATATTCAGAGGCAAGGTCACCGATTTTGGCATGGGTCTGATAGTCAGATTCCGCATTAATATAAACGGTCAGTGTAAGAATCTGAGCAATCTTCTCACCCTCAGTCAGCGTATTTTGCGCTGCAGTGAGAGCATTAGCAGCAGCCTGCTCCACGGCCACACGATATATTTCTGCAGGCTCCTGAGCACTCACTTTTCCGCTCACAAGAAGCTTTCCATCCTTTCTGGATGTCATACCCGCCGTGTAGACGGTATTCCCATAGCGAATCGCTGGCTTATACTTTCCCTGCGGCACCGGATTCTTATTCATATTTTTCTCCTTCTATTACATAAATGTTATTCAATTTATTCGTCCAAATAAGCTCTAACGCAACGATTTATTATGTCTACTCCTTGGTGAATCTGTTCATGAGTCGGCATGGAAAAATTCAAGCGAAAGCAGTTTGAAAATTCTCCCTCACCTACTGCAAAAGCAGGGCCTGAAATCATCAAAACCTTTCCGGCAGCAAGAATACGATCCAGTAGCTTTTCAGCCACATAGCCCTTGGGCATTTCCGCCCACAGGAACAGACCGCCCTCAGGATGAGTATACCGTACACGCTCGTCAATACCACCCAGTGCCTCCAGCATCACATCGCGACTGGCACGATACTGATCACAGATCATATTAATGTGTCCGTCCACATCATAACCTGTCAGATACTCGCTACACATTGCCTGCATTAGCGTGCTGGTATGCACATCGCTGATTTGCTTACATTTGGTGACCTTCTTGACCACTTCATCTGGGCCGATCAAAAAACCAACACGGATGCCGGGTGCTAAAATCTTGGACAGAGAACCGGCAAATGTAACTATACCGTCCTGATCCATGCTCTTGATTGTGGGAACGTACTCGCCCGAATAGCGCAGCTCAAAATAGGGCGAATCTTCCAAAATCATAACATTGTACTTTTTGGCAAGCTCCAGCATCTGCTTGCGGCGCTGTAGAGAAAGCGTTACACCTGTTGGATTCTGGAAGGTGGGAATTGTATAGATGAACTTAATGTTCTTCTCACGCTTGAGCGCATCCTCCAGATATTCCATGCGCATTCCCTCATCATCTACGGGAATTCCGATCAAGCGACCGCCGTTATAGGAGCGAATGGCATTGAGAGAGCTGATAAAGCTGGGATTCTCGCAGATCACTCCATCACCCTCATTCAAAAATGTCTTTGCAAATGCCTCAATAGCCTGCTGTGCGCCGGAGGTGATTAGGATCCCATCGCCATCACTGAAGGATTGATATTTTTCACGCATCCGCTTTTTCAGTGCCTCCTGCAGCGGAGGATAGCCCTCACTAACCCCATACTGCAACATGCGGGCCGGCTGTTCGTCTAAAAGTCTGCACAAGATCTCCCTCATTTCCTTGACCGGATAGGTTGATGGATTAGGGCTCCCGGCTGCGAAAGAAATGACTCCTGGCTGTGAGGCCATTTTCAGTACCTCACGAATGGGAGAACGCCCAAATGCACTCATTCGATCCGCATATGGATACTCCATATTTGATTTCTCCTTTCCGAATTAACCGTTTCCTGTTATGCATTCATAAGCATCAACGCATCGATCACGCGGACGCCTTCTCCTTTGTCATACACAAAAACGGGATTAAGATCAAGTTCACGCAGGTCTCTGTTATCGACCGCATAGCGAGATATCTGCACCATCAGATCCGCCAATGCAGCCACATCCTTTGCCGTATCGCCGCGATAGCCACTTAACAAACGGTAGGACTTCAGCGTGGTCAGCAGATCCTCGGCCTCCTCATGACTAATAGGACAGGGTGTCAGCACAACATCCCGGAAAAGCTCCACAAAGACTCCGCCCAGACCTGCCAGAAGCATAGGACCAAACTGTGCATCGTTATGAACGCCCAGGATCATTTCAACGCCTTTCGGCGCCATCGTACCAACCAACACACCTTCAATCTGTGCCTGAGGGCAGTGGGTGGCGCAGTTTTCCATAATACGCATAAATGCCTGCTCGGCCTCCTGTGCGCTCTGGATATTCAGCCTCACACCGCCGCAATCCGTTTTATGAAGGATATCCTTAGAACTCACCTTCATCACCAGAGGAAATTTCATATTCGGTAGCACCTGCCGCAGTTCCTCCAGATTGGCAACTACTCTCTCTTCACCCACGCATACGCCGCAGGCACCAATACGCTGCTTTGCTTCATATTCCGTCAGTGTTTGTGTGCCCACGCCTGCCGCAACCGCGACATTGCTCACACTGCGCAGATCGTGGCGCTGAGGTGAATAACGAGTATACTCCATCAGCAGAGCAAGACAGCGATAGGCCGTTTTGGCACTGGACATTACCACGATTTCGTTTTGCTCCAGCAGAGCCTTATAGCGCTCACTGGGGGAAGCCTCCAGCGAAGGCACCACAAAGTAGGGCTTTTTCAGTCCACGCTTGCGAGCTTCCATGAGTGCCTCGCAGATCCCTACCGACACCTTGCCCTCCGTTATGTCAATGTTGCAGCCAATCGTAATGCCACCAACATCTTCCATGCCTTCAAATACACGCAGCAGGCCCACCGTTCTTTCCACATCACCGAAAAGCGCCGTGGTGGCATCAAGCGGATTATTGGGTGTGGCAAACACAGGGATATATTTTCTGATTTTCTCCTTGTCAGCCTCCTGCAGGGGCGGCAGCGGAATTTCAAACTGCTCACACAGATCCGCACAAATGGTATTTGCGCCACCGGAGAGATTCAATCCGGCGATCCCAGCTGCAGCCGGAAGATTGCTGCCCAGCACCGAGAACATCTGCGCCATGCAAAGCAGTTCCTCCAGGCAGTCCACCTCGACCACACCGTATTTACGGAACACCGCATGATAGGCCTCTTTGCTGCCCGCCAGATTGCCTGTATGAGATGCCGCTGCCTTGGCACCGACGGCAGACTTACCCGCCTTCAAAACCACTACAGGCTTGCGCAGGCGGGCAGCCTCCGCCAGTGAGGAGGTAAATTTAACGGCATCACGAACGCCCTCCAAGTACAATGCAATGACCTGCACCGCATCATCATGTACCATGTATTCCATGTATTCCTCGAGGGTCACGATATTGCCATTGCCGGAAGAAACAACATAGGAGATATTCAGTCCGGGGCGAGCCATAATGTTGGATGCAATAAAACCACTCTGAGCCAGTACGCCGATGCCAGTAGGCCGAGTCTGCATATCCAAAGTGCAAGCCATGCCCCACATATTGATTTTCTTGACATTGTTCAGCAGACCAGCACAGTTCGGGCCGAGAATGGCCATACCGTACTTCTGGGACAGCCGCTTCATCTCCTCTTCAAGCTCAGTACCTTCTTCACTGTGCTCTTCAGAAAAACCGCTGGCAAAAACAATTGCTGCCTTTGTCCCCATTTCCGCTGCCTGAAGCAAAATTGGAAGCACCGCCTCCTTGGGCGTGCAAACCACAGCGCAGTCCACCGTCTCGGGCAAATCGCCGAGAGAAGCATAGGTGCGGCAGCCGTTTAATTCTTTTTTCTTCGGGTTAACGAGATACACACGAGCAACATTCGACTTCATAGCGTTAATCGCTGTGTGGCAGCCAAAGCTGCCAGGCCTATCGCTAGCACCTACCACCGCAATGCTTTCAGGGCAAAACAGTTTATTGAGATTCATTTTACCTCCTCATACCCCACATCAAATGCGCGGACATTAGCCTGCGCAAACTTTTCCTTTCCCTTATGCACAAAGAAGTCCATCAGACTGTCTCTGGCAAATGCGCCGTCAAACCAACCCAAATGCTTGATGATCGCACCCACCATAACAAGGCTCTGTCCCTTGGGATTTTCTGCCTTCTCCGCCAGTTCCGCACAGTCCAGCCGCACCACTTTTACACCGGCAGGATACTGCTGATCCTCAGGCACATTATGTGCATTGGCAAACACAGTGCAATCCGGTTTACAGAACTCCAGATAATCCAGTGCGGGAACATTCATAGCCACCAAAACATCCGCATACTCCATGACAGGGCTTCCGATCTTTTCTTCCGGCATCTCTCCGTACTTGACTACGCAGTTTGCTTTTCCGCCACGCATCGTAGGGCCGTAAGCCGGCATCCATACTGCACTCAATCCGCTTTTGGTTGCCATTTCCGCGATGACAAGTCCTCCTGTCAGCACGCCCTGACCTCCAAAACCTGCAAAAATGATTTCCTTCATTTTACTATCCTTTTCGGCACAATATCCTTTTCGTAACTGTGGATAAGGCCGCCTTTCATTTAAAATTGTCATGCTTTGGAGACGGGAGCAACGGATGATCCGGCCCCCTCGTTTCCGCTCCTGCGGCAAATTTTATCCGCGGGTCTTGAACTCTCCAAGTGGATACTCCTTCAATATTTCTGTTTTCAGGCGTTCTTCTGCCTTCAATGGAGACATCCCCCAGTTTGTGGGGCATACGCCCAACAGCTCCACCATGGAATATCCCTCCCCTTTGATCTGTGCTTCCAACGCGTTCCGGATACAACGGCGTGCTTGCTCCACATTTTTCGAATCATACACGGCGCAGCGCGCAACATATGCTGGGCGGAATTGCGTAGCAATCAGTTCAGGCAGATGAATGGGATATCCTGTCTTTTCACAGTCGCGTCCCATCAGGCATGTAGCTGTTTTCTGTCCTTCCATTGTTGTCCAGCTCATCTGTCCGCCCGTCATACCGAAGTTGAGATTATTTACGGTAAATACCGTGATTTTCTCATTGCGGTAGGCTGCATTTAGGGTTTCAGACAAGCCAATCACACCGCAGTCACCGTCACCCTGATAGGTCATTACCAGCAGATCCGGGCGCATTCTCTTGATGCCAGTGGCCGATGCCGCAGCGCGGCCATGGGCACACTGGAACTTATCAATATGGTCAATACCGGACAGAGACAGATTACAATTGCAACCGACGCCCAAGGCTATGATCTGCCGATGAGCATACCCCAACTCCTCCACGCATTCCTGAATCAGTCTGTAGAATGTGCCGTGAGAACAACCGGCACAAAAATTATGTGCGTTTTCAATGATGGCAGGTTTTTCTTTGATTACTCTCATTATTAATATACCTCCCTAACGGATCCGTTGCAGACAGAACGGTAATAGTCCACAACCGCCTGCACTCTCGGCACACCTACGCTGTGTGTGTAGCAATAAACCGGTACATTGCGCTGTGGGAACTCTCTTTTTGCCGCAAGCGCTACATCCTGCACCATCTGCCCCAGGTCATTGGTTTCGACGGAAATGAATGCCTTCACCTGCGGATTGACCTGTTTAAATGCATCAAACGGATAAGGAAACACAAGCTTCGGGCGGATCAGCCCCACCTTATGTCCCTCTGCGCGGAGCTGGTATACTGCATCCGCGCAGACACGGGCAGGCAGGCCAAATGCTACGAACACATACTCTGCATCCTCCACCGAGATGTTTTCCCAGCGCTGCATTTCGCGGCAAACACGGTTAATCCGCTCCTGCCGCTGAGGCAAAAGCTGGTGAGCCAGTGCAACATTATAGCAGGGACACATTTGTTTCAAGCCGACTTCACCCGTTCCGTCAAGTCCCCAATCCGGATGGGTAATCTCCTTGTAGGGCGGAAGTTCCACGGACTCCATCATCTGTCCCAAATAGCCCTCTGACAGGATCAGGACGCCCATTCTGTATTTTTGTGACACATCAAATGCTTCGTATACATCGTCCACCAGCTCCTGCACACTGTCTGGTGCATAGACAATATGGCGATAGTCACCGTTTCCGCCGGCGCGGGTGTCTCGCAAGTAGTCGACCTGACCAGAATCCAGCATGCCAAGTCCCACGCCCCAGCGCTGTACATTCATAACCACATAGGGCAGTTCCATACGCGCAGCATAAGAAAAACCCTCCTGCTTGAGCGCCATGCCCGGACCGGAAGATGTCGTGAATGCTCGTGCACCGCAGGCAGCAGCACCCAACACCATATTAATGCTGGCGATCTCATTTTCGGCCTGAATAAAAACACGGCCTTCCTCCGGCATCCGACTCGAAAGCGTTTCCAGTGTTTCTGTGGAAGGAGTGATGGGATAACCCGCAAAAAACTCCATACCACCGCGAATTGCAGCCTCAGCTGCCGCTACATTGCCCTTCATCATTACCTTTGCCATATTAATGCCACCTCACTTCTCATTGTCGATAATTCGAAATACATAGTCTGGGCACACATTGTAGCACACGCCGCAGCCAATGCATTTTTCCTCATCAATGACCACATGCCGATAACCAGCTGCATTCAGTCCATCCCCAATCGCCAATGCTTTACGCGGACATTGCTCCACACAATAGCCACAGCTTTTGCACCACGCCGCATTGACCTGCGCTTTTCTGCTCATAATTATGACCTCCTATCAATTTTTGTAAATTATAATTTCTAATTTTATATTATACTATCGCAACTCAGATGTCAATCGTTTCTTTTATAATCCTTGTTCAGATTTTTGACGCACAATATTTTTTCTATTTTTAAACTTTTTCTTGCCAAGTGATATGTTTGCATGTTACTATTAATAAAACTACAACGCGTTCACGGAGGTCATACTATGGCTGACCCTAAAAAGAATCAATACTCCATCAGCGCCGTGGAACACGCCTTAACCGTGCTTGAGTTCATTGTAAAAAAGCAGGCCGATGTCAGTGCAATTGAGATCCACGCCAGAACCGGAATTCCCAAACCCACACTTCATAAGCTGCTGCAGACTCTGCGCCAGTTAGGCTATATTGAGCAAAACGAAGAAACAAATCAATATTCTGCCACCATGAAGCCGCTGCAAATCGGTTATTATTGTCTGAACCGGCGCCAGTTTTTATCCACTTTCTATCCGTATGTTCTCATGTATCTGCGCCGCTTCCGTTGCGCGATTTCCCTATCGGTCTTTTCTCGCAACGAAGTTGTTGTGGCTTATTCCGCCATTGGCGGCGCAAATACAGTTGTTGACAGCAACAGCATTGTCGGACTCACTTCTTCGATATACGCTTCCTCCTCCGGTCGAGTGTTGCTGGCCTCTCTCTCAGACGATGACGTGCGCGAACTTTTGTCCACAATCCCTTTAACCCCTTTTACCGAGCGTACTCCTCACAGCGTCGAGGATATCCTTCTCTCGCTAGAGCAGGTACGCAGCGAAGGCTTTTGCCGGTTGGACGGCGAACGCTATTACGGCTTTTCAACGATTTCCTTCCCGCTGTATGACATCACCAAGCGTCTTGTCGGCACGCTGGATCTGGCTATGCCTACTGCAGAGATCGACTCCACCATGACAGATGCCGTCATCGCAGAAATAATGCATACTCTTTCCCGCGTTCAGCTGAACTGTAACTAACACATTATTCCGAGGAGCTTCCAAAACCCGTAAATCCGATATGTACACCCCATGTACATATCGGATTTATTTTTAAAAAGCTTGTTTTTCACTATTGACAATCGCTTAAAAATCGAATATATTGTAAATAATAATTTCTATTTTTATTTCATATAACAACTTCAAGGAGGAAACCGTCCCATGCTAAATCAAAAATTAATTGATCGCGAGTTCGGGTACATCGGTGACCATGTATATCTGAACCATAGTCTTGTCGGCATGCCCCCCGAGCGAGTCAAGGATGCCTGCCGCACTTTTATGGATGACTATGTCGCCACCTATAATGACAGCATCAAGACCGATCTGTTGGCTAAACGGAAGCAAGCCAAAAAAAATATAGCTGATTTGATCCACGCCTATCCCGATGAAATTATCTTCGAAAAGAATGTGACAGAAAGTCTCTCCACCTTTGCCATGGGATATTCTGAACTGAAGCCCGGCACAAATGCCATCATTGTGGACTCCGACTTCCCCAATACCATCTTTCCCTGGATCAACGCTCATAAACAGCGCGGCTTTGATTTGAATGTTTACAAAACCACCCGTGGCCAGATCATTACCGAGGACATTATCGCCCTCATGAATGAAAATACCAAAGTTCTCGCGCTGTCCATGGTACAGTCTGGCTGGGGATATTTGGCAGACCTGAAGGCGCTGGGACACGCTTGCCGCGAAAGAGGCATCGCTTTTGTCGTAGACGGTTTTCAGGGTATCGGCCGACTGTCTATCGATGTATCCGAGTGTTGCATTGATTATTTGGTCTGCGGCGGATTCAAGGCATTGATGGGTACTTGGGGTGCAGCTTTCATTTACTGTAACCCAGCCATTATCAAAAAGATTTTCCCGCCCACTGTCGGCTACCAAAGCGCCAAGTCCCACATCCTTGCCCCCGGTGTAACCACTGACTTTGATGAAATTGACTTCCTTGATGATGTCAGGCGGTTAGAAGCCGGCAGTCAGTGCACATATGCCATTCATTCTATCAGCAAGGGTGTGGAATTGCTGCTGGAACTTGGCATGGATAATGTGGAAAAACATGTGCTGGATTTGGATCGCTATCTGCGGCAAAAACTCAACACCCTTCCGTTGGATGTGGTCACTCCCCAGGATCCCGCTCGTCTATCCGGAGTCATTGCTATTCTGTTCCCTAAAGAATTGACAGACAAGGCCAAGGAAATTTTCCAACGCCGCAAGATCCACCTGACTCTCCGAGCAGGCTATATCCGTGTAACGATTGCTGTAATCAATACCCGCGAGCACATGGATGCTTTTTTTGAAGCCATGCAGGAACTGTGTGCTCCTCAGACAGAAAAGGAGTAAATAAAATATGTATACTTTCGATAAATGCCTCCCCCCCTTACTGGCACAGAGAGATCACAAGACTATGATTGGCCGTATTCAGTCTGCCATGAAAAACGCCGGTCTTGAATATATGATTCTTACCCACGTTCAGGATACATTCTACGCAACTGGTTATATGCCCCTAATGCCCAGCGCTGTTTCCGTAGTACCCGCCGAGGGTAACGTTGTGCTGATCGTCAGCACATTGGAAAGCGAAGCTGCTGCCAGTTTGACCCCAGAGGAGGTCGACGTGCGCGAGGTGCGCTCCTGGGTCTTTATCGACGATGGTACCCCCGCCTCCCGAACAGAAAAAGGAACCATTATCGATCCAAACGGCGCCGCAGGTGTCATCCTTGACATTTTGCTTCGCAAGCCGCTGCAGGGTAAAATCGGTATCAATCTTGGCATTGTAAGCAAACACCTGTGGGACAAACTGACCGAGAAAATTCCAAGAAACCGCTTTGAAGACTGTGCACAGCTTCTGCTGGATGTCCGCATTCTAAAGACTCCATGGGAGATCGATATGCTCCGTTTGGCAGCACAACAGGCCGAAAAGGTTTATAAACTGATGGCAGATGACATCAAGCCAGGTATGCCTGCATGGAAGATCGATGCGCTCTATGTTTATCACTCTGCTAAGCTCAATCTGCAGCATGGTGCCATGAGCCGACGTCATGTATTTCTCACCTCACAGGGAACCTACTATGGTCTTTCCGGAATGCCTCGAGGCTATATTCTGCAGAAAGGTGATGTGGTAAAACTAGACTCCGGCTTCCGTTATATGGAACACACTTCCGACATCGCCCGCACTATTGCCGTAGGTGGTGAAGCAAGCGACGAAGTGCAGGAGGTTTACAACATTCTCTATAAAGCCTATCGCGTAGGTGTGGATATGCTGGCTCCCGGTGTGAAATTCAAGGATCTGTACTGGGCTGTGCGTAACGAGGTTGAGAAATCTTCCTTTATCCCCTGCTATCCCCGAGGCAACATGGGTCACTCCATTGGCTGCGGACATCACGCCGAAGAATACCCCACCATTTCTCAGGACCGAGAAATCTGCTTCCAGCCCGGCATGGTGGTTTGCGTGGAAACTCCTTACTCTGCCATCGGCGGTGCGCCGGTACACGGCGGATTCAATATCGAAGATACTTTTGCCATCACAGAAGACGGTTATGAGGCATTTACCACTGCACCTGATAACATCTTCTGGAAATAATATTGTCTTTCATCTTACTCTTTTCTTCCTAAAAAGCAGTCGCCAGTCCTTTTTCAAGGACTGGCGACTGCTTTTTATTCTCTTTCATTTTTCGCACATCAATGCAAGAATTTTCAAAAGAAACTTCCATGTATTCTCTACCGATGCCACCTCCAACCGTTCCTTAGGCGTATGGACAAAGGTAATATTCGGCCCAATGGATACACAATCAAGCCCATCTATCCCGGCTGCGAAAATGCCGCACTCTGCGCCCGCATGGCTTATCTTCACCTCCGGCTCGTTGCCATATAGGTCGCAGTACGCCTGACGGCAGCAATCTCGCAACGGCGACTCTGTACAAAACGCCCACACCGGGCTGCCAACCGAACAGGCAGTACTACCGCCCAACTGCTTTATCAGGCATTCTATGCGTTGATTCATCATCTGCTTTTGACTCACTAATGCACTGCGAACACAGAATTCTCCGTAAATCTCCTCCGGGTTTACTCGGAGGATACCAAAGTTCGCGGATGTCTGCGGCAGTCCCGGTACATCGGCGCTCATCTCCTCCACGCCCTGCGGCACACATTGCAGCATACACAGCAACCGGCCCGTGGATTCTATGTCCAGCATGGGTGCTGTGTTTTCAGTGTGGCACACCTCAATACAGAGTGTCGGTTCTGTAACCCGATATTCTGCCCGAAGTTCATTCTCCATCTCAGCTACGACTACTTTTACATCAAGATTGTCCTGTACCGCCACCACAGCATGCGCTTCATCAGCTATGGCGTTATCAGCTTGTCCGCTAAAGGCATCGATCACATGCATCGTGCCAGTACAGCTAAGCTGATATAATATACGTCCCAGCAGGCGAATTGCACAGGCTCTTCCTTTATGAATATCAATACCGGAATGTCCTCCTTGCAATCCGCAGATATGTATATCCCATACATCTCCCGATGCAGGGATACGCACAACAGGCAGATGGCAGGTGACCTTATTACCCCCTGCACATCCGGCAAAAATCTCACCTTCTCGCTCAGAGTCCAGATTGATCATACGGCGCCCTTTTAGCCATGACATATCCAGTTGTGCTGCTCCCTTCATTCCAATCTCTTCATCAACTGTCAGCACAGCCTCCAGCGGCGGGTGGACAATATCCGATGCATCCAACAGTGACAGGATCATCGCTACGGCAATGCCGTTATCAGCACCCAGAGTTGTTCCATCGGCCCATACATCGGATCCATCCGTACACAGCCGTATGCCTTCGCAACTCATATCGACAGTGCTTCCGCTTTCTTTTGCACAGACCATATCAAGATGTCCCTGCAGTATGAGCGGAGGCTCATTCTCCGCCCCACGGCTGCCGTGTTTGTAGATAACGATATTTCCCGCGTCATCCTGCCGATAGGTCAGCTTACGATCCGCCGCAAAGGCAGCACACCAATCGGATATCGCCTTTGTGTCTCTGGAGCCGTGAGGGATGGCACTGAGCAATTCAAACCAATGGAATACAACTCGTGGGGACAGTTTTTCCAGCATAGTTTTTATCTCCTTCCATTTTTCATAAAACACGCACACCCGGCTCAGCCGGACGTGCGCACATATATCTTAGAGGGCGATCTCTTTTTTGAGCAGCGCAGGATTCAGCGGCTGCAGTTCCTCCGGCAGATATAGCCCGTCCTTTTGAATCAGCACATCATCAAACCATATCTCGCCGCCGCCATACTCTGGCTGCATACGGTAGACCATGTCCCAGTGTATTTTACTCACATTACCGTTTCCACATGTTTCGTAGGCATTTCCGGGCGTAAAATGAAAGCTCCCGGCTGCCTTTTCATCAAATAGGATCGAACCAACTACTCGCTCAATGAACGGATTCGTTCCCATGGCAAATTCACCAATATGACGAGCTCCTTCATCAGTGGCGAAAATCGCATCCATATGTGCCTGATTACCGCGCTGGCAGGAATAGGACACGATTTTGCCCTCGTGCAACTCCAGCTGAACGCCCTCAAACAGTTCATTATCAAAAAAAGTAGGAGTATTATATCGAATATAGCCCTCTGCACTGTCGATCACCGGAGCCGTAAAAACCTCTCCGGCAGGGATATTATGCGTACCGCGGCACACACATACTCCCTTATCCTTGATGCTGAAGGAAAGATCCACACTCTCTCCCTTGATCCGCACTTGATCTGTTCTTTGCATTAGATCCGCAAGAGGCTTCATCCGCTGGGCAAAGCGCTTATAATCTATGCAGCAGCTCTCAAAATAGAACTTCACAAAGCTCTCTGTTGCCATACCCGCAGACTGTGCCATAGCCTCGTTAGGTTCGCAGGTCGCCAGCCACCTGGTATGTGGAATCCGGGTTTGGAAGTGCACCGGCCGCTCATAGAATGTACGATACATCTGCGACTGCTTTATCGGAATTTCTGCCATGTCATAGGGATTCTTATTTAGGCGCAGAGAGATGTACACATCCATCTCTTGCATACGTTGCACATCCCATGTTGCCTGCATCCGGACGGTCTCCTCATCAGCACCACTGATCCATACACTCTGCAGGGAGTCACGCAACTGATGATAGAACGGCCTTCCCCCCGCAGCATAAACCGCACGGATCATTTCACAGGCCAGGCCATCATCAGCATCTGTCACCTCAATGAGCACTTTTTCTCCAGGCTTGACGCAAACCACTTCATTAACGATCAGTTTGGCATATTTTTTGTACGATTCTTTCATAGTTCCTCCTTTAGTCCCTCTTATCAGCTGTCGATTCCCAACTCTTGAGCCATCTGTCCGATTTGAATCTTGCTTTGTAGGCAATATGTCGAGCCAAATGGTCTGCCCCCTGTGACAAAACAACAGCCATGGGGCCAAGCCCGAGTTTTGTGCCCAGCAGCCACATACCTCCAACGCGACAAACCCACGCCGAAAGCGGCGAAAAGAACATGGCGAATTTTGCATCACCAACAGCTTTAAATCCATTGGACAGTGCAAAGCACCCCGGAAGTGCCGGAACAAACAGGCTATACAGCATTGTCATCCTTGCCGCCATGGGCCAAACAGCTTCCTCCCGGCAAAAAAGACAGGCCAGCGGAACAGCCAGAACCAGATGCGCAACCGTAGTCCAGATGGCCACAGCCCTCGCACATCGATACAGATAGCCCACACAGGAACGGACTGACATGGCATTATTTTCTCGTCCGGCACAGCGTCCGGTGATCGGTGTTACCAAAAAGTTGATAGACATGAACGGGATCAGCAAAACATTGGTAACAGACGCAAATACCTGATTGGCCGAAATGACTGCAGTTCCCATACCGGCGATGAGCACCTGCACCACCAGCCTGGTCAGATTAAATAACAAGTTTTCCGTTGCGGAGGGCACACTGATATGCGCAAGGTTTTTCATTCTCCTCCATGTTTCCCGATCGAAGCTAAAAATAGGATGTGCCGTAAAACCCTTTCGCATCACCATAGCCACTGCGATAGCAGCGCCGACCGATACCGAAAGAAAATAGGCAAGCCCCGCACCTGCAACACCCATCTGTAAATAAAATGTGAAAAACAAGTTTGTGAGTATACTCATTACATTGATGCAAATGCTCACAAACATGGGTCTTTTGCTGTCTCCGCAGCTTCTCATAAAACCACAGCATTGAAAATAGATGAACCACAATGGTGGTGTTAGGGCAGTATAGCTGTAATATGCGACAGAGTTGTCTATTACCTCAGGCTCTGCACTACCAAATAAGGTATGCAACATCGGTACACGCAGAAAAAACAGGCCAAGAGAAAGCGCAAGGCTGATGGCAAAACCCATCAGCAGTGCTGCACCGGCTGCTTTTGCTCCCTCTTTCAGACGATGAGCGCCGGAGGACTGCGCCACCAAAGCCGTCCCTCCCATGGAAAACGCCTGAAAAACAATCATAATCGTATTGTTAATTGGATTGATTTGACTAACCCCAGCTATAGCCGCATTGCCAACAAAACTCATAACAATGACATTGATGTTCTCCAGCAGTGTAGAGGCAAATTGCTCTGTCAGCATTCCCGGCAGCATCGTGTGCAGATCATTTCGTACACTCTCATTGGATTTCACAGATGGACGCAATAATTCTATTATTGTTTTCCTGATATTCATGTCAAATCACATTAAATACCGTCCGAACCATTCCAGCATCACATCAATGTCGTGGAGCAGCTGAGATACCCGACGGCCGCCGTGTCCGCATCCGCGGTTAACCATAAGCCGTGTGTCCACACCCCGCTCCAGTAACGCCACGAACATCTGCTGTGCCTGCTCCAGAGGACAGTACTGATCTTTCTCATGCTGAATAAACAGCGTCGGCGTAGTAACCCGATCGGCATACCGCAGTGGAGACTGGCGCCACAAGGCGTCAAGATCCGTCCAGGGTGTAGCTGCCACCACTCGGTCACCGTACCAGCGCTCTACGGAAGTGCCGTGCATACTGATCCAGTTGATGGGCGACATCCGTGCCGTAGCTGCCTTGAATCTGTCCGTATGCCCCACAGCCCAGCTTGTCATGAAGCCACCGTAACTTTGGCCGGTTATAGCCAACCGTTCCGGATCTAAGCCAGGATATGCTTCCAGAACCGCATCCGTAAAAGCCATAACATTGTGAAAATCTTCTTCACCCAAACGGCCAGTCACATTCATGAAGTCTACGCCATATGTAGTCGAACCTCTGGGATTGCAGAAGAATACAAAATAGCCCTCGTTGGCCCACCGCTGGTGCTCGCAGGTAAAGGCATCGTTATAACAGCCATGGGGACCGCCGTGGATATTTAGGATGCCTGGGTACTTCTTCCCCGGCTCATACTCCACAGGCTTCATGACCCAGCCGTACACCTTATCGCTGCCGTCCTCTACGCAAAAAGGCTCCGGCACACTAAAGGAATAAGTGTCATACAGTTCGTCGTTCTGGTGGGACAACTGAGTAACCTGTCCATCACGCCAGCGGTAGATTTCCGGCAGGCGGTTGCTACGCCAACCTGTGAAGATAATGTCCTCACCCACAGAGATGGGACAGGTGGGATTAATACCCGGAGTTGGAATATCCTCATACTCCAATTCGTCGGTCCAGCGAGCCATAATAGTTTTTGCCTGAAATGTCCGCTGGAACAGAGTCACTCCATCTCGCTGGCGCACAGTGCCCAACTCCCACTGAGGCTCTGCATCCACTCGCATATCTCCGCCATTCAAAGATACGGACTTAATGCGGATAGATGCAATGGCGGGTCCATCCTCAATGGCCCATGCACCATAATACACGCGCCCGTTCCGTTGCGCCAAAGAGAACACATAGCAGCTATCCCGGCACAGGATTTTGGTTTCGCCGCTGGCCCACTCATAGCGGCAGATGCAGGCTCGTCCAGCCTCATCTCTGTCATAGTCATAGCCCACATAGCAGATACCATCTTTATCTGTCAGCACATCATCGCTGCAAAAGGTCATAAAGGTCTGCATGGTGGGAGCAGTGAGCTGACGAAGCTCACCTGCCGCGCAATCCCAGAGAAACAGTGATCTGCGGTGTCTGTTTTCATATGATCCGCCGTCACCCCAGTAGGGATACTCGTCAAAAAACAGCCACTTATCCTGGTTCCGCTCTGTCTCCGGATTTAAATCCGTGTCCGCTCGAACGAGGAATCGATCATTCCCCAGAAGAGAAGCCTGGGCCCCCGCAACAGGAATTCGCATATATTCAACTGCCTCACCGCCATCCACAGTGATAGAGTAGAACACAGTTTCATTCACCGGCACATCTCCACCACCTACAGTAGAGAAAAGCACATGGTTATTGTCCAGCCAAAACGCCCCATTTTCCCGACCTCCTGTTGTGAGCTGAGTCTCTCGCCCACTCTCCAAATCCAGAAGCCACAGGTAATTCTCGTAGGCATCCCTTTTAACATTCATTCGCTGCACAGTATACAGCGCACGCCGTCCATCCGGCGATATCTGTAGACCCCGCACAGTGCGGAGCATCTGATAATCCTCGTTGCAAAACTTTTTCACAGCGTGTACCTCACTTTCAAATTGATTACCCAGTTTGTGCCTGTACTCAGTTTTCGGGGATGCTGCACACGGCAGCATCCCCGACTCTTTACGGCAGCAGCGGCCGACGGCGGCGATAAGTAATCTGCGCCGTGCCATCTGATACAGATGCACCGCTTTCAACACCATAGCCTGCCGTCCGCAGCAACTCCACTCCGGCACGCACATGCAGCAAATGTGCATACGCACAGGTTCGAAGCCAGTCTCCGTGGGCAGTTTCGTCGGCAGCCTCCGCCGTAAACATCACATTGAAAGTCCACGGCCGGCTAATGGTAGGATAAGGATGCCTCGCATTATATGGCGATGGCACCCAATAGTTCAGCATAGCTCCCTGCCGTTGGCAAGGATAGCTCTCATCAATGCCGCACCAAGAATACTTGTTGAACCGCTGGTCATATTCATGACTCAAGCGTTCAAATTCTTCCCACCTCTCATAGCGGGCATCCACCTTGCGCTTCCATGCCTGAGACAACACTCGGTTAGAGGCAAAGCGCGGATCATTGACATGGAAGTAAAACGCACACAGAGGTGCCCGGGGCAACCATAGACCACGATAGCCTGTAAGCTGGCCAAATTGCTGGGGCAGCTCATGATGAGGCACTCCGTGAAGATCAATGAATGCATCCGGCAGCAACTCCTGAGCAAAGCTCGTAAATACATGCGACTCCGTATGCATGGTGTCGGGCTTAAAATAATGAGGCATAAGATCCGCACCCAAGGAATTGGTGTAGCAGGTCTGGTGCTGCCAGGTTGGATGCTCACGCTGCATCTCGTCATGCAGTGCGGCTCCATCCACATTCTCCATAGGCACCATCACAAGGTTCAACTCGCTCGGCAAATCCTGATAGGCCGGATCCGTCACCAGTTCCCGTACGAAGGCAAAAATCGCATTGGTGGCCGATACCTCATTGGCGTGGTGTCGCCCATTTATGAGCACACTGGGAACTGTCTGCATCCGCTTCACACGGGACACATAGCCCCGCCGAGTCTCCTCCGGTGCAATGGCGTAAATCGTACGCCCCTGGTAGCTGATTCCAACAGGCCACACATCCAAACCTGGAACTCGCTCCAAATCCTTCATCAAACGGCGGTAATCATTATAGCCAATGAGACGATCCGGCATTAAATCGATCTGTCGGATAGACAGGTCTTTTTTTACTGGTATCTGCTTAGGCAGTAAACATGTGCTGCATTTCGCGCCGCACACCAGGTGCAAGGCTGCATATCCCTCCAGCATTCGGCTCAGGTTGGTAAATCTCTCCTGTGTCAGGCGGCTCAACGCCGGCACAAGTTCCTGCCGTTCTGTCTGGATCTCCAGTTCAACAGCAAGACCTGATCCATCCGGCTGCAAAGATACTCGACGGCAAATACAATCCCCTTTCAAAGCCGGGAACGAAGGTTTTCGTCCTGCAGGAAGCCTCATAACGGCTCGCAGCGTAGGTGCTCCGGGTCGGATAGAAATATGCGGCAAAACAAGTCCCGGTGCATCCAAAGACACGCCATGCATCTGCCGGCCTAAGCACGCAAAATACATGTGACCTACTTGATGCAATCCATCCTCCAACACCTCACCAATGGATATGTGATCATTACGCCAAGGCAGTTCCCGATCTGGGCCACCCAGCCCTACTTCAATTTTAAATTGAGAAAAGAAAGGTTGCTTTTCCGGTGCAAAATCTAACTGTGCCGCAGTGTCCCGCATCCAAGGCACCAGTTGCGTCTGAAACACATCCCAAATGCTCTCGTAATCCGTGACAATGCGCTGATTCAGCACTGTCTCACCGTTAAGGGAAACCTCAGCAAAACCCGTGGTTGGCAATGCAGGCCCCAACTCCGGCACAAGATTCAAAAACGGTCTTGCACAGGTACGCACGGTCCAGGAATCGGACAGCAGACAGTTTCCCCGATCATCAAATGCCAACGCCTCATAAGTGGCAGCAAGATCACTGGGATAAGCCTCAAACAGCACATCTTCCCGACTCAGGCCCATTATTTCCGCCAAAATTTCATCCACCGGGTACAGGTCCTGTAGCCACCGAGGCGGCTTGCCTACATTCCTATCCAGTTCTGTCCAGTCGAAGTCTTCCTCGTGGTATGTTATTGTGGTGCGCTGGTGGGGATTAAATCGAATAATAACACGCCGCACGCCGTTCATCGCAGCAGCTCTCGGGCCAAAATCTTCCTCCAGCCAGCTAAGGCCTTGTTTGAAAGCACATACCACAGCGGAGTGCTCCAGCGTTGCTCCACGGCTTTCAATTTCTCGCCGGATTTCAGCCAAAATTGCTTCCCGCTCTGGCCTGTCCTGACCAATTGCGCATCGCATAGACACCTGATCCCCAGCTTTCAACTTGGCAAACACAGGCTTTAGGGCCTGCCGCAAAGCTTCTGTTTCGCTGGGCAAATCAAAGCTACGGCTCTCTACTTCTACACTGTCGTTGTAGTGGCCAAAAGTAATTTCAGGCCAGCGCTGCCTAAACTTTTCCAAATCAGCCCCAGCGCTCAAAAGTGCCTTTGATGCTCCGAACGCCTCAATCCATGTCGCCTGACCATCCGGATTACTCATAGACATAGCCCGTGTTACCCAGGCAGTAATGTCCCGCATTCGCAGATGCTTGCCTGTATTAGGAAATGTATTGCACAGTATGTCTGCAAACTGCCGAAGAGCTTCACCACGGCCCTCCATGGCAAGCAATGGTCTCGGCTCCGCCTGCTCCAGAGTCAACGCAGGACTCTCACCCTGGCGAATGGTGAGAAGGGGAAACCGTCCATCATCACTGTCTGCCAGCAGAGGATACACAGCGGATACGGTTTCCATACCTACCCGAGCAGCCATATTGCAGGCAGCATACAGCAAATCTCTGTCTTCGTCCTCCTCCAGCAGCAACCGTAGATCCACGGTATCCGGCATTCCGTCTCCATCCGTGTCCCGCAGAACCCAACCAGTCTCAAACAACTGCTCTAAGCCGCCGGTGACAGCAGTTTCATCTGCCGTCACGGGTTTTGATTCCACAAATGACATGGGCGGCAAGATTTCCCTGCCACTGTGAGGGGCAAACTGACGATATAGCTCTGCCCACTGTTCATCAGGACAATCACCTATGGTCACCGGCACCACATTAGGCTCCGGTGGTGGCGTATTGCCGATCCACAGGTATGTGATGCCATCCTCACGCAGTTGCTGAGGATTTCGCACAAAAGGGAACTCCATGGAAACGGAGCAAAAGCCGATGAGTTGGGACACTTCCACGGCAAATCGGCGTTGCAGCACCGTCAGCTCTGGCTCCAATACCAAGTTCAATGTGGTCATTATCGCTTATCCTCCCCCATGGGCAGAAGGCAGGCCACTCTATGGCCAGGCTCCAACTCCTGCTCTGGGATATCTCCACAGGTGCACGCCTCTGTGCGGTACGGACAGCGAGAGGCAAAACGGCAGCCAGGCTTGGGATTAATGGGATTGCTGATCTCACCTCGCAGCAGCTGGATCTCCTTGTCCCGTGCCTCCAGAGTAGCCTCCGGCAGCGCGGCCAGCAGCGCCTTGGTATAGGGGTGAGAAGGGTTCTCGAAAATCTGATCACTGGTACCGATCTCCACACACTTACCCAGATATGTTACCATAATGTTGGTGCTAATGTGCTTCACAACACTTAGATCATGGGTGACAAACATATAGGTAAGTCCCATTTCATCTTGCAGGTCCATCAGCAGATTCAAAATCTGTGCCTGAATAGAAACATCCAAAGCCGACACTGGCTCATCACACACGATAAATTCCGGGTTCACCGCCAGCGCCCGGGCTACGCCGATACGCTGCCGCCGCCCGCCGTCCAATTCATGCGGATAAGCATTGGCTACTCGCTTTGCAAGTCCCACCGTATCCATCAGCTCCGCTACTCGCTTATAGCGCTCTTGACGATTCGGATAGAGGTGATTAATCTGCATAGGATCTGCGATAAGATCTGCCACGCACATACGAGGATTCAGGCTGGAATATGGGTCCTGAAAGATCATGCTCATTTTGGTAAACTGCTCTCGCCCGTGGCGGCTTATAGTAGCCAAATCCTGCCCATGGAACAGAACCTTTCCAGCGGTGGGCTTATGCAGTCCGATAACCGTGCGTCCCAACGTGCTCTTACCGCATCCGGACTCGCCTACCACACCCAGTGTCTGCCCCTGATAGATCTGCAGGTTGATGTCATCAACGGCGTGAAGCATTCCTCTTTTAGTTTTATAAAATTTCTTTAAATCAACGGTTTCAATTACCGGGATCTGCTCAATCATGCTTCCTCTCCTCCAAACAAATGACACTTAATATGGTGGCCGTCCTGTTCGAAGACTGTCGGCTCCTGCTGCCGACATTTTTCCGTACAGTGCGGACAGCGGGGTGAGAATTTACATCCCTCCGGAAGATGGGTAGGATCTGGCATCAGGCCATCAATAGGTGTCAGCCGTTTTGATTTGCTGCGAATATTAGGGATAGCGCCGAACAATCCCTCAGTATAGGGATGGTGCTGTCCGGGAGAATAGATTTGCTCCACAGAGCCATACTCTATTATCTCACCTGCATACATGATTGCCACATCGTCACAAGTACGAACCACCACACCCAAATCGTGGGAGATCATGATCATGGAGGTTCCCATCTTTTGCCGAAGCTCATCGATCAGTGCCAGCACCTGCGCCTGAATCGTCACATCCAATGCGGTAGTAGGCTCATCGGCAATGAGTATATCCGGTGAACAGGCAAGTGCAATGGCAATGACAACGCGCTGTTTCATGCCTCCGGAGAACTGCAGTGGATAATCTCCCTTTCTCTGGGCGGGAATCCCCACCAGCTCCAGTACTTCCTCGACCCGCTTCTCGATCTCCGCCTTGGAACGGTTCTTTGTATCATGTATCTTCAGTGCTTCACGGATCTGGTTTCCCACAGTCATAATTGGGTTCAGTGCCGTCATGGGGTCCTGGAAGATCATAGAAATAATCTCTCCGCGCATGAGTTTCATGTGGCTCTCAGGCACATTCATGATATTGTCGCCCTTCAGATAGACCTCTCCATTGGGTACATGGCTGACTCTATCCGGCAATAGGCGCATCAACGCCAGCGCGGTGCTGGTCTTTCCGGCTCCAGTCTCTCCTACCAAGCCCAAGCTCCGGCCACGGGGAAGCGTAAAGCTCACATGGTTCACGGCCTTCACAATGTTCCCGCCGGAATGATATTCCACCGACAGGTCTCGTACCTCAACAGCCGGGGTGTCTGGCGTATTCTGTGTGATCGAATCTTTCATATCGTGTTACCTCAGTCTTTCAGTCGGGGATCCAAAGCGTCACGCAGGCCATCACCCACCAAATTGATACTCATGGCCGTGATAACAATGGCCGCACCGGGAATAATGGCATAGGCGGGAGACAGCCGCATGAACTGACGGGAAGCGGAAATGATCGCGCCCCATTCTGGGGTAGGCTGCTGCACACCAAAGCCCATAAAGGAATAACTGGCTGCGCTCAAAATCGTACCGGAAACAGAACCTGCCAACATAATAATAATGGGGCCCAGTGCGTTGGGCAGCACATGGCGTAGGATAATCTTGAAGCTGCTTGTACCGTAGGATTTGGCGCACTGTACATATTCCATGTCAGTCAAGTTCAGAATCGTGGATCGCACAAATCGCGCATAGCCAGGAACGCCGCTGATAAGCAAAGCGTAAATAAGGTTCTGTACACCCACACCCAAGGCCATAACCAGCACCATAACGAGTAACATGCCGGGGATTGATGCAATCACATCAAATAATCGCATAACCACATTGTCCAGCCACCCGCCAAAATAGCCACAGGCGGCGCCAATGAATGCACCAATAGCCAATGACAGCACTGTGGCGGTAATGCCGATGACAAGGGAGTAGCGGCTGCCGTGGATAACACGGGCAAACAGGTCGCGTCCCAGGTTGTCTGTGCCGAACGGATGCTGTGCCGACGGTGCCTCCAGAGGTGCTCCTGAGAACTCATAGCACATATTGCTGTCCACGATGACATCTGCAAAGACTGCCACCAATATGATCAGAACAAACAGCGCCAGACCCACCATGGCAGGCTTGTTGCGCTTGAACAGCGTCCAGATCTCCCGGCCACGGCTGCGCTTGCCGCCCATCATCTCGGAATCGTTTTTCATTCCTCGCACCTCCTTATTTCGTCAGCTTGGCCTTGGCCCGTGGATCCACCAATGCGGTAACCACATCCAGCACCACTACCAGCACGCAGAAGATAGCTGCTAAAAACACCGTGGCGGCCATAACCATGGGTACATCCTTGGAATTGACGGCGGTAATGATCAGCGTTCCCAAGCCCGGCATACCGAACACAGACTCAGCGATGACGGTGCCGCCCAGCAGCATACCGAAACTAATACCCACCTGGTTCAGCACAGGCAACATTGCATTAAGGAACGCATGCTTCCAGATTACCGTGCCCTCAGCACATCCCTTGGCTCGAGCAGTACGAACGAAGTCCTGCCGGATGGACTCCAGCATGGTAGTTCGAGTAAGCCGCTGCAGAGAGGATGCGGACAGTATACCCGCACATCCCACTGGCAAAATATAGCATAGCCACGAATCCGCGCCGCTGGAAGGAAGCCACCCCAAATAAAGTGAGAACACCAGCAGCGCCACCATGTATACCCAGAAGCTGGGAAATGCCGCCAAAGCAATACTGATCACGCGCACGATATTGTCCAATGCAGAGTATTGCTTCACCGCAGAAAACACGCCCAAGGCGATGCCTATTATAGAATAGGTTATTGTTTGCAGTACGGCCAAGCGCAAAGTAAAGGGGAAGTTATTCATGATCTTCTCAAATACCGGCACACCGTCTTGATAAGAATTACCAAAATCAAAGTGAATCAGGTCATTGAGATAATCGCCCAGCCGCTGGATAAAAGGTAGATGATAACCCAACTGTTCGTTAAGCATATCCACCTGTTCCTGTGTAGCCATAGGCCCCAGCATCCGCCGTCCTGGGTCACCGGGTATGGCGTTGATGATAGAAAAAACGATAATGGCCACGCCTAACACCATTGGAATCACAAGCAGCAGGCGCTTAATGATGTATTTTGTCATGGGATACTCCTTTTTAAGACAAGCGGCACAGACAACTATCTATCTGTGCCGCCTCATATCCGATATTGTTTTATGTTATTTTACACGGATCATATCCACACCGTTAAATGTGGGAGGGACCTCCAGACCGGAGCGATACACCACATAGCGGGCGGGCATACCTAGATTCATATTCGTGTGCTGGGCAGCAATGATGTTCAATGCCTGAGTCAGCAGAGTCTCAATCTCACCAGCATCAGAGGTGTGCTGCATCTTCTCCAGAATGGCATCTACCTCGGCGTTGCTGAACTTGTTGAAGTTATAGGGCTGGTTGCTGCCATAATAGTTCAGCAGATTTTCAAAGGCACTCTGTCCGCCGGTACCGGTGGTGATGCCCAAGCCAAACTGGCCGCCCATCATCATCTGTACAAAGGTATTGGTCTCATAGGACGTGACCTTGGCCTGAATGCCCACAGCCTGCAGATACTGCTGAATCATCTCAGCGCTGCCGTTGTTGTTACCGCCGATGATCTCACCCACATCCACAGGGGTAGGCAGGCCGCACTCGGCCACCAGCTGGCGGGCCTTATCGGGATCATACTTATACTGCTGTACACTGGAAGGAAGATTCAACTCCGGCGTTGCAAAAACGATGGTGCTGTCCTTAGCGGACACATAACCGCTGCAGGTAGCATTGCGGATGGCATCATAGTCAATGGCGTAGGAAATGGCCTCGCGGAGCTTATCATTGTTCAAAGGCTCGGTGTTTGTATTGATGAGCAACTGCCAGGGCACAATAGACATGGACTGCTTCATGACAAGATTCTTGTCGTTCTCCAGCAGGTGCAGATTACTGCCGGACATATCACCCACATCGACCTCGCCATTCTGCAGAGCAATAACCAGCGTGCTCGGATCGGTAATGGTCTTAACATTGATGGTCTTTATGACGGGCTTCTCCTTGCCCCACCAGTTATCCTTCAGAGTCATCGTCATGGTGCCGGCAGTCTCATCCAGAGCAGTCACTGTATAGGGACCACTGCCTACAGGATTCTTGATATAGCCATCCTTATCAGCATCATACAAGTCAACATTGTAAATAGCCACCATGTACCAGCAGTTAGGAACGCTGGGCCAGTTATAGGACAGACGGAAAGCCACAGTGTTCTCATCCCGTACCTCAATGGAGTCAATCATGGCTACATAGCTCATGGTGTAAGGATTGGTCATTTGACGCTCGAAACAGGTCTTGACATGGTTTGCCGTGACCTTGCTGCCGTCAGTATACACAGCGTTCTTGTTCAGGTGGAATACCCAAACCAGGCCGTCCTCCTCCTGATCCCAGCTCTCAGCCAGGTTGGGACGGCAGCTAATGGACAGGTCTTCATTCACGACCACATCCACCAGAGTGCTGTAGACATTGGTGAACATGGTGCTTTGGCTAGAAATATACCAGTTCAGGGGATCGTAATCGGGAATAGGTGCGGTATTTGCCAACGTAATGCTTTCCCGCGTTACCTCGTCAGTCGAAGGCGCTTTGTTGCCGCAGCCAGTCAGCACCAGCATCAGTACCGCAAGCAATAGGGCAAGATGTTTTTTCATGGCTAAATCCTCCATTTCGTCATTTTAGCTACCATGGTAATGGATGTTCTTAGTTTATTCGATAAAAGTAGTATTGTCAATAAAAAAAAAACACAATTGCCGATTTTTGTCTGAATAAATAGAACTCAGCATTGATTTTGTGTAAAACGCCAAAATCAATGCTGAGTTTCTCAGTAAACTTCTGTCTATTGTCTCTTGTTGATCAGCCCAGATTTATCTCGCCGAAGGGAATATTGGGATAGGTGTCCTGACACAGATAGCGAATCGCATCTTCCAGTTTCCGCGCAACAAGTGCATCAACAATTCTGCGATGGCGTTCCTTCTCCGTCAGCGCATTGTCCGCAGTAGTTTTTACATCGATCTTCTGCGGTAGCTTTTCATCCAAATAAGCGCTACCGCGGTAGATGGGTGCCTGCTCGCCTCGGATCATCAACCCGTGCAGCCGCTCAATATAGGACACGATGGTATCATTGCCTGACAGTTTTGCCAACTCATAGTGGAATGTCATGTTAGAAAAATAGGCAATATCGGGATCGTCATGCTTGCGGTCAATCAGCTCATACAGCGACCGAAATTCCTCCGCATAGGCATTATGAAACGACTGCCGCAGTGCAGCTGCCTCCAGCACATAGCAACAATAGCGCATTTCATTCATCTCGCGCTCGGTCGGCAGACGGACAATGTAACCCTTGCTCGGGTATTTATTCAAATAGCCCTCCGACACCAGGCGTCCCGCCGCTTCTCTCGCCGGAGTACGGCTGCAGTGGTATTGATCTGCCAGCATCTGCTCGCTGAACAGCTCACTGCTGGGCAATTTGCGGAGCATCAAATCCCGTTTAATCTCGTGGTAAACTCTCTCTGTCAGGTCCTTACCTTTCATGTGGTATCCTCCTAGGAATATACTCTTATGTTAATTATTATATCGAATCAAACATAAAAGGGCAAGTACCATACCTCAAAATAAAGACATCTTTTGTGCCCAGTTACGTTTTTTTACCAGAGCAACTTGCAGCATGCAGCCAAACCAGGCAAGAAATCCTCCACTTTTTGTGTTGAATAGACCAATTATCAGCAAAAATCCGGCCTGTAAACAGGCCGGATTTTTTCCGCCGCGTCAGGCTTTGGTGTTTCCAAACATTGTTATGAGCCACGTTCCCCGCTTGTAACGGATCGTATACACGCACGCTCTCACAGCACTGTCGATGCCCTGTGTCAAAGCAATCGCATAGGCACCAAAGCCAAGTTTGACACCAAGGAACCATGTTCCCAGCACGCGGATAATCCATGCCGTGGCTGAAGATAAAACCATAGCAAATTTTGCATCTCCAACCGACTTAAAGCCATTGGGAAGGATAAAGCTGCCGTTTTGGAACAGCGCAAAAAAAGCGTAGATCACAAGCATACCCGCGCCAATACGTATGACCTCCGGATCGCGGGAGAAAATATAGGCACCTGGCACAGACAGCAAAATATGAGCAAGTGCTACCGGTATAGACCAAACCAGCGTCTTTCGGGAGATATAGCGCAGAGCCTTAACCAGCTTTCCCCGATCATGTTCCCCTGCGCAACGGCTGATAACAGGAATAGTGAGATAATACAACGCCATAACCGGCACATTGAAAATGCCGTTCACGGAATTGAACACCGAATTTGCCGAGATCATAGCCTTACCCATACCGGCTAGGAATATCTGTAAAACGATCCGACTGCCATTGAACATCAAATTCTCTACAGATGATGGGAAAGCAATACCGCTTATTTTACGCAGATTCACGCCCATCGTCTTCCCTGATGTCTTTGTCGGGCAAAATGCAAAGTCTTTGCGCAGCACCATACCCAGAGACAATACAGCCGCAATCCCCACAGAAATCAAATAGGCCATTGCGGATCCAGTAACCCCCAAATGCATTCCCAACGCAAACAGCAGATTTAATACCATGCTGGACACATTAAGCACTATGCTGATATACATGGGGCGTCGCGTGTCACCCGCACTACGCATAAATCCGCAGCACTGGAAATACAGAAACCACAATGGTGGCGTCAAGGCTGTAAACTTAAAGTAAGCAAGAGAGTTTTCGATCACATCGGTCTCTGCCTGTCCAAAAAGGAGCATCACAACATTCTCGCGAAACAGCCACACCAAAGCAGTGACCAACAAACTGACAAGGCCGCCAAGAAATAGAGCGGAAAAAGCTGAACCGGCCGCTTCTTTCTTTTTTGCCGCTCCCGCATACTGGCCCACTAACACAGTCCCGCCGATAGCAAACGCCTGCAACAGATTCATCAAAACATTATTGACCGTATTGATCTGTCCCACGCCCGCAATAGCTGCCGTAGAGATGAATCCCATAACAAAAATGTTGACATTTTCCAACAAAACGGCTGCAATCTGCTCTACCATCATGCCTGGCATCATATTTTTAAGATCCGTCGCTACTGCGCTGTTTTCTGCCTGGCCCTCATAACGAAGCAATGCCTCGCGCCATTTTTTAATCATGATTTTACCTCAATTCAAAGGATAAGTTGTAATAGAGTGAACAGCCAATGCGCTACCGTTCCTGCCAAAAGTCCGCCAATCGTATGCGACAGAATAGCCTTTCCAGTAAAATGGTTGCAGCCCAACACATCCATCATGGATACATGAGTACTCAGATATCCGCTCCAGCACATACACATAGCAGTGAACACAGCGATGTCATTGCTGTTGGCCTGCCCGTTCTGAAGCAATGTTGGGATCATGCCCAGCGCAGCACCAGCCGAGCCAAGCGCCGTCACAGGAACGGCTATATCCGTTGCGCTGGAAAAACCAAAGAGCGGCTGCAGTAAGAAATCTATTTTATCCGCCATTGCCGGCAGCAGGCCGATGCCTTCATAGGCCGCGCCGGTGTAAACTCCGTCCGCAGGAGCGTTATTGGTCAGCATCATCACCAGTGAGCAGATAATCAGCACGCCGGGTATGATGCCCAGACCAAGCTCCACGCCCTTCTTGCCGCCATCCATCAGCGCTGTCAGCACACGCAGTATACCCTTATTTCGTACCTGTCCACCATTATCACTCGTACATTCTTGTTCGGTTTCTGTCAAGGCTGTCTGCGTCTTTCCCAGAGCCTTTGCAGTGAAATGCATCATCAGTCGTGTAGATGTTATACTGCCGGCCACCGCACCCAAATTGCCGCACAGGGCCGCCAGCCCAATGTGTTCTCCACCGAGGCCAAGCACAAATGTTGTAACAATCAGGCCCATACCAAAGGATGTTCCCAAATTGGTTAGTGCTGGGATCTGGTATGCCTTAAAAAAACGTCTGTACTGCTTATCATCGGCCAGTGCCAAGATAGCGGGATTGTCCGACAAATAGGTCGTCACGATGCCAAGCGCAGCAGCACCGGGCATGCCGAATAACGGCCGCATCAGCGGAGAAAGTATTCTATTGAGCAGTTCAATGACCCCGTATTCCGAAAACAGGGCAGACACCGCCCCGGCCAAAACCGCGATTGCCATAATATATAATGTAGTATCGATCAGCAAGCGATAGGCAGTGTTCATCATCGTGTTCAATGCGTTTGCAAGTCCCATTGGAACGGCAAACAGCGAAAAAACAGCAATAAAGACACACAAAAATACCACACTTTTCAGTAATTCCGATTTGAGTTTTTCTTTCCTCTGAAAATCATTCTTCTCCACCACAGCAGCGTTGGCTGCAGCCTTCATGATGCATCTCTCCTCATAAATGAATTATTAGCGCAATAATCAACCGTATCGGTAAAAGGCATCGGCTGCTCGGCGCATCATATAGCAGTCCAATTTGGCAGCTATCTCCAGCGGAGAGTGCATCGACAGCAGTCCTACTCCCACATCCAGCGTGTCAATATTGCGGTTTGCCATATAGCCCGCTACCGTTCCGCCACCGCCCTGGTCTACCTTACCCAGCTCAGCACTCTGCCACAGAACGCCCCCCTGGTCAAAGATATGGCGAAAACGCGCAACAATCTCCGCAGAAGCATCCGAACAGCCGCCCTTGCCGCCACTACCTGTATACTTAGCGACTGCAACACCGTAATTAAATCGGGCACAGTTTTGTCCGTCTGATACATCCGAATAAACTGGATCCAGCGCATTGACCACATCTGCCGACATACAGAGAGAATTTCTCATACATCGGCGAAGATGTCCGCCACCGCTCTCACATAGATCAGCCATAAAGTCGTCAAAAAATCTGCTTTGCATACCGGAAACGCCGATCGACCCTATCTCCTCCTTGTCGGCAATCAGGCACACCGCCGTGTAGGCCGGTTTCTCCAGCTCGAGCAGTGGCTCAAACTCTGCATATGCGCAAATGCGATCATCATGGCCATAAGCCGCTATCATACTCCGGTCCAGTCCGAGATCACGGCTTCTCCACGCTGGGACAAGAGTCAATTCCGCCGAAAGGAAATCCTCTTCTTCAATGCCAAACAGTTGATGAAGTATATGTAGAAGTGCTAGCTTGATGGACTTTTCTTTCTCATCCCCATCCAGTGGCCGACTACCAAAGAGCACCTTTAAGTTTTCACCCGTGACACCTTCGCGCATGGTCTTGCCCAACTGATCCTTCGACAAATGGATTAGCAGATCTGTCACGCAAAAAACGGGATCCCCCTCTTGTTCTCCGATACAAACAGTCTGTACACTGCCATCCTTTTTACAGATCACTCCATGCAGTGCCAGCGGAACAGCTGTCCACTGATACTTCTTGATCCCGCCGTAATAATGCGTCTTGATCAGTCCAAATTGCTCCATCTCGCACAAAGGATTTGGCTTCACATCCAGCCGGGGTGAGTCTGCGTGGGCAACGGCTATCCGGCAACCTTCAGAAAGGCTTTTTTCGCCGATCACAGCAAACACAACGCCCTTCCCCCGATTGACCTGATAGACCCTGTCACCCGGTTTTAATTTCATTTCGGAAGAATACATCGTAAAGCCATGAGCCTGCGCCATAGCTACCGTCTGCTTGACCGCTTCTCTTTCCGTCTTGGCCTCGTCAATAAAATGTCGGTAACGCAGGCAATAGGCGTCCATCTCCGCCAACTCCGCCGCCGACAATTTCCCATAGCCGTTCTTGGGCTTATAAAGAAGATTATCTACCTCATTTTCCATAGATGTGCCTCACTTTCCACCTTATACGATAAAATAAAAATAAAACTCCATTAGAATTAACCGCAAAGCTTGCCCTGCTGGAAAACCATCTCCGGCTTTTTATACATAACGCTTATATCCTCATCGGGATTTCCGTCCACAAGCAGCAGGTCAGCCGCCAAACCCACCTTGATCTGGCCCGTCACATTCTCCAAGCCGCACAGAAATGCGCTGTTTTTTGTCGCCTGCAGCAGCATGTCCACATTGTCCATCCCGCAGTATTCTTTGCGCATTTTGAACTCGATACCAGGGACTTTCTCCATATTCTCGATAGGAGTATCCGTTCCGAAGCCAAGCTTTAGCCCTGCTTGATAGGCGGCTGTAATACACTTTGCACTGGCATCCAACAGAGGGCGAAGCATAGGCACCTTCAGTTCAATAGGAGTCCCGGGCATCGGAACCTCTTCGGAGAGAATTCCCATAGTCGGAACCAAATAGGATGTTTCTTTCTTTAGACGCTCAATATCCTCCATAGTGATACGGGATCCATGCTCAATGGTGTCCACCCCAGCATCAATGCACATGGAGATCGCACTGGCATCGTGGGCGTGGACAGCAACTCTCTTACCGCGCCTATGCGCAATTCGCACAACCGCCTCCAGCTCCTCCGGCATCAACTCAGATGGTTCGCCGGGTGCATACACCTTGACAAAATCCGCGCCGCCGCCGATCTCTTCTCTGGTTGCGCGGATATACTCATCCACCCCAGAAACATATCGCAGAAAGCAATTGGGGTCAGCCGGCGTATCCGACACTGTCGGACGCAGGATCATACCACCACTAATGATCCGTGGGCCAGCAAACAGGCCTCGTCTGATAGCATCCCGAACTGACACAGAAAGGCGTTTTGGAGTACCCATGTCCCGAATCGTAGTAAAACCAAGTTCCAAATACTTTTTGGCACTTAGGCAAGAATTGACCAGCAGTTTGAAATCATTCAATCGAACGACTCCGTTATAATAATCCCAGTTCAGGTGTGCATGCATATCAAATAAGCCAGGCAAAAGAGTTTTACCTTCACAGTCGATAACAGCATCATCCATCCCTAAGGCATCGATTCCGCAGGCTCTTACCTCTTCTATTTTTCCATCTTCCACCTTAACATCGGCATAGGTCTCGTCATACCCGTCTGATAAAGCAGGAATTAATCGACAATTCTTCAACAAGAGAGACATAAAACCACCCCTTTTATTACCATGGTAGCAACCATGTTTGCTGAAATGATTCTATCATTGTAGCAGATATATGTCAAGAGGATAAGTTTTTTGCTTTTTCTCTAAACTTCTCCTCTTTCAACAAGCTCCAATAGGCAACAATCATGCAATAATTACGCAGGGATTCTTTCTATTCAGCCACACTTTCGGATAAATTATATCCTGTTCTGTTCCAATAAACAAAATCCAAGCAAATCCATACCTCTCATACCACGAAAGATGAATATTCGATTCATCCGCCGATTATATCCAATTATCTGTCCGACCCGAAAACAGCGCTAAGCGAGTGGCTCTGTGACTCACTCGCTGTCCATCGCATCTATATGTTCCAAAACAGGTTCTTCGGAAGCTCATCTGGATTCTGATTTCACTACCGTGTCGGAATTTCCACTCTAACGAAGCATGCAGGTATAATTGTCATATCCCTCGTTTTCTTATTTTAATTGTATTAAAACTATACTTTTGCTCGATTTGTGCAGTTTCTCATGCATTATTTGCAACTTTTGCTTGGTTGTCCTTCATTTTCCGGAAAATATTAAGTCATTTTTCTTACCTTCTTCTTCTCAATTTTGACAGATTCCCTGCGCAATAATGCATTTTATTTTATACTCATGCAATTTTATCGTCAAAACAGAGAAATGCACCCAAATGCCCCATTTTGCAAAAAAAGCGGTTTACATTTGCTTCCGGGTATGTTAACAATGATGGCAGTTAATCCATCATCGATAAATAATCTAAGGAGGTCATTACATGATTCAGCTGACGAATCACGGCATGTATTTAGTAAACGGCGTTCCCTGTGAAACCGCATCTATTTCCCAGGAGGAAGCACGGAAAGGCACTATGGCTTGGCGCATTCTTCAGGCTCACAATGTATCCAGCGATCCCGAGAATCTGCGTATCCGATTTGATGCAATGGTGTCTCACGACATTACTTATGTGGGCATCATTCAGCAGGCCCGCGCCTCCGGCATGAAGGAATTTCCCATCCCTTATGCTCTGACCAACTGTCACAACAGCTTGTGTGCTGTGGGCGGCACCATCAATGAAGACGACCATATGTTCGGTCTGTCAGCCGCCAAGAAGTATGGCGGCATCTATGTGCCTGCCAATCAAAGTGTCATCCATTCTTACGCCCGGGAGCAAATGGCAAAATGCGGTGCCATGATCCTGGGCTCTGACTCCCATACCCGCTATGGTGCTTTGGGCACCATGGCCATTGGCGAGGGTGGCCCGGAGTTAGCCAAGCAGCTGCTAAAAAACACTTGGGACGCTCCCATGCCGGAAGCGGTCATGGTCTATCTGACCGGCAAGCCACGCCGGGGCATCGGCCCCCACGATGTGGCCATCGCATTGGTGAAGGCTACCTTTGAGAGCGGCTTTGCGAACAATAAGGTATTGGAGTTTGTAGGTCCCGGCATCCGCGAACTGCCCATCGACTTCCGTAACGGCATCGACGTGATGACCACCGAAACCACCTGCCTCAGCTCCATTTGGGAGACAGATGAGATCACCCGCGGCTTCTACGAAACCCACAAGCGCCCGCAGGACTACAAGGAACTGCATCCCGGCAAGGTTGCCTACTATGATAAGATGATCACCATCGATCTGGGCAAGGTAGAGCCCATGATCGCCCTGCCCTTCCATCCCTCCAACGCCTGGACCATCCACGAGTTCCTGGATAACGCCGAGGAGATCCTCAAGAGCGTGGAGGCTGATGCCGCCAAGCGCTTCCCCAAGGCCAACATCAAGCTTACCGACAAGATCCATGATGGCGGCGTTTGGGCCGATCAGGGTATTATCGCCGGATGCAGCGGCGGTCTGTTCGACAATATCACTGAGGCTGCCGACATCATGCACGGCGGCAGCACCGGCAGCGGTACTTTCAGCTTCTCCGTATACCCCACCTCTGTTCCTGTTTCCCTGGAGCTGATGAAGGTGGGCGCTACGGCAGAGCTGCTGCAAAGCGGCGCTCTCATCAAGCCCAGCTTCTGCGGTCCCTGCTTCGGCGCCGGCGATGTGCCTGCCAATAACAGCCTTTCCCTGCGTCACACCACCCGCAACTTCCCCAACCGCGAAGGCTCCAAGCCCGGCGAGGGCCAGTTTGCCGGCGTATGCCTGATGGACGCCCGCTCCATTGCCGCTACTGCTCTCAATGGCGGTAAGATCACCGCCGCCACCGATGTGGACTACGAGCCGGTACATCACGACTATCACTTCGACAAGACGGTATACGAAAACCGCCTGTACTACGGCTTCGGTAAGGCCGATCCCAGCGTGGAGCTGGTAATGGGCCCCAACATCACCGATTGGCCCAAGATGTACGACCTCAGCGAAAACCTGCTGGTGGAGCTGGCCGCCGTGATCCACGACGACGTTACCACCACCGACGAGCTGATCCCCTCCGGTGAGACCTCCTCCTATCGCTCCAACCCTCTGCGTCTGGCAGAGTTCACCCTCTCCCGCCGCGTGCCCGAGTACGTTCCCCACGCCAAGGAGATCGCTGCTGTAGAGGCACAGCGTCGCGAAGGCGCTGCACCTGCTGCACTGCGTGATGTTCTCTCCCGTGTGGGCGATGCCGACAAGCTGATGGCCAATACTCAGTTCGGCTCCTGCGTGTTCGCCAACAAGCCCGGTGACGGCTCTGCCCGCGAGCAGGCTGCCTCCTGCCAAAAGGTACTGGGCGGCTTCGCCAACATCTGCTACAGCTTCGCCACCAAGCGTTATCGCAGCAACTGCATCAACTGGGGCATCCTGCCCTTCACGCTGGACGAGGGTACTCCCTTCGACTATGAAAGCGGCGACTGCGTATTCGTGCCCGGCATCCGTCAGGCCGTGGAAAACGGCGTGGAGGATATTCCCGCCAAGGTCATTTGCAAGAACGGCGCAGTGGAGGACATTCTGCTGCACGTCAAGGGCCTTACAGATAATGAAAAGGAAATTCTGCTCTCCGGCTGCCTGATGAACTACTACGCAGCCCGGATGCAGTAAAAAGGAGACAGACTATGGAAAAGATTAAAATGACAACTCCCCTGGTGGAGATGGACGGCGATGAGATGACCCGCGTTCTGTGGCAGATGATCAAGGACCAGCTGATCCTGCCCTTTGTGGAACTGAAAACCGAGTACTACGATCTGGGCCTTTTGCACCGCAATGAGACCCGCGATCAGGTTACCGTAGATGCCGCCAACGCAACCCGCCGTCTGGGCGTGGCTGTCAAGTGTGCCACCATTACACCCAACAAGCAGCGCATGGAGGAATATCCCCAGCTGACCGAGATGTGGAAGAGCCCCAACGGCACCATCCGTTCCATTCTGGACGGCACCGTGTTCCGCGCTCCTATCCTCATCGACTCCATCCATCCTGTGGTGAAGAACTGGAAAAAGCCCATTACCATTGCCCGTCACGCCTATGGCGATGTGTATAAGAGTGTGGATATGTACACCACCGAGCCGGGCACGGCTACCCTGACTTTCAAGGGTGAAAGCGGTGAGGAGAAGACCATCACCGTGCAGAAGGTGGACGGCCCCGCCGTATGGCAGGGTGCCCACAACAAGGAAAAGAGCATCCGCTCCTTTGCCCGCGCCTGCTTCCAGTACGCCATCGACACGAAACAGGATCTGTGGTTCTCCACCAAGGATACCATCGCCAAGATCTATGACGGTGAGTTCAAGAAGGTGTTTGAGGAGGAGTTTGAAAGCTACAAGGCCAAGTTCGACGAGCTGGGCATCACCTATTTCTACACCCTGATCGATGACGCGGTAGCCCGCGTGATCCGCAGCGAGGGCGGCTTTATCTGGGCCTGCAAGAACTATGATGGTGACGTGATGAGTGACATGGTATCCACTGCCTTCGGCAGCCTGGCCATGATGACCAGCGTGCTGGTGTCCCCCGACGGCACCACCGAGTACGAGGCCGCTCACGGCACCGTGACCAAGCACTACTATAAGCACCTCAAGGGCGAAGCTACCTCCACCAATCCCATGGCCACCATCTTTGCCTGGTCCGGTGCTCTGCGCAAGCGCGGCCAGCTGGATGGTCTTACCGATCTGGCTGCCTTTGCCGACAAGCTGGAGCAGGCCTGCTTCGATACCCTGAGCGATGGCACCATGACCAAGGATCTGGTAGGTTTGGTGGACGAGGGCACTGCCGTGACCGCCGTCACCAGCGCCGACTTTATCGCCGCCATCCGTTCCCATCTGGAAAAAGCTCTGTAAGGAGGCAAAACTATGGAACTGATTACCACCGGCTATGCCGGAACCATGGAATCTAACGACATTATGATTACCGTGGAGCCGTCCGATCAGGACGGTGTACAGGTAGAGCTGACCAGCAGCGTCTACCAGCAGTTTGGAAAACAGATCATTGCTGTTATCCGCGAAACAGTAGCCAGCTACGGCGTGGAGAACGCCCTGATTACCGCTGTGGATAAGGGCGCTTTGGACTGCACCGTTCGAGCCCGGGTATCCACCGCCTTGATGCGCTCGGCGAAGCGCAGCGATTATACATGGGAGGTACGGCAGGATGTATAAAAAAGATCGTTTGCGCCGCAGTATGATGTTCGTTCCCGGCAACAATCCCGGTATGATCCGGGACGCCCACATCTACGGTGCAGACTCTATCATGTTCGATTTGGAAGACAGCGTAGCCTATACTGAAAAAGACGCAGCCCGCTTTCTGGTATACAATGCATTGAAAACTCTGAACTTCGGTACCAAGGAGACCGTGGTGCGCATTAACGATCTTGCAAGTGGCCTTGGTGTAGAGGATCTGGAGGCCGTAGTCCGCGCCGGTGTACAGGTAGTACGTCTGCCCAAAACCGACAGCGCCCAGGACGTAATTGATTGCGAGCGTGAAATCGCGCGCATCGAGCGGGAAGCCGGCATCCCCGTGGGCACCACCGGCATGATGGCCGCTATCGAAAGTGCCAACGGCGTGCTGAACGCCGTGGAGATTGCTAAGTCCAGTGACCGTCTGATTGGCATCGCGTTAGGCGCTGAGGACTACGTCACCGACCTGAAAACCACCCGCAGCGACGGCATCGAGTTGCTGTTTGCCCGGTGCATGATTCTAAACGCCGCACGCGCCGCCGGCATTGCCGCACTGGATACGGTGTTCTCCAATGTTAACGACGAGGAGGGCTTCATTGCTGAAGCCACACTCATCAAGAAACTGGGCTTTGATGGCAAATCCGTCATTAATCCTCGGCAGATCGAGCCGCTACATAAGGTATTCATGCCCAACGAAAAGGATCTTAACAAGGCACGTGCCATCATGGCTGCCATTGCCGAGGCTAACGCCCGCGGCAGCGGCGTGGCCAGTCTCAACGGCAAAATGATCGACAAGCCCGTGGTCACCCGGGCCAAGCGGCTGTTGGATCTGTATGAAGCCGGCAGCAAAGCCGATGAAGTGGAGGAGCTGTAACATGGTAGAACTAAACAATATTCCTCATATTGATGAGATCAGCAACCACGGCGTATTCGCCGGTGCCGCTGAAAAAAAGACCGCTACCTTCAGTGAGCGGTATCATCAGCAAAACAAAATTGTTCCCTCCCTGGAAGAAGCGATCCGCCGCACGGGGCTGAAGGACGGCATGACCATAAGCTTTCACCACCACTTCCGCAACGGCGACCATGTGATTAATATGGTAATGGATAAGCTGGCTGAAATGGGTTTCAAGAACCTGACGCTGGCAGCATCCTCTTTGGCTTCCGTCCATGCACCGCTGATCAAGCATATCAAAAACGGTGTCATCACGCACATCGAGACGTCCGGCCTTCGTGGAGAATTGGCAGAAGAGATCTCCCGCGGTCTCATGGACTGCCCGGTCGTATTCCGCTCTCACGGCGGACGTGCCAGCGCCATCCGCAGCGGCGATCTGCATATCGACGTAGCCTTCATGGGCGCTCCCTCCTGCGATCCCTACGGCAATGCTAACGGTTACAGCCGTGATGACGACGACGGTATTGCCTGCGGTTCTCTGGGTTATGCCCGTACCGATACTGAGTATGCCGATAACGTAATCATCATTACCAATCATCTGGTGGCCTACCCCAATGCGCCGTGGGCTATTCCGGAGTATGATGTAGACTATGTGGTGCTGGCCGATGATATTGGCGATCCCAAGGGCATTATGTCCGGTGCTACCCGCTACACAAAGGATCCTAAGGAGTTGCTGATTGCCAAGACCGCCGCCAATGTTATTGAGGCCACCGGTTATCTCTATGATGGCTTTTCCATGCAGATGGGCAGTGGTGGTGCATCCCTTGCCACGGCACGGTTCCTCCGCCAGAAGATGATCGATCAGAATATCCACTGTCGTTTCGCTTTGGGCGGCATTACCGGGCAGATCACCGCTATGCACGAGGAAGGTCTTATCGACCGTATCCTGGATGTTCAGAGCTTCGATCTGGATGCAGCACTCTCTTTGAAAAACAATCATTTCCATCACCAGATCGGTGCCACCTACTATGCCAGCCACATGATCAGTGCAGCAGTAGACCAGCTGGACTTCGTGATCCTCTCAGCCCTCGAGATCGATACAGACTTTAATGTTAACGTGCTGACCGGCTCAGATGGCGTGATCCGCGGAGCTATCGGCGGTCATCCTGACACGGCAGAGGGTGCAAGCCTGTCTGTGGTCGTAGCCCCGCTGACTCGAGGCCGCATTCCCACCATTGTCAAGCACGTCAATACCGTTGTCACTCCCGGCGAGATGGTGGATGTGGTAGTAACCGATCAAGGTATTGCCGTGAATCCCCGCCGTACCGACCTGAAGGAGAAAATTGAGGCAGCCGGACTCCATGTGTTCACCATTGAGCAGCTGCAGCAGCGAGCCGAGGCGTTGGTGGGCGTTCCCGATCCTATCCGCTATAAGGATCGCATCGTTGGCGTGGTAATGTACCGCGATAACACCATTATTGATGTAATCCGACAAATCGACGAAGATGAGTGATTTACAAATCTATCAGGCCGTCCCTTCTCAGTGGGGGACGGCCTATGCCGCGTTGTTGGCTGAAACAGGTCTTCGAGACGAAGGACATACGGAGCTGACCGTTCTGCTGACCCAGGGCGAAAAACTGCTGGGCTGCGGCTCACTGGGTGGCAAGGTCATCCGTCAGGTTGCTGTCGCTCCGGAAGCAGAAGGGCAGGACGTGTGTGCCCGTGTAGTCACAGTGCTGGTAGGCGAAGCAGCAAAGCGGGGCATTCCTTTTCCGTTCCTGTTCACCAAACCAAAAAATGCGCGCTTATTCCGCTCGTTGGGATTTCATCCCGTGGCGGAAACATCGGACATGATTATGCTAAGCCGCCGTCGGAATGCACTGGGACAATTTCTTACATCCCTGCCGCGGTGGGAAGAAGGCGTCACCGGCTGTGTGGTGTGCAACGCCAATCCGTTCACTCGCGGGCATTTACATCTTATCACCACCGCCGCGGCTCAGTGCGACCATGTGCTGGTGTTTGTGGTGGCGGAAGAGAATGGTTTCTTCCCCGCTGCTGACCGGCTGGCACTGGTGCAGGAGGGGACAGCACACCTTTCTAATGTCAAGGTGTGCTCCGGCGGAGATTTTCTGGTAAGCCGCACTACCTTCCCCACCTACTTTTTGAAGGATGCGCAGTCAGCAGAGGACGCTCGGTGTGATCTCGATTTAGAACTGTTTGGTCGGCACATCGCCCCGGCACTCCATATTACCCGCCGTTTTGTGGGTGAGGAACCTTTCTCCCCTACCACCGCTGCTTATAATCGTCGCATGAAGGAGCTGCTCCCCACTTTCGGTATCTCTGTCACAGAAATCCCCCGACTGGAAGGCATTTCCGCCACCGTCGTCCGCCAAGCATTGGCCGACGACCGCATAAACGATATTCAATCACTTGTACCGGAGACCACCTATGCTTACTGTCAACGCCACTTTGGAGGAAATTCTCCACGCCCGTGATATTCGGGTAGAAGCTCAGCAGCGCTTGCTGCGGACATACTCTATGCCACTGGTATCCTTCACTATGAACATTGCCGGTCCCGTGAAGGTAACACCCCTGACAGCACTGGCCTTCGACGCAGGTCTGCAGGCCCTATACGCGGCGCTGGGGCAGCCGGTGGCGGAAGAGATCATACGGCCGCATACCGGATATGAAGCCCTGTTGGTCTATGACCGCCCGGCTCAGGAACTGAAGTCAATCTGTCTGACACTGGAAACTGCCGCATCAGTAGGACGGTTATTTGATTTGGATGTGTTGGATACTGACGGAAATAAACTATCCCGTCCACAGCCACGCTCCTGCCTTGTATGTGGCGGGCCCGTGTCAGTGTGCTCCCGCAGCCGTGCCCACGGCCTGAACGCTATTGTTCACCGTACCCATGAAATATTGGCAGGCTTCGCCACAGAGTATCTCTCCACGATGGCAGTGAAAGCGCTGGAACAAGAGGTAAGACTGACCCCCAAGCCGGGTCTGGTTGACGAGCGCAATAGCGGCGCTCACGACGACATGGATCTGCCTCTGTTTCTGCGAAGCATCGACGCACTGAAGCCTTACTTTTGCCAAATGGTGGCGTTAGGACTGTCCGGTGCAGATGCCAGCCAATTGCAGGCGCTGGGGCTGGAAGCCGAGGAAGCCATGTTCCAAGCTACCAGTGGTGTCAATACCCACAAGGGGGCGTTGTTCTCCTTCTCAGTGCTTCTGGCATCTCTGGGTAGGTGTCTGACGGAGGGCGGTGATCTTTTCGCCCACTGCACTGCACTGACAACGGCTCTGATTCCGCCTCAAGGGACCCACGGTACAGCGGTGGCAGCACGTCACCGGATTGGTGGCGCGCGTTCAGAGGCGCTATCGGGCTTCCCTGTGGCGCGGCAGGCAGCTGTGGTTTGCCGCGAGAGTGGTGCATTAACAGCTCTGCTATGGTTGATGGTTCACACGGAGGACACCAATCTCTATCACCGGGGCGGCGCAGAAGGGGCATCTTTCGTAAAAAATCAAGCCGCCGCCATTCTGGACACTCCAAAAGAAGGGCGTTTACCCCTGATCCAAGCGCTGGACGATGTCATGATCTGCCGTCATCTCAGTCCCGGCGGCTGCGCCGATCTACTGGCGCTGGCGCTATTTCTGCAGCAGTGCCAAGCAATTCCCACCCTTTCTGACTTTTGCGGACAAGATCCATGCGATCCGTCGCTGGGCAGTGTATAGAGCCAATCATGATTGACGATAAACATAGAGCCGCTTTCTTACCAAAAGCGTAGCCTTAGGTAGACAGCACCCTGCGGCATGAAATATTGAAAACATTGGTTTTCTGTAGATTATACGATGCTCAGCCCTGTTACTGAGCGGTGTGCTTTGGGCTGGTCGATCTGTAATCCCTCCATGGATCTGTAATCCCTCCATGAGCCAACGGTATTGCTGCGGTGTCAGTTCACGAGCCTCCGCCTCGCTGCGCGACCATTGGAACACGCCGTTTTCCAGCCGCTTATATAAAAGCACGAAGCCGTTGCCTTCCCAATACAGTGCCTTGATGCGATCTCGCCTTCTCCCACAGAACAGAAACAGCGTATTGGTAAAGGGATCCAGGTGAAACTGCTGCTGCACGATCCCGGCCAGGCCGTCTATTCCACGGCGCAGATCTGTATAACCGCAGGCGATGTAGACTTTGTCCGCGCCGGTGAAGTCGCTTAGCATGATTGCAATACAGACAGCATCATCCGGACAGTTTCACTGTCCGCGCCGGGATAGATATCCCAGACTCATATCCTTGTATCGCACAGTTGCGATACGTTCCGAAACACTGCTCTGCGGTTTTGGCACAGTGGGTAACTTCGCAAACGTGACAGGTTTTGGTTGATGCCCCGGTGCAGCGACCTTCAGCAGTTCCCGTTCCCAGCGGTAGTAGGTTGCCGTACTCGTGCCACGCTGCCGGCACCATCCCTTCACAGACATTCCGCTCCCCCTGCAATCCTGTATGGCTGCTTCCCATTCCTGCAGCTTTGCCTGATGTTTCATTTCTGTTACTGTCATGCTCTCACTCACCTTGATGCAAATAGTGGTGAAACGTTGCAAAACGTTTCACCACTATTATCTCATCCTAGTCTATCCGCTGGACGATTTGACGGTTACGAAAAAAACAAAACCCGCACAAGCGATCAGAATTGTATGGAAACTGATATAAGAATATTTGACGGGACGATGCTGGGCATCGTTCCTTAAATATTAAGCTACTTATCCTAATAAGTCCTAATAATAATTACTTATACCGGAGTTCGGCGAATCGGTCAACAGCGTTGGACCCGTACAATGATTTGCGTAAATGTATCAAAATAAATCGTATAACATCCTCACCATCATATATCAGTAACAGTATTTGGCAGTTACTCATCTGAAAATCTGCATACTATAAGCAGCTAAAGAAAAAGTGGAAAGCTTCTATCGCAGCAATGATCCGTCGACCTGAAAAGCTTGGAATTATTACTACGGATAATTACCAAAATTTAATCTGGGTTATGCAAAGGCGCGGACTCCGTAAAGAAGAGCCGCTGGACGATGTCCTTATTACAGCAAGTCCGACTACTCAAAACATCTGTAATTATGTTGCTGTAAGAAAATGTTTTTAGTCCAAGTGAATTTATGGAAGAACTTTCTCATTCATACGGATTAAGCATTAACGCAACAGAAGTTGAATATCTGCTTGACTTACCTGCTGGTACTTTAGAAACCCCAAGAATAATCGAATTTCCAAGTTTACAAATAAAGCGAAATAATAACTAAGCTGTTGTTACAGATGGACTTATCGGAAAAGCCTGAACCGAGACAACTACTAATTTCGAGAATTCCGGATACTATCGGCAAGCAATGTTTGTGTATATACACAAACGAAAAAGCGCCGGATTTCCGCTTTCGCGGAATCCGACGTTTTCTGCTTGTTGGGGCGTACCCCAATCCCCCCGAAACGCACATAACTGTGCGGCTGCGCGATTTTATAAAATCGCTTTTCTTTCATTTCGCTGCTCATCGCGCTCGTTCTCATTTTCAAGAATCCGGTCAATGTTCGCTTTGGCTGTCAGCAGCTCTTTCATTTCTTCACGTGCCTTGCGGTACTCACTGTATGCCGCTTTTTTCTGTGTCATCAGCTCGGCATATTCTGTCTGCAAGCTCTTGACCGAAGGCAGCTTCGTGATGCCAAGATCGTCAAAGCATTTCTTTGCTGCCTTGTGGATTGAGATTTCACTTTCATGCTCCGCAAGGAACTTTTTGGAGTATCCGGCCTTCCGATAGGCGGCATAGGTCTCGCGTGTTTTTGCATAGTTTATGATCTGCGTCCGCAGCACGGAAATCTCCGCCATGCGTTTTTCTGCCGTTTTGATCGTTTCGCTCAGCTTATTGAATCGGAATGAAGCGGCAGCGGACTTTTCGGCAAGAACAGCATAATCCGTCAGATCATGTTCCTGGATATACGCGACGGTCTGTGCCATCTGTTTGAGGTTGAATTTCTTTGCCCAATTTGCATATCCGGCACCTTTGCCTTCCTGCAATTTTGCCTGAATGTCGATCAGCAGATTCCCGGACTTTCTCTCCGTTACTGCGTTCTTCGGAGACTTCCGTTCTTTTGGCTTGTGCTGCCGATCACCGGCAATAGCCGCCCGGAGATCTGCCGCAGAGTATCCTTCGCCCAATGTGTCCATGCGGGCATATCTTTTCTGTCCAGTTGCGCGGACGGAGGGGTTGTTTGTGCCTTTTACTTCAAAACCGGCCTGCCGCAGCATGGCAAGTAAAACGTCAAAATTCTCCGGCTTCCGAGCCATTGCTTCATCAATGGCAAAGCAAATCCGCTCCCTGTGAGAGAGCGGTTTCTGATCGCCCAGCCACTTATTGTAGCTCTTTCCGTGACGGTTCGGATTCTCAATAACGGAGTAGCCGTTTTCAATGCAGATCGTATCGTTCAGACGGCGTACCGCTTTTGCGCTTCCCCAAAAGTTTTGAAACTTCCGATCTTCTGAAAGAGCTACGGAGTTCCAGATGATGTGATTATGAATATGGTGCCTGTCGATATGGGTACAGACAATAAACGCATGGTTATCTTTCGTAAATCGTCGGGCAAACAGTACGCCGAGCCGATTGGCTTCCTCCGGGGTAATCTCTCCCGGCACAAAAGACTGGCGAAGGTGATATGCGATAATATCATCTGTGCCGCGCATCCTCCCGGTATTATGAATGTACTGTCGTTTGGAATATAGAAACTGAGCGTCTGCAATCCGGCTGTCGCATTGCCAGCTCGTAATCAAGCGTCCATTATCTGTTTTCGCAGGATTTTCAACATAATCAATGATGCTGCTGATCGCCCTGCCGACCGTTCTGCCTTTTCCGGTGTGCAGCGGCATAATGCGGGTCGTTGCCATAGTCTCACCTCCGATCTGAATGGCGGCTAACGAAATGCCGGAGCGGAAAGCCCCGGCACTCAAGTCGAATCATTCTATTTAGTCCTTTTCTGCCCGGATTACAGGCATCTGTTTTTGCTTCTTTCCGATACGTTTACGCTCCAGCGCAAAAACCATATCCGGCGTTCTTTCAAAAAAACCGACATCCCGCTTCCAGCTCATACCGCACCGACAATGCTGTAAGCCGATAAACTGCTGTTTCATTTTTCGTCCGCAGACGGGACAGACTTTGTTTGACGCACCCATGTCAGGAACGCTCCTGCGTCTGCGGGTCGGTCTGCCTGTCGCTGCATTTCCAAAGAGCCATGGGATGCTGACGTATCCGTTCAAGAACACCGCCGTCATCAAAGAGAAGCTCCGGGCGATACTCCTTGTTTCGGAACGCAGTCCAAAACGCAAGCTCTTCTTCAGACGGGTTCAGTATCTCTTTCAGCTCGGCTCCCACCTTTTTCTGCGCCTGCTGTACATCAAACCAGGAGCCTTTGCGCAGTACGGGGATCAGGTCAGTCTTGATCCGCTGCTGAGAAATGGAGGAAAGATTGTCGAAGCTGAACCGCTCCGGTACGGTGTCTGAACCGATGGCGCTGTAAAACATGGCGCATTTTTTCAGCATCGGTGTCTGCGATTCATCGAACAAGCCATACTGAAACATGGAATATACATCATAGAGATCGCGGGGAGCTGCCCGATTCAAAAGCGCAACGAGTTTAGAGCCGTATATTTCCAGCGGATCAATGCTCAGAATATGTAAGTCTCTGTCCAGCCATGGAAGATTGACCTGCCTTTTCAGCGGCGGCAGCACATGGCAGCGGTTCATGTAATTGATCTCGATTTTGATGTTGTCCTTCATACCGCCCGCGTTCTGATACTCATAGACGAAGGAATCCAGCGCATGATAGCTTTTTGAGCGCAGGCTGAGGGAATAACCGGCAGAAGCCATGTATTTGCCGATGCGCTCTCTGATCTGCTCCCGCACTGTCAACATTTCTTCCCGCGGGAGGTTTTCCGCAAAATCCATATCAATATCGACGGATAACCGAGGAAGATTGAAGATCGTCAGGTTGATTGCGGTGCCGCCCTTCAGCGCCAGCTTTTCCGAAAGAAGTGGATCATTTTGCATGGTATCAAGAACGTCTGCAAGGCGGCAGACCTTTTCAAAGGTGTCCCGGACAAAGCCCAGTTCACGAGCCTGCCTGCCGAGGGTCATACGGTCAAATTGCATCATAGTCACTCACTCCTTTATCCGTTAATCGGGAGAAATCGGCAGGTGCGTAGATCTGCCAATCCTCATAAAAAGCGAAATCCGGTGTTCGCTCATAAAGATAGGACTTGCCTTTGGGAAGATGTTTTTTACACTCCGCAAAAAAGGCATCCGTTAAGCCGAGTGCAGAAGCATACTGTGACAGAATGCAGCCGGCTTTCTGATATAGATAGCCGTTGTTATATTCTGCAAGGCAGGCAAGCAAAGCATCTTCTTTCAGCGTTGGGATCAGAGCGATACAGCGCAGCAGTTCTTCCAGACCGCCGACCTTCTCAAACAGGTGGATGCAGTCTATCACGGTACGTTCCGGCGTTGTAACGCGGACGCTGCCCTCATTGGCAACGCCGTCTTTGATCTGTGGCATAATACGCCGGTATTGCAGTCCGTCATAGCCAAAATCCTGAAAGCGGCTCTCACTTGTGACCTGCACTTCATAAAATACCTGATTGGCATAACCGTAATACTCAAAGGCACTGTGATGGGATACGATAGCGCTGTCGTTGATATGGGAAGCAATCACAAAGCGGTTTGCCACCGGCTGTCCCGTTTCAAGACTGATGGCGGCATACAGATCGCGCTTGATCCGCTCAATATAGCCCTTCTTCAGATAAGACTTGCAGACGGTACGGGCAGTTTCGGTGTTTCCAGTAAGCTGCGTTACCTCTTGCAGTGAAAAGCAGCCCATTGCAAGCATCTTTTCATAATACTTCATAGCATCACCTCTTGTTCTGTTGTAATTATAGCGCGTTGCGGTCTTAATTGCAACCGTTTTCCGCAATATTTACAATTTGGATGAAAAGAAAAGTGCCGGAGCAGAACGCCCCGGCAACTCTTTCAGCTATGAAGGAACCCCTTTAATCTGTTGTTTATGCTTTGCAGTCCGCTCAGCAGCTTCACCGCCAATAGAGGAAGTCCCATCGGGCTGACAAGGACGGCAATTACCAGCAGGATGATACTGTTCTTCACAGAATAAGTAAACAGGACGGCAAGTGCAAGAAGCGTCATAATGCCGCCTGCCAGTCTAAACACGATTTCAGAGCAGGAGATCAGTCCCGCGCAGAGCCACACGAACAGGAAAATCAGCAGGGATACCGGTGCGGTGAGTATCTTCAAAATGAGCATCATGGCAGTTACCTCCTTATCTTTCTACCACTATGATACATAAAGCCGTGCAATTCTGCAAGGATGCGGCATCAACGTATTTTGGCAAGCGAGGTCAGAATGGTCTGAATGGCGTCCCATTCCTGCTCCTGAAATGCACGGATGCCGTCGATGTCGGCTTCATACATACGTCCAGTAGCATTGACCCGCTTGGCAACCTGATTCATATTGTTGCTGGAACGGCGCATAAGCGAAACCAGCTCCCGCAACTCCGGGAAATCCAGCCGGATGGAATATCCGTCAATCGCCATCTTCCGCAGAAAGGCGCTCATGTTGCTGACACCATGCTCACGCATTTTCTGTTCGATCAATGCTTTTTCGTCCTCCGTCACCCAAAAGAAAAGCGGAATGTTTCGTTTTCGCTTTCCCATACTCAAAGCTCCTGTCCTTTGGAATGCGCCGAAATTTTCGGCGCATTTTTTACGGGCGCGGCTTTGAGCTTTTCCATGACAGAGGGACGGCGTTCTTCCTGCGGTACAGCAAGCTCTTTTCTCACCTGATTGACGAACAGATCGACCAGCCCGGTGTGCGCCTGATCCACCACAAAAGCGTAGATGTTTCTGTCCTCGCAGACCGGAACCGTTTTTGCCCATGCCTTGTTGGTATCGGAAAGACGCCCGTCCCAATCCTTGTGCTGGACGGTTGCGGCAAGCACATAGGTGATGCGCTCCATGCTGAACAGCTCTGAGACCTGTGCCAGAGCGGATTTACTGTCAAGGCTCCAATCCTTGTAGTTGCCGTTGATGGCATCTTCAATGGCTTTCTTGCAGGCGGTATTTGCCTTGTAGGATGCCCGGTACGCTTCTAGCTCGTCATGCTCGGAAGCATAGGAGACCGGATTCGGATAGAGCGGTGTGTTTCTCTGCTTGAACTCGTCACGCAGGATCGCGTTGCCCCGGCTCTCCAGCGTTGCCCGGATGATATTCATATAATCGGTTTCGCCTTTGGTGAAGTCCTTGTAAATATCAGCGATGGAGACATCCCCGCGCAGGAGCGCCGCCACCATTTTTTCCGGGAACTCACCGTTTTCCACAGTGCAGAGAATATCTTCCCGAACCGTGTATTCGTAGGTATGGTTCAGGATTTCTTCGGGAGGCTGCGAAAGCAGCCATTCCCGATACTTGTCCTGCTCGGCGCTGAACTTTTCAAGCAGCACCGCGCTCAAATCTTCGTTGCCCATTATCTTACCTCCCGATCATGTTTCTTCGCAGGCGCGGTATGCGGCTTTTGGGTTTCCTTCATCGCCGCCAGCTTATCCTTTACGGAGGGACGGTGTTCCTCCACGGGGACGACCATCAGCCGCCCGCCGAGATTGATGAAGGCTTCCGGGGTTTTGAATACGTCCTTGAACTTGTCAATCTGCTCCGGCGTGAGAGAAGTAAAATCTTCCGCACCGAGACCGGCGATCAGGAACGTCCCTGCGACCACATCGTAAATGTGTCCGTCCTCATCGCGCAGAGCGCGGTTCAGCTCCTTGCCGGTCATTTTTCCGTTGTCGTCACAAATCAGTCCGACAGGATCATTCCACGGATAAATTGCCTGTACGGTATCGGTGCCGATCTCACGGTACAGGCTATCCAGTCCTGTCTGAATCGCCTTGACATAGGGCGGCTGTCCCGGCTCCACCACAAGTACGTTCATAAGCTCCGGCGCGGGAAGCAGCTCGCTGTCCAGCATATCCCGGTCATAGGCATAAATATATGCCGCGTATTCGCCCTTGCCCGGGTTCAGACGCAGCATATAACTGTATTCCTCGGTGTCCACGCGGAAGCCGAACTCCCTGTCATTGCCGAAATCACTTTCCGGGGTCTTGAAACAGCAGGAAGCAAGAGAGCTTCTGTTTTTGAGGATGCCGCCGTACTGCTCATCAAAGCGGAGCGCATTGATGACTTCATCAAACTGATCCTTGAAATCCTGCGTTTTCAGAGCGGCATTGTGGTTGTCCCAGGAGGAAAAGAACCCGGTTCCGCTTACGTCCATGTCCACCCGCAGGTGGCCGATACATCCGCTGCGGCGGATGGTATCAGCGTCCTGCGTGTAACTGTATTTTCGTTCCTCCGGTGTCATTGCGCGTACTTCCATATTCATGATTATCGTACCTCCATTTCATGTGTTTTCTTTTTGTCGGATACGCCGTAGATCGGCATGGTTGCTTTGAGTTTTTCCAGCACAGAGGGCTTTCCCTTGGCAAGCTCCTGTTCCGGCTGTGCCTGCGCTTTGCCGTCAAGGTTCAGCGCCATATCCAGCTCGATGAGCCGTGCGGTCTTGGTGGCAAGCTCCTGTTCAAAGGGGAATGGCTTGCCGACCTCGGCTTTCGCAAGCTCCTGCTGCTGATACAGGTTTTCAAGCTGACTTTTGACCGCTTCCAGACGGTCAGGCATCTTGTCGAGCGCATTGTCGATACGGATGAGATTGCCGCGGGCATCTGCGCCCAGCTCTGCGCGGTGGGACATTTCGCCTTTGAGCGTCAGAATGTGCTTCTGCTCAAAAACGTCATAATGGACGGACATGGAAAAGCCCCGGTAGTGACCGATCAGAAGCGGCTCGGAGTTTTTGACCTCCTTGCAGGCATCCAAAAGAGCGGCACCGGCGTTTTCTTTATCCGTCAGCTTATCACCCCGGATTTCCATGCCGGCAAAGCCATCAGCAGGGTGCGGGTGCGCGGCAAGCGTTTTCATATCCGCTTCAAAGCCTTTGATGAAGCCCTTGCTCTGTTCAATCTTCTCCGGGTAGTATTTCATGAGGTTATCTTCCATTCTGTACTGCTTGCTCTGATGGTCAGCCTTCATAATCTTGAGCTTCGATACATCCACATCCAAGTCCATACGTTCCTTGATTCGCGGGTCTCCGGCGCACAGCGCCTTGATCTCCGCAAATGAAAGCGCCGTTTCGTCCACGTCATCGCAGGATCGAAGCGGCGTTTTGCTGGTCATGATCTGAGAAATGAATTTCTGCTTGTTCTCAACGGTCTGCCACAGGTAGGCATCAAAGGTTCCTTCGGTGACATAGCGGCATACATGTGCATCAGCTCCGGGACGAGGTTGGTAAGCGAGATATAGTTTCGGACAGTATCTCCGCTGATACCAACGGAATTGCCGATTTCATCATCGCTTCGGAAATTAGCCGAAACATTCGGCGCATTTTCTTTTTCCGCTTTGGACGGTCTGCCCGCCCGGTGTTTGATGGCTTCCAGCTTCATCTTGTAGGCCATCGCACGCTCGGAGGGCAGGATGCTTTCACGTTGGAGATTACTGTCCACCATGATAATCGTGGCGGCATCGTTATCCATATCACGGACGATACAGGGCATCATCTCCAGCCCTGCAAGCTCACTTGCGTGTTTACGTCTGTGTCCGGCCACAATCTCATAACCGCCGTCAGGAACAGGACGGACGATAGCCGGAACAAGAACACCGAACTGCTTGATGCTTTCTGCGGTCTCTTTCATAGAATCATCCTCACGTACTTGAAATGGGTGGTTGGGAAATGGGTGAAGCTCCGACAGCGGAAGGTTGACAACAACCTCCTGCGTAAGAGCTGCCGTGTTAGGAAGATCTGCTTCTGTGAGCTTTTTACTTTTAGATGTTGACATTGTTACCTCCTGTTTCTGGGCATGAAAAAAGGCACTTCCGTTAGGAAATGCCTTGAAAAAAGATGCCTATATTCTGCTTTTGGGGTGTAAATATCGCTGCCTGAAAGTTCAAAAACGTTGATATTACTGGCTTTTCTCGCTTGTTACTATAAGAACACTCCGACCAAAAACAGCGTTTGCGCTTTAGCGCGAACGCTGTTTTTATTTACCGCGGCGGGATGAGAAGTACACCCCCTTCAAAGGGCAAAATTCCGTCACTCGCTGCACCGAATCAATAAGGAGGGCATTGCCATGACAACTCGCATAGAACACGACACCATGGGCGAGGTGCGCGTACCTGCGGACAAATATTGGGGCGCGCAGACACAGCGCAGCTATGAGAATTTCAAAATCGGCTGTGAAAAAATGCCCATAGAGATTATCCGGGCGTTTGCCGTACTGAAAAAGGCCGCTGCGCTGGCCAACGAAGCGCTTGGCGTGCTGGATCACCGCCGTGCCGCCGCCATCGCGCAGGTTTGCGACGAGATCACCGCCGGCGCATGGGACGATCATTTCCCCCTTGTGGTCTGGCAGACCGGCAGCGGCACCCATAGCAACATGAATGTCAACGAAGTCATTGCCAACGGCGCCAACGAGCGGTTGGGCGAAAGACTGATTCATCCCAACGACCATGTGAACTGCTCCCAAAGTTCCAACGACACCTTTCCCGGTGCTATGCATATTGCCGCGCTGACCGCCGTTGAGGACGGCGTCCTTCCCCGTTTGCAGCAGCTTCACGCGGCATTTGACACCTTGAGCCACCGATACCGCGATGTGATTAAATTGGGCCGCACCCACCTGCAGGACGCCACGCCTCTTACCTTAGGCCAGGAGATCAGCGGTTGGGCCGCTATGCTTGAAAAGGATGACCGCATGCTGCGCAGCGCCTGTGAGGGCCTGCGTGAACTGGCTCTGGGCGGCACGGCCGTGGGCACCGGCCTGAATGCCCCCGTCGGTTTTGACACGCTGGTGGCTGAAAAAATCTCCGAGCTGACCGGCAAGCGGTTTGTCACCGCGCCCAATTAATTCCACGCACTGACCAGCAAAGATCAACTGGTCTTTGCCCACGGCGCGCTGAAGGCACTGGCGGCGGATCTGATGAAGATTGCCAACGATATTCGCCTCCTGGCCGGCGGCCCCCGCTGCGGTTTGGGCGAGCTGAATATCCCGCAAAACGAGCCGGGTTCCTCCATTATGCCCGGCAAGGTGAACCCCACTCAGTGCGAGGCCGTAACCATGGTGGCGGTACAGGTCATTGCCAACGATGTGGCCGTCGGCATGGCAGCCTCTCAGGGTAATTTGGAGCTGAATGTCTATCTGCCGGTCTGCATCTACAATTTCCTGCAGTCTGCCCGTCTGCTGAGCGATGCGATGCACTCTTTCCGCACGCACTGCGTAGAGGGCATAACCCCCAACCGCGAGAAGATCCGCGCCTATCCGGAGCAGTCGCTTATGCTGGTCACGGCGCTCAGCCCCGTCATCGGCTACGAAAATGCCGCATTGATCGCCAAAACCGCTCATGCCAACCACTCCACCCTGCGCGAAGAAGCCGTGGCACTGGGATTCATGACCGAGGAAGAATTTGACCGCATTGTCCGTCCCGAGCAAATGCTGGGGCCAAAAGCATAGACCGGAGGAAGTACGATGGATTACGCAAAAGAATCCCTGCGCCTGCACGAACAGTGGCAGGGTAAGATAGAAATTGTCCCCACTGTTTCCGTATCCACAGGGGATGAACTCTCTCTGGCCTATACACCCGGCGTGGCGCAGCCCTGTCTGGAGATTCAGAAGTCTCCCGACAAAAGCTATCATTTGACCCGGCGGCACAATCTCTGCGCCGTCATCACCGACGGCAGCGCCGTTCTGGGCTTGGGCGACATCGGCCCCGAGGCAGGCATGCCCGTGATGGAGGGCAAATGCGTGCTGTTCAAAGCCTTCGGCGGCGTGGATGCATTTCCTCTTTGCGTCAACACCAGAGATGTGGATGCGTTTGTGGATACTGTGTATCGCATCTCCGGCTCCTTTGGCGGCATCAATTTAGAGGACATTGCCGCCCCTCGCTGCTTTGAGATCGAGCGCCGGCTGAAAGAAAAATGTGACATCCCCGTCTTTCACGACGACCAGCACGGCACCGCCATTGTGGTGGCTGCCGCCCTGCTCAATGCCCTGAAGGTCACCGGAAAGGAAATGGGCAAGGTGAAAATCGTCATCAACGGCGCCGGCGCTGCCGGCTGCGCCATCGGTAAGCTGCTTATCAAAATGGGTTTCGGCAGCCTTGTGGCATGTGATGTGGGAGGCATTATCTGCGAGGGTGACGAAGGGTTAAATGCCGGTCAGGCGGAGCTGGCCCGCATATCCAACTCTGAGCACAGGCATGGCACACTGGCGGATGCGTTGAAGGGGGCCGACGTCTTTGTGGGCGTATCCCGCCCCAAGCTGGTCACCGCCCAAATGGTCAGCACCATGAACAACGGCATTGTGTTTGCCATGGCAAATCCCGTTCCCGAAATCATGCCGGATGAGGCCAAGGCCGGCGGCGCCGCAGTGGTAGGTACCGGCCGCAGCGACTACCCCAACCAGATCAATAATGTACTGGTGTTCCCCGGTATGTTCCGCGGCGCCTTCGATGCACAGGCCAAAGACATCAATGAGGAGATGCAGATCGCCGCCGCATATGCACTGGCGGGCCTGATCTCCGATGAGGAGTTGTCTGCCGATTACCTTCTCCCCAAGGCCTTTGACCCCCGCGTCGGTCCCGCTGTGGCCGCCGCCGTGGCAGAAGCCGCCCGCAGATCCGGCGTTTGCCGCCGGGAGAAAAAAAAGCGGTCATATGACCGCTTTTTCTTATTGCAAATTAAGCCGATTTTTCAGCATACCATTGGTCAGCAGATAGAAGGCTGCCGCCTGCAGTATGGTCAGCACCGTTATGCCGATCAGTCCCCAGTGTCCCAGCACAAACGGGTCTGCTTCCTCCCAGTTCGATGCCGCCGCACCGCTTATGCCTGCCACACTGATAATACTCTGGATGATCTGCAGACCGGTCGTGAAGGCGAAATAGAACACCACCGACAGCAGGATTTTGTGGTTGGCAAAGCTGTGACCCAGGGCAATGGCTGCGTAAAAAACCAGAATCGACGCCGATACGCCGAACACCGTTGCCAGCACCAGTTCGATACTGTAACCTATGATGTCGCCGGTTGTCATCTGCCCCAGCAAAAGACGGAGCTGGTCCCAAATCTCCTGCAAATCGTCTATATGCACCATGCGGCACATGGCCAGCGCCACGGCCAACGCATCGGCGATCACCGTGGCCACTGTCCAGACCAAGGTCACGATCAGCTTTGATGTGATGATTTGATGGGTGGTCACAGGCAGGGTAAACATCAGGTAACCCTCGTCTGTCATCAGATTTTTGTAGAAGCGGTAGACCATCAGCACTCCCGCCAGCACCGATACGCCGATGATGGCAACAATAAAAGCGGTGGTGCTTATGCCGGAAAAGACTTTTACCGGCCACCCGTAGGCAATCCGCTCATCCTCCAGCAGCCTCATGCTCACATGGAACAGCCCTGCCGTCACGAACAGCAGCAGGTACAGCGGCAGCAATATGCGTCCGGTGGCGCGGAATTCATGGCGCAGCAATTTACTCAGCATAGCGGAACACCTCCCGGAACAGTTCATCCACGCTGCTGCCGCGCTCAGCGCGAATCGTCTCCACCGAGGACTGCAGCACGATTTTCCCCTTGTTGATGAAGATCACATCGTCCAAAACATTCTCCACATCGGCAATCAGGTGCGTGGAGATCACAATGGTGGCCGTTCTCTTGTAGTTATTTAATATCGTGTGCAGAATGTAATCCCGCGTAGCCGGGTCCACACCGCCGATGGGCTCATCCAGCAGATACAAATCGGCCTTTCGGCTCATCACCAGGATCAACTGCACCTTCTCACGGGTACCCTTGCTCATCTGCTTGATACGCAGCTTGGGACTGATTTCCAGCGCGGTCAGCATATGCTCGGCTCTGTCGCGGTCAAAATCCTCGTAAAAATCGCAAAACAGGTCCAAAAGCTGCACCACATTCATCCAGTTGGACAGATAGGTGCGCTCCGGCAGGTAGGATACGATCTTCTTCGTTTCCACGCCCGGCGTCTTGCCGGCAATGGTGATCGTACCGCTGCCGGGCTGCAGCAACCCGTTGGCCAGCTTCAAAAGCGTGGTCTTTCCGCTGCCGTTGGGGCCGAGTAATCCCACGATCCGGCCCTGTTCCACCGTCAGGTCCACATGGTCCAGTGCAAGATTACTGCCATAGCTTTTTGTCAATTGTTCGCATTGTAAAATCGGCATGATCTCCCCTCCCCTGTTTGTTGTTTCCGTTATCATACACTTTATAGTATGTACTTCCGTTTGTCAACACCGGAAAACCCCACCGCAAAGCGGTGGGGTTTTCCGAATTTGAGGAGAAGGGATGTACAATTACAGCGCCTTGATTTGCGCGTTTTGGCGTTTCTTGCCGCTGACGATAATGACGGCCATGTAAGCGACGCTCAGCACGGCGGCGATGATGTAAGCCACATTCCAGGGGCAGTTAAAGCCGATCTTCGCGTTGAAGATGTAGCTCATGGTCACAAAGGCATAGAACACACCGGGAATCAGAGGCATCCAGGCGAACTTAGCCTTTCCGTTTTCAAACATCCACACAGCGATGCAGGCAAAGGCAAACAGCGCCAGCACCTGGTTGGACCATGCGAAGTAACGCCACAGGATAGCGAAGCCCTGTGCATTGGTCTTTGCCCAAACCAGAATGGCAATGACCAGCGCGAACAAAACAGCGGACAGGCCCAAGCGCTTGCCGACCTTGGTCTGATCGATGTGGAACATCTCAGCAATGGACAGACGCAGCGCACGCAGCGCCGTATCACCGGAGGTGATAGGCAGAACGATAACGCCCAGCAGCGCGATAAAGCCGCCCACACTGCCCAGCAGATCCTTGCAGACGATACCGACCGTGCCGGTAGCCAGCGCAGGATTGGCTTCCTGCAGGCCCAGATTGTAAACGCCCATAGCGGCGGCAGCCCAGACCATAGCGATGAAGCCTTCCAGGATCATCATGTTGTAGAAGGTCATGCGGCCCTGCTTCTCACTCTTGACGGTACGGGAAACCAGCGCCGTCTGCGTGGAATGGAAGCCGGAGAGGATGCCGCAGGCCACGGTAACGAAGAAGGTGGGGATGAAGTGGTTGGCACCGAAGTAGTCGCCATACCGGAAGATCAGGCCGCTGTTCCAATCACTCCAGACATTGACCAGAGGATAGCCCTTGATGAGCAATCCGGCAAACACACCCACAGCGGAGAACAGCAAGATAGCACCGAAGATAGGGTAGATCTTGCCGATGATCGTATCAATGGGGAAGATCGTGGCAATCAGGTAGTAAGCAAAGATCACGCCATAAACGATCCACGTCTTAGGATCGGTCGCCAGGCCGCTGAAGCCCAGCACCTGCGTTGCGGCAATGTCACCGGGGGTATAGATAAACACCGCGCCGACCAGCAGCAGCATGAAGCAGATAAACACGCGATAGATCCAGGTAATCGCCTTGTTGGTATAGCGATTGATCATCTCGGGCATCTGGGTGCCGCCGTCACGCAGGCAGATCATGCCGGAGAAGTAGTCGTGCATAGCGCCGCCGATCACGTTACCGATCGGAATGGTAATGAACGCAATGGGCCCGAACAGAATACCCTGAATAGGGCCGAGGATGGGGCCGGTGCCCGCAATGTTCAAAAGATTGATCAGCGAGTTTTTCCAGCCTCTCATGGGAACATAGTCAACACCATCCTGTTTTGCATAGGCCGGCGTCTGACGGTCGTCAGGACCGAATACCTTTTCACAGAGGCGGCCGTACAGTGCCGCGCCCACGAACAGGATCACAAGACCGATAAAAAATGTTGCCATAGTGATACTCTCCTTCCAAAAGATTTTATCGTCAGCGGTGTTTCCGGAACACCGCCAAGTCACGACAATGATTACAAATTGTTTACGCCGTTTTGTTTTTCCGTCAAGAGCCTCCGCCTGTTTTTTCTCCCTTTCAAAGAGATACTTCCCCATTTTAAACGGCGACACTCTATTGCTGTAATAATTGGTATAATATCTTATTTGCCCAATTATTCCCAAGTTTTATTTCATAAATATTAAAACCTTATTTTTTGTTCCTTAAAAAATATGCTCCTAATATAGTCCTGTCGGACGCTGTTTGCAAGACGGAATATTCGCCAAAATTCATCATAAAATTTCATGGATGATAACCATTGACTTTATCAGTTAAAAGTGATAAACTTTGCTTGTAAATCTCCCCCCATACAAAAAGCAGGAAATCGGAGTCCGATTTCCTGCTTTTTTTCGTTTTTGCCTATTGACACAGTAGGCGTTTTCGCGTATAATACCTACTACAGAGATAGGTTATTATTTTACACATCCATCATCCGGCGACGCACGTCGCAGAAAGAGAGGTTTTTTATGAACATTTACGCCGATCATGCCGCTACCACGCGCATGAGCCAGACCGCCATTGATGCGATGCTTCCCTATATGTCACAGTGCTACGGCAATCCCTCCAGCCTGCACACCGTGGGCCAGAAGGCCAACGAAGCGCTGACGCAGGCCCGCGAGCGCATTGCCGCCTGTTTGGGCTGTGACGCCAGAGAGATCACCTTCACCTCCGGCGGCAGCGAAGCGGACAATCAGGCCATTATATCCGCTGCACGCCTTGGTGAAAAGAAGGGCAAGAAGCATATCATCTCCACGGCCTTTGAGCATCACGCCGTGCTGCATACCTTAAAGAAATTGGAAAAGGAGGGTTTTGCAGTCACGCTGCTGGATGTGCACGAAAACGGTATGGTTTCGGCCCAACAGGTGGAAGCGGCGATTCGCCCCGACACCTGCCTTGTCACCGTCATGTTCGCCAATAACGAGATCGGTTCCGTGCAGCCCATTGCCGAGATCGGCGCCGTGTGCCGCAGTAAGGGCGTCCTGTTTCACACCGATGCCGTGCAGGCGGCAGGTCACCTGCACATTGACGTAGTCTCTCAGCAGATCGACATGCTCTCCCTCTCCGCCCATAAGTTCCACGGCCCCAAGGGCTGCGGTGTGCTGTATGCCCGCAAAGGGATCCGTCTGACCAATCTGATCGAGGGCGGCGCGCAGGAGCGCGGCAAGCGCGCCGGCACGGAAAATATCCCCGGCATCATGGGCATGGCGGCAGCGCTGGAAGAGGCCTGTGCTCATATTGATGAAAACGCTGCCAGGCTGATTCCTCTGCGCGACAAGCTGATTGCCGGCCTGTCTGCGATCCCCCACAGCGCGCTCAACGGCGACCCTGTCAACCGTTTGCCGTCCAATGTCAACTTCTGCTTCGAGGGCATCGAGGGCGAATCTCTGCTGTTGCTGCTGGACGATAAGGGGATCTGCGCTTCCTCCGGCAGCGCCTGTACCTCCGGCTCACTGGACCCCAGCCATGTGCTGTTGGCCATCGGCCGCGTGCACGATGTGGCCCACGGCTCCCTGCGTCTTTCTCTGGGCGAGGATATTACCGAGGAGGAAATTGACTATCTGATCCGATCCGTCACGGAAGTGGTGGCATACCTGCGCCGTATGTCTCCTGTCTGGCGGGATCTGCAGAGCGGTAAACGCGCATTTATTTTGAAATGAGGTGTAATTATGGCATTGTACAGTGAAAAAGTCATGGATCATTTCCGCCATCCGCGCAATGTAGGCGTCATTGAAAACGCCAGCGGTGTGGGCGAAGTAGGCAACGCCAAATGCGGCGACATCATGACCATGTATCTACAGATCGAAAACGATATCATTACCGATGTGAAGTTTGAAACCTTTGGCTGCGGCAGCGCCATCGCCTCCAGCTCCATGGCAACGGAGCTGATTAAGGGCAAGCCCGTATCCGAGGCGCTGCAGTTGACCAATAAGGCCGTGGCGGAAGCGCTGGACGGACTGCCCGCCCATAAGCTGCACTGTTCCGTGCTGGCCGAAGAAGCCATCAAGTCCGCGCTGAAGGACTACTACGATAAAAACGGCATCGCCTATGACGCGGCTCTGTTCCCTGCCGAGAACTGCTGCGATCATGACCATTAAACCCGGGACAACTCCCCTGCAAACCCGGGACAACGCCCCTCATCTCCCCTTGATTTTCGTACCGTCTCCGTAGTAAAATAAACAGAGAAACGAGGTGAGCCCCGTATGATGATTTCTACCCGCGGCCGTTACGCGCTGCGTGTGATGATCGATCTTGCCGAACACAGCGACGGCTTCATTCCCATGAAAGCCGTCGCGCAGCGGCAGGGTATTTCGCTGAAATATCTGGAACAGATTTTGCCCGTGCTGACAAAGCATCACCTGATCGAAGGCATACAGGGCCGCGGCGGCGGTTACCGCCTGTGCCGCAAGCCCGAGGATTACACCGCAGGCGAAATACTGCGTCTGACCGAGGGCGATCTGGCGCCGGTTTCCTGTCTGGGCGCAGATGCTGCGGTCTGTGACCGTTCCGGCGACTGCCGGACACTGCCGCTGTGGAGCGGGCTGAACAATGTCGTCAACGAGTACCTTGACAGCGTTACCATCGCCGATCTGATGCAGGAAAAATAAAGAAAAACCGCAATATAATGCGCTCTTAGCGCATTATATTGCGGTTTTTTATCGTATGCTTACGCGTACATACCGTCGATCTGAGCGATCATATCGGCAATGGCATTGGCACTGCAGTCGGGCAGGATATGTATGCCCGGCACCTGATGCACCACATGGATGGCGTTTTTCGGGGCGAAGGGGACATGGGCAAACTCCAGCATGGGCACATCGTTGGCATGGTCACCCACGCAGTAGACATGGCGCCGGTCGATATTGAGCAGCTCGGCCAGCTTGCGTACCATGCCGCCTTTATTGGCGCCCCGGGCCGTCACCTCCAGCAGGAAGTTGCCGGAGCTGACCACTTCATAAGCATCCCCCCAGCTCTGGCGGCGGAAGAAATCGATGATCTGTCGCTGCACCGGCTCATATTCCTCAAAAAGCAGCTTGGAGATAGGCAGCGGTGCTTCGTCAATGCTGCGCAGCGTCACCGTGGGCGAATGTGTCAGGTGCAGATGCCGCAGCGTCAGCTCGTTGGGATTGATGGCGTGGACGGAGTTATCGTCATGATAGATCTCAAAGGCCAGACCCGGCAGCTCGGTCAAAAGCGCCTTCACATGGTCGCGAATATCCTCGGGTAAAAAGGCCGTGTAAAGATAGCATTGCTTTGCAAAATCATAGATCGCCGCGCCGTTGAACAGCACCGTGGGGCCGTTCATCGGAACATCACGGTAAACCTTTTCAAAGGAGGGCAAAGCCCTGCCGGTTGCCACGGAAAAGATACCGCCCTGTGCCATAAAGTATTCGATCGCTTCACAATTTTCACGGGAAATGGCGGGCATTTCCGCTCCGGAGCGCAGTGCGCCCTCGGTGTAAACCAAGGTATTGTCAAAATCGCTGGCGATCAGTACACCGTCAAACTTCCCCATGGCTCAGTTCTCCGCTTTAGGGGCATTGCTGCGGCTGTGATTGTGGCGGCGGCCGCCCCGATGACGGGGCTTCTTGCGCACTCCTTCGCCGCTCTCCGGATGTTGAGGGGCGGCAGGCTTTGCAGGCGCCGTGTTCCCGGCGTCCGGATTCGCGTTCTTTTGTCCCCCGCGATGACGGCGGCGGTTATGATGGGGCTTATCGGAGGGCTTTTCCTCTTTCCTCTCCTCCGTCTTACCCGCTTCCGCCTTAACGCTCTGCTCTTCCGGCTTCTTGCCGCCGCGGCCGCGGCGGCGACGGGAACGGCGGCTTTGTTTTTCCGTATCCTCCGACGGCGCTGCATTGCTGTTCATATCAAAGGCGGCAATGATCGGGGGTATGTTAAATTCCTCCTCGCGCTGTTCCACATAGCGCTCCGGGCGCTCATCGGGAATCACAATGCCGTCGCGGCTGCCCTTGCCGTTGCGCAGCACGCATACCTCGCAGTTGTGATAGCATCTCGGCGTTTCCGGACGGTCATCCAGACGGACATTCACGGTTTCCTTCAGCACATTCACATCGCTGACATTGCCGGGGCCGTCGGGGGTCATGACGAAGGATTCATTCTTCGGCATGCGCTTGATGGCGTCTTCATAGGCGTCCTGCTCGTATTTCAGGCAGCACATCAGCCGGCCGCAGGTGCCGGAAATCTTGGTGGGGTTCAGGCTGAGATTCTGTGTCTTAGCCATTTTGATGGACACCGGCACAAAATCATCCATAAACTGGGCGCAGCAGAAGGGTCTGCCGCAAATGCCCAGACCGCCCAGCATCTTTGCCTCGTCGCGCACACCGATCTGGCGCAGCTCAATGCGGGAGCGGAACACGCCTGCCAGGTCCTTGACCAGCTCGCGGAAGTCCACGCGGCCGTCTGCGGTAAAGAAGAACAGGATCTTATTGCCGTCAAAGCTGCACTCCACATGCACCAGCTTCATGTCCAGATGATGCTGCAGGATCTTCTTCTGGCAGATGTCAAAGGCCTCTTTCTCCCGTTCACGGTGGTAGGCCGCCGTGCGGCGGTCATTTTCCGTGGCAATGCGCACCAGTGAACGCAATGGCTGCACCACCTGCGCATCGTCCACCATGTGGTTGCCGGCGCTGCATCGGGCAAACTCCAGCCCCTGGGCCGTTTCCACGATCACATCCTGTCCGGCTTTGACCTCTATGCCTTTGGGATCAAAATAATAAGTCTTACTTCCGCTGCGAAAGCGGACAGAGATCACACTTGTCATAATCTATCGTCATTCCTTTCGGTATACTACTTTTTACGCAGCAATCCTTCGCACTCGGCGGTAAATGCCCCCAGCACATGGCCTGCGCCTACATTATAATCACATTCTCCTGCGTAGTATTTCAGAAGCTCCGTCAGCTTTTGCAGCGCGCGGCGCGGCAAATGGCGGCTCAAAAGCGCGGCACACTCTGCCCCGGGCGCCTCCGTGCCTGTTTTGCCGCACTGCAGCAGCAACGCCTCGGCCGCCATACGCCAGGCGCAGCGGAACATCTCCTGCAGCCGCTCGCGTTTCATGCGCCGGTTTTCCAGCGATACCGTAAACGCGGTCAGCTCCGTCAAATCGCCTGCTGCCAGGCGGCGGCACAGCTCCATAGCCTGCGGGTCCTCTGCCGTTTCCTCCGCCTCGTTCATCTTCCACGCAACGCAGCGGGAACGGACAGTGGGCAGCAGCTCCGAAGCACCGGCGGCGCAAAAAATAAAGGCGGCATAGGGAGGCCCCTCTTCCACGATCTTCAAAAGGACATTCTGATCGCGCTCGTTGAGCTGATCGCAGCGCGCAAAAATATACACCTTGCGCTCTCCCTCATTGGGACGGATGTAGACATCCCTGCGCAGCTCCCGCACGCTCTCCACGCTCAGCTCCCTGCGTTCTTCATCACACACAAGGCGCACATCGGGGTGAATATCCTCCATCACCTTACGGCAGGCCGTACAGTGCATACACGGCTTGCCCGTTTCGCTGCGGCACAGCATGGCAGCCGCCGCATAACGGGCGGCTGCAAGCAAATTTCCCGAGCCGGAGAGGAGCAGCGCATGGCTCATCATGCCCTGGCGCGCGGCTTCACGGATGGTTTTTGCTATCGTACTTTCATACGCAATCCGTTGTTCCATCCGCCCTTCTCCTCTCGTAAACACATCTCGATTTCACGCCCAGTATATATGATGCAACAATAGTATAACACAAAAATAACGGCTCTCGCAAGGCTTCAAAAGCCCTTTTTTGGATAAATGTTCGGAACAATTTTCATTTGCCGTTTAAAATTCGTATAAAATGGCAAAAATGGTAAAAACTCTCAGTTGGCCTTGCTTTTGTTTGAATTTATGGCTATAATAATTTATTATTATAAGTAGTGCAATGTACATTTTATGTCATAGTTATATTTTTTTGTATCTGGAGGAAAATCGCATGAGCAAAAAGTATTGTTATCTGTTTACCGAGGGCAACGCCACCATGCGTGAGCTGCTGGGCGGTAAGGGCGCCAATCTGGCGGAAATGACCCATATCGGTCTGCCTGTCCCGCAGGGCTTCACCATTTCTACGGAGGCCTGTACCCAGTACTATGAGGACGGCCGCATGATTAACGACGCCATCATGGCGGAGATCATGGAATATGTGGAGAAGATGGAGCAGATCAACGGCAAGAAATTCGGCGATCTGAAGAATCCCCTGCTGGTTTCCGTCCGCAGCGGCGCACGCGCCTCCATGCCCGGCATGATGGACACGATTTTGAACCTGGGCTTGAACGATGAAGTCGTGGCTGCCATGATCCAGGGCAACCCCGATCCCAAGTTCGAGCGCTTTGTCTACGACTCCTATCGCCGCTTCATCCAGATGTTCTCCGACGTGGTCATGGAAGTCGGCAAGAAGTATTTCGAGCAGCTCATCGACGAGATGAAGGCCAAGAAGGGCGTTACCTTCGATGTGGACCTGACCGCCGCCGACCTGAAGGAGCTGGCCGAGCAGTTCAAGGCCGAGTATAAGAACCAGATCGGCAAGGACTTCCCCTCCGATCCCAAGGAGCAGCTCTACGAGGCCATCCGCGCGGTGTTCCGCTCCTGGGATAATCCCCGCGCCAACGTGTATCGCCGTGATAACGACATTCCCTACTCCTGGGGTACGGCCGTCAACGTCATGCCCATGGTGTTCGGTAACCTGAACGACAACTCCGGCACCGGCGTCGCCTTTACCCGCGACCCCGCCACCGGCGAAAAGAAGCTGATGGGCGAGTTTTTGACCAATGCTCAGGGCGAAGATGTGGTGGCCGGTGTCCGCACCCCCATGCCCATCGCCCAGATGGAGGAAAAATTCCCCGAGGCCTTTGCGCAGTTCAAGCAGGTCTGCCGGAATCTGGAGGATCACTATCGTGATATGCAGGATATGGAGTTCACCGTGGAAAACGGCAAGCTCTATATGCTGCAGACCCGTAACGGTAAGCGTACCGCGCAGGCCGCTTTGAAGATCGCCTGCGATCTGGTGGACGAGGGCATGATCGATGAAAAGAAGGCTGTGGCCATGATCGATCCCCGCAATCTGGACACCCTGCTGCATCCCCAGTTCGACGCCGCCGCGCTGAAGAAGGCGCAGGCGATCGGCAAGGGTCTGGGCGCCTCCCCCGGTGCCGCTTGCGGTAAGGTCGTGTTCTCCGCCGAGGATGCGGAAAGCTGGGCGGCCCGCGGCGAGAAGGTGGTGCTGGTTCGTCTGGAAACCTCTCCCGAGGACATCACCGGCATGAAGGTCTCGCAGGGTATTCTGACCGTCCGCGGCGGTATGACCAGCCACGCCGCCGTGGTTGCCCGCGGCATGGGCACCTGCTGCGTTTCCGGCTGCGGCGAGATCGCCATGGACGAGGAAAACAAGCAGTTTACCCTGGGCGGCAAAACCTTCCGCGAGGGCGATTTCCTGTCCATCGACGGTTCCACCGGCAACATCTACGAGGGCATTATTCCCACTGTTGACGCTACCATCTCCGGTTACTTCGGCCGCATCATGGCATGGGCCGACAAGTACCGCACCATGAAGGTCCGCACCAACGCCGATACGCCCCACGATGCACGCAAGGCCCGCGAGCTGGGCGCCGAGGGTATCGGTCTGTGCCGCACCGAGCATATGTTCTTTGAATCTGACCGTATCGCCGCTTTCCGCGAAATGATCTGCGCCGATACCGTGGAAGGACGCGAAGCTGCGCTGGAGAAGATCCTGCCCTATCAGCAAAGCGACTTTGAGGGCATCTACGAGGCGCTGGAAGGCTACCCCGTCACCATCCGTTTCCTGGATCCCCCGCTGCACGAGTTTGTCCCCACCGAGGATACCGATATTGAGCTGCTGGCCATTGCTCAGGGCAAGAGCGTGGAGAGCATCAAGGCGCTGATCGCCTCCCTGCACGAGTTCAACCCCATGATGGGCCACCGCGGCTGCCGTCTGACCGTCACCTATCCCGAAATCGCCGTGATGCAGACCAAGGCTGTCATCCGCGCTGCCATCAAGGTGCAGAATGCCCATCCCGATTGGAACATGGTGCCTGAAATCATGATTCCTCTGGTGGGCGACGCCAAGGAGTTCAAGTTTATCAAGAAGATCGTTGCAGAAACCGCCGATGCCGAAATCGCCGCTGCCGGCAGCGATCTGAAGTACGAGATCGGTACCATGATAGAGATTCCCCGCGCCTGCCTGGTGGCCGATGAAATCGCCAAGGAAGCTGACTTCTTCTGCTTCGGCACCAATGACCTGACCCAGATGACCTTCGGCTTCTCCCGTGACGATGCCGGCAAGTTCCTGAACGCCTACTATGACACCAAGATCTTTGAGAACGACCCGTTTGCCCGTCTGGACCAGAGCGGCGTCGGCAAGCTGATGAACATGGCGATCTCTCTGGGAAAGCCCGTCAACGGCAAGCTGCACATCGGTATCTGCGGCGAGCACGGCGGCGATCCCACCTCTGTGGAGTTCTGCCATAAGATCGGTCTGGACTATGTGTCCTGCTCCCCCTTCCGTGTGCCTATCGCCCGTCTGGCCGCCGCACAGGCAGCTATTAGCGAAAAGCGCTAATCAGCAGTTAGCGAATAACGCAACAAGTTAATAGTATTCGCCCACATTATCGAAAGATGGTGTGGGCGTTTCTTTTTGGCTCTAATCGCTACAATTTGTAGAGGTTAGAGCCTTTTTTATTTTCAGTCCATTCGCCTTGAATGGACTTTTTTTAAATTTTTTTGAAAAATGGTTTTATTTTTGCCCTTCTCGCTGGCTACTCCTTGAGGGCAAGTTGAAATGTTCAGTTTGTCCAAGCACCTTGACAACTGAATACACATTCAACAAGTACATTCCTGATCGGAGTATAATGCTCAGCCGGATGAAGGTGCGCCAAGAACCTCCTGCCCGTAAGGGTTATTACGGAAAACAAGGTGGGTAGCGATTCCGAACTATTCTGAAATATCCGATTGCTACGGATAAGGCGATGAAACGATTCAGGGATAATGATACTTCTCTACGGAGCTGGCGGAGTACCCGGCGGAGGTGAAATTCCTATGAGTTCGGTTAGCAACTGAACGCTTGTTGATTTCCTTTTATGCATTTGGGGGATGAGATCGAATTAAATGCAACGACTTAAGCGCAAAGGGATATTCTGAAAAAGCGGACGCCGGTAATGCAATTCTTGAAGCGTGTCAGGCAATGACGAGTCCCGATCCGGTTCCTCTCGGAGAGTACCGGGGCTTTCAAACAGAGCTATCCTTTGACACCTTTGAAAAGGAATACAAGGTCAAGCTCAAGGGCGAACTCGGTTATTCCGTGTCGCTCGGAACAGATACCTTCGGTAATATTACCCGTTTGGATAACGCTCTCGAGGGACTTCCGAAGCGTTTGGAAATGAACGAACAGGAGCTTGATAATGTCAAAACGCAGTATGAAACGGCAAAGGTCGATGTGGAAAAACCGTTCAATCAGGAAGAAGAACTCAAAACCAAAACCGCAAGGCTGAACGAACTCAACGCACTTCTCAATGTGGATAAGCGTGAGAATGAGATTGGCGGCGGCGAGCCTGATGAGGGCGACGAACAGCCCGAAAAAAAGGCAAAAGAATATGAACGGTGAATGAATCCTCTTGACATTGGTTATCATATATGATAACATAATATCAAAAGAAGAGGGGTGAGGTTTTGTGACAGATAAAGAATTGCTGGCTTCAAGACAAGGCATTGTTCAAAAACTGACGCAGGCAAGACTTGAAAAGGGGCTGACGCAGGAACAGCTTGCAAGGCTTATAGGTACGCAGCGTTCTAACATTTGCCGTATTGAAAGCGGGACACAAAATCTCTCCCTTGATATGATGCTGAAGATTGCCGAAGCACTCGGAAAAGATATCAGTATTATGCTCGAAGAAAAGAGCAAAACTATGACGAATGTATACAGCCTTCGTCTGTATGATGAGGATTTGATCACCTTTTCTCTTGAAGAAAAAGGACTCGAAGGCTTGCAGGCGAACATCCTTTATTCCGATACACAGAACGCGAATCTCTTTCCTCTTGATTTGGAACTTACCGATGAGGGGATCGTTAAATGGCTTGGAAAAAGGGTTATCCCGAAAAACCGACAGTTTGTGGATGAGATACTAAAAACGCTTGGACTCAGTGTAAACAATACCAAAGGTATCATAGATGCCTGTATGGGGCTGTCCCTGAACGACAGTTATTGGGTAGTTCCCGCTGATTTTGACGGTAAGTTTGCCGACTATAACCTCTACGAAAACCGCTTTTCTGAGGCACTGTCTTTGGTTGCCTATACAGGTGTAGGCGGAAGCAACGAAGCGTTTTCAACCTCGCCTGAGCTTACCACAAACGGTATGCTGAGAAAGGCTTGGCGCTTTGTAGACGATGACGGAATTTACCTTTATAAAGGCGGAACGGAGGGCGCAGCCAACACCGGAAACGAACCGTACAGCGAGTATTATGCCTGCCAGATTGCCGAAGCAATGGGACTGCCTTGTGTGCAGTATGATTTGGAAAACTGGAAAGGCATCCTTGCTTCAAAGTGCAGACTCTTCACGGATATTGATACAGCCTTTGTTCCCATCGGAAGATTTCTTCGCAAATGTTCCTTGAAAGAGTGCCTGGACTATTATGCTTCACTCGGAGAAGATTTTTATGAACAGCTTTGCAGTATGCTTGTGTTTGACTCCGTGATATACAACGAAGATCGGCACTTTGGTAATTTCGGCGTACTGCGGGATAATCACACAGGACAGATTATCTCTCCCGCCCCTATCTTTGATAATGGCTTGTCCCTGTTTAATTTTGCAATGCCCGATGATTTCAAAAATCTGAAAGAGTATGCCAAAACCCGTTCCAATCCGTACAGAATATCCTATGAAGAAATCTGTAAAGAGGTTATGGGTTCAAAGCAAAAAGCACAGCTTCGCAGATTGATTGATTTCCGATTTAAGCGCCATCCGTCACTTAATCTTCCCGAAGAAAGACTGACGGCAATTGAGAAACAAATAGGCGAACGTATACGGGAACTGCTTTCAATTCCGTCCCGCAGAAAGGCAAAACAGAAAGGCGAACCGACAAGATAATATCTAAAACAGTATTTAGCCGCTTGGTTTTCTAAATGAAATCAGGCGGCTTTTTCTATTTCAAAAAGGAGATGATGGGAATTTAGTGAAAACTTAGGTGTAAATGCACCTAAGTTTCAAGTGAGCACTTGATATTTTGAAAAAACGGTGGTATACTATACTTGAAAGTTGGGGTAAAATGCCCGTAAGTTTTAAGTAACCGGAGGACTACAATGCAGAATATTATTAAGCGTGACGAATATCTTAGCAGAATTATTGACAGAAAGGAAAACGGACTGATTAAGGTTATTACCGGTATCAGAAGATGCGGAAAGAGCTTTCTCCTGTTCAATCTGTTTTATGATTATCTGATCGAAAGCGGAGTAAAAGAAGAACAGATTATTACGATTGCCTTGGATGATGATACCTTTGTTAAGTACCGTGATCCTGATGAATTGTCAAAATATATTCGCGGGAAAATCACGGGCTCGGATATGTACTATATTCTCATTGACGAGGTGCAGTACGCAATCACAAAAGATGAACTAAAAAATCACCAATGCTCAAACTGGTATTTTAAATGGTGCAGACGGCGTCTTAGCTATTAATAAACCCGTCCGTAAAGGCGCT
>SFIY01000040.1 GCA_004555205.1 Clostridiales bacterium
AAGGTTAAGGACGACGAGGAAATGAATACCCTGATCGAAAGTGTGCAGACGCAAGGAATTCTTTCACCGCTGATTGTCCGACCGATTGAAAACACAGAGGAATATGAGGTAATAAGCGGACATCGCCGCTTACACGCCGCAGTTAAGGCAGGGATAACAGAAGTCCCTGCCTTAATTTATGCTCTCGACCGAGATTCCGCTGCTATTGCGGTAGTGGACAGCAACCTACACAGAGAGCATATCCTACCCAGCGAAAAGGCGTTTGCCTACAAGCTGAAAATGGAGGCGCTTTCACATCAGGGTAAACGGACGGATTTAACTTCGACACAACCTGTGGCGAAGTTACGCACTGGAGATATTGTTGGGGAAACATTAAACGAAAGCCGTGAAACAGTACGCCGTTTCATTCGCCTAACCCACCTAATCCCCGAACTGCTTGACCTGATGGACGAAGGCAAAATTGCGCTTATGGTTGGCGAGGCTTTGTCCTATCTCGGCGACAAAGAACAATATGCCGTCTTGGAGCAATGCGAAGTGAACGATTGCACACCGTCTTATGCACAAGCTGTTGAAATGAAAAAGAGGTATCAGGATGGGCAACTTTCTGCCGATATGATTGGCGAAATCCTGTCCCGTGAAAAAGCAAATCAAAAGGAAACAATCAAAATTCCGTCAGTACGGTTAGAGGGTAAAATTCCAAGCGGATACACGGTGCAGCAGAAAGAAGATTTCATTGTTAAAGCCGTAGATCACTACAACAAATATCGCGCTCGTCAGCGTGACCGGGATTCAAGATAAGGGGGAATTCTTAATGAATAAAAGAACAAACTGGATCGTTGGCATATCCGACGGCAAAGCTCACGAATATAAAATCGGTAATGTGACTTTTACGGTGCTTTCGGAATTTGAGCCGATGAAATCGGAAAACACGATTAAGAGTCGTTTCGAGAAAAGTATCACAAGCGATTTCACAGATTTGACCGATGAAATATTTGAAGATACAATGGCAGAGGAATATGTGTGTCCGGCTGCCGGGAAGGAGGACTAAATGCAGTCGAAAAAGAAAAACGAACAAACAGGGATAACGGCGCTTTATTGCCGCCTGTCCCGTGATGACGGTGGGGATGGCGACAGCAACTCCATTGTCAATCAGCGAAAAATGCTCACGAAGTATGCCAAAGAAAACGGATTTTCCAACACTCGTTTTTATGTGGATGACGGTATCACAGGCACTCGGTTTGATCGCCCCAGTTTTCAGGCAATGCTTGACGATATTGAAATGGGCTATGTATCCACGGTTATCGTCAAGGATCTATCCCGACTTGGGCGTGACTATGTTACCGTCGGGCAATACACGGACATCTATTTCCCGGATCATAATGTTCGTTTTATTGCAATCAACGATTTAGTTGACAGCGATGAGGGAGAAAACGAGATTGCCCCGTTTAAGAATGTAATGAACGAAATGTATGCCCGTGACATCAGCCGCAAGGTAAGGTCGGCGCACCGCATCCGTGGTACTTCCGGGGAACCGTTATCTCAACCGCCGTATGGATATATGAAAAGTCCCGAAAACAAAAAGAAGTGGATCATAGACCCCGAAGCGGCGGCTGTGGTAAAGGATATTTTCAAAATGACCTTGGAGGGCAAAGGCGCAGAAACAATCGCCCGCATCCTGCAGGAGAAAAAGGTGCTTGTCCCGATGGCATATTGGCAAAGCAAAGGGCTGCCGAGAGGCGGCAAGAAAACACAGCCGAATCCGTATAAGTGGTGCAAGACAACAGTATCCAAAATTCTTTCACAACAGGAATACTGCGGAGATATTATCAACTTCAAAACCTGCTCCAAATCATTCAAAAATAAAACGCGGTATGCAAATCCTGAAGATAAATGGATGATTTTCAAGGATGTTCACGAGCCGATTATTGACCGTGAAACCTTTGAACAGGTACAGAAGTTTATAGGCAAAACCCGCCGCCGTAATCCGAAGCCGGAAAATTGGGAACGCAATATGTTCTGTGACTTGCTTTACTGTGCCGATTGCGGGCGGAAACTGTGGTTTAACATTAAGCACGATAAGGAAGATATACCGTTCTTTATGTGCGGCAATTATCACGGTAACCGGGGAACTTGCAACTCAACCCATTATCTCAGAGCCGACGCTATTGAGCAGGTGGTAATGTTGGAACTTCGCCGCTTATCCAAATGTCTGTGCGATGACGAAGAAAGCTTTGCTATGCTGCTTGCCGATAAAACCAATGCAGATATTCTCAAAGAGAAAAAGCACATTGAGGGTGAGCTGCAAAAGTGTATTGTTCGCAGTGAGCAGGTAGCGGAGCTGTGCATTAAGTGCTATGAGGACAATGTATCGGGCAAGCTGAGTGATGAGATGTTTATGAGGTTTTCGGGCAAGTATGAAGCGGAACGGTTGGAATTGAAAGAGAAAATCTCCGCATATCGTAAACGCCTGTCGGAGGTGGATGAAATGCAGCTTGGAAAAGAGAAATTCATTGCCGCCGTTCGGAAATTTATGCAGATGGATAAGCTGACTGCACCGCTGCTGCGGGAACTCATTGACCGCATAGAGGTATACGAGGTCACAGGCACGGGCAAAAACCGCAAACAGATGATAAAGATACACTATAAGTTTGTAGGGTATCTGGAACTGCCGAGCCTTTGGAGCAGACACAACTACCGAGAAGAAACCCGCAAGGGCGTTGCCGTGGAATATGTTCCGAACGCACAATCGGCATAACAAAATAGAGCAGGACAACTCCTGCTCATACATACAAAGAGGCGCAAAAAGGCAAAAAGAAATCGAGTGTCCTCATCCAACTCTCAGGTTGGTTAAGAACACTCGATATGGTGCCGGTGACCGGACTCGAACCGGTACGCTGTCGCCAGCGGTGGATTTTGAGTCCACTACGTCTACCAATTCCATCACACCGGCAGATGCTACCCGCACATTATACCGTAAACGGTGCGGGATTGCAAGATAAATTTACCCGCCGAAGACGCTGACACCCAACAGACTCAGCGCACCCATGATGATGCCGGCCAGCAGCACGCCGCCCATGCAGGCCAGCACGCTTTTTTTGAAGTCCATGTCCAGCAGGCTGGCGGCCAGCGTGCCCGTCCACGCGCCGGTGCCCGGCAGCGGAATGCCCACGAACAGCAGCAGCGCCCAGTACAGACCCCGCCCGGCCTTGGCCTGCAGCTTCCGCCCGGCCTTTTCGCCCTTTTCCAGACAGAAGGTGAAGAAGCGCCCGATCAGCTTTTTATCCTTGCCCCACAGCAGCACCCGGCGGGCGAACAGGTAGATAATGGGCACGGGCAGCATATTGCCCGCGATGGCGATGATATACGTCAGCCACAGGGGAAGGTCGTACACCACGCCGTAGGGGATGGCGCCCCGCAGCTCGATGAGCGGTACCATGGACACCAGAAAAACGATCACACAATGCTTGAACATATATCTACTTCCTATCGTTACATACTACGGCGATTATACCCGGTTTGCCGCCATTTGACAAGAACCACAATCCGGCGGAAAGAATAATGTAAAAATTCTACCACTGTTTTTACGGTTACAGTCGACAAATCCCCCGCGAACCTGCTATACTACCTATTAGTAAGAATTATCATGGGAGGAAATGGGCTATGGGCATCGCAGACGTGGTCACACTGCTTGGCGGTATCGCGCTGTTCCTGTTCGGCATGTCCCTGATGGGCGAGGGGCTGAAGAAGGTGGCCGGCAGCCGGTTGGAACTGGTGCTGTACAAGCTCAGCAGCACGCCGCTGAAGGGCGTTCTGCTGGGTACCGGCGTCACCGCCGTGATCCAGTCCTCCTCCGCCACCTCCGTGATGGTGGTGGGCTTCGTGAACTCCGGTATGATGAAGGTGCGGCAGGCCATCGGCGTCATTATGGGCGCCATCGTGGGTACCAGCGTCACCGGATGGATCCTGTGCCTGTCCTCGCTGGAGGGCGGCAGCGGCGTGGTGCAGCTGCTGAGCACGGAAGTGCTCACCGGCGTGGTGGCCGTGATCGGCATTATCCTGCGGATGTTCAACAGCAAGGCGTCCAACCGGCATGTGGGCGAGATCCTGCTGGGCTTCGCCGTGCTGATGTACGGCATGTCTTCCATGTCCGGTGCGGTGTCGCCCCTGCGGGAGAGCGAGGCGTTTATCCGCATCCTGACCAGCTTTTCCAACCCCATTCTGGGCATTCTGGTGGGCGTGGTATTCACCAGCATCCTCCAGAGCGCGTCTGCCGCGGTGGGCATTTTGCAGGCGCTGGCCGTCACCGGCGCCATCACCTTCGAGATCGCGCTGCCCATCATCATGGGTATCGCCATCGGCGCCGCCGTGCCGGTACTGCTGAGCGCGCTGGGCGCCAATCTGCACGGCAAGCGCACGGCGTTCATCTATCTGCTGATCGACGTGTTGGGCGTGCTGATCTGGTCGCTGCTGTTCTACGGCGTCAACGCCATCGTACACTTTACATTCATGAGTACCGTCATGTCCTCGGTGTCCATCGCCCTGATGAACACCCTGTTCCGTCTGGCTACGGTCATCGTGCTGCTGCCGTGCATCGGGCTGATGGAGAAGCTGATGGAGGCGCTGTTCCCGGATACCGGCGCGCATCCGGAGGAGCAGGACATGGATCGGCTGGAGGAGCGCTTTTTGCAGCACCCGGCGCTGTCCATCGAGCAGAGCCGCCTGGTGACGAACGCCATGGCGCAGCGGGCGGAGGGGAACCTGCTGATGGCCATGTCCCTGCGCAGCCGGTTCTCCGACAAGGATTTCAGGCAGGTGGCGGAGACGGAATCCATCATCGACCGCTATGAGGATAAGCTGGGCACCTATCTGATGAAGATCACCAGCAAGTCCCTGTCCGAGACGCAGAGCGAGGAGGTCAGCAAGTTCCTGCATACCATCTCCGATTTCGAGCGTATCTCCGACCACGCGCTGAACATCTCCGAGGCGGCCAAGGAGATACACGACAAAAACCTGCAGCTCTCGCCGGAGGCCTGCCACGAGCTGGACGTGATGGAGTCCGCTGTGCAGGAGATTCTGAACATCGCCGTCAGCGCCTTCGTGGACAACGATCCCCAGCGCGCCGCGCGGGTGGAGCCGCTGGAGGAGATCATCGACGGCCTGTGCGACGAAATGAAGTCCCACCATGTGGATCGGCTGCAATCCGGCGCCTGTACGCTGAATCAGGGCTTTGTGTTCAACGACCTGCTGACCAACTACGAGCGCGTGGCCGACCACTGCTCCAATGTGGCCGTGGCCATCATCGAGCTGGAATCCGATTCCTTCGATACCCACGAGTACCTGTCCAGCGTCCGCGCCATGAAGTCCCACTCCTTTGCCCAGTACTTCGAGGAGTACAAGCAGCGGTTTCATCTGTAAAGCCAAGTGACCGGCACCTGCCGGTCACTTTTTTGCGCCGCCGGGACGGGACGGGGGGCAAATGTGTTTTTTGCGGCGGGGATACGGGGCGGACAGAGTTGTCCACCCCTGCGAGGAGACGGATTCCCACGCCAGTGTGAGCACTGGCTCGGAATGACAGCGCGGCGCTGCCGCGCTGATGGGACGTCGGGGACGTCGTCCCCTACGGAATGACTGGGGAACGGGACAGGACGCCGTTCCCTATGGAATCGCAAGAGGTGCGTGTGGACGGAGGGGACGGCGGGACACATGGGTCCCGCCCTACAGGGTGCGGCAGTCATACGGGGAGGGCAGCGGACAAAAAAAGAGACGGGCCGGGCGTAAAATTTTGTGTAAGCGATTTTCGACAAAGTCAAGAATGGTGCTGAAAAGCAGGGCGGATTCTGGCCTGAATCCCTTGGTAACCGAAAG